>NZ_JBWGIO010000002.1:0-594035 GCF_057784215.1 Mesorhizobium sp. CNPSo 4661 | reverse complement strand
AGATCGCAATCAGCCTCTGGCCAAAACCCAAACCAAGCCTCGCATGAGGCCAATCCGCCGCGGCAGCCTCCTGACATCTATTTGCCGAGCGCAATCTATCCACAAAACAAAACCCCGCCGAAAATCGACGGGGTTTGTCAGCGGTCTGGAGGGAGGGAGCAATGCTCCCTCCCTTTTATGTTTCAGCCGCACGCAGCCGCGAGGATGGCGGCGCGGTCAGGCTCGTCGGACAGGTCTATGCGAACCGCCATGCCGTTGCGCGCCGGCTTGCGCAACGCTTTGGCACCATCCGGTTCAATACAGAGCCACCGCCCGTCATCCCAGCTCTGCAACCTTGACCGCGAAAGGCCGAGCTCGCCGGCAAGCAGGCGGTCCAGCCGCAAAGGCGTCGTGCCCTCGAGCCGAAGTTCGAGCGCGAGCGCGGCCGCGTGTCCCGGCTCGCCGTCCAGAAGCTCCTTTTGGACCGTGACATCGGGAGATTCCTCGATCCGGCCAGCCCGGTCGCGCAGCATCGCGCCATCGAAGGCGTAGCGGCGGACAAGCGCCGGATCGTTGCTTTCGAGCGCCGTAAGCAACGCGGGTTCGATGTCGCGGCGGTTTCGCCGCTCCAGGATGGCGAAATTCCAGGAGTTGTCGCAGGCGGTACAGCGGTAGATCAGCCAGACGTCGATGCGCTTGCCGTTGGCATTGACGCGGAATTTTTCGCTGCAGCGATATGGTCTGGCGCTGCGGCAGCGGTTGCAGTTGATGAGAGGTCGTGGCGCGATTGCAGGCGCGATCGTCCAGTGGACACGCAAGGTAGACATGCCGGTAGGCCCTTCCCGTCGGGAAGTCCGTCAGGCCGGCAATGTCCGAGATGCCCTTTTTTGTTGAGCATGATCTTTTCCGAAAACCGGGTACCACTTTTCGGGATCATGCTCGTGCGGGCACGGCGTGGCGAAAGGCTGCGTGTTTAAGGTTAGGCGTCGGCTCGGGATTCGGCCGGCGGCTCAGCAATGCCAAACCGGTCTCGAACCGCCGCCTGAAGAACACATGAAAATGATGCAGGGCCGCTAAAGCTGCGCCTGCGGTGCATTCGGAGGAGTTGGCGAGACCGGCGGTTACTGAGGCAAAGTGATGCTCGAAAATGGGTAAATGTTCGGGTCTTTTAGCGGCTGGGTGACGAAGGGGCAAGGGTGTCCCGACGCCGGTTCACGAGCGCTGTGCTGCCCCTCATCCGCCCTTCGGGCACCTTCTCCTCGTGAAGGGGGAAGGAAACTTCTGCGGCAACGCGGGTGATTGGCGAAATCATCGGCGAGAGCGCCCTTCGCCCCGTTTACGGGGAGAAGATGGCGGCAGCCAGATGAGGGGCGGCGCCGGCGTCAGCGATTGTCCCATCTTTGCCAACGTTGCTCCCGCTGGCTAGTATGACAGCCAATCCCAATCCAAGAGGTCCCTCATGCATCTCGCCTCGCTGCTGATCTTCGCCGCCGCGCTCTTCGTCGCGGCCGGCTCACCTGGCCCGTCGATCGCCGCTCTGGTGGCGCGCGTGATCTCGAAGGGGTTCCGCGACGTCTTCCCGTTCCTGCTGGCGATGTGGATCGGTGAGGCGATCTGGCTGTCGCTGGCGGTGTTCGGACTGGCCGTCGTGGCGCAGACCTTCCACTACGCCTTCGTCGCCGTGAAATGGGTTGGCGTCGCCTACCTCGCATATCTGGCGTTCAAGATGTGGACGGCGCCGGTCGAGGCGAAGGAAGGCGAGATGCCGCGCGAGGACTCGGCCCTGAAACTGTTCTTCGCCGGCATGGCGGTGACGCTCGGCAACCCGAAGATCATGATGTTCTATCTGGCGCTGCTGCCCACCATCATCGATCTTGCCTCGGTCAGCATGGTCGGCTGGGTCGAGCTGACGCTGACCATGGCCATCGTGCTGGTCGTCATCGACCTCGCCTGGGTGCTGGCCGCTTCGCAGGCGCGCCGGCTCTTGAAGAGCAAGCGCGCCATGAAGATCGCCAACCGCGTCAGCGCCACCACGATGGCGGGTGCGGCCGCGGCAATCGCCGCCCGGTAGAAAGACGCGCTGATGTTCAGGCGAGGCTGCCTGCGGGCGGCCCGGCCCGAGACCTCTTGCCTCACATCATCTCGATGATCGGCGCGATCTCGACGCTGAAGGCGGGGTCCATCAGGATCGGGCATTCCTTGGCCTTGGCGACGGCGTCGTCGATGTCCCTGGCTTCGACGATGGTGTAGCCGGCGGTCGGATTGCTGCCGCCATTGTTCTCGATCTTGCCGCTCGGCAGCACCGTCTTCGACATGCCGACCGGATTACCGCCGTCGACCACGGCCGAACCGAGCTTGCCGTACCAGCCGGTCCAGGCGTCCATAGCCGCTTTCCGTTCGGCGTCGTCGGTCGGCATCTTGCCGGAGCCGTGATAGACATAGAGAAATTTCGCCATGTTCTCCTCCCTTGTCGGCGGCGTCGAACCGGCATGCGGCCACGCCGCAGTCGTGATGTGCAGCCATGCTGCAATCCGATATGCAGCTGCGCTGCAATCCGATACGCAGCTGCGCTGCGATCGTTGATATGCAGCTACGCCGCAATCATGGATATGCAGCTACGCCGCAATCCTGATCATCGGACCAAATGGCGGGATGGGCAATGAAAAATTCTATATTGCTAATAGAAGGCCCGCGGAGGCTACCTTGCCATGGCGTGGTATTCGGGGTTGGGCCGCATATCGACCGCGGCTGCCACCCGGTTCGACATGTTGAAGAAGGCGGCGGTCGAGGCGATGTCCCAGATGTCGCGGTCTGAAAAGCCGGCCTGGCGCAAGGCGGCGCGGTCGGCCTCGACGATCCTGGCCGGCTCCTCGGTCAGCTTGACGGCGAATTCGAGCATCGCGCGCTGGCGGTCCGAGAGATCGGCGGCGCGGAAATTCATCACCATCATCTCGCCGAGCGCCGGCTCGCCCGACAGCTGACGCACCGCCGCGCCATGCGCGGTCAGGCAATAGAAGCAGTGGTTGATCGAGGAAACGACCACGGCGATCATCTCGCGCTCCAGCTTCGACAGGCCGGACTCTCCCAGCATCAGATCGTTGTACATATCGGTAAAGGCGCGCAGCTTCTTTTCGTCGAAGGCGTAGGCGGTGAGCACATTGGGCACGAGGCCGAGCTTCTCCTCGCATTTCGCGAAATAGGCCTTGGTCGCGTCGCTGAGCTCCGCCTGGACAAGGTCGAGCGCGATTATTTTGCCGGTCATATGGTCTCTCCTCGCGAGGACGATGGCGTCGGTTCGAATTTTTTAAAGCGTCGTCAAACCTTTGTCGCCAAACGGCGCTCATCTGGCTACCATAGTCGCAAAAGCATACGACGGGAGGGAATAAGCGTCATGGCCAGCGTGAAATCCAAGCCGAAGAAGAAAGTCACCGCCGCCGCGAAAGCGGAGGAGAAACCCACAAGGCTTGCCGACTATCTGCTTGCACGGGCGCCCGCCGAGGACATCGCGGCCTATGACGTGGCCGACCTCGAACGCGCCGGCGAGCTCGCCGCCCAAGCGGTCGCCAGCCACAGGAAGGGCGAAAGCGTCGTTGCCGTCGAGGCGGATTCGGGCGTTGCCTGCGACGGCCGGCCGGTCACGGTCATCACCGTCGTCAACGACAACATGCCGTTCCTGTTCGATTCCATCCTCGGCGAGATCGCCGAAACCAGCAGCGAGCCGACGCTGGTCACCCATCCGATCGTCACCGTGCGCCACGGCAAGGCCGGCGTCGTCGAGGTCCTTGGCGATGGCGGCAAGGACGATGACGACAGGCTGAGCGTCGTCCATGTCCACATTCCAAGGCTGAACGCCGAGCAGGCGAAGAGCCTTGCCGAGCGTTTGCGCAAGGTGCTTTCCCAGGTCCGCGCCGCCGTCGTCGACTGGAAGCGGATGCTCGCCCGCCTCGACCAGGCGATTTCCGAATTCCGCTATTCGGCAGTGCCGCTCGACAAGAAGAGCGTCGCCGAGGCGATCGCCTTCCTCGAATGGCTGCGCGACGACAATTTCACCTTCCTCGGCATGCGCGAGTTCAAATATGTCGGCGGCGAGGAGAGCGGCTCGCTGGAGCGCGCCGAAAAGCCCGGCCTCGGCATCCTGTCCGATCCCGACGTGCTGGTGCTGAGGCGTGGCACCGAGGCGGTGACGACGACGCCGGAGATCCGCGCCTTCCTGCATGGACCGGAGCCGCTGATCGTCACCAAGGCCAACGCCAAGTCCCTGGTGCACCGCCGCATCTATCTCGACTATGTCGGCATCAAGACCTACACGTCGAAAGGCGCGCTCGCGGGCGAACTGCGCATCGTCGGTCTGTTCACCTCGACCGCCTACACGCGCTCGGTGATGAAGATACCGTATCTGCGCTCGAAGGCCGAAACGATCATTGCCAAGTCCGGCTTCAATCCGAACGACCATTCGGGCAAGGCCCTGATCAACGTGCTGGAAAGCTATCCGCGCGACGAACTCTTCCAGGTTCCGGTGCCGGTCCTCAGAAAGCACGCCCATGCCATTCTCGGGCTGGTCGAGCGGCCGCGGATCAGGGCGCTGGTGCGCGTGGATCAGTTCGATCGGTTCGTTTCCATCATCGTCTTCGTGCCGCGCGACCGCTATGACAGCGTCGTGCGCGAGAAGGTCGGCGCCTATCTCAAGACCGTGTTCGAGGGCCGGCTGTCGGCCTATTACCCGGCCTTCCCGGAAGGCGGTCTGGCGCGCGTGCACTTCATCATCGGCCGTTCCGGCGGCAAGACGCCGAAGGTCGAGCAGTCGACGATCGAAGCGGCGATCCGCGACATCGTGCGCACCTGGGAGGACGCACTGTCCGAAGCCGCGGAAGCGGCCGGCAGCGATCCGGCGCTGAAGGCGATCGCGGCGCGGTTCCCCGAAAGCTATCGCGATACCTTCTCGGCCGCCGTGGCGCTGGCCGATGCCGGGCGCATCGCAAAGATCAGCGCCGAAAATCCGATCGCCATCGACTATTACCGCCATGCCGACAAGAAGCCGGAGCAGGCGGCGTTGAAGATCTATCACCATGGCAGCCCGGTGGCGCTGTCGCGGCGCGTGCCGGTGCTGGAGAATATCGGCTTCCGCGTCATCAGCGAGCGCACCTTCGAGGTCGGCAACGATCCAGCCGGCACGGTGTTTATCCACGACATGGAGCTGGAGAACAGCTACGGCAAGCCGATCGAGCTTACCGATGGCGGCGCGCTGTTCGAGGACGCGTTCCTGTCGGTCTGGCGCGGCGATGTCGACAATGACGGCTATAACGGCCTGGCCCAGACCGCCGGCCTGTGGTCGGGCGAGATCGCCATCCTGCGCGCCTATGGCCGCTATTTGCAGCAGGCCGGCATCCCGCAGAGCCAGGATTTCATCGCCGCAGCCCTCAACCGCTATCCGGAGATCGCGCGCGGCCTGCACGCGCTGTTCGTCGCCCGTCTCGGCCCGTCGGCGGAAGGCGACGGCGCGGTCGCCGCCAAGCACCTCAAGGCCAAGATCAAGGACGCGCTGGAAGAGGTGCCCAATATCGATGACGACACCATCATCCGCCGCTACCTCAACCTCATCGAGGCCTCGCTGCGCACCAATCATTTCGTAGCCGATACGAAAGCGAAGGGGCAGTCGCTGGCGATCAAGCTGGATTCGCAGGCGGTCGAGGGACTGCCGGCGCCGCGGCCGTGGCGCGAGATCTTCGTCTATGGCTCGGAGGTCGAGGGCGTGCATCTGCGCTTCGGCCCGGTGGCGCGCGGCGGCCTGCGCTGGTCGGACCGCGCCCAGGACTACCGCACCGAGGTGCTGGGACTGGTCAAGGCGCAGCAGGTCAAGAACGCGGTCATCGTGCCGGTCGGCGCCAAGGGCGGCTTCTTCCCGAAGCGCCTGCCGGCTGGCGGCAGCCGAGACGCCATCTTCGAGGCCGGCACCTCGGCCTACAAGAACTTCGTCTCCAGCCTGCTCTCGATCACCGACAATATCGGCGTCGACGGCGTCATCCCGCCGGCCGGCGTGGTGCGGCGCGATCCTGACGATCCGTATTTCGTCGTCGCCGCCGACAAGGGCACGGCGACCTTCTCCGACACCGCCAACGCCATTTCCGAGAAGCACCATTTCTGGCTGGACGATGCCTTCGCCAGCGGCGGCTCGGCCGGCTACGACCACAAGAAGATGGGCATCACCGCCAAGGGCGCCTGGGAAGCGGTGAAACGGCATTTCCGCGAGATCAACCGCGACATCCAGACCTCGCCCTTCACCGTGGTCGGCGTCGGCGACATGTCGGGCGACGTGTTCGGCAACGGCATGCTGCTCTCGCCGCAGACCAGGCTGATCGCCGCCTTCGACCATCGCGACATCTTCATCGATCCCGATCCGGACATGGCCGCCTCGATGGCCGAGCGGGTGCGCATGTTCGCGCTGCCGCGCTCGTCCTGGCAGGACTATGACAAGTCGAAGCTGTCGCAAGGCGGCGTCATCGTCTCGCGCAACCAGAAATCGATCACGCTGCCGCAGGCGGCGGCTGCCGCCATCGGCTTGTCCAAGACCACGGCAACGCCGGTCGAGATCATGAGCGCCATCCTCAAGGCGCCGGTCGACCTTTTGTGGTTCGGCGGCATCGGCACTTATGTGCGGGCCTCAGGCGAAAGCAACCAGGATGTCGGCGACCGCGCCAACGATGCAATACGCGTCACCGCGCTCGATGTTCGAGCGAAAGTGATCGGCGAGGGCGCCAATCTCGGCGTCACGCAGCGGGCGCGCATCGAGTTCGGCCTGAATGGCGGCCGCTGCAATTCGGACGCCATCGACAATTCGGGCGGCGTCAACTGCTCCGACGTCGAGGTCAACATCAAGATCGCGCTGGCCTCGGCCATGCGCAAAGGCTCGCTGACCAGGCCTGCGCGCAACAAGCTGCTCGCCGAGATGACCGACGAGGTGGGCGCGCTGGTGCTCTCCAACAACTACCAGCAGACGCTGGCGCTGTCGCTGGCGCGCAAGCGCGGACTTGCCGACATCGCGCACCAGGCGCGTTTCATGACGGCGCTGGAATCGCGCGGCCTGCTCGACCGCGCGGTCGAGACGCTGCCTTCGCCGGCGGTGCTTGCCGAACGCGAGGCGCGCGGCGAGCCGCTGACCAGGGCCGAGCTCGGCGTGCTGCTCGCCTATGCCAAGATCGTGCTGTTCTCCGACATCGTCGCCAGCGACGTGCCGGACGAGCAGCATTTCGACCGCGACCTGATGGGCTATTTCCCGGAACGCATGGCGAAGAAGTTCGCCGGCGAGATCCGCGACCACCGGCTGCGCCGCGAGATCATCGCGCGGGTCGTCGCCAACGACCTCGTCAATCGCGGCGGTCCGTCCTTCGTCAACCGACTGCAGGAAGCTACCGGCCGCACGGCGGCCGATGTCGTGCGCACCTTCGCGGTGGTCCGCGACGGCTTTGCGCTGCCGGCGCTCTACAAGGAGATCGACGCGCTCGACAACCAGATCGACGGCCAGATCCAGCTCGATCTCTACCAGGCGATCAGCCGGCTTATCTTCGTGACCAGCGGCTGGTACCTGAAAAACGAAGCGGGTTCCGTGCCGCTTGGCCAGCGCATCGCCGAATTGCAGGAAGCCCGCAAGGCGCTGGAGCCGAAGCTTACCTCGCTGCTGCCGGCCTTCTCGCGCGAGCGCGTCGAGGATCGGCGCCACGGCCTGTTCAAGGGCGGCGCGCCGGAGAAGCTCGCCGGGCAGCTCGCTCTGACCGAAGTGGCCGAGCTGATCCCGGATGTCGCGCTCACCGCGCGCACGGCCAATGCCGACATCGTCAGCGCTGCCAAGGCCTTCTTCGCCGTCAGCGACGCCTTCCGCATCCCGCGCGTCGAGGAAGCGGCGCGCTCGATCATGCCGCCCGACTATTACGATCAGCTGGCGCTGTCGCGCGCCACCGACACGATCGGCGTGGCGCGCCGCGGCATCGCGGTGGCGGCGCTCACCGCGCACGGCACGGCGGCGGATCCGGTCGCGGCCTGGCTGGAGGCCGGTGGCGAGCGCGTCGCACGCATCCGCGAGCGGCTGCAGGCGCTGACCGAAGGCGGCGACATCACCGTGTCGCGGCTGTCGGTGGCGTCGGGCCTGATGAGCGACCTGACGGGGATGTGAAGCTTCGGCAGGCTTGGTTCCTCGCCCTGCAGAGCGGGGAGAGGTGCCGAGCGCTGCGAGGCGGAGAGGGGCTTCGTAGAGCGGAGCCCTTCTTTGATGATCAACCTGTCATAGGCCGACGCATTCCCCTCTCCGTCTCGGCTTCGCCGAGCCACCTCTCCCCACTTCGTGGGGCGAGGAACCCGCGCTTGTTCATTTGCATCGCTGCCTGAAAACATGCAGACATGGCGCCCGACGCGAGCGATGCCAGGGGAATCAGCATGGCGGCAGTAGAGACAGTGCAGCGGGCATCGGGGCGCGGCATCTGGGGCTGGATGTTCTTCGACTGGGCGGCGCAGCCTTTCTTCACCGTCGTCACCACCTTCATCTTCGGGCCCTATTTCGTCTCGCGCATGGCGAGCGATCCGACCGCCGGACAGGCGGCCTGGGGCTACGGCATCGCCGCCGCGGGCCTGATCATCGCGGTGCTGTCGCCGGTGCTCGGCTCGATCGCCGACCAGACCGGACCGCGCAAGCCGTGGATCGCCTTCTTCGCCACGATCAAGATCGTCAGCCTCACGCTTTTGTGGTTCGCCGCGCCCGGCTCGAACCTCTTCCTGGTCGTGCTGTTGTTCTCGCTGGCTTCGGTGGCGGCCGAATTCTCAACCGTGTTCAATGATTCCATGATGCCGCGGCTGGTGCCGAAGGACGAGATCGGCCGGATATCCAACATGGCCTGGGGTCTTGGCTATCTCGGCGGCATGATCGCGCTGATCTTCGTGGTGCTGTTCCTGGCCGGCAATCTCGAAACCGGCAAGACGCTCATCGGGCTCGACCCGCTCTTCGGGCTCGACCCGAAGCTCGGCGAGGATGCGCGCTTCACCGGGCCGATGTCGGCCGGCTGGTATTTCCTGTTCATCCTGCCGATGTTCTTCTTCACGCCGGACGCCATCAAAGGGATCCCGATCGGCCCGGCGGTGCGCGAGGGCCTGTCCGAACTCAAGTCGACGCTTGCCGAGGTGCGCCAGCGCAGCGGCATCCTGCGCTTCCTGCTGGCCCGCATGATCTATCAGGATGGCGTCAACGCGCTGCTGGCGCTTGGCGGCACGTTCGCGGCTGGCATGTTCCAGTGGTCGATCACCGAGATCGGCCTGTTCGGCATCATCCTCAACGTCGTCGCCATCTTCGGCTGCTGGATCGCGGCGCGGCTCGATACCGCGCTCGGCTCGAAGCATGTGGTGATGATCGCGCTGGTGATGCTTTCGGTCGCCACGATCGGCGTCGTCTCGACCGGCCCGGGCTTCACGCTGCTCGGCCTGATCCCGCTCTCCACCGCCGATTCCGGCGGCCTGTTCGGCACCGCGGCGGAGAAAGCTTATATCCTCTACGGCTTGCTGATCGGGCTCGCTTTCGGCCCGGTGCAGGCCTCGTCGCGTTCCTACATGGCGCGCAGCGTGACCGCCGCCGAGTCCGGCCGCTATTTCGGCATCTATGCGCTGGCAGGTCGGGCGACCAGCTTCCTGGCACCGTTCATGGTGGCGACCATCACCACCATGAGCGATTCGCCCCGGCTCGGCACGGCGGCGATCATCCTCTTCCTCGGCATCGGCATGGCGATCCTGGCGGGGACGCCCTATCCGGCGGACAAGCGGTAGCGCGATCTCGCCTTCTCCCCTTGCGGGAGAAGGTGGCCGAGCGAAGCTCGGTCGGATGAGGGGTGTTGGAAGGTTCGCTGCGCGGAAGAAGTAAGCGCCTGGAATCTTTCAGTTTTCCGACGTCTCACTCCGCTGGAACACCCCTCATCCGTCTCGGCGCTACGCGCCGATCCACCTTCTCCCACAAGGGGAGAAGGAAAAGGGTGCTAATGCCGGAAATGCCTTACCCCGGTGAACACCATGGCAATGCCGTGCTCGTCGGCGGCGGCGATGACGTCCTCGTCGCGCATCGAGCCGCCGGGCTGGATGACGGCGGTGGCGCCGGCCTCGATTGCCGAGAGCAGGCCGTCGGCGAAGGGGAAGAAGGCGTCCGAGGCGACGACCGAGCCCTTGGTCAGCGGCTCGGCGAGGCCGGCGGCTTCGGCCGCGTCCAGCGCCTTGCGGGCGGCGATGCGCGAGGAATCGACGCGGCTCATCTGACCGGCGCCGATGCCGACCGTCGCTCCGTCCTTCGCATAGACGATGGCGTTCGACTTGACGTGCTTGGCGACGCGGAAGGCGAATTTGAGATCGGCCAGTTCAGCCGGCGTCGGCGCGCGCTTCGTCACGACCTTCAGCTCGAGGTCGTCGACCACGGCATTGTCGCGGCTTTGGACAAGCAGCCCGCCGGCGACGGATTTCGCTGTCGTGCCGGCGGCGCGCGGGTCGGGTAGGCCGCCGGTGACCAGCAGGCGCAAATTCTTCTTCGCCGCGACGATCGCGGCCGCCTCGTCGGTGGCGTCGGGCGCGATGATCACCTCGGTGAAGGTCTTGACGATTTCCTCCGCCGCCTCGGCATCGAGGATGCGGTTCATGGCGACGATGCCGCCGAAGGCCGAGACCGGGTCGCAGGCCAGCGCCTTGGCGTAGGCAGCCTTCAGCGACGGGCCTTCGGCGACGCCGCATGGGTTGGCGTGCTTGATGATGGCGATCGCCGCCGAGCGGGCGGGATCGAACTCGCCGACCAGCTCGAAGGCGGCGTCGGTGTCGTTGATGTTGTTGTAGGAGAGCTGCTTGCCCTGCAATTGCCTTGCCGTCGCGACGCCCGGCCGCTTGTTGCCCGACAGGTAGAACCCGGCGCCCTGATGCGGGTTCTCGCCATAGCGCATCACCTGGTCGAGCCGGCCGCCGAAGGCACGCCAGGTCGGGTGCTCGATCTGCAGCGCCTCGGCGAACCAGCCCGAGATCGCCGCGTCATAGGTGGCGGTGCGGGCAAAGGCCTTGGCCGCCAGCATCTTGCGGAAGTCGAGCGACAGCGAGCCGAGATTCATCTCCAGCGCGTTGACGACGGACGCATAATCGGATGGGTCGGTGACGATGGCGACATAGGCGTGGTTCTTGGCCGAGGCGCGGATCATCGCCGGCCCGCCGATATCGATGTTCTCGACGATCGAGGCATAGCCGGCGCCGGAGCGGCGGACTTCCTCGAACGGGTAGAGGTTGGAGACGACGAGGTCGATAGGTTCGATGCGGTGGTCGCGCATGGCCTTGGCGTGCTCGGCATCGTCGCGGATGCCGAGCAGCGCGCCATGCACCGAAGGATGCAAGGTCTTGACCCGCCCATCCATGATCTCGGGAAAGCCGGTGAGCTCGGAAACGTCGCGGACCGCCAGGCCCGCCTCGGCGATGGCCTTCGCCGTGCCGCCCGTCGAAACCAGCTCGACGCCGGCGGCGGCGAGCGCCTTGGCGAAATCGATCAGGCCGGTCTTGTCGAAGACGGAAAGCAGCGCCCGGCGCACCGGAACGAGATCAGGCGCCGGAATGTTTTTTGTGGGCACGGCCATGGGCGGGCGGCCTTTCAGAGCTGGTGGACGGGACGTTGGCCGGCCCTAGCATATGAGCCCCGGAAATCAAGTGAGTCTTGGGATCAGGCGCGCGGCCGGATTTGCCGGGAATTCAGTTGTTCTCGGGATAGCCGGCGATGTCGGTGCGGGTCAGCTGCCAGTGGACCTCGGCAATCTCCGAGGCCTTGAAGGAGAGCACGATCTGCCGGCTGCGGCGCGGGCCGCTCAGTCCGGCGAAATAGATCGATTCCTCGACCTCCGGCACCACTTCGGCGCAGGTGAAGACCCAGGTGTCGCCCTGCGCGGCGGCAAGCGTCAGGCGGTCGTGGTTGTCCTGCAGCAGGTTGACGTCGGGGTGGACGTGGAAGCGCACCGTGACGAAGTCGCGGCCGTTGTTGCGGATCGCGGCATTGCCCGGGCGCAGGAAACGGTCGCGGCCGGCCAGCACGTTGCCGTTTGTGCCAAGCTTCAGCTCGCGCTCATGCAGGAAACCGAATTGCTGGGCATAGCCGTCGTGGCGGGCGACGAAGCCGTGCACGCCCTTCTGGTCGAGGCGCTTGCAGGGCACATGCTGCGGGCCGCCGATCAGCGGCGATCCCAGCAGGTCGCTGACGCGCAGCGAGTGGCTGAAGCGCGCCGACGACGTGTCGTTCAGGGTGGCGGTCGAATGCGCGGCGGTGGCGCGCGCCAGCGGCCGGAATTCCGGGGCGCCGTAGGTGTCGATGCCGGCATTGACGATGAAGTGCTGGCGCCCGGAGGAGAGCTCGAAGGCGAGGCAGCCGGCATGCGCGGCGTTGGAGACGTCGACCGGCGGCGGCAGGCCGGTGTCGGCGATCACCGTCACGCCGCCCATCGACAGGCGCTCGTAGCCGGAATGCGGCGCATGCAGCAGCGGCGCGCCCGCCGTGTCGTCATGACGCATGATGGTGGCGATGCGATCGTGGATGGTGGCGCCCATGCCGTTGAAGCGGGCGAGGCTGCCGTCCTGATGGCGAAAGAAGCGCAGCGCCGGCAACATGCGGTCGATGGCGCCGATCAGGGCCGCGGGCGGCGCCTCAGCCTGGTTGGCATAGGTCTGGCGCAGCGGCAGAAGGTCGGCCAGCAGCTCCAGCACCGCCATCGGCTTGCGTGAGATATGGCCGCCATCGGGCAGGATCTGATGGTCGAGCTCCTCGGCGAGGTTGCGTGTCGCCGCTCGCAGCGCCGAGGCCGGCGCCGGCAAGGACAGCGCGGCGAAGGCAAGCGCGATGCGGGCGCGCAGCCGGGCCTCGCCATCCGGCATCTCGCGCACCATCGAGCGGAGATAGCGGATCTGCACGGCAAGCGATTTCAGGAAGGCGCGATAGAAAGGGAACTCGGCGCCTTGCAAGACCACCGAGGAATGCTGCAGCCAGGCGATCACCCGCTTGGCCGTCGTTCCCGGCTCCCAGGCGATGCCTGAGATCTGGTTGCCGTGCATGGCGATCCAGTCGGTCACCAGGGCTCTCGCGTTGGCGGCGGCGAGTTCAGTGCCGGCGGCGCGCATGTGGCGCAGCCAGCGGAAGCCATGCAGCGATTTCTGCCAGCCGCGATTGGGCACGTCGAGCTGGAAGGGCGATGTGCCGCCGGTCTCGACCAGGTGGCCGGACAGCGGGTAGCGGCCGTAATAGATCTCCAGCGCGATCTGCGGATCGGCGAGCCGCAGATCCGGAGGGGCGATCAGGACACGTTCGGGCGTGCGTCCGGAATAGCGCCAACGATAGACCGGGCCGGCGCGCAAACGCCGGCGCGTCTTGCGCCAGAACTCCTTCGCGACAAGCGTCCATAGACGTGTCGTGCTGCCGGCAACAAGTGCCAATAGCCCTCCTGATGTCCCCGTAACCCGAGCACAAGCTTATGCGATTCAAGAACTTATGCGAAGGCGGATTTCGCCGAAGTGAACCAATTCACGCGGCCGCAGCCGGGCCGTCCCTAAAAAAGTCAGCAGGTTCAATACGACAACGACTTATCCGGCCCGCTTCATCCTGGCGGCGAAGAAGCCGTCGAGACCCGATAACCCCGGTGATCCCATGGCCAGGTCCGCGGGCGTGGTGCGCAGCGTGCCCTGCGGCGTCAGGAATGGGTCTATACCGGCAAATTCGCCGGGACGGATCGGATCGGCGGCCACGCCGGGGTTCCCGGCGAGGAAATCGCGATAGAGCTCCTCGCCTTCGATCGGGTCGAGCGAGCAGTTAGAAAAGACGATACGGCCGCCGGGCCTGACGAGGCCGACGGCGTGGGCAAGCAGCCGGCGCTGGAGGTCGGCGAGCTTTTCGACATCGGCCATGGTCTTGGTCCAGGGCACGTCGGGGTGGCGGCGCACCGTGCCGGTCGAGGAGCAGGGCGCGTCGAGCAGGACGGCGTCGAACAATTGCGCCGGCCGGTAATCCAGGAGGTCGGTCTGGACGAGATCGGCGGTCAGGCCGAGGCGCTCGAGATTCTGCTTCAGCCGCGCCAGCCGGTTCTTCGAGGTGTCGACGGCGGTGACTTCAGCGCCGGCCAGGATAAGCTGCGCCGTCTTGCCGCCGGGCGCGGCGCACAGGTCGGCGACGCGCTGTCCACGGATGTCGCCGAACAGGCGCGCCGGCAGGCTTGCCGCGGCATCCTGCACCCACCAGGCGCCGTCGGCGAAACCGGGCAGGTCGATGACGTTGGCGGAAAGCTTCTCGACGCGCACCGTGCCGGTGGCCAGCACGATGCCGCCAAGGCGCTCGGCCCAGAGCGCCGGATCGGCCTTGACGGTGAAGTCGACCGGCGCCTCGTGGCGATGCGCGGCAAGGATGGCGCGCGCCTTGTCGGCTCCGTAGGCGGCGGTCAGCCGCTCGGAAAACCATTGCGGCGCCTCGCTGGTCGCGGCAAGCGCCGGGGCGAGCTCGGCCTCCTTGGCGCGCGCCAGCGAACGCAGCACGCCATTGACGAGGCCGGAGAAACGCACTGTGCGCGGATCGGACTTGGCGTGGGTGACGGCAAGGTCAACGGCGGCGCTGTCAGGAACGTCGAGGAACAGGATCTGCGCGGCGGCGACATTGAGGATGTGCGAGAGCGCCGTGGCGTTGGCCGGCAGCGGCTTTTCCAGCCGCTTCGACAGCAGCCCGGCAATGGTCATGCGATGGCGCAGCGCCGTGACCAGGATGGCCCGCACCAGCGCGCGGTCGCGCCCGTCCAGCGCCTTGTATTGCGGGTGGCCGTTCTCGTTGTCGGTCAGTCCGTCGAGCGGCGTGCGGGCATCGATGACGGCGGCAAGCAGGCGCGCCGCCGCCTTGCGCGCGGCAAGGCCGGCTACTTCGAAAGCCTGGCTTTTTACGGGCTTCATTTCGTGGGTATTTGCTCGGCTAGTTCGAACACGGCGTTGACGAAAATATCCTTGCTCCCTCGGGGAGAGGTTAGCCCCATGTACTCTTTTTCCGCGGTGCTCAGATAGTCCACAATTTGCGATGGCGTGGCGCCATCTCTCACGAGCCGGATGACATGGAGCAGATAGGTATCATATTCGTCCTCTGGAAGCGGCCGGGATCGTAGTTCGCTCGATCTCACCAGGTTCGCCATCGGCATGCCGATAGGGTTCCAGTGGATAGCGCATAGATCACGCATTTGCGTCAGCGAGATATCGCCTTTTCCTGTCACGACCAGGGGCCTTTCGACCGGACATTGCGCGGTCCGGTCGGGTTGCGGCCCCAGGGATTGGCTTTCGGCGGCGCCGGCTTGGCCTCCGGGGTCGGTTCTGCCCGCTTACCCCATGGCCCCGCCGATGGCTCGTCGGGCTGGATGGGCGGCGGCGAAGCCTGGCGTCGAGCGGCCGGCGATACGCCACCCATCGCGCGCGCCATGTCCTGCAGGGCGGCGATGCGGTTCTCGGTGCTCGGATGGGTCGAGAACAGATTGTCCATGCGCTCGCCATGAAGCGGGTTGATGATGAAAAGATGCGCCATAGCCGGGTTGCGCTCGGCATCCTCATTAGGGATCTGCTCGGCGCCGCGCGCGATCTTGTTGAGCGCCGAGGCCAGCCACAGCGGATTGCCGCAGATCTCGGCGCCGCGCCGGTCGGCCTCGTATTCGCGCGTGCGGCTCACCGCCATCTGCACGATCATCGCGGCGAAGGGCGCAACGATCATCGCCACAAGCACGCCAACAAAGCCGAACGGATTGTTGTTCTCCCGGCTGCCGCCGAGGAAGAAGGCGAAATTGCCGAGCATCGAGATGGCGCCGGCGAGCGTTGCCACGATCGTCATGGTCAGCGTGTCGCGATGCTGCACATGCGCAAGCTCGTGCGCCATCACCGCCGCGACCTCTTCATGGGAGAGGCGCTGGAGCAGGCCCGTGGACGCTGCCACCGCGGCATTTTCGGGATTACGGCCGGTGGCGAAGGCGTTGGGCTGCGGGTTGTCGATCAGATAGGTCTTCGGCATCGGCAGGCCGGCCTGCTTGGCCAGCGCCTGGACGATCGTGTAGTATTCGGGCGCGTTCTTCTCGTCGACCTCGACGGCGCGGTTCATCGACAGCACCATCTTGTCGGCGTTCCAATAGCTGAACAGATTGGTGCCGGCGGCGATCAGAAGCGCGATGACCATGCCGCCCGAGCCGCCGATCAGATAGCCGACGCCCATGAACAGCGCCGTCATCGCGGCAAGAAGCATGGCGGTGCGAAGCGTGTTCATCGTTTCATCCGTCTGTAGTCGAGGCGAATAGGAGTCGATCCTCTCGGTTTCATGGCTATATGATGGGAAACGGCCGCTCCCGTTTCAATCGGCAAGGACTTATCGCATGATCGAAGAGCCAGGCAAAACCGAAGCCGCGGACGCGGGCGAAAAGCCGCAAAAGGCGCTGACGCCGGAAGCGCAGCGGGCGCTGGCAGAAGCCGAAGCCCGTCGTCAAAAGTATCGAGCGGCGGAAGCGCAATTGCCGAAAGAGATCGGCGGCCGCGGCGGCAAGGAACCCGGCCGTTATGGCGACTGGGAGGTAAAGGGCCTGACCAGCGACTTCTAGCCGGACGTGCTGACATTCAGGTGAGGCCGGCCTGCGAATGGCGGCTTCCTGCGCTTCCGGTGCTCACGTACTTTAAGTACGCTCCGCTCCGGCCTTCGCCGGCCGAAGCCCTCATACGTGTTTACGTTCTGTGAAAGGCTACGGCCGGCGTAGGCCGGTTCTCGGAATCCGTCGTTCTCGACTCGGCCTGACCTGAATCTCAACACATCCTTAGGCCGCCGCCTGGGTGGGCGACAGAACGATGAAACCACTGTCGTCCGTCGCAATGCCGATCTCGTCATAGGAGCGGATTGCCGGGTGCGGCGTGACCATCGGGTGGACATGCGTGGCGCTGATCACCATCACCGATGCGCCGGAAGCCTCGCCTGCCGCGATGCCCGCCGGCGCGTCCTCGAAGACCAGGCAGTCGCGCGCCTCGACGTCGAGACGCCTTGCCGCCAGAAGGAAGCAGTCCGGCGCCGGCTTGCCATGGGTCACGTCTTCCGCGGTCACCATCACGGCGGGAGCCGGAATGCCGGCCGCCTCGATGCGCAGCAGCGCCAGTTCGCGCGGCGCCGAAGTGACGATCGCCCAGCGCTCCGGCGGCAGCGATTGCAAAAACGCAACGGCGCCGGAGATCGGGACGATGCCTTCGAGATCGTCCGCCTCGGCCTTGAGCAGCAAATCCGCCTCCGCCAGCGGATCGACACCCGGAAGCTTCAGCGCGGCGATCGTCTCTCTCGCGCGCCTGCCATGGATCGTGGGCAGGAAGGCCGCCACATCGAGGCCATGCCGGTTTGCCCATGTCGTCCACACCCGTTCCGCGGCGGCGATCGAGTTGAGCACCGTGCCGTCCATGTCGAACAGGAAGGCGGCGAATTTTGAGCCTGCAAACATCGGATGTCCTGGAGAATCGTTTTCGGGGAGGGGCGAAACGCAGAACACAGTTTTAGACCGGGCAGCACCGCCTGAGAAGGCGAGACGCCGGCATTTCGACTCGGGCACTGGAACCAGCTCCGGCTCGCGGCGTTGAACAGGCTGTCTTTCCAAAATCACCAAGGGGGGATGCGATGCTGATCCGGCTCGGCTATGAAATCGCCATCGAATGCGCGGCGGTGACGCCGATCATCTCGCTTCTCGACATCCATCCTGACCGGCATGCCGACATCAAGCGGCAGACGCGGGTCCTGACCTCGCCCTCGGTTCCGACCCGGACCTATCGCGACCGCCACGGCAATATCTGCCGCCGCTTCACGGCGCCCGCCGGAAGCTTCCGCATCCTCTACGACGCGGCGATCGAGGACAGCGGCGAGACCGACGCAGTCAATACGCTGGCGCATGAAACGCCGGTGGCGGAATTGCCCGACGATGTGCTGGTCTATCTGCTCGGCAGCCGCTACTGCGAGACCGACCACCTCAGCGACATCGCCTGGCAGCTTTTCGGCCATCTGCCGCCCGGCTGGGCGCGCGTCCAGGCAATCGTCGACTATGTCAACAGCCGGCTCTCCTTCGGCTACGGCTATGCGCGCGCCACGCGCACGGCGGCCCAGGCGCATGAGGAGCGCGTCGGCGTCTGCCGCGATTTCGCGCATCTGGCGATCGCGCTTTGCCGCTGCATCAACATTCCGGCGCGCTACGTGAACGGTTATCTCGGCGATATCGGCGTGCCGGCCGATCCGGCGCCGATGGACTTCTCGGCCTGGATGGAAGTCTTCCTCGACGGCAAATGGTACACGTTCGATCCGCGCCACAACCGGCCGCGCATCGGCCGCGTCGTCATCGCGCGCGGCCGCGACGCCACCGACGTGCCGCTGCTGCACAGTTTCGGTCCGCACCGACTCAGCCTGTTCAGGGTCTGGACCTACGAGCAGGAAGGCAACCGCTTCAATCCTCCGCATCATGGCGTCGATCGGACGGTCAGCGCGCAGATGCTCTTTTGACATTCAGGTGATGCCGGCCTGGCCTGAATCTCAACAGCCCTGCGCCGCACCTGTTTCATGGCTGCCGCTGACCCGCTTCGGCACAGCCTGTTTGTGCCGAAGCGGGAACGGGTGCGACAGCCGCCGGCACATGGTAAGCGCTTCATGAACGTCGCTTGGCCAGCGCATTTTTCTTTACTTTCCGTTCACCTTCGGATTTGCCGAAAGCCAGCAAAAACAATGGATTAACCTCCCGTTAAGCGTCTTCTCGCTGCTGCCGGCCGCGTCTGGCCGAAATCCTGCAATGCCTCGGCCGAGCGGCACGGTGCCGCAAGCAGTGGAGGCGGAAGGGATGCGGCAGTTCAGAGGCGTCGTTCGTGGGGTGGACGGCTTTGCCCGCAATCGCCAAGGCAATTTCGCGGTACTGTTCGGGGCTGCCGCATCGGTCCTCGCGCTGGGGGTGGGATTCGCGGTCAATATCTCGCAGCTCTACAATGCGAGGTCGAGCTTGCAGGGCGTCGTCGACGCCGCTGTGACCTCGACGGCCCGGGATCTCACCCTCGGCGTCATCACCGAGGCCGACGCCAACAAGACGGTGCAGGCATTCCTCGACGCCAACAGCGCGGCCGGCATCCTGCAGGCCAATCAGGTCGTGCTCGACAAGCTCACCGTCGACAGGACAGCCAACACGGTAAGGGCGGATGTGCACACCGATGTCAGCCTCTACTTCCCGGTCTTCAGCATCGGCGACATGCAACGGGTTAAGTCCTCGACCACCGCGCTCTATTCGGACAAGACGGTCGAGGTGGCGATGATGCTCGACGTCACCGGCTCCATGGCGGGCCAGAAGATCAAGGACCTGAGGATAGCGGCTAGCAACGCGGTCGATTCGTTCCTCGACGGCCAGAACGCCTCCCGGCCACGGGTGCGGGTGGCGATCGTCCCTTACGCCAATTCGGTCAATGCCGGATCGCTTGCCGCAAGCACGGTCTTTGTCGAGACCAAGGCCAGCGACCGCAAGCAGGCGCCGGGCAATGGCGACCCGAAATATGTCTCCACGTCGACGCGACCGGACAATTGCGCCACCGAGCGCAAGGGCGCTTATCAGTATTCGGATGTGGGCCCGGATGTCGGCATGGTCAACCGCGACCTCTATTTGTCGACCTTCGCCAAGCAGACCAACACGGCAGCCTGTCCGGTCGCCACGGTTCAGCCGCTGACGGCGAATGAGTCGACGCTGAACAATGTCATCAAGGACCTTGTCGCTTCCGGCGGCACCGCCGGCCATATCGGCGTGCAGTGGGCTTGGTACTTGCTCTCGGAAAACTGGGGCAGCGTCATGAACGCCTCGCAACGGCCGGCCAAGATGGATCCGAAGAAGGTCGCCAAATATGTAATCCTGATGACCGATGGCGAATTCAACCTGTCCTATTTCGACGCCAGCGGCCCGGATCAGGTCTATAACGGCGCCGGCAAGGTTCAGACACGAACCGCTGCGACGACACTCTGCGCGGCGATGCGCGACCAGGGCATCGAGATCTTCACCATCGGCTTCGCGCTCACCGAGAAGAACGCCAAGTCGACGCTGCAATCCTGCGCCAGCCCGGATACCGGCAATGCCAAGCATTTCTACCAGGCGGCCAATGGCGCCGAGCTCGACCAGGCGTTTCAGGATATCGTGCGCAACATCGACAAGCTGACGGTGACCAGATAGCGGCCAAGCCGCTGACCTGCAGCGCTAAAGCGCGTGGCGATCTTTCAGATTCGCTCCATTTTACGCATGTCTTTATCCCGAAACCGGTTCCCACTTTCGGGAGACATGCTTTAGCGCAAAAGGAAAAGGCCGCCGCTTCTCGACGAAGCCGGCGGCCTTCCGTGTTTCCGTCCATGACGCGGCTCCTGGCGGCAACCCCTTCGGGCTACCCGCCGCGCGTCTCGCGCCTTAACGGGAAGACTGCTTCCCGGAAGTGCAATCCGCTGAGCTCACGTTATAGGAAACGAAATCACTCGACATCGGATCACCTCCTTTCAGTTCGTTGAACACACCCAGATGATGGGGTGTGTCGCGACGAAAGACAAGATGACGTGACGGAATGGCCATGCTTCGAGCCGGGAAACCTGCTCTTGCGGTGCTTTTGCGCAACAGATCGGGATTGCGGTCCACAGGCCGGTGGACGACAGTGCGGCCTGGGAATGGGGCGGAGGCTATATAACGGGAGGTGGAATGGACGCCGCCGACAGAGCCGCGCGGATCGTACGCAAGGTTGTCGAAACGCTGAAGCCGGGTTTTGCGGTCAGGCTATGGACCGGCGAGCGGATCGGGCCTCCTGGCGGTCCGGTGCTCGCCATCAACGACCAGGACATTGTCTGGCAGCTGGTCCGGCGGCCGACCTTCTCGACCCTGGTCGAGATGTGGATTTCCAAGACGGTCGATATCGAAGAAGGGACGCTGTTCGATCTCTATGCCCTGCCGTCGCAAGGCAAGCTCAAGACGAAGCTCAAATCCCTGCCCAAGCTGGCAATCCTGCGCGACCTGCCAATGGTGTTGTTTTCGCGCAAGCAGATGACGGCGCGCAGCGATCTTTCCGGCCGCAAGCCTTTCGTCAGCGGCTCGAACAAGGAGGCTATCCGGCATCACTACGACATTTCGAATGATTTCTACCGGCTCTTCCTCGACGAGCGCATGGTCTACAGCTGCGGCTACTTCCAGGATTTCGCCAACGGGATCGACCAGGCGCAGGTCGACAAGCTCGACCACATCTGCCGCAAGCTGAGACTAAAACCGGGCGAAAGGCTGCTCGACATCGGTTGCGGCTGGGGCGCCATGCTCATTCACGCGGCGAAGAATTACGGCGTCGTCGGCCACGGCGTCTCGCTGTCGCAAGCCCAGACCGACCTTGCTCGCGAGCGCATTCGCGCCGAGGGGCTGGAGGATCGCATCACAATCGAGATAAAGTCCTATGCCGAGCTGTCGGGCACATTCGACAAGATCTCGTCGATCGGCATGTTCGAGCATCTGGGGCTCGCCAACCACGCCACCTACTTCTCGGCTGTCCACCGCTTGCTGAAGCCCGGCGGCATATATCTCCACCACGCCATCACCAGGCGCAGCAAGGGCGACATCAGGAAGACGCTGCGCAAGGGGCCGGAATACAAGGCGCTGATCAAATACATCTTCCCCGGAGGCGAACTCGACACGATCGGCATGACGCTCGGCAATCTCGAGGCGCATGGATTCCTCGTCTACGACGTGGAGAACCTGCGCGAGCACTATGCCCGCACCTGCAGGCTGTGGGCGGAGCGCCTGCATGCGCGGTTCGACGAGGCCGTCGCCGAGGTGGGAGAGGCCAAGGCGCGGCTCTGGCTGCTCTATTTGACCGGTTGCTCGATCACCTTCGAGCGCGCCTCGGCGCAGATTTTCCAGACCGTCGCCACGAGGCGAGCCCGCGGCCCGAGCGGCCTGCCGCCGACACGGGCGGATCTTTATCGGTAGGTCCGGCCGGCTTCAATCCATCAAGCGCATCGGCACGCCGACTTCGATCCGCGCGGGCCGGTCGACGGTGCAATAGACGCCGAGATTGTGGGCGTTGTGGCGCACCAGGTTGCGCAGGATGCCGGGATCGGTGTCGAAACCGTCCTGGGCGATGATGGTGAAGCCGCAGCGGCGGCAAGGCTCGGAGACGGTGAGCAGGAGGTCGCCGACCGCGAGTTTCCTGCCGATCCATTCCGTCTCCGGAAAGGCGCCTTCGACCGGGTCCATGTCGACGACGATGTTGGGCCGGAAGCGGCGCGGATCTGGCGTGCCCTCGGGATGCAGCGCCTTCAGCCTGGCGAGCGAGGCGGTGGTGAGCAGGTGGATCGGCGCCTTGGTGTAGCGGGCCTCGGTCGGCGGGCCGGCATAGAAGGGCGTCGCGTTCTGCGCGCCGAACGGCCGGATCGCGGCGTCGAAGCCGAGAAAGGCGGATATGGCGCGGTCGCTTCGAGGATCGGCGCCGGCAGCCAGTCGCCGCCGGGCACGGCCACGTCGAGCCGCCATTCCTTGCTCGGCAGGGCCTCGCTCAACCGGGTGCGGATCAGCGGCACCTTGTGCCATCTCGCCTCGCGGTCGGGCCTGGCGATCTCGCCGTCGGCATCGACCAGGCCGAACAGCCGGTCGCCCTCAACGGTCTTCAGCCCGACGGAGATGACATCCAGCCGCTCGCCGGCGAGCGAGCTCGCCGGATAGCGCCAGAGCTGGCTGACGGTGCCGAGCTCGCCGGTCATCAGCCCTTCTTGTTCTGCCGGTTGGCGACGAGGTCGTCGACCACGGCCGGATCGGCCAGCGTCGAGGTGTCGCCGAGCGCGCCGAAATCATCCTCGGCGATCTTGCGCAGGATGCGGCGCATGATCTTGCCCGAGCGGGTCTTGGGCAGGCCCGGCGCGAACTGGATCTTGTCGGGCGTGGCGATGGCGCCGATCTCCTTGCGCACATGCGCGACGAGTTCCTTGCGCAGCTCCTCGCTCGACGTGGCGCCGGCCATCAGCGTCACGTAGCAGTAGATGCCCTGGCCCTTGATGTCATGCGGGTAGCCGACGACGGCAGCCTCGGAGACCTTGTCGTGGCTGACCAGCGCCGATTCGACCTCTGCCGTTCCCATGCGGTGGCCGGAGACGTTGATGACGTCGTCGACGCGGCCGGTGATCCAGTAATAGCCGTCGGCGTCGCGGCGGCAGCCGTCGCCGGTGAAGTACTTGCCCTTGTAGGTCGAGAAATAGGTCTGCACGAAGCGGTCGTGATCGCCATAGACGGTGCGCATCTGGCCCGGCCAGGAATCGGTAATGCAGAGATTGCCGTCGGTGGCGCCGTCCAGCACCTTGCCTTCGCCGTCGACCAGCTCCGGCTGGACGCCGAAGAAGGGCCGCGTGGCGGAGCCGGCCTTGAGGTCGGTGGCGCCCGGCAGCGGCGTGATCATGATGCCGCCGGTCTCGGTCTGCCACCAGGTGTCGACGATCGGCACCTTGGCGTTGCCGACGACGTTGTAATACCACTCCCAGGCTTCCGGATTGATCGGTTCGCCGACCGAGCCCAGAACGCGCAGCGATTTTCGCGACGTCTTGGTAACGTGGGCATCGCCGGCGCCCATAAGCGCGCGCAGCGCCGTCGGCGCGGTGTAGAAGATGTTGACCTTGTGCTTGTCGATGACGTCCCAGAAGCGCGACTGCGAGGGATAGTTCGGCACGCCCTCGAACATCAGCGTCGTGGCGCCGTTGGCCAAGGGCCCGTAGACGATGTAGCTGTGGCCGGTGACCCAGCCGACATCGGCCGTGCACCAATAGATGTCGCCGTCATGGTAGTCGAAGACATATTGGTGCGTCATCGAGGCATAGACGAGATAGCCGGCCGTGGTGTGCAGCACGCCCTTCGGCTTGCCGGTCGAGCCGGAGGTGTAGAGGATGAAAAGCGGGTCTTCCGCTTTCATCTTCTCCGGCTTGCAGTCGGCCTTCACCGTGGCGATCTCGTCGTGGTACCAGACGTCGCGGCCCGGCGCCCAGCCGACCTTGCCGCCGGTGCGGCGGACCACGACGACCTTGTCGACCATCACATGCTGCCTGGCCGCGATGTCGATGGCCTTGTCGGTGTTGTCCTTCAGCGGGATCGGCTTGCCGCCGCGCAGGCCTTCATCGGCGGTGATGACGAAGGTCGATTCGCAATCGACGATGCGACCGGCCAGCGCATCCGGCGAAAAGCCGCCGAAGACGATCGAATGGATGGCGCCGATGCGCGTGCAGGCCAGCATCGCGTAGGCGGCCTCCGGGATCATCGGCATGTAGATGGTGACGCGGTCGCCTTTCTTGACGCCGTGCTTCTTCATCACATTGGCGAGCCGGCAGACATGCGCGTGGAGCTCGTTGTAGGTGATCTTCTTGTCGTCGTAAGGGTTGTCGCCTTCCCAGATGATCGCGGTCTGGTCGCCGCGCTTCTTCAGATGCCGGTCGATGCAGTTGTAGGAGACGTTGGTCAGCCCGTCCTCGAACCACTTGATCGAGACCTTGCCGTTGAAGGAGGTGTTCTTGACCTTGGTGAAAGGCTTGAACCAGTCGATGCGCTTGCCGTGCTTGCCCCAGAACTTGTCCGGTGACTTCACGCTGTCGGCATACCATTTGAGATAAGTATCGTTGTCGATCAACGCGTTCTTCTTCCACGCCGGCTGGACGCGGTGGACATGCACATCGGACATTTTTCAGCTTTCCTCCCGAACCATTCCGCCGGCTTGGGTCGCCGGCGGTATCGCGGCGAAGCGGCCGCGAATTCGCGGGCATTATTAACAGTTCCGCCGTGACGGCAATATTAGACGTTGGATTCGCGCGGCGGGATGACGCAGGGGCAACCCTACGCGCTATTAGCAGTCTCGCTGTGCGGCTGCTAACTGCCTGTTTTAACGAGAAAAATTTTGAAGGACGGCGAAAAAATCCATAGACAGTTAAGCAACCGTGCGCACAATTCGGCGTTGGGAGGAAGGAGAATCAACCAAGGAAACGCAATGCGCGACAATTCCGAAATGGACCTGATGCTCAGGGGATACGGGCTGACCACGGCCAAGATCCTTTATCACTACCCGGACCACCCGCACCTGCTGCAAAGCTTCGTCTGGCAGGATTACGACATAGCGCCGAAGTTCCCGGTCCTGATCCGCTTCATCGAGTTCTGGAAGACCAGGCTCGACGGCCCGCTGCATTCGGTCACCTACACGCATCACAAGCTGATCGCGCCGAATGAGTGGCGCAAGGTGGACGGGGAGTTTCTGGTGCACTGAGCCGTCGCAGGGCTCTCCGGAGGTCGAACGTTTGGCGGAAACGCCCATCACTTCGTCATCCTCGGGTCGTCGCGACGCCGCTTCGCGGCTGCTTCGCCCGTGGATGACGAAGTTCAGGAGCCGCGGCTAATCGCATACGTTCGCGACCGCACCGATAGGGACGGTCGCAACACACTCACACCGCCGGCGGGTTCAGCCGGGCGAAACCTTCCTGACGCCGATAGGGAAAGTACGGGTAGGGCGCCGTCACGGCGCTCGCTTCATCGAGCGCCTTGATCTGCTCAGGCGTCAGCGCCCAATCGACGGCGCCGAGATTCTGCCGCAACTGCTCCTCGTTGCGGGCGCCGATGATCACCGACGATACGGTCGGCCGCTGGAGGAGCCAGTTGATGGCGACCTGCGGCACGGTCTTGCCGGTCTCGGCGGCGACCGCTTCCAGCGCATCGACCACCTTGAAAAGCTGCTCGTCCTCGACCGGCGGGCCGAAATCGGCGGTGTCGTGCAGCCGGCTCTTTTCCGGCAAGGGCTGTCCGCGGCGGATCTTGCCGGTCAGCCGGCCCCAGCCGAGCGGGCTCCACACCAGCGCGCCGACGCCCTGGTCGAGGCCGAGCGGCATCAGCTCCCATTCATAGTCGCGGCCGACCAGCGAATAATAGACCTGATGTGCGACATAGCGCGGGTAGCCGCGCCTGTCGGCCAGGCCGAGCGACTTCATCACCTGCCAGCCGGAGAAATTGGAGACGCCGACATAGCGCAGCTTGCCGGAGCGCACGAGGTCGTCCAGCGCCGACAGCACCTCCTCGATCGGCGTCGAGGCATCGAAAGCGTGAAGCTGCAAGAGATCGATATAGTCGGTGCCGAGGCGCTTCAGCGCCGCGTCGACGGAGCGGATCAGGCGCGAGCGCGACGAGCCCCAGTCGGCCGGGCCGTCGCCCATCGGCAGGGACGTCTTGGTCGAGACCAGCACCGCGTCGCGGCGGCCTTTGATCGCCTCGCCAAGCACTTCCTCCGAAGCGCCGTTGGAATAGACATCGGCTGTGTCGAAGAGGTTGACGCCCGCCTCCAGGCAGATGTCGACCAGCCGGCGCGCCTCCTTGGCGTCGCTGTTGCCCCAATGGCTGAAGAGCGGGCCGGAGCCGCCGAAGGTTCCGGCGCCGAAGGAAAGGGCGGGCACTTTCAGGCCCGAGGCGCCGAGAGGTCGATAGTCCATGTTTTTTCTCCTGATTGGATGAAGGAATCAGCGCTCAGCACTGCGCCGTGACCGGCTTGCCGATCGCGCGGCCGCGTTCGAGGCGCAGCGCCAGAAGCACCACGCCGAGCGCGGCGAGCGGCACCAGGCCGGCAACGAGGGGGACGGCGCCGAGGCCGGGGCCGTGGTCGATGACGAAGCCGCCAAGCCAGGCGCCGATGGCGTTGCCGAGATTGAAGGCGGCAATGTTGAAGGAGGACGCCAGGCCCTGGCCGGCGCCCTCGGCCTTCTCCAGCACCCACATCTGCAGCGGCGCGACGGTGGCGAAGGCGGCAGCACCGAGCAGGCCGACGGCGACGATCGCCGCGATCGGCTGATGGATCGCCGCGGTCATGACGAACAGCACCGCCGACAGCGCGACCAGCGTTCCGACGACCGTCGGCACCAAGTGCCGGTCGGCAAGGCGTCCGCCAAGCAGGTTGCCCGCGACCAGTCCGCCGCCGAAGACAAGCAGGATCGGGGACACCGAGGCTTCGGAAAAGCCGGTGACGCGGGTGAGGATCGGCGCCAGATAGGTGAAGGCGGCAAAGACGCCGACCCAGCTCAGCACCGTGGTCAACAGGCCGAGCAGCACCGGCCGGCGGGCGAGCACGGCGAGCGTGCCTTCGGAGCTTTCCTCCTCGTCCGTGGCGGCCGGCTCGTCGCGCGGCACCAGCAACGCGATCACGGCAAAGGCGACGACGCCGACCAGCGTGACGGCCAGGAAGCTCGAACGCCAGCCATAGGCCTGGCCGAGCCAGGTGCCGAAGGGGACGCCGAGGATGTTGGCGACGGTGAGGCCGGTGAACATCAGCGCGATCGCCGAGGCCTTCCTGTTCGGGGCGACCAGGCTGGTGGCGACGACGGAACCGACGCCGAAGAAGGAGGCGTGGGCGAAGGCGGTCAGCACACGCGCCGCCATCAGCGTCCAGTAGTCGGGCGCCAGCGCGCAGGCGAGGTTGCCGACGGTGAAGACCACCATGAGCGCAAGCAGCAAGGTCTTGCGCGGCAGGCGGCCGGTCAGTGCGCCGAGCAGCGGCGCGCCGCCGACGACGCCCAGCGCATAGCCGGAAATGAGCAGGCCCGCCGCCGAGATCGAAACGCCGAGATCGGCGCTGACGTCGAGCAGCAGGCCCATGATGACGAATTCGGTGACGCCGATGCCGAAGGCGCCGGCGGTGAGGGCATAAAGAGCAAGAGGCATGGCGGTGGTCCGGTTGATCTGAGTGGACGCAGTCCCCCGCGCCCCTTTTGTTGGAACATGATCTTTTCCGAAAACCGGTTCCCCACTTTTCGGGATCATGCATCGACCGGAAGATCGTGTTCCGCCAAGCTGTGAACCAGCCTTGCATCAGGCATATTTTCTGTGAAATAGATTCACGAATGGCGAGACCCGACATCAACCGCTCCGGCGAGATCGAGGTGTTCGTCCGCGTCGTTCAGGCGGGCAGTTTTTCCGCCGCGGCGCGGGCGTTGCGCATGACGCCGTCAGCGGTGAGCAAGCTGATCGCAAGGCTGGAGGCGCGGCTTGGCGCGCGGCTGATCAGCCGCTCGACGCGCAAGCTGCAGCTGACGCCGGAGGGCGCGGCCTTCCACGACAGCGGCCTGCGCATCCTCGCCGATCTCGACGCGGCTGAACGGGAAGCGGCTGCGGGCGCTGCGCCGCGTGGCCGGCTGAGGGTCAATTGCTATGTACCGTTCGGCCAGCACCGGCTGATGCCGCTGTTGCCGCGCTTCCTCGAACGCTACCCGGAAATCTCGGTCGAGGCGGTGCTGACCGACAGCGTCATCGACCTGATGGAGGAGCGCGCCGATGTCGCCATCCGCGCCGGCCCGCTGCGCGAGTCACGGCTGGTGGCGCGCAAGCTCGGCCAGAGCCGGATGGTGGTGGTCGCCGCACCGGCCTATCTCGAAGCGCGCGGCACGCCGCAAACGCCGGCCGATTTGGCCAGCCACAATCTGCTCGCCTTCGGCTTCGTGCGGCATATAGACGGCCTGCCATTCGTCGATGCAAAAGGCGCGTCAGTCATGGTTCCGATCGCCGGGAATTCGACGGTCAGCGACGGCGAAGCGATGCGGCTGACGACGTTGGCGGGAGCAGGCATCGCAAGGCTGGCGCGCTGGCATGTCGAGCTCGATATGGCCGCCGGGCGGCTCGTGCAACTGCTGGAGGCGTTCAACCCCGGCGACGAAGAGCCGACGCATGCCGTCTATGTCGGCCAGGGCAAGCATCTGCCGGCGCGGGTGCGTGCTTTCCTCGACTTTCTGGCGGAGACCGTTCGTCTCTGAATAAGGAAAGAGCCGCGTGTCCAAGGGCGCGCGGCTCTGACCTGTCTGCTCAAAGTGAAAGGAATTTACGCCTTCGGCACGAACGGCGCCGGCCGGCGCCCGGCGCCTTGCCGCTCCAGCATCCAGCCGGGATATTCGGCGGGCAGCGCGCTGACCTCGTCGAGCCTGGCGAGATCATCGGCGTCGAGCTTCAAGCCGGTCGCGGCGAGATTCTGTTCGAGCTGGTCCATGCGGCTGGCGCCGATGATGACGCTCATGACGAAGGGCTTGGCCAGCACATAACCCAGCGCCACCGTGGCGACGCTGACGTCGTGCTTCTTCGCGACCTCGCGCATGACGGCGACGGCCGCCCAGGCGCGGTCCTCGTTGACCGGCGGGAAGTTGAAGGAGGCACGGCGGCCTTCGCCATTGCCCGGTGCGCCGGGCCCGTATTTGCCGGAGAGCAGCCCGCCGGCCATTGGCGACCAGACCATCAGGCCTAGCTTTTCCTCGTTGATCAGCGGCACGATCTCGCGTTCGAGATCGCGGCCGGCGATGGAGTAATAGGACTGGATGGTCTCGAAGCGGGCAAAGCCCTTGCGCTCGGCAATGCCAAGCGCCTTGGCGATGCGCCAGGCCTGCCAGTTGGAGACGCCGACATAACGCACCTTGCCGCTGGCGACGAGATCGTCGAGCGCGCGCAGGGTCTCGTCGATCGGCGTCACGGTGTCGGTGCCGTGCAACTGGTAAAGGTCGATATGGTCGAGCTGTAGCCGCTCCAGGCTGCCGTCGACCGAGTCCATGATGTGGCCGCGCGACGAGCCACGCTCATTGGGCCCGTTGCCCATGGTGCCATGCACCTTGGTGGCGATGATGACGTCGGACCTTTTGACACCGAGGTCCTTGAGCGATTGGCCCAGCAACTGCTCGGACTGGCCGACGGAATAGACGTCGGCCGTATCGAAGAAATTGACGCCGGCGGCAATCGAGCGGCCGACGATTTCGTTAACGCCCTTCTGGTCGAGGCTGGCGATCAGCCCCCATTGGGCGTTCTGGCCGGCGGCGCCGAAGGTCATGGTGCCGAGGCAGAGTTCGGAAACGAACAGGCCGGTGTTGCCAAGCTGGTTGTAGCGCATGGTGAGCTTCCCCGAGAACAGGATTGAATGACAGGATCGAATGACAAGAGGCAAATAGGAACGGACCGTTTCGTTTCAAGCCCGGGCGCAAGCGTAGTGGTCAACTTGGCGTGAAGTTGCCCATCAGCGGATTTGGAACGGTCAGACTTCCCAGGGATTGACGACTGTCACGCCCACGCCTTCGAAGTCGGCGACATTTCGTGTGACGAGTATCAGGTCGTGCACGAGGGCGGTTGCCGCGATGAGGGTGTCGGCGCTCCCTCGCGTACGTCCCGCCGTAATGCGGCCCCATGCGAGGGCGACCTCTTCCGTGATCGCGAGGATGCGGTCCGCATTGTCTCGGCGCAGTTCCCGCAGCCAGACATCAAGCCGCGCTGCCCTGTCGGGATCGGTGTTGCGTTGCTTGACGATTCCACGTTCGATCTCACCAATGGTGATAACACTGAGACTGATCGAGGTCGGATCAACCGAAGCGAGCCAGGCGGTTGGTTTGGGCAGCCGCCTTTGCACGTCCGAAACCACGTTCGTGTCGAGCAGGTACATCAAAGATCAATATCCCGGATCATCGTAGCCGAGCGACGGGTGATTTCCTTGTCAAACTCATCGTCCCAGCCCGGGCCGGCCAAAAGATATTCGGCGAGCGATTTCTTCTTCCCGGCAAGGCGATCATAGTCCTCCACGGACAGCACGACCGCAGCCCGTTCGCCGCGAAGTGTCACCGTTTGGGGCCCCTCCGTCCTCGCGCGCTGTACCACCTTTGAAAAATTGTTCTTCGCGTCCTGAAGATGCCAGTTCATGCATCGCTCCTAGCTAGCTTGGCTAGATATAATGCGGATATCCCTCATTATCAATCGAGGTGAGCGAGCATGCCGCCCTTCGCTACCGGCTGCCGAAGATCGCCGAGCCGACCCTTACGCTGGTCGCGCCGAAGGCAATGGCGGTCTCGTAGTCGCCGGACATGCCCATCGAAAGCTTTGCGACGCCGGCTTCGCGGGCGAGCTTTTCCAGCAGCGCGAAATGCGGGCCAGGGTTCTCATCGGCCGGCGGAATGCACATCAGGCCTTCGATGGCGAGACCATAACCATCGCGGCAGCGCTTGACGAAAGCGACCGCCTCGCGCGGCTCGATGCCGGCCTTCTGCAGCTCGGAGCCGGTGTTGACCTGCACGTAAAGCTTGGGTGTCCGGCCCTGCCGGGTCATCTCCCTGGCCAGCTCGGCGGCTATCTTTTCGCGGTCGACCGTCTCGATGACATCGAAAAGTGCCACCGCTTCCTTGGCCTTGTTGGACTGCAGCGGGCCGATCAGGTGCAACTCCAGATCGGCGAATGCCGCTCGCAGCGCCGGCCATTTGCCCTGCGCTTCCTGCACGCGGTTCTCGCCGAAGACGCGCTGGCCCGCCTCGATGACGGGACGGATATCCTCGGCAGCGAAGGTCTTGGATACCGCCACCAGCGTGACGGCGCCGGGCTCGCGCTTCGCCTCGCGTTCGGCGCCCGCGATCTTCGCCTTGACGGCGTGAAGCTGCTCTACGGCGCTCGCCATGCCACTATCCTGCCTATAGTTTTAACGCCGGCGCCGGCTCGCCGCAGTTGACGGGTCCGGCAATCCATGGTGAACACCGCGACGACATAGTCTCGGCTGCCGGCCTAGGCGTGTTGATATTCAGGTGATGCCGGCCTGCAAATGCCGGTTTCCTGCGCTTCCGGTGCTCGCGTACCTTAAGTACGCTCCGCTCCGGTTCTCGGAACCCGCCATTTTCGGCTCGGCCTGACCTGAATATCAACACGCCTTGGTCCAGCACCGCGCCCCTGCTTTTAAGTGAAAAACATCCGATGGCAACCGAACGTTACAATCCGCGCACCTCCGAGCCCAAATGGCAGAAGGCCTGGGCCGAAAAGAAGCTGTTCGAGGCCCGCAACGACGACCCGAAGCCGAAATATTACGTGCTCGAGATGTTCCCCTATCCGTCGGGCAAGATCCATATCGGCCACACCCGCAACTACACGATGGGCGACGTGGTGGCGCGCTACAAGCGCGCCAAGGGTTTCAACGTGCTGCATCCGATGGGCTGGGACGCTTTCGGCATGCCGGCCGAAAACGCCGCCATGCAGAACAAGGTCCATCCCAAGGACTGGACTTATGAAAACATCGCGGTGATGCGCGAGCAGCTCAAGATGATGGGGCTGTCGCTCGACTGGGCGCGCGAGTTCGCTACCTGCGACGTCGACTACTACCACCGCCAGCAGATGCTGTTCCTCGACTTCGTCGAGAAGGGGCTGGTGACGCGCAAGTCCTCCAAGGTCAATTGGGACCCGGAGGACATGACGGTGCTTGCCAACGAGCAGGTCATCGACGGCCGCGGCTGGCGCTCGGGCGCGCTGGTCGAGCAGCGCGAGCTGACGCAGTGGTTCTTCAAGATCACCGACTTCGCGCAGGACCTGCTGGACTCGCTCAACCGCCTCGACGAATGGCCGGAAAAGGTCAAGCTGATGCAGCACAACTGGATCGGCCGCTCGGAAGGGCTGCTGATCCGCTGGCCGCTGGCAAAGCCGGTTGGCGATACGCATGAGCTGGAAGTCTACACCACCCGGCCCGACACCATCTTCGGCGCCTCCTTCATGGCGGTCGCAGCCGACCATCCGCTGGCGAGAAAAGCCGCCGAGAGCAATGTCGAGCTGGCGAAGTTCATCGAGGAGGTCCGCCATATGGGCACCTCGGTGGCGGCGCTCGAGACGGCCGAGAAGAAGGGTTTCGACACCGGCATCCGCGTCGTCCATCCGTTCGACGAGAACTGGACGCTGCCGATCTATGTCGCCAATTTCGTGCTGATGGAATACGGCACCGGCGCCATTTTCGGCTGCCCGTCTGGCGACCAGCGCGATCTCGACTTCGCCAACAAATACGGCCTGCCGGTGATCCCGGTGGTGATGCCGGAAGACGCCGACGCCAAGACCTTCCAGATCATCGAGGAGGCCTATGTCGACGACGGCGTGATGATCAACTCGCGCTTCCTCGACGGCATGAAGCCCGAGAAGGCTTTCAACGAAGTTGCGAAGCTGCTGGAGCAGAAAAGTATCGGCGGCCGGCCGATGGCGGAGCGCAAGGTGAATTTCCGCCTGCGCGACTGGGGCATCTCGCGCCAGCGCTACTGGGGCTGCCCGATCCCGATGATCCATTGCGAGGCCTGCGGCGTGGTGCCGGTGCCGAAGGCCGACCTGCCGGTGAAGCTGCCCGACGACATCGAGTTCGACCGTCCGGGCAATCCGCTCGACCGGCATCCGACCTGGCGGCATGTCAAGTGCCCGCAATGCGGCCGCGATGCGCGGCGCGAGACCGACACGATGGACACCTTCGTCGATTCGTCCTGGTATTTCGCGCGCTTCACCGCGCCCTGGGCGAACGAGCCGACCGAGCCGAAAGCCGCCGACGAATGGCTGGCGGTCGACCAGTATATCGGCGGCATCGAACACGCGATCCTGCATCTGCTCTATTCGCGCTTCTTCACCCGCGCCATGCGCGAGACCGGTCACCTCAATCTGGCCGAGCCGTTCAAGGGCCTGTTCACGCAAGGCATGGTGGTGCACGAGACCTACCGTGTCGGCGGCGCGTCGACCAACGGCCGCTGGCTGTCGCCGCCTGAGGTCAGGATCGAGGACGCCGGCGGCAAGCGCCGCGCCGTGGAGATCGCCACCGGCGAGGAGGCGACGATCGGCGCGCTCGAGAAGATGTCGAAGTCGAAGAAGAACACGGTGAGCCCGGAAGAGATCACCGACGGCTACGGCGCCGACACGGCGCGCTGGTTCATGCTGTCGGACTCACCGCCGGAGCGCGACGTCGAATGGACCGACGATGGCGCCGCCGGCGCGCACCGCTTCGTGCAGCGCATCTGGCGCCTGGTGCAGATCGCGACCGAGCAGCTGGAAGGCGTGAAGCCCGCGGCGGCGAAGGATGGCGATGCGGGGACCGTTTCCAAGGCCGCGCACAAGATCCTGAAGGCGGTCGGCGAGGACATCGAGAAGCTCGGCTTCAACCGGGCGATCGCCCGCATCTACGAGCTTGCCAATGCGCTCGCGACGCCGCTCGCCGACGTTGCCGAAGGCAAGGCCGACGCCGCGCTGAAAAGCGCCTGCCGTGAGGCGGTGGAGATCCTGGTGCACATCATCGCGCCGGTCATGCCGCATCTGGCGGAGGAATGCTGGCAGGCGCTCGGCGGCGCCGAGATGGTCGCCGAGCGGCCCTGGCCGGTCTACGATCCGGCTTTGGTCGTCGACAACGAGATCGTGCTGCCGGTGCAGGTCAACGGCAAGAAGCGCGGGGATTTGACAATTGCCCGCGACGCGGATCAAGGTGCCGTCGAAAAAGCGGTTCTGGCTCTCGACTTCGTGCAAAAAGCACTGGAAGGTAAGGCTCCGCGCAAGGTGATCATCGTCCCGCAGAGGATCGTCAATGTCGTTGCCTGATCCGGTGAAGTCAGAAGCGGCCCGCCTGCGCGGCCGCTTGGCGGTCTGCGGCATGGTCGCCGCGCTGGCGCTGGTCTCGGCCTGCACCGTGCGGCCGCTCTATTCCAATCAGCCGCTGTCGACCGGATCGACGCTCAGCGCGTCCGCCGAGCTCGCCTCGATCTCGATCAAGCCGGTCAACACCCGCTACGCGCAGCAGGTGCGCAACAATCTGATCTTCGCCTTCGGGCAAGGCTCGGGTGAGCCGGCCTCGCCGGCCTACGTGCTCGATCTCGGCGTCACCGAGCTGGTCGAATCGGCGGCAATCGTGCAGGTGCAGACCCAGGAAGATGAGCCGACGGCGGGCACGGTCACGCTGACCGCCAACTACGTGCTCAGGGATACGGCGACCAACACGGTGATTGCCGTCGGCAAGCGCTCGATCCCGTCGTCCTTCGACCGGCCGCGCCAGGAATTCGCGGCCTACCGCGCGCAGATCGACGCCGAGAACCGCGCCGCGCGGGAGCTTGCCGATCTGCTGCGACTGTCGATCGCGCAGGATTTGGCCAAGCACGGCAAAAAAGCCTGAGCGACGCTTCTATTTTCAAAATTAAAAAAGGCCGGTTGCCCGGCCTTTTTTGTTCTGGCGGGAAGACCGGCGTCAGCCGATCTTCTGGCCGGTCTTGGCCCAGTCGGCAAGGAAGGCGGCGAGGCCCTTGTCGGTCAGCGGGTGATTGACCAGCGCCTTCAGCGTCGCCGGCGGCGCGGTCACGACATCGGCGCCGATCAGCGCGGCCTGCTTGACGTGGTTCACCGTGCGCACCGAGGCGGTCAGGATCTCGGTCTTGAAATCGTAATTGTCGTAGATGGTGCGGATTTCCGAGATCAGCTCCATGCCGTCGGAACCGGTGTCGTCGATGCGGCCGACGAAGGGCGAAATGAACGAGGCGCCGGCCTTGGCGGCGAGCAGCGCCTGGTTGGCCGAGAAGCAGAGCGTCACGTTGACCATGCGGTTCATCTGCGTGCGGATCGTCTTGCAGGCCTTCAGCCCATCCAGCGTCAGCGGCACCTTGATGCAGACATTCGGCGCGATCTTGGCCAGCACCTCGGCCTCGGCCATCATGTCCTTGAACTCGGTCGCCACGACCTCGGCCGAGACCGGGCCTTCGACGATGTCGCAGATCTGCTTGGTGACGTCGGCGATCTTGCCGCCCGATTTGAGGATCAGCGACGGGTTGGTGGTGACGCCGTCCAGCAGCCCAAGATCGTTGAGCTCCTTGATTTCCTTGATGTCAGCGGTGTCGACAAAAAACTTCATGGCTGTCTCCTTGGGGATCGCCCGGCGGTCGCCAGGCATATGCGAGGGTCCTCTTTGATCTAGACCAAAGTCAGGGCAAGGTCACGCCTGATGATGGAAGATTCGCCCTTTGTCGCAGCCGCGCCGGTGCTGGTGCCGATGCCTGCCGAACGGCCCTACACCTATGCCGTGCCGCCGGGCATGCGCGTGGTGCCGGGCTCGATCGTGCGCGTGCCGCTTGGGCCCCGCCAGGTCGCTGGCATCGTCTGGGACGGCGCCGTCGAAACCGTCGATGCGAAGAAATTGCGGCCGATCGAGGAGGTGTTCGACTGCCCGCCGATCGACAAGGCGATGCGCCGCTTCGTCGACTGGATCGCGCAATACACATTGTCGGCGCCCGGCATGGTGGCGCGCATGCTGCTCAGAGCCCCCGAGGCTTTCGACCCGGAGCCGTGGATCGAAGGGCTGCAGCGCACGCTGGCCGAGCCGGACCGATTGACCGACGCGCGGCGGCGGGTGCTGGAAACCGCGGAGGGCGGCCTCGCCTGGACGCGCTCGGGGCTCGCGCATGCGGCGGGTGTGTCCTCGACCGTCATCGACGGATTGCGGGCGCAGGGCGTGTTCGAGACGGTGATGATCCCGCCGCGACCGGTGGTGGCGGCGCCCGATCCCGGCCATGCCGTGCCGGATTTGATGCCGGACCAGAAAGCGGCGGCGCAGAAGCTTCGCGCCGCTGTCGCCGCCGATGCCTTCAACGTCACCCTGCTAGACGGCGTCACCGGATCGGGCAAGACGGAAGTCTATTTCGAAGCGGTGGCGGCGGCGCTCGACAAGGGCAGGCAGGTGCTGATCCTGTTGCCGGAAATCGCGCTGACGCATGCCTTCCTCGAACGCTTCCAGGACCGGTTCGGCGCCAAGCCGGGGGAGTGGCACTCGGACCTGCCGCCCCGGATGCGCGAACGCGTCTGGCGGCAGGTGGCCGAAGGCGGCGTGCGCGTCGTCGCCGGCGCGCGCTCGGCGCTGTTCCTGCCGTTCAAGGAACTCGGCCTGATCGTCGTCGACGAGGAGCACGATCCCGCCTACAAGCAGGAAGATCGCGTCTTTTACAATGCGCGCGACATGGCGGTTGTGCGCGGCCATATCGGTGCTTTCCCCGTCGTGCTCGCCTCGGCGACGCCTTCGGTGGAAAGCCGGGTCAACGCCAGCCAGGGCCGGTACGACCGGGCCGTGTTGTCGTCGCGCTTCGCCGAGGCGGCGCTCCCCGACCTCAAGTCGATCGACATGCGGCGCTCGCCGCCGGCGCGCGGCGGCTTCCTGTCTCCGGTCCTCCTGGAACAGATGCGGCATACGCTGGAGAGACAAGAACAGTCGCTGCTCTTCCTCAACCGGCGCGGCTATGCGCCGCTGACGCTCTGCCGCGTCTGCGGCCATCGCTTCGGCTGCCCCGTCTGCTCGGCCTGGCTGGTCGAGCACCGGTTTCGCGGCCAGCTCGTCTGCCACCATTGCGGCCACAATGAGCGGCGGCCGGAGGCCTGCCCGGAATGCGGCACGCTCGACCATCTGGTGGCCTGCGGTCCCGGCGTCGAGCGCATCGCCGAGGAAGTGGTCGGGCATTTCCCCGATGCCCGCACCATCGTCCTGTCCTCCGACCTTCTGGGCGGCGTGCGCCGGCTTCGGCTCGAGCTCGAGGCCGTCGCCAATGGCGAGGCCGACATCGTCATCGGCACGCAGCTCGTCGCCAAGGGTCACAATTTTCCCGGCATGACGCTGGTCGGGGTGGTCGACGCGGATCTGGGATTGGCCAATGGCGATCCGCGCGCCGCCGAGCGCACTTTCCAACTGCTCAGCCAGGTGACGGGGCGCGCCGGCCGCACCGGCAAGAAGAGCCTCGGCCTGCTGCAGACCTACCAGCCGGACCATCCGGTGATGCGGGCGATCGTGTCGGGCGATTCGGAGGCCTTTTACGAGCGCGAGATCGCCGAGCGCGAACGCGCGGCGCTGCCGCCTTTCGGCAGGCTCGCCGGCATCATCGTCAGCGCCGCGACACGGGGCGAGGCCGAAAGCCATGCGCGGGGGTTGAGACGGGCGGCGCCGCAGGCTTCCGATCTGTTCGTGCTCGGTCCGGCCGAGGCGCCGCTGTCGCTGATCGGCGGGCGTCACCGCTTCCGCCTGCTGATCCAGGGCGAGCGGCGCGCCGATATGCAAGGCTTCATCCGCGCCATGCTGGCCGAGGGGCCGAAGCTGCGCGGCTCGGTCAGGGTGCAGGTCGACATCGACCCGCAGAGCTTTTTGTGAGTTTGCGGGATTACTCTCTCAGATCACTTTCGGTGAAGGGATTCAGATGGGGTACATCGAGAATTGCAAAATGCCGCACATTGGCCGTTAGGACGGACATGTTATTCAAACGGGCAGTCGAGGCGATCACGACGTCCGCCAAACCGGGATTGAAGCCTTTGGCGATTGCGGCATCTTCCAATTTCCCGGCGTCTCGGGCGATTGCGACGTCCACCGGCAGAATGCGTTGGTCGAATTCCGTCATTAGCCGTTCGAACCAGACCCCGATACGCGACGCCTTCGAACTTGCACCGGATCGCTTCAATTTCGCGATCCCTTTTTCCAACTCCAAGACGACGATGGACGACAGGTGCCAGGAGCCACGCTCCCGCTGTTCGTCTACCCAGGTCAGTACGTGTGAGGGAAGCGGAGGGCGATCAGGCGCAAAGGCTGACAGGAAGGACGTATCGAGCAGATAGCCGCTCAAAAGTCGACGTCCCGTGACGGCGATTCGTTTCGCTCAAATTCGATACCGCCAGGGTACTGAAGCAGGAAGTCGACGAAGGCTTTTTGGCTGCCCTGCGGATAAAGCTTTCGCCCCTCATCAATCGGAACAACCATGGCAATCGCCTTGCCATGCCTGGTGATGGTAGTAGGCTCACCATTCCCCGCGGCCTCGACAAGTGCCGAAAGCCCTGCCTTAGCCTCCCGAAGCTGGACGGTTTTCAAGGCGATCTCCGTTGTAGTCTCATGTGGTCACAATATAGAGATTGCATAGGAAAGGAACAAGTCCAGATGAAAACCCTCGGCCTCATCGGCGGCATGAGCTGGGAATCGACGGCGATCTATTACCGCGTGCTCAACGAGATCGTGCGTGATCGCCTGGGCGGGCTACATTCGGCCAAGCTCCTCCTGTGGTCGTTCGATTTCGCCGAGATCGCCGAACGGCAGCATGCGGGCGACTGGGAAGGCGCCGGTGCCCTTCTCGTGGAGGCTGCACGCCAACTGGCGGCGGGTGGTGCCGAAGGCCTGGTGATCTGCACCAACACCATGCACAAGCTGGCTGACGCGGTGCAGGCGGCTATCTCTATCCCGCTCATCCACATCGCCGACGCAACTGGGCATGCCGTCGTCGATGCAGGCGTGAAGCGGCCGGCGCTGCTCGCGACGCGCTTCACCATGGAGCAGGATTTCTACAAGGGTCGGCTTGCCGACAAATACGGGCTGCAGCCGGTGGTGCCGGACCAGCCGGGGCGCGACATGGTGCACAAGGTGATCTATGACGAGCTCTGCCAGGGCATCGTCAAAGGCGAATCGAAATCCGCCTATCTCGACGAAGTCGGCCGGATGCTGCGCGACGACCGGGTGGACGGCGTCATCATGGGCTGCACCGAGATCACCATGCTGATCGGCCAGGGCGATTTCGACGTTCCGGTGTTCGACACGACGCGCATCCATGCCGAGGCCGCGGTCGATTTCGCGCTCGCCTGATGCGCGATTTCTAATGTGCCCGCCGTCCCTCTGGCGCGCTGTTTTTCCCTCGCTAGAATGCCGGTGTTTCAGAACAAGAAATATGAGGGGGACTTTATGGACTTTGCGTTTCCGTGGCCCGCCAGCCAGGGTGAATGGCTGGCCTGGTCGAGCGCCATCGTGACCCTGGCCCTCGGCCTGTTCCTGTTCCTGGCGCCGGAACTTGCGTTTCGTGTGCTGCGCCTGCAGCCAAGGCCGGAGAAAGCGGCTGCGATCGCCGAGGGACGCGGCCGCATGTCGGGCTTCTATCTCGGCGTCAGCCTGTGCTGCATCCTGTTGGCGCAGCCGCTGCTTTACATGGCGCTGGGCTTCTCCTGGCTGTTCACCGCCTTCGGCCGGCTCCTGTCGATGATGTCGGACGGCGCCAACACCCCTTTCAACTGGGTTTCCATCGTGGTTGAACTGGCATTGGCGGCGCTGCCGCTGGCCTTTGCCTTCGGCTTCGTGCCGTGAATCCGTGACTAAAGCGCGCCGCGTTGAAACGGATTCAAGCGACGCGCTTTAGCTCCTTGTTTCGATGCATGTCGTTCTCCCAAAACCGCTACACACTTTTGGGCGACATGCATTAATCCTGCGCTTAAGGTTGGCCTTCGCCGCCTGATGCGACAAAAGTGCCTGAAAACCATGCCGGGCGATGCATTGCGGTCTTAAAAAGCCTGTGCTAGACGGCAATCGACTTTCGGCAGGGGATAGCGGAAGCCGCATCTCCGTGCTTGAAAATTTGTAATAAGGTCAAAGATTTAGCCAGAGTTTTTGCTCGCGCCAACAATCTGCGGCCTGTCAGACAAGAGAAAAGACGGTCCGTGGCCCAATCGTCATCGCCAATCTCAGCTGTCGCAGAACGCTATGCAGGCTCGCTGTTCGAGCTCGCGCTGCAGGACAATTCAGTCGCCAAGGTCGAGGCCGACCTCACCAGCTTCGAGGCGCTGCTCAATGGCAGCGACGATCTCTCGCGGCTGATCAACAGCCCGGTGTTCTCCAGCGAGGACCAGGCTAGGGCCATCGCCGCCATCGCCGACAAGGCCAAGATCACCGGCCTGGTCGGCAATTTCCTGCGCGTCGTGGCCAAGAACCGCCGCCTGTTCGCGGTGCCCGGCATGATCAAGGCGTTCCGCCAGATCGCCGCCGACCATCGCGGCGAGGCCTCGGCCGAAGTCACCTCGGCGCATGCGCTGACGGCCGCGCAGCAGACTGAACTCAAGGCGACGCTCAAGGGCATCGCCGGCAAGGACGTGGCCATCGCCATGACCGTCGACCCGTCGCTGCTCGGCGGGCTGATCGTCAAGATGGGCTCGCGCCAGATCGATACGTCGCTCAAAACCAAACTCAATTCGCTCAAGCTTGCACTGAAAGAGGTCGGCTGATGGACATCCGCGCCGCGGAAATTTCCGCAATTCTGAAAGACCAGATCAAGAATTTCGGCAAGGAGGCCGAGGTCTCCGAAGTCGGCCAGGTTCTGTCCGTCGGTGACGGCATCGCCCGCGTCTACGGCCTCGACAATGTCCAGGCCGGCGAGATGGTCGAGTTCCCGGGCGGCATCCGCGGCATGGCGCTGAACCTCGAAGCCGACAATGTCGGCGTCGTCATCTTCGGTGCCGACCGCGACATCAAGGAAGGCGACACCGTCAAGCGCACCGGCGCCATCGTCGACGCGCCTGTCGGCATGGGCCTGCTTGGCCGCGTCGTCGACGCGCTGGGCAACCCGATCGACGGCAAGGGCCCGATCAAGGCAACCGAACGCAAGCGTGTCGACGTCAAGGCGCCCGGCATCATTCCGCGCAAGTCGGTGCATGAGCCGATGTCGACCGGCCTCAAGGCCATCGACGCGCTGATCCCGGTCGGCCGCGGCCAGCGCGAACTGGTCATCGGCGACCGCCAGACCGGCAAGACCGCCATCATCCTCGACACGATGCTGAACCAGAAGTCGGTGCACGACAACGGCCCCGAGAAGGAAAAGCTCTACTGCGTCTACGTCGCCGTCGGCCAGAAGCGCTCGACCGTCGCGCAGTTCGTCAAGGTGCTGGAAGAGCGCGGCGCGCTCGAATATTCGATCATCGTGGCCGCCACCGCGTCCGATCCGGCGCCGATGCAGTTCCTGGCGCCGTTCACCGCCTGCACCATGGGCGAATATTTCCGCGACAACGGCATGCATGCGCTGATCAGCTATGACGATCTGTCGAAGCAGGCCGTCGCCTACCGCCAGATGTCGCTCCTGCTGCGCCGCCCGCCGGGCCGCGAAGCCTATCCGGGCGACGTCTTCTACCTGCACTCGCGCCTGCTCGAGCGGGCCGCCAAGCTCAACGACGACAACGGCAACGGTTCGCTGACCGCGCTGCCGATCATCGAGACGCAGGCGAACGACGTGTCGGCCTACATCCCGACCAACGTGATCTCGATTACCGACGGCCAGATCTTCCTCGAGACCAACCTGTTCTTCCAGGGCATCCGCCCGGCGGTGAACGTCGGCCTGTCGGTGTCGCGCGTCGGCTCCTCGGCGCAGATCAAGGCGATGAAGCAGGTCGCCGGCTCCATCAAGGGCGAGCTCGCGCAGTATCGCGAAATGGCAGCCTTCGCGCAGTTCGGCTCCGATCTCGACGCCGCAACGCAGCGTCTGCTCAATCGCGGTTCGCGCCTGACCGAGCTGCTCAAGCAGCCGCAATTCTCGCCGCTCAAGGTCGAGGAACAGGTCTCGGTGATCTTCGCCGGCGTCAACGGCTATCTCGACAAGCTGCCGCTGAACCAGGTCGGCAAGTTCGAGCATGGCCTGCTCAGCCACATGCGCTCGGCCGGCAAGGATGTGCTCGATGCTATCCGCAAGGAGAAGGCGTTGTCGGACGACCTGCGCGCCAAGCTCAAGGCGGAGATCGACGCCTTCGCCAAGACCTTCGCCTAACAACAAGCCGGACGCACGGGATCAGGTTTGAAGCATGCCTTCATTAAAAGACCTTCGTAACCGTATCGCCTCGGTCAAGGCGACGCAGAAGATCACCAAGGCGATGCAGATGGTCGCCGCGGCGAAGCTGCGTCGCGCGCAGGAGGCGGCGGAAGCGGCGCGTCCCTATTCCGAGCGCATGGGCGCGGTTCTGGCCAACATCACCCAGGCGATCGGCGGCGGCGGCGATGCCCCGGCGCTGATGACGGGCACCGGCAGGGACGATGTGCATCTGCTCATCGTCTGCACCGCCGAGCGCGGCCTGTGCGGCGGCTTCAATTCGCAGATCGCGCGCCTTGCCCGCGACCACATCCGCCGGCTTCTCGCCGACGGCAAGCAGGTGAAGATCATCTGTGTCGGCAAGAAGGGCTACGACATCCTGCGCCGCGACTACGCCTCGATGATCCTCGAGCGCGTCGACCTGCGCGAGGTCAAGACGCTCGGCTTCGTCAATGCCGATGCGATAGCGCGCAAGGTCATCCACCTCTTCAACGAGGGCGGCTTCGACATCTGCACGCTGTTCTATTCGCAGTTCAAGTCGGTGATCAGCCAGATCCCGACGGCGCAGCAGATCATCCCGGCGGCGCAGGCTTCGGCCACCGCCGAAGCAGGCAATGGCGGCGGCGCCGTCTATGAATACGAGCCGGAGCCGGGCGAGATCCTCTCCGACCTCATCCCGCGCAACATCGCCGTGCAGGTCTTCCGCGCGCTGCTGGAAAACGCGGCGGGCGAGATGGGCGCCAAGATGAGCGCCATGGACAATGCGACGCGCAACGCCGGCGATATGATCAACAAGCTGTCGATCACCTACAACCGCCAGCGGCAGGCGCAGATCACCAAGGAACTGATCGAGATCATTTCGGGCGCCGAGGCGCTCTAATCACGCGCCGCGCGGGATACCCGGCGGCCAGCGTGAACAACGGATAGACGAAAAGGGCAAAGACGATGGCGAAAGCAGCTACCCCGAAGACCGCCGCCAAGGCGGCACCGGCCCCCAAGGCGGCGAAGGCCCCGGAAGCAGCCGAAAAGGCCGCCGTTCCGGCGAAGAAGGCAGCCGCTCCGGCCAAGGCGGCGAGCGTAGCGACGAAGCGGGTCGGCGCCGCCGGCAAGGTCCGCCAGGTCATCGGCGCCGTCGTCGACGTGCAGTTCGAAGATCATCTGCCCGCCATTCTGAACGCGCTTGAAACCGAAAATGTCGGCAACCGCCTGGTGCTCGAGGTCGCCCAGCATCTCGGCGAGAACACCGTGCGCTGCATCGCCATGGACTCGACCGAAGGCCTGGTCCGCGGCCAGAACGTCTACGACACCGGCGCGCCGATCTCGGTTCCGGTCGGTCCGGGCATGCTCGGCCGCATCATCAACGTCATCGGCGAGCCGGTCGACGAGGAAGGCCCGGTCGACGGCGTCGAGATGCGCGCCATCCACCAGCCCGCTCCGGCCTATGTCGATCAGTCGACGGAAGCGCAGATCCTGGTCACCGGCATCAAGGTTCTCGACCTGCTCGCGCCTTACGCCCGTGGCGGCAAGATCGGCCTGTTCGGCGGCGCCGGCGTCGGCAAGACCGTGCTGATCCAGGAGCTGATCAACAACGTCGCCAAGGCTCACGGCGGCTTCTCGGTGTTCGCCGGCGTCGGCGAGCGCACCCGCGAGGGCAACGACCTCTATCACGAGTTCATCGAATCGGGCGTCAACAAGAAGGGTGGCGGCGCCGGCTCGAAGGCCGCGCTGGTCTACGGCCAGATGAACGAGCCGCCGGGCGCGCGCGCCCGCGTCGGCCTGACCGGCCTCACCGTTGCCGAATATTTCCGCGACCAGGGCCAGGACGTGCTGTTCTTCGTCGACAACATCTTCCGCTTCACGCAGGCGGGCTCGGAAGTGTCGGCGCTGCTCGGCCGCATTCCTTCCGCCGTGGGTTACCAGCCGACGCTGGCCACCGACATGGGCGCGCTGCAGGAACGCATTACGACGACGACCAAGGGCTCGATCACCTCGGTGCAGGCCATCTACGTGCCGGCCGACGACTTGACCGACCCGGCGCCGGCGACCTCGTTCGCCCACCTCGACGCCACGACCGTGCTGAACCGCGCGATCTCGGAAAAGGGCATCTATCCGGCCGTCGACCCGCTGGATTCCACCTCGCGCATGCTCGACCCGATGGTCGTCGGCGAAGAGCACTACCAGGTCGCCCGCCAGGTGCAGTCGATCCTGCAGCGCTACAAGTCGCTGCAGGACATCATCGCCATCCTTGGCATGGACGAGCTGTCGGAAGAGGACAAGCAGACGGTGGCCCGCGCCCGCAAGATCGAGCGCTTCCTGTCGCAGCCGTTCTTCGTCGCCGAAGTGTTCACGGGCGCGCCGGGCAAGCTGGTCGACCTCGCCGACACCATCAAGGGCTTCAAGGGCCTCTGCGCCGGTGACTATGATCACCTGCCGGAAGCCGCCTTCTACATGGTCGGCGGCATCGACGAAGCGGTCGAGAAGGCGCAGCGCCTGGCGGCTGAAGCAGCGTAAAGAAGCGAATAGCGAATAGGGAGTAGCGAATAGGGATCAGTGGGCCAGCCGAGTTTTTCACTACTCGCTACTCGCTATTCCCTACTCGCTAGATTGGCATGGCTGAAGCTTTCAAGTTCGAACTGGTCTCGCCGGAGCGGCTGCTCGTTTCCGAGCAGGTCGAGTCCGTCGTCATCCCGGGCGCCGAAGGCGAGATGACGGTGATGGCACAGCACGCGCCGGTCATGACGACGATCAAGCCCGGCGTCGTCACGATCAAGGCCGCGTCCGGCAAGGAAGACCGCTTTGTCGTGTTCGGCGGTTTCGCCGACATCCTGCCGTCAGGCTGCACGCTGCTTGCCGAATCGGCAGTGCATGTGAACGACATCGACCGTGCTGACCTTGCCCGTCGCATCCAGGACGCCAAGGAAGACGCCACCGACGCCAAGGACGACGTGGCGCGCAGCCGCGCCGAGCAGTTCCTCAGCCAGCTCACCACGCTGGAAGGCGCGCTGCTGCCAGCCTGACGTTTGCTTAAGGCGGCAAGTCGCGATCGACTTTTCCTTCATCCACGATCTGACGGCGCCGTTGTACTGCGCCGACAATGGGCGCCCGCCGCTGGACCCGACCTTGATGTTCAAGGCGCTGTTTGTTGGCTACCTGTTCGGGGTGCGCTCGGAACGTCAGTTGGTGCGCGAGATCGAGGTCAATGTCGCCTATCGCTGGTTCCTGCGGCTGAAGCTGACGGACAAGGTGTTCGACGCCTCGACACTGTCGCAGAACCGTCGGCGGCGTTATCAGGACGAGAGCATTGCACAAGCGATCTTCGACAAGATTGTCGAGCAGGCGATCGGGGCGGGTCTGGTGGATGGGACGGTGCTCTATACCGACAGCACGCACCTGAAGGCCAACGCCAACAAGGGCAAGTACGACCTTGCCATGGTCGCCAAGTCGCGCGCCGACTACTGGGCCGATCTCGACCGCGCGATCGAGGCCGAGCGGGCGCTGCATGGCCAGAAGCCGCTGAAGGGCAAGGAGCGCAAGCCGCCGCAGAAGCAGACCAAGGTCTCGCGCGCCGACCCGGAGGCCGGCTACATGGTGCGCGAAGGTAAGCCGAAGGGCTTCTTCTACCTCGATCACCGCACGGTAGACGGGCGCTGCGGCATCATCACCGACACTTTCGCCACGCCGGCCAATGTGCACGACTCGATCGTCTATCTCGGCCGGCTGGACCGCCAGGTTGAGCGCTTCGGCTTCACCGTGGCGGCGGCGGGGCTGGATGCCGGCTACGCCACGCCGGGCATCGCCAAGGGCCTGGAAGACAGGAAGGTCAGGGGCGTCATCGGCTATCGCAACCCGACCCCACCCAAGCCCGGCAAGATGAGAAAGAGCGACTTCGTTTATGAACCGGATCTGGACGGCTATCGTTGCCCGCAGGGCCAGTTGCTCACCTACGCCACCACCAATCGGGACGGCTACCGCCAATACAGGAGCGACCCGTCCATCTGCCGCGATTGTCATGCCAAGCAGCTCTTCGGCCATCGTTATGCCCGCTTCCGAGGACGCACACGCGTCGCCTGCCAGTGCCTGATCGCAGCCGCCGCCCAGAACATGAAAAAGATCGCAATCAGCCTCTGGCCAAAACCCAAACCAAGCCTCGCATGAGGCTTATCGGCTACTCCAGCCCCTGACATCTCCTCCCGACATCAAGTTACAAAGCGCAATCAACGCCCAAAACAAAACCCCGCCGAAAATCGACGGGGTTTGTCAGCGGTCTGGAGCGGCGGGCTTGGCCCGCCGCTTTTTTATTTTCTGGGAAAGGCCAGTCATCCGAGAGGTGTCAGGCGGCCTTCGCTTCCTCGCGATGCAGCGTAAAGGAATGGCCGTCGGCGTCGAAGATGTGCAGATCGCCGCCGCCGGCGTTGAGCCGCAGCGTCTCGCCGCGCTTGACCTCGACATTGCCCGGCAGCTTGGCCACCAGCGGCAGGTCGGTCCGGCCGATATCGACATAGACGAGCTGAACCTCGCCGAGCTGCTCGATATAGTCGACCTTGCCTTCGAACAGATAGTCCGCGCCGGTCGCGATGGCGAGGTCCTCCGGCCGCACGCCGAAGCTGACCGCGGCGCCATTCGCCGAGGCAGGCGTCGCGATCGGCACCGTCGCCTTGCGGCCGCCGACATGGCTGACCACGGTCGGATTGCCGGCCTTCTCGATCTTCGCCGGCAATATGTTCATCGCCGGCGAGCCAATGAACTGGGCGACGAACAGATTGCCTGGACGTTTATAGAGTTCCATCGGCGTGCCCACCTGCTCGACGACGCCTTCCTTCAGCACCACGATGCGGTCCGCCAGCGTCATCGCCTCGACCTGGTCGTGCGTGACGTAGATCATGGTCGTATTCGGCATCGATTCCTTGAGCTTGGCGATCTCGATGCGGGTGGCGACGCGAAGTGCCGCGTCAAGGTTCGACAGCGGCTCGTCGAACAGGAACACCTTCGGGTTGCGCACGATGGCGCGGCCGATGGCGACGCGCTGGCGCTGGCCGCCCGACATCGCCTTGGGCAGGCGGTCGAGATATTTGGTCAGCTGCAGGATCTCCGCCGCCTGACGCACGCGCTTGTCGATCTCGGCCTTGCTTTCCTTGCCGATCTTCATCGAGAAGGCCATGTTGTCGTAGACCGTCATATGCGGATAGAGCGCATAGGACTGGAACACCATGGCGATGCCCCGCTTCGAGGGCGGCACGTCGTTCACCACCTCGCCGTCGATCTTCAGCTCGCCCGAGGTGATTTCCTCGAGGCCGGCGATCGACCGCAGCAAGGTGGATTTGCCGCAACCCGACGGCCCGACAAAGACGATGAACTCGCCCGATTTGATATCGAGGTCGATGCCGTGGAGAATGTTGAGGTTGCCGTATGATTTCTTCACCTGGTTCAGCGTGACATCGGCCATGTTTTTCCTCTCCCGTTGATCTCTGTTTTAGAAGTTCAGTCGATGCGCCCGAACCAGGCGCCATATCCGCCGAGGCGGACCGGCCCGGTGCCAGTCTGTCCCGAAAAGCCATGCCCGGGCAAGGGTTGCAGCGAGCCTTTACCGAGATCGACCTCGGCAGGCTTGCCGCCGAGGTTGAAGGCGCAGACGATCCGCTCATTGCCTTCGCGGCGCGTGAAGGCGACGGTATCGCCATCGCTTTCGATGAAGGTGATGTCGCCCTTGGCCAGCGCCGGATGCTGGCGCCGGAAGGCGAGGAAGCGCCGGTAATGTTCGAGCAGCGAGCTTGCGTCGCCCTGCTGCACGTTGACGGCCTGCGACAGGTGCTTGCCCGGCACCGGCAGCCACGGCTTGGCGCTCGAGAAACCGCCATTCTTGGCGGCAGCGTCCCACACCATCGGCGTGCGGCAACCGTCGCGGCCCTTGAACTCCGGCCAGAACCTAATGCCGTAGGGGTCCTGCAGGTCTTCGAACTTCAGCTCCGCCTCGCCAAGGCCGAGCTCTTCGCCCTGATAGATGCACACCGAGCCGCGCAGCGACATCAGAAGCGCCGAGATCACCTTCAGATAGGCGGTCGGATCCGCCTCGTTGGCGGCCCAGCGCGAGGCGACCCGCATCACGTCATGGTTGGAGAAGGCCCAGCACGACCAGCCGTCGCTGGCGACCGTGCCGAAGGCCTCCAGCACCGCGCGCACTTTCGCCGCGCTGATCTTCTCCGGCGCCAGGAAATCGAAGGAATAGCACATATGCACGCGCTTGCCCTCGGCGGTGTAGGCGGCGACCACCTCCAGGCCGCGCTGGGAGTCGCCTACCTCGCCGACGGCGGCCTGCGCCGGATATTCGTCGAGAAGCGCGCGGAAGCGCTCGAGGAAGCCGAGGTTCTCCGGCCGGCTCTTGTCGTAGAGATGGTCCTGGTAATTGTAGGGATTGACCGCCGGCGCCGTCTGGTCGTTGCGCTGTTCCGGCGGCAGCGGCGGATTGTCCTCCAGCCCCAGGCTGTGGAAGTAGAAATTGATCGTGTCGAGGCGGAAGCCGTCGACGCCGCGCTCCAGCCAGAAACGGGTGATGTCGAGCAGCGCGTCCTGGACTTCGGCGTTGTGGAAGTTGAGGTCGGGCTGTTCGGCCAGGAAGTTGTGCATGTAATATTGCTGGCGGCTGGTATCCCACTGCCAGGCCGAGCCGCCGAAGATCGACAGCCAGTTGTTGGGCGGCGTGCCGTCGGGCTTGGCGTCGGCCCACACATACCAGTCGGCTTTCGGATTGTTGCGGCTGGAGCGGCTTTCCTTGAACCAGGGGTGGATGTCGGCGGTGTGCGACAGCACCTCGTCGATCATCACCTTGAGGCCCAGCCGATGGGCTTCCGTCACCAGCGCGTCGAAATCGGCGAGCGTGCCGAACATCGGGTCGACATCGCAATAATCCGACACGTCGTAGCCGAAATCCTTCATCGGCGATTTGAAGAAGGGCGAGATCCAGATGGCGTCGACGCCGAGCGAGGCGATGTAGGGCAGCCGCCGCACGATGCCTTTCAGGTCGCCGATGCCGTCGTCGTTGGAGTCCTGGTAGGAGCGCGGATAGATCTGGTAGATCACCGCGCCCCGCCACCAGTCGCGGTCGATGGCAGGGTCTGGGGCGGGGTCTGGTCTGGAAGTCGCCTTCAAAGCCGATTGCATATCTTCAACCTCCTTTCACCGAGCCGGCAAGCAGCCCGCGGACGAAATAGCGCTGCAGCGAGAAGAAGACGATCAGCGGCACGATGATGGTGATGAACGCCGATGTCGTCAGGATTTCCCAGTTGCCGCCGCGCGAGCCGAGCAGCGCGTTGAGCTTGGCCGTCAGCACGATCTGATCGGGCGCCGTGCCGAGGAAAACCATCGCCACCAGCAGATCGTTCCATACCCACAGGAACTGGAAGATGGCAAACGAGGCAAGCACCGGGAAGGACAGCGGCAACACGATCTTGACGAAGATCTCGAAGTCGCTGGCGCCGTCGATGCGCGCCGATTCCATGATCTCGCGCGGCAGGCCGGCAATGTAGCTCCTGAGCAGGTAGATGGCGAAGGGCAGGCCGAAGCCGGTATGCGCCAGCCAGATGCCGAGATAGGTCTTGGACGGCACGCCGAAGAAGGTGCCGACGCCGTTGTAGAGCTTGAGCAGCGGGATCAGCGACATCTGCAGCGGCACGACCAGCAGGCCGATGATGACGGCAATCAGCAGCGCCCGGCCCGGAAACCGCATCCAGGCCAATGCATAGGCCGCGAAGGCTGCGATCAGGATGGGGATGATCGTTGCCGGGATGGTCACCGTCAGCGAGTTCATGAACGAGCGGCCGATGCCTTCGGAAAACAGCACGGCATCGTAGTTGTCCGTGGTGAATTTCGGCGGCGCGGAAGAGGCGAAATAGACGCGCTGGCCGCGGTCGCCCTCGAAGGCTTTCGCGGAGGACAGGACAAACGTGCCGTCGGCATTCATCTGCAAGGCGACACCGTCGCCGAGGTCGGCAGCCGTTCCGGCCTTGTACTGCGTCGGCGCGGACGACTTCACGCCGAAGGCGCTGATCTCGCGCTTGGGCCCGTCGCCGAAGATGTTGCCCTCGATGACGTATTTGCCGTCCTTCTGGGTTTGCGCCGATGCCGCGGGAAGTCGCCCGGCCTCGCTCTGGCTGGAACTGGCGAAGGAGTTCCACCAGCCCGATGCGACGATCTGGTCCTTGTCGCGCAGCGACGAGACGAGGATGCCGAGCGTGGGGATGGTCCAGATGACCACGAAGACGAGCACGGCGATATGGACGCCGAAGCGGCCGGCGAAGGACTTTCCGGTGGACGCAGCCATTTCAGTGCCCTCCCGTCTCTTTGTTGGCCTGGCGGATGTTCCAGACCATGATCGGGATGACCGCGATCATGATGATGATGGCGATGGTGGCGCCGCGGCCGAAATCGCCGCCGCCGCGGAACATCCAGTCGAACATCAGATTGGCCAGCACCTGGCTGTTCCATTGGCCGTTGGTCATGGTCAGCACGATGTCGAACACTTTGAGCACCAGGATGGTGATGGTGGTCCAGACAACGGCGATGGTGCCCCAGATCTGCGGCACCATGATCTTCCAGAAGATCTGGAACGGGTTGGCGCCGTCGATCACCGCGGCCTCGAGCGTCTCTTCGGGAATGCCGCGCAGCGCCGAGGACAGGATCACCATGGCAAAGCCGGTCTGGATCCAGATCAGGATGATCATCAGGAAGAAGTTGTTCCAGAACGGCAGCGATATCCACACCTGCGGCTGGCCGCCGAAATACTGGATGATGGCGTTGAGCAGGCCGATCTGCACCTGGCCCTCGCCGCGATACTCGTAGATGAACTTCCAGATCACGCTGGCGCCGACGAAGGAGATGGCGAGAGGCAGGAAGATAAGGCTCTTGGCGATCGTGCCCCACCAGATCTTGTCGGTGAGCACGGCGATGATCAGCCCAAGGAAGGTGCAGGCCGCCGGCACCACCGCCAGCCAAAGCACATTGTTCAGGATCGAATTGCGGAAATCGTGATCGCCGAGCGCCCACTCATAATTGGCGAGGCCGACGAAATTCGTGCCGCCGCGATCGAGGAAGGAGAGCCTCAACGTCTCGATGACCGGGTAGATCAGATAGATGGTGAGGATGATCATCGCCGGGCCGACGAACAGCCAGGGCCGCACCAGTCCCTGCCGGCGCAAATTGTCGACGGCGGCGGTCCCCGAGACGCCGCGCGACGGGAAGACGAGGTCGAGCAGTTTGTTGGCGCCCCAGAAATAGGCGACACAGCCGCCGACGCCGATGATGATGACGAATATGGCCGAGAAAATCTGAGCCGCCATGGGTCCCTCTCCCTGCGCATGATCGGCCAGCCGAGGCTGCCGATCGGATGCACCGACTTTCGGTTATTCGGAACAATCGAAACGCGAAGGCTTCCGGCGTCGACCGCCGGTCGGATCCGGGCCGTAGCCCGGATCCAGGTGGAGGATTAGGAGGAATTCAGGACGCCTACTTGATGGCATCCCAGCTTTTCTGGATGTCGGCGGCGACGTCCTGGGCGGACTTGCCGCCGACCAGGTCGATCATGCCGGTCCAGAACGAGCCCGCGCCGACCTTGCCGGGCATCAGATCGGATCCGTCGAAGCGGACCGTCGTTGCGCCGACCAGGATCTCGCCCTGCTTCTTCAGCGCGTCGCTGCCATAGGCGTCCTTGTTGGCCGACTTGAACGGGGTGACGAAGCTCTTCTGCGCCATCCACAATTCATGCGCGAGCGGCATTTCGAGGAACTTGATGAACTCGCGCGAGGCCTTGGAATCCTTGGTGATCATCACCAGCGTTCCCGCCACTTCCAGCGGCGTGCCCAGTTCCGGCTTGGAGGCGTAAGGCGGATAGGGGAAGAAGTCCGCGTCCTGGCCGAGCTTCACGTTTTCCGGGAAGAAGGAGGGGATGAACGATGCCTGATGGTGCATGTAGCACTTGGGCGGCACGGTGAAGAGGCCCTTCGGGCTGTCGCGGAAGTCGGTCGCCGCGACCGCCTTGGCGCCGCCATCCACCATCTTGTCGTCGGTGGCGATCTTGCCGAAGATGTCGATGGCGTTGACCACCGCCGGGTCGGTGAACGGGATCTCGTTCTTCACCCACTTGTCGTAGACCTCCGGCGGCTGCGTACGCAGCATGATGTCCTCGACCCAGTCGGTCGCAGGCCAGCCGGTGGCGCCGCCCGAGCCCAGCCCGATGCACCAGGGTTTGCCGCCGTCGGCGACGATCTTCTTTTCGAGATCGGCGAGCTCTTCCTGGGTCTTCGGCACCTTGTAGCCGGCTTCCTGGAAGTTGTCGGGCGAGTACCAGACCAGGCCTTTCACGTCGATCTTGTAGGGGAAGGCGTAGAAGCCCGGCTTGCCGTCCTTGCCATTATAGGTGCCGAGCTTGGCCCAGGAGTCGCCGGCGGCGTAGTTTTCCTTGATCCAGGCGGCGACGTCGTCGCCCAGCGGCGTCAGCACGCCCTTGGAAGCAAGATCCTGGATGAGGCCGGGCTGCGGCAGGACGGCGATGTTGGGCGGGCTGCCGGCCTGGGTGTCGATGACGATCTGCTGCTCATAATTTTCGGACGAGGAATATTTGACCTCGGCGCCGGTCGCTTCCTGGAAATAGTCGAGAACGGACCGCACAAGCGTCTCGTCCTCGCCACGCCACGGTCCGAAGATCGTCAGCGTCTCGCCCTTGAGGTCGACCTTCTTGAGGTCGTCGTAATTCGCCCAGTGAAACTTCGGATCCTCGCCCGGCTTGAATTTCAGCTCGGCATGTGCCGGCAGGCCAAGGGTGAGCGCAGCGAACGCGGCACCCAAGAGAAGCATTTTCTTCATCGCAGTCCTCCCAGTGTTGAAACAGTTCGGACGAAACCTCCATTTCGTCCGCCGACGCCCGCGGAACTGTGACTCAGCGAAAGGGCAACCGCAACCTTTCGAAGAGATTTCCAAAGCGCTTTGGCTGCTTTGATCTCGCCATTGAATTGCCTGGGAGTCAAGTAGGGGAGTTTATTAATCGATTTAAATCCGGCCGGATTGAGTAAAAAAGTGCGCCGCAGCATAGTTTTTTGGCGCCGCAGCAGCAATTTTGCTTCAAACGGCGCTGATCGCGCTCTAAGGTCATGATACTTGGCGATCACGCCAACAATCATCGGATCGATTCCTGTTTGAAAGCGCTTTGAGGCTGGAGGGCCTCCGATGAACCTCAAGCAACTGTCGCACATGCTGTCGCTTTCGCAGACTACGGTGAGCCGGGCGCTCAACGGCTATCCCGAGGTCAGCGAGGAAACCCGGCGGCGGGTCATGGACGCCGCCAAGCGCCACGGCTACCGGCCGAACCCCAGCGCGCGTCGGCTCGCCACCGGCAAGTCGGGAATGATCGGCTATGTGCTGCCGACCGGCGCCGCCGTCGACATCGATCCGCATTTCGTCGAATTCCTCTCCGGCCTCGGCGACTATGCCCGCGCGCACGAGCTCGACCTCGTGCTTTCGCCCGCCGATGCCGACGACGAGGAAACCACCTACCGGCGCATCGTCGCCAACCGGCAGGTCGACGCCGTCTACCTTTCCTCGCCGCGTCCGGCCGACAGGCGGCTGGCGCTGGTCAACACGCTGGGCATTCCCTTCATCGTCCATGGCCGCAGCGAAGGCTTCGACTTCGACTATCCCTATCTCGACATCGACAATGAGGGCGCCTTCCACGAAGCGGCGCGGCTGTTGATCCAGCTCGGCCACAAGCGCCTGGCGCTGATCAACGGCAACGAGCGCGAGACCTTCGCCATCCACCGCGAGCGCGGTATGCGCCGCGCGCTCGCCGCGAGCGGCCTGACGCTCGGCGAACGCCACATCCGCTCGATGACCATGACCGAGGAAAACGGCTATCGCGCCGCCCGCCGACTGCTCGAGGAAGATGAGCCGCCGACGGCTATCGTCTGCTCCAGCCTGATCATGGCGCTGGGCGTCGTGCGCGCAGTGCGCGACCTTGGCCTGACCATTCCGGGCGACCTGTCGCTGGTCGCGCATGACGACGTCTTCCCCTGGTTGCGGCCGGAGAATTTCCCGGTGCCGCTGTCGACCACGCGCTCCTCGATCCGCCTTGCCGGCGCCCGCGTCGCCGAGCGCCTGGCGGCGCGGATATCGGGATTGGAAGAGGGCGCGCGCGGCGAGGTCTGGCCGGTGGATCTGGTGGTGCGGGGATCGGTGGCCGGCGCGCCGGTCTAGGTCACGATTCGACAGCTTCGCCGAGCGCTCCCTTCTGGACTGCCTTTGTCGTCGTGGGACAACGATCCGCCTTCGGCTGCTCCTGATCTCGGACGGTGACAACCGGTAAGCCATAACCGTCAACCAGTCCTTCAGAGTGCGCCATTTGCTCACGTTCCCGTTCACCGAAGCGGATCCAATCCAATACCCCGGGCCGCCGCCGAAGACGTCGCAGGTGGTGATTGTCGGTGGCGGCATCATCGGCGCAACCACGGCCCTGTTCCTTGCCTCCCGCAACATTCCGGTGACGCTGCTGGAGAAAGGCCGCGTCGCGGCCGAGCAGTCATCGCGAAACTGGGGCTGGATCAGAAAGCAGGGACGGGATGCGGACGAGCTGCCGATTGTCATCGAGGCTATTCGCCTGTGGCGGCAACTGGCCGAGGAATGCGGCGAAGACATCGGGCTGAACCAGACCGGCGTGACCTATCTGGCGAATGCCGACAAGGACATGGCCGGCTTCGAAGCGTTCATGAAGATCGCCGCGATCCATGATCTCGACACGCGCCTCCTTGACGCGAACGAGACCGCGAAACTCATCACCGGCATGTCGCGCAGGTTCGCGGGCGCGATGACGACGCCCTCCGACATGCGTGCGGAACCTTGGCTGGCGGTGCCAGCGCTGGCCAGGCTCGCCGTGCGAAAAGGCGCCAGGATCGTCGAGAACTGCGCGGCGCGAGGCCTCGACATCGCGGCCGGCAGGATCAAGGGCATGTGGACCGAGGCGGGATATATCGAGACCTCCACCGTGCTGGTCGCGGGCGGCGCCTGGTCGTCCCTGTTCCTGGCGCGGCACGGCGTGTCCATCCCCCAGCTCAGCGTTCGGGTGACCGTAGCCGCAACGGAATCCCTGCCTGAAGTCTATGCAGGCGCGGCCGCCGACAATCACATCGCTTTCAGGCGCAGGCAGGATGGCGGATACACGCTCGCAGGAGGCAGCCACCTGCTTTACCTGGGGCCTGACGCATTCCGGCACGCCACCAGGTACATTCCCGCCCTCAGGAACGATCCGTTCGGAGCGCGCTATTTTCCGTTCGCTCCATCAGGCTACCCGGATGGCTGGTCGACACCGCGCAATTGGGCGCCGGATGCGCCAAGCCCTTTCGAGAGGATGCGGGTGCTCAACCCAGCCCCTCAACCGGCCCGGCTTCGTAGGATCGAGCGCAATTTCAAACAGCTTTTTCCGCAGTTCGACAAACTTCGCCTGAAGGTCGGCTGGGGCGGCATGATCGACGCCATGCCCGACGTCGTCCCCGTCGTGGACCGGGTCCAGGCGATCGGCGGTCTTTTCGTCGCGACCGGAATGAGCGGCCACGGCTTCGGTATCGGGCCCGGCATAGGCCGCGTCGTCTCCGACCTGATCCAGGGAAACGAAACCGGGCACGACCTCAGCCGCTTCCGGCTGTCGCGCTTCTACGATGGAAGCCCTGTCCGGTTAGGGCCGGCGCTTTGAATAGCTGCTCGAAGTGCGTTCTCGATCGTCACGGCAACGGGCCGCTGATTGCTCCCCTCACGGCAATTGGGATGGCCGACTAATTCCCCGACAGGGATTTTGAAAGGTTGCCGTTTGTCTTGACGCAAGATTTTTCACTCAGATCCGTGAAACCAGAGCAAACGCCGGGGATTGGTCGAAAGCCGCCCCAACGTCGTCATTCTATGGCGAAGCAAGGAGCGAAGCGACGCGGCGCAGACCATAGAATCCATGCCGTGACTTGGAAGCGCTGCTACGGTGCAGAATTCTGCTCCGCTGCACGCCTTGGCGAAGGTAACGGCATGGATTCTAGGGTCTTCGCGACGGAGTTCCGCTCCTGCTCCGCCCTAGAATGACGATCGCAACGGGCGTTTCGGCCAATCTCCAAGGCATGCCACCTTCCAACGCAAACAGAGCCGACCGGTCAAAATCTCCGTGCAGTGTCACTAGTTGGACTTATTCCTCCGCCGCTTCCGCCGCCTTCAGGTCGATCAGCCCATAGCCGAAATCATTGTCCCGCCCTTTCGGCCCAAGATCCTTGGCGGTTGCCGCCAGCGCCTTCTCGATCTCGTCGGCCGAGCGGTCGGGCGCGGCGTGGATCAGGTTGGCGATGGCACCGGACACGATCGCGGCGGCGAAGGAGGTGCCGGTCACGACGTCGGAGCCGGCGCCGCTCGGCGCCACCATCTCGACGCCCGGCGCAGAGATGAACACATAGGCGCCGCGATTGGCCTGCGGCATCAGCCCGTCCTTGGCGTCGGTGGCGGTGACGGCGATGACGTCGTCGAAGGCAGCCGGATAGCCATAGGGCGCCTTCGGCCCGTTGTTGCCGGCGGCCGCGACCAGCACGATGCCGAGCGCCCGCGCATTGCGGCACGCGGTGCCGAGCAGGTCGTTCTTCGGCCCGACGAAGCTCATGTTGATGATGCGCACGTCCTGTTCCGCCGCCCAGTCGAGCGCCGACAGGATCACATCCATGGTCGACTTGCCGCCTTCGAAGGCGCGCGCATGATAGATCCTGGCGCCTGGCGCCATGCCTTCCAGCGGACCGACGCCGGCGATCAGCCCGTCGACCGAGGTGCCGTGGTCGCGCTTCTCGATCGGCACGTTCGGCATCGCGTCATATTGCTGGGCGATAACGCCGGCAAGCGCCGGGTTGGTGTCGTCGATGCCGGTGTCGATGACGGCGACACGCACATTCTCGCCGCTCGCCTGTTTCGAATCGAGCGCGATGCGGTCGAAGGCATAGTTCACGATGCCCGCCGCCTGCTGCAGCGTATAGATGTGGTTGGGCTCGCGCCGCTGCGTACGCCCGTCGGCGGCAAGCTGCGCCAGCACCACGCCGACCGGGCGCCCGTCGGTGATGCCGAAGCGCACCAGCGTGGTGCCGAGCAGCCGCGACTGGCGCTGCGAGCGCACCTGCAGGCCGAAGGAATTGGCGATCTGCTGCACCACGCCGGCATCGCCATCGACCGTCACCAGCACCTCGTCGGGCACGAATTCGCCGGCAATCGCGCGCGGCGGCTCGGCAAGGTTGAGGCCCTGCGGCACCGTGACGGGTCCGCTCGGCGTCGGGGCCGGCGTGTTGCTGGAACCGTTCGACGATGATGTTCCATTGGACGGTGCGGGCGTTTGTGGGGTCGCGCCGGCGGGCGTGTTCGGGAACAGGTCGACGATCAGCGCCGGCAGGAACACCGCGCCGCCCGTGGCCGTGCCGTTGCCCGGCGCGCCACCGTTGCCCTTGGCGCCGCCGTCCTTGTCGCAGCCCGTGCCTGCGGCTGTCGTGCGGTCGAGGCAGTCGACCGGCTTTTGCGTCAGGTTGGGATCGTTGGTCTGCGCAAACGCAGGCGCGGCGACAAGTGCCGCCGCGAGGATTGCCGCGTGAAGAATGACCGCCTTAGCCGCCATCGACCGGTTTCCTTCCCTGCACCACAGCATCCGCGAAAGGCTGGGCGGCAATAAGGCCGACAATCCGGTCGTAGTCGGCCGCCTTGTCGGCCGGGATCGTCAGGTGAAAGACGCCATCAGCGGTCGGGCCGCCGGCGATCTTCAACCCGTTCTGGCCGAGGAAGGCGGCGATGTCGGCCATCTTGGCATCCGGCTTGAACTTGACCAGGGCGAAAGGCAGCTTCGCCAGATCGTCCTGAGCGCCGGCCACCTCGAAGTCGTTGCCCTTGCCGCCCGGCCGTTCGAAGGACTGCACGATGACCAGCGCCAGCAGCGCCGCGGCCGCCGCCCAGGCGACGCCGGCCGGCATCGCCGTCACCCGGCCGAAGACTTTCGCCAGCCAGGATTGGCCGGGCGCGCGCACGGGGCCGGCCTCGGCGTCGAGCGCCCTGGCGAAGCGCGACAGTGCGTCGGCCGGCGGGCGGATCGCCTCGTTGGCGGCGGCGGTGCCGGAGAACTCGGCCTCCGCCTCGCCAAGTGCTGCCATCGCCGCCGGATCGGTGGCCAGCCATTCCTCGACGGCCTCCAGTTCGGCGCCTTCCAGCGAGCCGTTCAGGTAGAACGGCAGCAGCGTTTCCATCTCGTCGCGGCGCGACATCTTTTCAGCGGCGCTCATGGCCACCCCCTGTCGTAACCGGCGGCCTTGAGGGCTTCGCCGAGTTTCTTGCGGGCGTAGAACATCCTCGTCTTGACGGTCGCGACCGGAATGTCGAGCACCTCGCCGATCTCGGTCACCGACTGTCCATGGTAATAGGCAAGGTCGATCACCGTGCGGTGCTCTTCCGGCAGGGCGTCGATCATGCGGCGCAAGGCGGCGGCCTTGTCCTCCTTCATGGTCACGACTTCCGGCGTGTCGGCGCTGTCGGGAACTTGCGCCGCATCGTCGTCGTCGATCCAGTCTTCCTTCTTCTTGCGCAGCATGGACAGCGCCTTGAAGCGGGCGATGCCGAGCAGCCACGTGGAAACTTCAGAGCGCCCCTCGAAGCTGGGCGCCTGTTTCCACAGCTCCAGAAAGACCTCGTTTGCGATATCGTCGGCCATCATTTCCGATCCCGTCTGGCGCACCACGAAGCGGTAGACCCGCGCGTGGTGACGCATGAACAGGAGCCGGACGGCGGCCCGGTCGCCCTTCGCGACCCGGTCCACAAGCGCGCGATCGGTTTCCGTCGCCGCGTTCATGGCCGGTCGAGCCGCCTAGCTCCTCGAAGCTCTGTCGCTGATCGGTCCAAAAAGGTTCACCCTCCGCCAAGGATTTATCGAAGGCTAACCGAAGAAAGTGAGCGTTGCCAGAGGGTAGCGCTCCCCCTTCTCCCCTTGTGGGAGAAGGTGTCGTCGAAGGCGACGGATGAGGGGTGCTCCAGGGAAAGCCGGCGTCTCACTCCGCTGGAACACCCCTCATCCGTCTCGGCGCTTGCGCGCCGATCCACCTTCTCCCACAAGGGGAGAAGGGAAAGGCTACGCTTACCCCAGAAACACCTTCGCCTTCATCGTCTCGGGTATTTCCACGCCGAGCCGGCTCAGCACCGTCGGCGCAAGCTGCAACTGGTCGAGCAGCGTGTCGGCCTTAGGCCCCTTGGCCGGGCCGAAATAATAGAGCGCGAAATCCTGCATCTCGTCGTCGCGGCCGCCATGATGGCCACGGTCGGTCTGGCCATGGTCGGCCGTCACCATCACTTCATAGCCGGCTGCGCGCCATTGCGGCAGGAAGCCTGCCAGCATGGCGTCCATCGCATAGCAGGCATGGTCCATCTCGTGGCAGTCATGGCCGAAGCGATGGCCCATCGAATCCAGCGTGCAGGTGTGCAGGATGCCGTAGTCGATGCCGTGGCGCTTCGCCAGCATGGTCAGCGTCGCGAACAGGTCGACGTCGCTCGGCGTCATCTGGTTCTTGAGATTGTAGCCGGTCATGGTGTGGAAGCGGCCATGCGTGATCGGCCCGGCGGGCTCGTCGAACTCCATGTCCTCGACAAGGTCGAACGGATACGAGCGGAAGAATTCCGACCAGTAGGAATGGGTCACGGCGCCCGTCCTGCCGCCGGCCTTGCTGACTTCGGAAAAGATATCCGGCTGTGTGACGCGAAAGCGGTTCTCGTTGGAAAGGATGCCGTGCACCTGCGGCGTGACCCCGGTGTGGATCGAGGCATAGCAGCAGGCCGAGGTCGACGGCAGCACGGAACGCATCTTCCAGACCTGCGCCTCGCCCGACTGCGCCCAGCCCTCGAGGTTGCCCATCAGCCGGCGCCAGTTCCGGTAGGGCACGCCGTCGAGGATGATGAGCAAAAGCTTGGATTTGAGCGCCACGGAAGGTTCCTGTGATTGGTCTTCGAAAACAAAAGCGCCGCGTGTCGCGCGGACACGCGGCGCTGCTTTGGATAGCCCGATATCAGGCGCTCAGCCAGCACTCGTTGAGCGCATAGCCGTCCATCATCTCGCCGTTCGGGTTCTTCACCCAGCCGCCGACCTTCTTGGTGTTGGCGGCATCGACGAACTGGTTGAAGAACGGCACGATCAGGCCGCCTTCGTCGCGCATCAGCATCGCCATGTCGCGATAGATCGCCTTGCGCTTGGCCTGGTCCAGCTCGGCGCGGGCCGTGTAAAGCATCTTGTCGAATTCGGGCCGCTTGAAGCGCGTGTCGTTCCAGTCGGCGGTCGACACATAGCCGGTGGAATACATCTGGCCCTGCGTCGGCCGGCCGCCCCAGTAGGAGAGCGAGAAGGGCTGTTTGTTCCACACTTCCGACCAGTAGCCGTCGCCCGGCTCGCGCTTGATCTCTATTCTGATGCCGGCCTTGGCGCAGCTCTGCTGGTAGAGCTGCGCGGCGTCAACCGCGCCGGGGAAGGCGACGTCCGACGTGCGCAGCAGGATCGAGCCGCTATGACCCGACTTCTTGTAGGCGGCGGCCGCCTTTTCCGGATCGAACTTGCGCTGCTCGATGTCGGAGGAAAACAGCGGATAGGCTTCGTTGATCGGAAAGTCGTTGCCGACCGAGCCATAGCCGCGCAGGATCTTGTCCAGCATCTCCTCGCGGTCCATCGCCAGCTTCAACGCCATCCTGAGGTCGTTGTTGTCGAAGGGCGCGGTGTCGCAGAACATGTTGAACGGGTAATAGCCGCGCCCGGCGACGGCCTCGATGCTGACGCCCGGCATGCGCTTCACCAGGTCGACCACCTTCGGCTCGACACGGTTGATCAAGTGCACCTGGCCGCCCTGCAGCGCCGCAAGCCGGGCCGTCGCATCGTTGATGACGACGATTTCGATCTGGTCGGCATGGCCGGCCTTGTCGCCGCGCCAGTAATTGGCGAAGCGCTCGCCGCCATGCTTCACGCCGGGCTGGTTGACGCTGACCTTGTACGGACCGGCGCTGATACCGGCATTCGGATTGTCCTTGCCGCCATTCGGCTGGATGACGAGATGGTAGTCGGCCATCAGATAGGGGAAGTCGGCATCGGCGTCGCTGAGCGTCACCACCACGTCCTTGCCGTCGGCCTTGATGGTCTTGATGTTCTTCAAAATGCCGAGCGCGCCGGATTTCGACTTCTCGTCGGCATGGCGCTCGAGCGTCGCGACAACGTCTTCCGCCTTCACCGTCTTGCCGTTGTGGAACTCAATGCCGTCGCGGATCTTCATCGTCCAGGTCTTGGCGTCGGCCGACGCGCCGATCTCCTCGGCGATCAGGTTCTCGACGCCGCCGTCCGGGGTCAGGCGGACGAGGAATTCACCCCATTGCTTGCAGAAGCTGAAGGTGACCTGGCTGAGGTTAAGCGCCGGGTCGAGGCTGTTGGTCGATTCACCGCCCTGCAGGCCGGCCTTGATGATGCCGCCTTTCACCGGCGTCGCGGCAAAAGCCTTGCCGGCCAGTGTCGTCGCCAGCGCCGCCGAGGCGCCGAGCGCCGCCGCGCGGCCGAGGAAATCGCGCCGCGAGATCCTGCCCTTGCCGGCGAGTGCGGCGAGATGGTCGAGTTCGGTCTGCATGTCCTGCCCCCATTTGAGATTGATTTGGTGCGGGCTCTACCTGCCCGCAGCCGATCTTTCCCGTTCCCCATTGCAGCCGCATGACAGCGGCCGCCTAGGCGGCAGACTTCACACTTTTCCGGGAATTGCTTTAGAGCATGATCCCGAAAAGTGGGAACCGGTTTTCGGAAAAGATCATGCTCAAACAAAGAGTTAGAGCGGGATGGCGATTCAACGAAACGTCATCCTGCCCTAGTTTCCGGCGCTCGCCATGCGCCGTCCCGCGATCGCCTTCTCCAGCCAGCCGATCTCCATTTCGGGCACGGAGGAGAGCAGCAGGTCCGTGTAGGCGTCGAAAGGCGGCGTCAGCACCTTGCTCTTGGAGCCGTAGCGCACCACCTCGCCGCGATACATCACCGCGATCGAATCGGCGATCGACTTCACCGTTGCCAGGTCATGCGTGATGAACAGAAAGGCGACCTTCTCCACCTGCTGCAGATTGAGCAAGAGCTTCAGGATGCCGTTGGCGACCAGCGGGTCGAGCGCCGAGGTCACCTCGTCGCAGATGATCAGCTTCGGCTTGGCGGCGAGCGAGCGGGCAATGCAGACGCGCTGCTTCTGGCCGCCGGACAATTCGGCTGGGTAGCGGTCGACGAAACCCTTGCCCATCTCGATCTCGTCGAGCAGTTCGGCGACGCGCTTGTCGCGCTCGCGTCCCTTGATGCCGAAATAAAACTCCAGCGGCCTGCCGATGATGGTGCCCACCGTCTGGCGCGGGTTCATCGCCACGTCGGCCATCTGGTAGATCATCTGCAGCTGGCGCAAATCCTCCTTCGGCCGGTCGGCCAGCCTGTTGGCGAGCGGCCTGCCGTCAAAGGTGACGGTGCCTTGCTCAGGCGGCAACAGGCCGGTGATGGCGCGCGCCAGCGTCGACTTGCCGGAACCGCTCTCGCCGACGACGGCAAGAGTCTGGCCGGGATAGATGTCGACCGAGACGTTCTTCAGCACCTTGACATGCCCGCCGCCATAGGCGGCCGTCACATTCTTCACCGACAGGAACGGCGTTGTGCCGGGCTGCTGCTCCCGGTGTTCGATCTCATGCACCGAAACCAGCGCGTTGGTGTATTCCTGGCGCGGTTCCTTGATGATCTGCCGCGTGCCGCCCCACTCCACCAGCCGGCCATGGCGAAGCACCATGATTTCGTCCGACACCTGGGCGACGACGGCAAGGTCGTGGGTGATGTAGAGGGCCGCGACATGGGTGTCGCGGATAGCGTCCTTGATCGCCGCCAGAACGTCGATCTGCGTCGTCACGTCAAGCGCCGTGGTCGGCTCGTCGAAGACGATGAGGTCGGGCTCCGAGCAGAGCGCCATCGCCGTCATCACGCGCTGCAGCTGGCCGCCGGAGACCTGGTGCGGGTAGCGCTCGCCGATCGTTTCGGGATTGGGCAGGCTGAGCTTCTTGAACAGCGCAATAGCCCGCTTCTCGGCCTCGGCGCGCGTCGCGGTACCGTGCAGGAGCGTCGCCTCGACCACCTGGTCGATCAGCTTGTGCGCCGGATTGAAGGCGGCTGCCGCCGACTGCGCGACATAGCACACCTCGCGTCCGCGCAGCGCCCGCACGCCTTTTGGTCCGACCTTCATGATATCACGGCCGTTGAGGATTACCTCGCCGCCGGTGATGCGCACGCCGCCGCGGCCATAGGCCATGGACGACAGGCCAATGGTCGACTTGCCGGCGCCGGATTCGCCGATCAGGCCGAGAACCTTGCCTTTCTCGAGCGTCAGCGAGACCTCGTGGACAAGTGTGATGGTCTTCGGCGCCTCGCCCGGCGGATAGACGGTCGCCTCGATGCGCAGGTTGCGGATGTCGAGGAGCTTGCCTGAACTTGCCTGCCCGGACTTTGCCTTTGCCTGGTTCTCAGCCATCAGCCGCGTCCTCCCTTCAGGCTCGTCGTGCGGTTGAGCACCCAGTCGGCGACGAGGTTGACCGAGATCGCCAGCACCGCGATCGCGGCCGCCGGGATCAGCGCCGCCGGAATGCCGAACACGATGCCGTCCTTGTTCTCCTTCACCATGCCGCCCCAGTCCGAATCCGGCGGCTGCACGCCAAGGCCGAGGAAGGACAGCGCCGACAGGAAGAGCACGGCGAAGATGAAGCGCACGCCAAGCTCCGCCACCAGCGGCGACAAAGCATTGGGCAGGATCTCGCGGAAGATGATCCAGGCCTTGCCTTCGCCGCGCAGCTTCGCCGCCTCGACGAAGTCCATGACGTTGATGTCGACGGCAACGGCGCGCGACAGGCGATAGACGCGGGTGGAGTCCAGAATGCCCATGACCAGGATCAGCGTCAGCGTGGTCGTCGGCAGCACCGACAATACGACGAGGCCGAAGATCAGCGTCGGGATCGACATCAAAAGGTCGACGAAGCGCGACAGCAGCGTGTCGAACCAGCCGCCGAACACAGCCGCCGTGAAGCCGAGGATCGAGCCCAGCGAGAAGGACAGCGCCGTCGCCGCCACCGCGATCTCCATGGTGATGCGCGCGCCATAGATCATGCGCGAGATAAGATCGCGGCCGAGATTGTCGGTGCCCAGCCAGTGGGCGGCCGACATCGGCTCCCAGACGTCGCCGACGATCTCGCCATTGCCATGCGGCGCGACCCAGGGCGCGAAGATGGCGCAGAACGCAAGGAAGCCGGTCAGGATCAGCCCGACCCAGGCGGTGAACGGGATTTGTCGTAGCGCCATCGCCTCAATTCCCCCTTTGGTCGTTTAGCATCCGGCCCATCACTTTCGATGCCCCCATCATTTCGGATGTCTCAGCCGCGGATTGGCCACGATGGCGGCGATGTCGGCAACGATGTTGAGCGTGATGTAGACCGCGGCGAAGATCAGGCCGACCGCCTGCACCACCGGCACGTCGCGCTTGGCGACATGATCGACCAGATACTGTCCCATGCCCGGATAGACGAAGATCACTTCGACCACGACGACGCCGACAATGAGATAGGCGAGATTGAGCATGACGACGTTGACGACCGGCGCGATCGCGTTGGGAAAGGCATGCTTGCGGATGATGTCGAAGGCCTTCAGCCCCTTGAGCTCGGCCGTCTCGATATAGGCCGACTGCATGACATTGAGGATCGCAGCGCGCGTCATTCGCATCATATGGGCGAGCACCACCAGGGTCAGCGCCGTAGCCGGCAGCACCACGGCCTGCAGCCTTTCCAGGAAGGGCGTGGAGTCGTCTACCGTCGAGATGCTGGGGAAGATCTGCCATTTCACGGCGAAGAAATAGATCAGCACATAGCCGATGAAGAACTCCGGGAACGATGTCGAGGCCAGCGCCAGGCCGGAGATCAGCTTGTCGACGAAGCCGTTGCGATAGCGCACCGCAATGAGGCCGAGGATGATCGCCAGCGGCACCGCGACGATTGCCGCGCAGGCCGCCAGGAACAGCGTGTTCTTCAGCCGGGTGCTGATGGAGGTCGCAATGTCCAGTCCGCTCGACTGCGCCGTGCCGAAGTCGCCATGCAGGATGCCCCAGAGCCAGTGCACGTAGCGCAGCCACGCCGGGTCGTTGAGCCCGAGCTGCTCGCGCAGGTTCGCCAGCGCCTCCGGCGTGGCCGACTGGCCGAGGATCGCCTGGGCGACGTCGCCCGGCAGGATCTGCGTGCCGGCGAAGATAAGCACCGAAACGGCCAAAAGAAGAACCAGGCCCAGCAAGACGCGCTGAGCGACCAATCTCAGGATCGGAGACGACATCGGCTACCTGCAACGGTGAAGAAGGGACGACGCCCGCCTTTCGGGCGGGTCATGAAAACGGGGAAGGGCCGGCTTGCGCCAGCCCTTCCCTTATCCTTCATCAGGCCTGCAGCCAGCACTCGATCAGGGCATGGCCGTTGCTGAGTTCCTGCGCCGGGTTGTCGACCCAGCCTTCGACGCCCTTGCCGGTTGCGTCGACGAACTGGTTGAAGAACGGCACGATCAGGCCGCCTTCGTCGCGCATGATCTCGCCCATGTCGCGATAGATCTTCTTGCGCTTGGCTTCGTCGAGCTCGCCGCGCGCCGCAAGCACCATCTTGTCGAAGTCCGGGCGCTTGAAGCGCGTGTCGTTCCAGTCCGCGGTCGAGAGGTAAGCGGTCGAATACATCTGGTCCTGGGTCGGACGGCCGCCCCAGTAGGAGAGCGAGAAAGGCTGCTTGTTCCAGACTTCTGTCCAGTAGCCGTCGCCGGGCTCGCGCTTGATCTCGATCTTGATGCCGGCCTTGGCGCAGCTCTGCTGGTAGAGCTGGGCGGCGTCGACCGCGCCCGGGAAGGCGACGTCGGAAGTGCGCAGCAGGATCGAGCCGCTATGGCCTGACTTCTTGTAAGCCGCGGCTGCCTTTTCCGGATCGAACTTGCGCTGCTCGAAATCGCCGGCGAACAGCGGGTAGGCCTTGTTGACCGGCATGTCGTTGCCAACCTCGCCGTAGCCGCGCAGGATTTTGGTCAGCATCTCCTCGCGGTCCATGGCAAGCTTCAACGCCATCCTGAGATCGTTGTTGTCGAAGGGCGCGGTGTCGCAGAACATGTTGAAGGGGTAGAAGCCGCGGCCCGAGGCGGCGCGGATCGTGACGCCGGGCAGCCGCTTGACCAGGTCGACGATCTTCGGCTCGACACGATTGATCATGTTGACCTGGCCGCCCTGCAGCGCTGCCATGCGCGCCGTCGGGTCGTTGACGACGACGATCTCGACCTGGTCGGCATGGCCGTATTTGTCGGCCTGCCAGTAGTTGGCGAAGCGTTCGCCGCCATGCTTCACGCCGGGCTGGTTCGTGGTGACTTTGTACGGGCCGGTGCCGATGCCGGCGTCCGGCTTGTCCATGCCCCCATTCGGCTGGATGATCAGGTGATAATCCGCCATCAGATAGGGCATGTCGGCATTCGGGTCTTTCAGCGTGACCACGACATTGCCGCCGTCGGTCTTGATGGTGTCGATGCTCTTCAAGACGCCGAGCGCGCCCGACTTGGACTTCTCGTCGCTGTGGCGCTTCAGCGTCGCCACCACGTCGTCCGGCGTCACTTCCTTGCCGTTGTGGAACTGGACGCCCTTGCGGATCTTCATCGTCCAGGTCTTGGCGTCGTCCGAAGAGCCGATTTCTTCGGCAATGCGGTATTCGACGCCGCCGCCCGGCGCGAGCTCGACCAGCGTCTCGCCCCAGCATTTGCCGAAGGCGAACGGAACCTGGCTAAGGAAGGTCGCCGGATCTAGGCTGTTGGTGGATTCGCCGCCCTGCAGGCCGGCCTTCAACGTGCCGCCCTTAACCGGACCGGCCGCACGCACGGCCTTGGAGAGCAGCGAGTTGGCAACGGTGGCGGCGACGCCGAGCGCCGCGGCGCGGCCGAGAAAATCGCGACGGCTAAGTTTTCCGGCCGCGACTCGCCGGCTGAGATAGTCGAGTTCGTTGGACATTATGGTTCCTCACTCTGGATATCCGACCTTAGGGTCGTTTCTTGCTATTGGAGGAGATAATGACCGTAAGGGAAAGCGACAGGCAAGACCGAATGCGACATACCGTGGCGTAAATCGCACGTCGCATTTGGACCAATCTTGTCTCGGCTCAAACCATGGAGCGTGGGATCGCCTGCTCGAAGTCGCGTTCGAAGACCAGCTTTTCGCCCTCATAGGCCTCGATTCTGGCGCTGACGATGAAGTTGCCGACGTCCGATCGCATCTGGGCAAAAGTTTCGGTCCGCACCGACCATTCATTGCGCGACAATGTCTGCGTCCAATGCGTGGCTCCGGTGGCCGACAACGGGTCGTCGGGATGGATCGTCCATGTCTCGCGCGCGATGCTGCCATTGACCAGCCCATGGTCGAGGTCGCGCAGCTCGCCGAAGTCGTCGGTTATGGAGAGCGTGACAAGGCCGGTCTTCTCGTCGCGGTCGACATGGCGTTCGGACTTTGCCGGCCGGATCGTCTCGGTCGCCCAGGGTTTCGCGCCTTCCGGCTCAGCAAACGAAACCTCATCCTGCTTTGCCAGCGGGCGCAGCGGCAGCTTCAGCGTCGCCTTCGCGAGATCGAGCCGCACCGGCTCCGGCGAGGGCCAGATCATTGGCCAGTAGGCGGTCGAAACGGCGACGCGCAATTTGTGGCCGGCCGGCACCCGGTAAGCGCATTGGTCGAGCACGACGCGTGCCGACACCGTCTCGCCGGGAATCAGCGCATGCGGGAATTCATGCGAGCTGCGGTGCGTGAGATTGAGAACGCCATAGGAAATCAATTCCGAGGCGCCGTCGGGATGCACGTCGCAGAGGCGCACCGCGATGTTGGCCTGTGGCCGATCGGAGGCAATTCGGACCTCGAGCTCGGGCGCCCCGACGATGTCGATCGCCTCACCGAGCTCGGGTTGGTCGAAGCAAACCGACAGCGCGTCGTCGGGACGCTGGTCGCCCGGCAGTTCCGGCCCGAAGGTGAAGGGAAAATACTCACCGCCGGCAAGCCCGCAGGTCTGCGGCGAAGCGACGATCGAAGGTCTTGCACCTGCCGAAACGAGCTCGATTGCCTCGACCTTGATGTTCGAGGACGGCCATTCCTGTTCCGCCACCCAGCGGCCCGGCCGCTCGGGATGCCAGCGCGCCGGCCGCACGCTGTCCATGACATAGGCACGATAGTCCGGATCGGCTTCGACGCCGGTTTCAGCACCCTTCAGCCAGCGGTCCCACCAGCGCAGCGCTTCCTGCAGGAAGCCGATCGCCGGATTGGGTCCGGCATAATGAGGGTACTTGTGGATCCAGGGGCCGACGATGCCCTTGACCGGCGACTGGATGCCGGTGACGAGATTGGAGATGGTGTTGCGGTAGCCGTCATGCCAGCCGCCGATCGACAGCACGGCCGCCTTCACGGCGGAAAAATCCTCGCAGATCGAGCCGCGCTTCCAATAGGCGTCGCGATGCTGGTGGCTGAGCCAGAGTGGGAGGAGAAAAGACTGGTTCTCCAGCCGGCTGAGCCACAGGTCGCGCCAGCGATTGCTGCCGGCGATCGCCGGATCCGGGGGCCGCGACGAATAGGACAGCATCGTCGAGGCCCAGCCGAAATTTTCCAGGAGCAGGCAGCTGCCCTTGTAGTGGATGTCGTCGGCATAGCGGTCGACGGTCGAGCACAGGCTGATCACCGCCTTCAGCGCCGGCGGCTGCTTCGCCGCGACCTGCAGGCAGTTGAAGCCGCCCCAGGAAATGCCCATCATGCCGACATTGCCGTTGCACCAGGGCTGCGCCGCGGCCCAGGCGATGACGTCGCAGGCATCCTGCAATTCCTGCTCGGAATATTCGTCGTCCATCAGCCCTTCGGAATCGCCATTGCCGCGCATGTCGACTCGGATCGAGGCGTAGCCATGCCCGGCGAAATAGGGATGCGTCAGCTGATCGCGAAAAATGGTGCCGTCGCGCTTGCGGTAGGGCAGGTGCTCCAGGATTGCCGGAACTGGATCGTCAGCCGCATCCTCCGGCATCCAGATGCGCGCCGACAGCCGGCAACCATCCGGCATGACGATGCCCATATCGGGAAATTCGACGACCTTGCGGGGGAATTCGGTGACGGTTTTCATGGGGCGCATAACGCTCCGCGGCGTGACGACTTTCAATCGCCATTCGCGACTGGAGCATCAAAAAATGCGACCTGGGTCGTTGGTGAACGCACCCTCCGATGATCCGGCTTCTCCTTGCATTCTCCAGTAATTTATGTATTACGTTTATTTACGTGGCCCGACGCAGATACGGTGGATGATCTCGCCTGAAAATCGTTTGGGATGAGCCAAAACGGGTGACGAACCTCGCAAACCGAGGTCTCGATTTCGCTGATCTCGATATCGAGTTTTTTGCCACGTCAATCGTCCTCCCGGCCAAGACTGGCCGGTTGAAGGCGATTGGAGAATTTGGAGAGATCATTCTCGCCGTGATCTTCAAGCCGCTTGGTTCCGAAGCGATCTCGGTGATCTCGATGCGTCATGCCAGCCGAAAGGAAAGGTCCGTGTATGAGCAACACTAAGTCACGCGTTCGGCGGCTTACCGACGCCGAGGAAGCCGAAATTCAAAGACAGATTGCTGCCGATCCCGAGGACGGGGAGGCGACAGACGAACAGCTGGCACAAGCCAAGCCTTTCGCGGAAGCGCTCCCGGAGCTCTTCGAGAGTATAAGGCGCTCACGTGGCCGGCCAGCCCTGGAGAAACCGAAGCAAGTCGTCTCCATCCGCCTGGACCAGGATGTCGTCAGAAAATTCAAGGCGACCGGCAAAGGCTGGCAGGCAAGGATAAATAAAGTGCTGAAAAACGCGAAGGTGAGGTAGGCAATCCGCGTCAGTTCAGCGGAATGTCGTTATCGGCCTTGCTTGCCTGATAGGCGCCTGACAGCTCGTCATAGCGCGCCGCGATCCTGCCGATCCGCGCCTCCAGCCGGTCGCGCTCGGCCTCGGGCAACCCCCGCACCAGCCGGCGGATGGAAAAGCTCTTCCAATAGGCGTTCTCGGCGTTGTAGCCGCCGGGATCGAGGGTGAAGACCTCCTTCAGGATCTTGAGGTCGTGTGGGATAGCAAAACTGTCGCGCGAATCCTCGTGGCTGAAGAGGTAGTAGAAATTGTCGAAACCGGTCCAGGTGATCGCCGACAGGCAGAGCGAGCAGGGCTCGTGGGTAGCCACGAACAGCGCATCCTTGGTATCGACGCGCTCGGCCTTGGGCATCTCGTAGAAACGCTTCAGGCAGTGCACCTCGCCATGCCAGAGCGGATTTTCGATTTCGTTGTTGGTTTCGGCCAGCACCAGCGAGCGGTCGCCCTTCCGCAGAATCGCGGCGCCGAACAGCTTGTTGCCATGGGCGACGCCTTCAGCGGTCTTCGGCACGATGTCGTGCTCAATGACGTCGAGCAGGCGGTCGATCAGCGAAACGTCGGTCATGGGTAAGCTTTCAGGGGAGGTGGATCTCGTATGGATGCGAGAAATGGAACTCTTCGAGATTGGAGCCCTCACCGGCGCGGTCGACGATGACAAAATCCTGTTCCTCGCCGATCGGCGTCAGCACGCCGTGCCAAAGGTTGCGGCGGTAGTTGATGCCCTGTCCGGGGCCGGCGAGAAAGGCATGCGGCTCACCCGGCCCATCCTTGGTGTCGTGGCAGACGACGACCAGGAACGGTCGCGGCGACAGCGGGATGAAAGCCTGGCTGCCGAGCGGATGGCGCTCGACCATGCTGAGCTTCAGCGGCATCTCATAGGGCGTGCCGCGCACCATCGAGATCAGCACGCGCGCATTCGGGCCGGCGGCTTCCGCCGTGGCCAGGTCGTGATAGCGCATCGCCCGACCGCCATTGATCGGGTAGCGGTTGTCGCCGCTCATGTCGATGACGTCGCCGAAGGGCGCGAAGGTCTCGCGGGTCAACGGTCGGGCGACGATGCGGGTCACCGCGCGTTGCCCCCAAGGTAGCCGCCAAGCCTGGCGTGCCGGTTGACGTCCTTGTAGAGCAGATAGCGGAAATTGCCGGGGCCGCCGGCATAGCAGGCTTGCGGGCAGAAGGCGCGCAGCCACATGAAGTCGCCCGCCTCGACCTCGACCCAGTCCTGGTTGAGCCGGTAGACCGCCTTGCCTTCCAGCACATAGAGCCCGTGCTCCATGACGTGGGTTTCGGCGAAGGGTATAACCGCGCCCGGCTTCAGCGTCACGATTGTGACATGCATGTCGTGGCGCATGTCGGCCGGGTCGACGAAGCGGGTCGTTGCCCAGCGCCCTTCCGTACCCGGCATCGGGCTCGGCGCCACGTCCTGATCGCTCGAGAAGAAGGCCTCCGGCACGTCGAGGCCGTCGACGGCCTCGTAGGTCTTGCGGATCCAGTGGAAGCGGGCAGCTTCGCCACTCTCGTTGCGCACCGTCCAGCCGCTGGCCGGTGGCAGGAAGGCGAAGCCGCCGGGGGCAAGCACATGTTTCTTGCCGGCAAGCGACACGGTGATCTCGCCCCCGACGACGAACAGCACGCCCTCGGCGCCCGCATCGAGTTCCGGCCGGTCGCTGCCGCCGCCTGGTAGAACCTCGACGATGTATTGCGAGAACGTCTCGGCGAAGCCCGACAGCGGCCTTGCGATGATCCAGGCCCGCGTCTCGTCCCAGAACGGCAGCGGGCTGGTGACGATGTCCTGCATCACGCCTTTGGGGATGACCGCATAGGCCTCGGTGAAAACGGCCCTGCCGGTCAAAAGCTCGTTCTGGCCGGGATGGCCGCCATGCGGCGCATAATAGGTTCGCTCGGCAGTCTTGATCATATCCATGGGGGTCCCTGGCGTTATTGCGGGAGCATGTCTCTCAGCCGAAGCAGCGCGATGCGTTCGACCTGTTTGCAGGCGGTTTCCAGCTCGGTGCCGCGGCTGTTGCCGATCCGCGCCTCGAACTCCGCCAGGATTTCGTCCTTGGTCTTGCCCTTGACCGCGATGATGAAGGGGAAGCCGAAGGTCGTGACATAGGCGGCGTTGAGTTTCGAGAACAGCTCGCGCTCCTTGTCGGTCAGCGCGTCGAGCCCGGCGGAGGCTTGTTCCTTGGCCGATTCCGGCGTCAGGCGCTTGGCCTTGGCCAGCTTGCCGGCGAGGTCCGGGTGGGCGTTGAGCACCGAAAGCCGCTCGGCTTCGCTCGCCGCGCGGAAGATGCGGCAGAGCGCATTATGCAGGCCGCCGGCGCTGTCATGCGCAGGCCCGAGTTCGAGCTCATAGGCGCGCTCGGCGATCCACGGCGAATGCTCGAAGACACCGCCAAAGGCATGCACGAACTCTTCGAACTCCATCCGCGACGGGCGCAGCGCCGGCGCCTCGTAAGGGTGCGTTTCGCGCCAGTGCCTGGCGATGTCGATGCGCCGCGTCAGCCAAACCTTGTCATGCGACTTCACATAGTCGACGAAGCGCTTCAGCGCCGCCACGCGGCCCGGGCGGCCGACCAGCCGGCAGTGCAGGCCGATATTCATCATGCGCGGCCTGCCCGCTTTGCCCTCGGCATAGAGCGTGTCGAAGCTGTCCTTCAGATAGGCGAAGAACTGGTCGCCCGAATTGAATCCCTGCGGCGTCGCAAAGCGCATGTCGTTGGCGTCGAGCGTGTAGGGGATGACGAGCTGCGGCGTCTCCAGCCCGTCGCGGTCGAACCAGTAGGGCAGTTCGTCGTCATAGGTGTCGGAGACGTAGTCGAAGCCGCCTTCCTCGGCGACGAGGCGAACGGTGTTGACCGAGGTGCGCCCGGTGTACCAGCCGGTCGGCCGCGCGCCGGTCACTTCGTAATGCAGCCGGATGGCCTCATCGAGGTCGCGCCGCTCGTCCTCGGCCGCATGGTCGCGATAGTCGATCCATTTCAGCCCGTGCGAGGCGATTTCCCAGCCGGCCTCCTGCATCGCCGTGACCTGGTCGGGCGAGCGCGCCAGCGCCGTGGCGACGCCGTAGCAGGTCACCGGCACTTGCGCGTCGGTGAACAGCCGGTAGAGCCGCCAGAAGCCGGCCCGCGCGCCATATTCATAGATCGATTCCATGTTCCAGTGGCGTTGGCCGACCCAGGGCGCCGCCCCGACGATCTCCGAAAGGAAGGCTTCCGAAGCCTTGTCGCCATGCAGCACGCAGTTCTCGCCGCCTTCTTCATAGTTGACGACGAACTGCACCGCGACATGCGCGCCGCCGGGCCATTTCGGATCCGGCGGATTGGCCCCGTAACCGCGCATGTCCCTATCGTAACGCATTGCCACTCCTGCCCGATGGTTGAGATGAAGATATCGAAAGGAGTGCGCATGCATTCCCCCGAAAATTTTTGAAAGTGCTTTTTGCCGCGCTCCGCTCGACCGGGGCTTATGCATCGCCTTTAATGGGCGCACAATTGACCTGAAACTGTACCGGCCAATCGGTCGTGCTGGAAATGGGAGGCGCCAGTGGCAGAAACGTCGAAAGCCGATGGCGGGCGCCTGACGACCCATGTGCTCGACACCGCGACTGGACGGCCGGCAAAGGGCCTGTCGATCGGGCTTTTCCGCATCGAAGGCCAGAGCCGCACGCATCTCAAGACCGTGGCCACCAATGACGATGGCCGTTGCGACGCGCCGCTGCTCGCCGGTGCCGATTTCCGCACCGGCGAATATGAGCTGGTCTTCGCCGCCGGCGACTATCTGCGTGGCCAGGGTGTCGACCTGCCGCAACCGGCCTTCCTCGACATCGTGCCGATCCGCTTCGGCATGGCGGAGGCGCGGCATTACCACGTGCCGCTCTTGATTTCGCCCTATGGCTACTCGACCTATCGGGGGAGCTGAGACATGGCCGGGACCCGCAACGAGATACGCTTCATCCTGAACGGCGCCGACGTGGCGCTGAAGGACGTCGCGCCCGATGCGACTTTGCTCGACTGGCTGCGGCTCAACCGCGCGCTGCGCGGCACCAAGGAAGGCTGCGCCGAAGGCGACTGCGGCGCCTGCACGGTGCTGGTCGGCAAGCTCGCTGCCGAAGGTCTCGTCTACGAAAGCGTCAACGCCTGCATTCGCTTCATGGGCTCGCTCGACGGCACCCATGTCGTGACGGTGGAACATCTGCGCGGCGATGGCGAAAAACTGCATCCGGTGCAGCAGGCGATGGTCGATTTCCATGGCTCGCAGTGCGGCTTCTGCACGCCGGGCTTCATCATGTCGCTCTATGGGCTCTGGATGAAGAACCCCGATCCGTCCGACGCGGCGATCGAGAAGGCGCTGCAGGGCAATCTCTGCCGCTGCACCGGCTATGAGGCGATCATGCGCGCCGCACATGCCATTTCGAGCTACGGCAAGGCGGCCAAGGATCCGCTGGCGCTGGAGCGCAAGGACATCACCGCGCGGCTGAAGGCGCTACGCGATGGCGCCAGGGTCGAAATCGGCTCCGGCAAGGCGCGGCTGATCGTGCCGGCCAATGCCGACGATTTCGCCGCCATCTTCGAAAACGAGCCGAAAGCGACCGTCGTTGCCGGTTCGACCGACGTGGGCCTGTGGGTCACCAAGCACATGCGCGACATCTCGCCGGCAATCTTCATCGGCGGTCTCGATGGCCTTGGCGCGATGTCCGAGAAGGATGGCGTGATCACCATCGGCGCCGGCGTCACTTACACCGAAGCCTTCGAAACGCTGTCGAAGCATATCCCGGCCTTGGGACCGCTGGTCGACCGCATCGGCGGCGAGCAGGTGCGCAATATGGGCACTATCGGCGGCAACGTCGCCAATGGCTCGCCGATCGGCGACACGCCGCCGCCGCTGATTGCGCTCGGCGCTGAGCTCACCCTGCGCAAGGGTAACGCCCGCCGCACGATACCGCTCGAAACCTTCTTCGTCGCCTATGGCAAGCAGGACCGTCAGCCCGGCGAGTTCGTCGAATCCGTCCATGTGCCGGTGCCGGCAAAAGGAACGAAGTTTGCCGTTTACAAGGTCACCAAGCGCCGGGACGAGGACATCACCGCGACGCTCGGGGCTTTCTACCTGACCTTGGCCAAGGATGGCACGGTGACCGATATCCGCATCGCCTATGGCGGCATGGCGGCGACGCCGAAGCGCGCCACGGCGGTCGAGAAGGCGCTGACCGGCAAGGCCTGGAACGAGGCGACGGTGGAGGCCGCAATGGCCGAATATGCCAAGGATTTCACGCCGCTGACCGACATGCGGGCGACCGCCGAATACCGGGCGCTGGCGGCAAAGAATCTGCTGCTGCGCTTCTATATCGAGACGACCGGAACGAAGGCGCCGTTCCAGGTATCACGTGAGGAGGCGGCCTGATGAACAAGCACGCCACTCCCAACCTCAAGGCGGAAAAAATCACCGGCGGCGTCGCCACCGACCAGCGGCACGATTCCGCGCACAAGCATGTCAGCGGCACCGCCGTTTATATCGACGACATGCCGGAGCCGGCCGGCACGCTGCATGTCGGCCTCGGCCTGTCGAAGGTCGCGCATGGCGCCCTGAAGAGCGTCGACCTGTCGGCGGTGCGCTCGGCTCCCGGCGTTGTCGATGTGCTGACCCATGCCGACGTTCCCGGCGAGAACGATGTTTCGCCAAGCAACATGCATGACGATCCGGTGCTCGCCGAAGGCAAGGTGCAGTTTTACGGCCAACCGATCTTCGCCGTGGTCGCCGAGACGCGCGAGGAAGCGCGCCGCGCGGCGCGCCTGGCCAGGATCGAATATGACGAGCTTCCGGCCGTCATCGACATCTGGGATCTCGACCCGGTCAAGGACAAGCAGGTCACCACGCCGCTGATCCTGAAGCGCGGCGATGCCGCCGCGGCGATCGCGGCCGCTCCCCGCCGCATCAAGAACCGCATGTGGCTCGGCGGCCAGGACCATTTCTATCTCGAAGGCCAGGTCTCGCTGGCCATTCCCGGCGAGGATGACGAGGTCATCGTCTATTGCTCGACTCAAGGGCCGAGCGAGACGCAGCATCTGGTCGCCCATGCGCTCGGCGTGCCGAGCCATGCCGTGACAGTTGAGGTGCGCCGCATGGGCGGCGGCTTTGGCGGCAAGGAAACTCAAGCCAACCAGTGCGCCGCGATCGCCGCGATCGCCGCCAAGAAGCTCAAGCGTGCGGTGAAAATCCGGCTCGACCGCGACGAGGATATGACCGCCACCGGCAAGCGGCATGATTTCGCCATCGACTACGAGGTCGGCTTCGACGACGAGGGCAACATCCTCGGCGTCGACTTCACCTATGCGCTGCGCTGCGGCTTTTCCGCCGACCTGTCCGGCCCGGTCGGCGACCGTGCGCTGTTCCACTGCGACAACGCCTATTTCTATCCGGCGGTGCATGCGAAGTCGGCGCCGCTCTACACAAACACCGTCTCCAACACCGCCTTCCGCGGCTTCGGCGGCCCGCAAGGCATGGTCGGCGCCGAGCGCGTTATCGACGAGGTCGCTTTCGCCGTCGGCAAGGACTCGCTCGAGATCCGCAAGCTCAACTTCTACGACCCGATGGAGGCCATCGGCGAGCGCAGCGTCACGCCCTACCACCAGAAGGTCGAGGATTGCATCATCCAGCGCATCGTGGCGGAGCTGGAGGAAAGCTCCAATTACGCGCGCCGCCGCCGCGAGATCAGCGCCTTCAATGCCAACAGCCGCTTCCTCAAGCGCGGCCTGGCGATGACGCCGGTCAAGTTCGGCATCTCCTTCACCAAGACCGAGGCCAACCAGGCCGGCGCGCTGGTGCATGTCTATGCCGACGGTTCGGTGCATATGAACCATGGCGGCACCGAGATGGGCCAGGGCCTGCATCTCAAGGTGGCGCAGGTCGTGGCGGAAGAGTTCCAGATCGACCTCGACCGGGTCAAGATCACCGCCACCACCACCGCCAAGGTGCCGAACACCTCGCCGACGGCGGCTTCCTCGGGTGCCGACCTCAACGGCATGGCGGCGCAGGATGCCGCGCGCCAGATCCGCAAGCGGTTGACCGATTTCGCCGCCGACAAATATCAGGTCCCGCACGACCAGGTCGTGTTCCTGCCCAACCGGGTGCGCGTCGGCAACCAGGAGGTGGCCTTCAACGACCTGGTCAAGCAGGCCTACATCAACCGCGTCCAGCTCTCGGCGGCCGGCTTCTACAAGACGCCGAAGATCCATTGGGACCGGAGCAAGGGCCGTGGCCACGCCTTCTACTATTACGCCTATGGCGCGGCCTGCTCGGAGGTTTCGGTCGACGCGCTCACCGGAGAGTATGTCGTCGAGCGCACCGATATCCTGCACGACGCCGGCCGCTCGCTGAACCGGGCGATCGACCTCGGCCAGATCGAGGGCGGCTTCATTCAGGGCATGGGCTGGCTGACCACGGAGGAATTGTGGTGGGACAATAGCGGCCGGCTGCGCACGCATGCGCCGTCGACCTACAAGATCCCGCTCGCCTCCGACCGCCCAAAGATCTTCAACGTCAAGCTGACCGACTGGTCGTCGGCCTATGAACCGACCATCCATCGCTCCAAGGCGGTCGGCGAGCCGCCGCTGCCGCACGGCATGTCGGTGCTGCATGCGCTGTCGGACGCGGTCGCGAGTGTCGCTGACCACAAGATCTGCCCGCGCCTCGACGCGCCGGCGACGCCGGAACGGGTGCTGATGGCGATCGAGCGGTTGAAGCGGGAAGCTGCGAAGCCGGCCTGAGTGGGCCGAAACGTGCAAATCGAGGCGCAAAACGCTATATTTCCCAGCGCACGACCCCGAAATCGGCGTCGATTTCGGAAAGGATCATGCGCCAAACAGACGAAAATGCAGACGATGAACTCGAAAGTGCAAGAGCTGAAGGAATTCCTCGGCCGCGTCGGCCGGGCTGCATTGGTTGAAGTGGCGGCAACGAAGGGCTCGACGCCGCGCGAGGCCGGTGCCTTCATGCTTGTCTCGATATCGTCGATTTTCGGCACGATCGGCGGCGGCCAACTCGAATATATGGCGATCGACAAGGCCCGACAGATGCTGCGACCCTTATCTCCCCGCACGGGGGCGGATAGCGAAGCCCGGATTGAGGTCGATGAGGTCTGCGCCACGCTGGATGTCCCGCTCGGGCCGGAAATCGGCCAGTGCTGCGGTGGCCGCGTCGAGGTGTCCATCCGCTTGGTCGATGCTTCGCTTGAACGCGAGCTGATCGCCAAGGCCGAAGCCGAGGAAGCGCATCTCCCGCATGTCTATCTCTTCGGCGGTGGCCATGTTGGCCAGGCGCTGGCTGCGTCGCTGGCGCTCCTGCCGACCCATGTCGTCGTCGTCGAGACACGGGCAGATGCACTGGAAGGCATGCCCGAAACGGTGGAAACACGCCTGACGCCGATGCCCGAGGCCGTGGTGCGCGAGGCGCCGGCTGGGTCGGCCTTCGCTATCCTGACCCACGACCATGCGCTGGATTTCCTGATCGTCGCCGAGGCGCTGAAGCGCGACGACACTGCCTATGTCGGCATGATCGGTTCCAAGACCAAGAAGGCCACCTTCAAGAACTGGTTCCTGAAGTCGGCCGAAGGCAGCGATGCCCAGTTCGGCCGGCTCGTCTCGCCGATCGGCGGCAATGCGGTGAAGGACAAGCGCCCGCCGGTGATCGCAGCACTCGCCGCCGCCGAGATCATGACGGCGCTGGTGTCGCACGCCGTCGAGGCGCCAAGGTCCACCGGTGCTGAAAAGGCGATGGCCGGCTGATCAGCCGGCCATGTGAGCGGCCGTCTGGCTATTCCTTCTCCTGCGTGTGCGCCTCCAGGAACCACAACAATTTGTCCAGTGAGCGCGAATAGGCGGTGAAGATGTCCGCCGTATCGCGATCGCCGGCGTCGTCCGCCTCGTTGATCGCCTCGCGCGTCAGCTTGGCGGCCGCGGCATAGCGGTCGATCAACGCCGCCAGGTGATCCTTGGTCTTGTGGATGTCGGTCGGATAGGGTTTCAGCCGGGTTGCCTTTGACACTTCTTGCGAAGTGCCATGCGCGGTGCCGCCGAGCTGGACGGCGCGCTCGGCGATGATGTCGACATGGCCGTCGATCTCCTCGCGGAATTCATCGAGCATCTCGTGGATGGCGATGAATTGCGGGCCCTTCACGTTCCAATGCGCCTGCTTGGTGATCAGCGCCAGGTCGATGGCGTCGGCAAGCCTGGCGTTGAGCAGATCGATCGATTCCTTCTTGGCATCGGATTTGAGGTCGTTCTTGGTGACGATGGCGTCCATGGTCGGCTCCTGTCGCGCTGCGTCGGTGATGAAAGCTGAAGGCGGCCCGAGCGACCGCCAGTCGTCAGAACGGCGACGACCCGAATTTCGTTCCGCATTGGAATAAGGAGCCTGATTGCAGCTGTGACTGAAGCTCACGGCTGCTCGTCGCTTTCTTCGTTTCCCAAACGCGGTCGAACCGTGTTTTCTGCGCGCCTGACCAGCGGTGAACACGGGACGAGCGACATGGACGTATTGCGCATAGCGGCATTTTCGGATGGGAACACCGGCGGCAATCCCGCTGGCGTGGTGATCGGCGAGGCCTTGCCGGGCGCGGCCGACATGCAGCGTGTCGCGGCCGAAGTCGGCTTTTCGGAAACCGCCTTCGCTGCGCCCGAAGGCGACGGCTGGCGCGTCCGCTACTTCTCGCCGGAATCGGAAGTGCCCTTCTGCGGCCACGCCACGATAGCGCTCGGTGCGGCGCTGGTTAGAAAATTCGGCGACGGCATCTTCAAGCTTACCCTCAACCAGGCCGACATAACCGTCGAAGGGTTTCGCGACGGTGCCAACTTTGCCGCCGCCTTGCAGTCGCCACCGACGCGAAGCAAGGCTGTTTCGTCGGAACTGGCCGGGGAGGCTCTCGCCTTGTTCGGCTATCAGCCGGGCGATCTCGACCCCGCCATTCCGCCGGCGCTGATCCATGGTGGCGCCGATCACCTCGTCCTGGCGCTGAAGTCTCGCGAGGCGCTGGCCGCCATGGCCTATGATCTGAGAAAGGGCCAGTCCTTCATGCGGCGCGAAGGCCTGGTCACGATCCTGCTCGCCTATGCCGAGACGCCGCGCCTGTTCCATACGCGCAATCCATTCGCTTCCGGCGGTGTCTACGAAGATCCGGCGACGGGCGCCGCGACCGCTGCCTTTGCCGGCTATCTGCGTGATCTCGGCTGGCCGCATGGCGGCGCGATCGACATCGTTCAAGGCGAGGATATGGGCATGCGCTCACGCCTTCATGCCGATATCCCACCGACACCGGGCAGCTCGATCAGAGTGTCGGGAACGGCACGGCTGATGGACTGAACTCTTAAACCGGCCGCTTGAGGCCGAGATGCTCGCGCAGCGTGCGGCCTTCGTAGTCCTTGCGGAACAGGCCGCGCCGCCGCAGCTCCGGCACGACCAGCGTCGCAAAGGCGTCGAGCTCGCCCGGGAACCAGGACGGCATCACGTTGAAGCCGTCGGCGGCGCCGCCTTCGAAGCGGGCCTGCAATTCGTCGGCGATCTCCCCGGCCGTGCCGACAATGCGCCAATGGCCGCGTGCGCCGGCAAAGTAACGCGCGAGCTCGCGGATCGAGAGCCCGTCGCGGCGCGCCTGCTCGATGACCAGCGCCTGCCGGCTCTTCATGCCTTCGCTCTCCGGCAGTTCGGGCAGCGGCCCGTCGATCGGGTAGCGGCCGAGATCGGAGATGCTGAGATAGCTGGAGAGCAGCGCCACGCCGACATCGTCGGGGATCAATTCCTGCAGCGCGTCATATTTCGCCTGCGCCTCGGCTTTCGTGGCGGCGACGATCGGCGCCACGCCGGGCATGATCTTGACGTCGTCCGGCTGTCGCCCATAGGCGGCGAGCCGCCCTTTGAGATCGTCATAGAAGGCCTTGGCTTCCTCAAATGTCTGCGCCGCCGAGAACACGACGTCGGCGGTGCGCGCGGCAAGATCCTTGCCGTCATCGGAGGCGCCGGCCTGCACCATCACCGGCGCGCCTTGCGGCGAGGGCGGAATGTCGAGCGGATCGCGCACCGAAAAGCTTTCGCCGTCATGGCCGGCAGCGCGCCGGTTCCACAGGCCGGTGATGACGGTCGCGAATTCCCGCGCCCGCGCATAGCGGTCGGCATGCGGCCGCAAGCCCGTCGCGCCGAAATTCGCCGCTTCGATTGGGCTCGCCGAAGTGACGAGGTTCCAGCCGGCGCGGCCGCCGCTCAGATTGTCGAGCGAGGCGAACATGCGCGCCAGCCCGTAGGGCTCATTGTAGCTGGTCGATGCCGTCGACACGAGGCCGATGCGCTCGGTCTGCGCGGCCAGCGCCGACAGCAGGCTGATCGGCTCGAAGCCGATGGAACGCGAAGTCTGGCTGGCGATGTTGACATCGGCCTCGCGCAGGCCGGCGGCGTCCTCGCAGAACACCATGTCGAACTTGGCGGCCTCGGCAGTGCGGGCAAGCTGTACGTAATGGTCGATGTCGATGCCGGCCTTCACATGCGCATCCGGATGGCGCCATGCGGCGATGTGATGGCCGGTCGCCCACAAAAACAGGCCGAGCTTCATCTGGCGAGTGCTCATTTTGCGCCTCCGGCGCCAAGCCCGAGATAGTCGCGTAGCGTCTTGCCGGCATAAACAGAGCGGGCGGAATTTCGACGGCGCAATTCCGGCACGATGCGATCGGTGAACCCGTCGATCGCGGAACGGTCAGTCGGCACAGCAAAGATAAGGCCGTCACAGCATTCCGCGCCGAACCACGCCTCCAGCCTTGCGGCGGTGAGATCGGGGGCGAAAACCGTCGTCAGCACTTTTAGCGCGTCAAGCGTGCGTCCCGCGGCCAGCGCCCGTTTCTTGAGATCGTCGCAGGTCGCTCCAGCACCTTCCGGCGAGGGTTCCTCAATCGCTATGACATCGGCGACTTTGGCGCCGAAATCGAGGTCGGCCTTTGTCAGACCGGACATGAACAGCAGCGGCGTGTCCTGCGGCGAGCGGGCGATGTTCAGCGGTCCGCGCACCGAGAAGAACTCGCCCTTATGGTCGAGGAAGTGCATCTTGCGGGGATCGTGGAACCGGCCGCCCGCCTGGTCGAACAGCAACGCGTCCGCGTCCCAGCCTCCCCACAGCCCTTGCACGATGCCGATATATTCTGCCGCGCGGCGGCGAAAATCATCGTCCGAAAAACCTTCCGGTCGGCTGAAATTGGCCGCCTCGAGCGGATTCTGCCTCAGCGTCGCGTTCCAGCCGGCGCGGCCATGGCTGATAATGTCGAGCGAAGCAAAGCGGCGCGCCAGATTATAGGGCTGATGCGCGAGCGTCGAGGTGGTGGCGACGAGGCCGATCCTGTCGGTCACCGTCGCCAGAGCGGCAATGAGCGTGGTCGCTTCGAACGGGCTGGTCGATGGCTCGCCGCTCGTCAACGAGTCGGAAATGACGACCATGTCGATCCCCGCCGCCTCGACCTTCCGCACGAAACCGGCAATCTCCGCGAATGTCAGCCCGGTCTGCCCTGTGGCGACGGCGATGTTGAGCGAAACGGCGAGATGCATTGGGTGGCCTATTCGGCTGCGGGCGACCTCGCGCAACCATCCGGTTACCAACCTAGGCTGGCTTTCGCGTAAGGCAACCGGCCCGGATGGGCCACCAGGCTGCCACTTGCCAGCCAGCCACCGGATAGCAGCCGGTAGAAGCCTTGACGGCCCGAACGTTGCGTTGGCGGCCATAAACTTCGGCAATTAGCCTGAACGCCCATCCCGTCGTCATTCTATGGCGGAGCAAGGAGCGAAGCGACGCGGCGCAGACCATAGAATCCATTCCGTGACTTCAAAACGTTGCGACGATGCAGAATTCTGCTCCGCAGCACCCTACGATTACAGTCACGGAATGGATCCTCGGGTCTGTGCTCCGCTTCGCGTCGCTCCGCCCGTGGATGACGACGTCACGCAGGCTTCGGCCAATCGCGACGCAACGTCACTTGCCCGCCAGCAGTCGCGTGCATCGAGGTAGAGGTCTTGACGGCCCGAACGTTGCGTTGGCGGCCATAAACTTCGGCAATTAGCCTGAACGCCCATCCGGTCGTCATTCTATGGCGGAGCAAGGAGCGAAGCGACGCGGCGCAGACCATAGAATCCATTCCGTGACTTCAAAGCGTTGCGACGGTGCAGAATTCTGCTCCGCAGCACCCCTACAATCAAGGTCACGAAATGCACCTCGGGTCTGCGCTCCGCTCCGCCCGTGGATGACGACGTCACGCAGGCTTCGGCCAATCGCGACGCGACGCAGCGCTAGCGGCCCATCACTTCCCGGCCAAGATATCCTTGATAAGCCGCTGGCAGCGCTCGGCCATGAAGTCGAGCAGCAGCCGCACTTTCGGGTCCTGCAGCTTCTTGTGCGGATATACGGCGGCGAACTGCACCGGTGTCGGTGGTGTCTTGGCCAGGATCACCTTCAGCCTCTGGTCGCGGATGAACGGCTCGACCTCGAAACGCGGCTTGTTGATGATGCCGCGTCCGGACAAGGCCCAGCCGGTCAGCACGTCGCCGTCGTCGGTGTCGTAGGGACCGTGCACCTCGTATTTCTGCGGCCCGCCCGGCGTCTGCAGCGTCCAGACATATTCGCGCGCCCCGGCGTAGCGCAGCATCAGGCAATCGTGCTTCTTGCCTATCAGTTCCTGCGCCTCGGCCGGTTCGCCGCGCGCTTCCAGATATTTCGGCGCCGCCACCAGCACGCGCTCGCATTCCATGATGCCGCGCATCCTGAGGCTGGAATCCTCGATGATGCCGAGCCGGAAGGCGACGTCGATGCCTTCCTTCATGATGTCGACATTGTGGTCGGAGAGCCTCAGCCGCACCTCGATATCGGGGTACTTGTCGTGGAAGTCCGGAATGCCGGAGGCGATCAGCCGCCGGCCGAGGCCGAGCGGCGCCGTGACCCTGATGGTGCCGCGCGGCTGGCCGGAAAGTGCCGCGACCGCGGCTTCCGCCTCGGTGATCGCGTCCAGCACCTGCTTGGCGCCGGTGTAGAACACCGTGCCGTGCTCGGTCGGCATCAACTGGCGGGTTGTGCGGTTGAAGAGCCTGACGCCCAGGTGCTTCTCCAACTCCTTGATACGGTTGGAAGCCACCGCCGGCGAAATGCGCATGTCGCGCCCCGCCGCCGACAGATTGCCGAGCTCGACGACGCGGACGAAGACGGCGATGTTGTCGAGATAGGCCATGCGTCGCTCTCATGCGGCTGCGTAGGGCAAGCCTAGTATTTTTTATTTTTTTTTGAAAGTCATCGCGCACCTCGCCTCTTTTCGTTTGCGCGCCAGACCGTAAAGTCGCTCCCATCGGCAGGGACGAGTGCAATGACGGATTTCGCGATTTTCTGGGACTGGTTGAGTTTTGCGGTCCGCTGGCTGCATGTCATCACTGGCATCGCCTGGATCGGCTCGTCGTTTTATTTCGTCGCCCTCGACCTTGGGCTGCGCCAGCGTCCCGGCCTGCCCGCCGGCGCCTTCGGCGAGGAATGGCAGGTGCACGGCGGCGGCTTCTACCACATCCAGAAATATCTGGTGGCGCCGGCCGAGATGCCGGAGCACCTCACCTGGTTCAAATGGGAATCCTACGCCACCTGGCTGTCGGGCTTCGCCATGCTCTGCGTGGTCTATTACGCTGGCGCCGATCTCTTCCTGATCGACCCCAACGTGCTCAACATCTCGGTGCCGGTCGGCATCCTCTTGTCGCTGGCCACCATCGGCGTCGGCTGGATCGTCTACGATCTGCTCTGCCGTTCGCCGCTGGGCAAAAGCGACACCGGGCTGATGCTGGTGCTCTACTGCGTGCTGGTCTTCATCGCCTGGGGGCTGACGCATCTGTTCACAGGCCGCGCCGCCTTCCTGCATCTCGGCGCCATCACCGCGACGATCATGTCGGCCAACGTCTTCATGGTCATCATCCCCAACCAGAAGATCGTCGTCGCCGACTTGATCGCCGGCCGCAAGCCCGACCCGAAATACGGCAAGATCGCCAAGCAGCGCTCGCTGCACAACAACTACCTGACCTTGCCGGTCCTGTTCCTGATGCTGTCGAACCACTATCCGCTGGCCTTCGGGACGCAGTTCAACTGGGTCATAGCCTCGCTGGTCTTCATCATCGGCGTGCTGATCCGGCATTATTTCAACACGGTGCATGCACGGAAGGGCAACCCGACCTGGACCTGGCTGGGCGCGGCGGTGCTGTTCATGATCATCATCTGGCTGTCGACCGTGCCGAAGGTGCTGACCGGCGAGCCGAAGACCTCAGCGGCCTCCGCCGCCGCGCAGGTCTATATCGCCTCGGCCCATTTCCCGGCCGTGCGCGACACCGTGCTCGGCCGCTGCTCCATGTGCCATACGGAAGAGCCGGTCTATGAAGGTATCTATCATGCGCCGAAGGGCGTGCTGCTCGATACCGACGAGCGCATCGCCGAACATGCGCGCGAGATATATATCCAGGCCGGCCGGGCGCATGCCATGCCGCCCGCCAACGTCAGCCACATAACAGACCAGGAACGGGCCCTTCTGGTCGCCTGGTTCGAGGGCGCCGGAAAATAAACATGACAATGAAATTATTGCGTGGCCGCACGCTGTCTTTCCTGCGCTGGCCCGAAGCGACAGACGACCATTCCGCCTGGCGTTACGAGGAGGATGGCGGTCTGCTGATCGAAAACGGCAGGATCGTCGCCGCCGGCTCCTACGCGGAGGTCCTGAAGAAGGCGGGCGCCGGTGTCGAGACGGTTGACCATCGTCCGCATCTCATCCTGCCGGGCTTCCTCGACGCGCATGTGCATGTGCCGCAGATGCAGATCATCGCCTCCTATGGCGCGGAGCTGCTCGACTGGCTCAACAAATACACCTTCCCGGAAGAGTCGAAGTTCCAGAACGCGCAGCACGGCCGCCGCATCGCGCGGCTGTTCCTCGATGAGATGCTGCGCCACGGCACGACGACCGTCGCTGCCTATTGCTCGGTGCACAAATCGTCGGCCGAAGCCTTCTTTGCCGAATCGCATGAGCGCAACATGCTCAACATCGCCGGCAAGGTGATGATGGACCGCAACGCGCCGGACGCCGTGCTCGACACGCCGCAGGCCGGCTATGACGACAGCAAGGCGCTGATCGCCGAATGGCACGGCAAGGGCCGCCAGCTCTATGCCATCACGCCGCGCTTTGCGATTACCTCCTCGCCCGAGCAGATGGAGATGGCCGGTGCGCTCTGCCGCGAACATCCCGACCTCCACATGCAGACGCATTTGTCGGAGAACCACGCCGAGATCGCCTTCACCCAAGAGCTCTATCCCTGGTCGCGCGACTACACCGACGTTTATGAACATTACGGCCTGCTCGGCAAAAAGAGCCTGTTCGGCCACTGCATTCATTTGTCGGAACGCGAGGCGGATGCGCTGTCGCGGTCGGGCTCGGTGGCGGTGTTCTGCCCGACCTCCAATCTCTTCCTCGGCTCCGGCCTGTTCGACTACCAGCGCTATCGCCGCCGCGAGGCGCCGCTCAGAATCGCGGCCGCCACGGATGTCGGCGGCGGCACGAACTACTCGATGCTGCGCACCATGGACGAGGGCTACAAGGTGATCGCGCTGAACGGCGAGAAGCTCAATCCGTTCCAGTCCTTCTGGCAGCTGACGCGCGGCAATGCCGAGGCACTGTCGGTGGCCGACAAGGTCGGCACGCTGGATGAAGGCACCGACGCCGATATCGTCGTGCTCGACGCCCGTTCGACGCCGGGAATGCGGCTTAGGATGGAGACGGTGGAAACGCTGGCCGAGGAGCTCTTCCTGCTGCAGACGCTGGGCGACGACCGTGCCGTGCGCGAGGTCTATGTGGCGGGGCGGCCGGCGAAGAGCGCGATTGTCGCATAGATTAAACGTGCTCTTCGCTTGACCCCGCGTCAGCCATCGGCCAAAGCGTGCGTCGACATTTGACAGGGGAACGCCATGGCCACCGCCGACGACATCGCTCTGATCAAGAAACAGGAAGCCACTCTGGTCTTCCCGGCTTTCGACGAGGCTGTGGCCTTCAAGATCGGTTCCGCCATCCGGGACCGGGCGCTGAAGGAAAACCTGCCTGTCATCGTCGACATCAGGACCTTCGACCGGCCGCTCTTCTACGCCGCGATGCCCGGTTCCAACGCCTCCAATCCCGACTGGGCGCGGCGTAAGATCAATGTCGTGAAGCGCTATCTGAGAAGTACCTATCGCCTCGTGCTCGAGCAGCAGCGCCCGGACCGCACCTTCAAAATCGGTGAGGGCCTCGACATTGCCGACTATGTGCTTGCCGGCGGCGGCTTCCCGGTCACCGTCAAGGGCGCCGGCGTCATCGGCGTGATCGCCGTTTCGGGCCTGCCGGAGCGGGAGGATCATGGCGTCGTCGTCGAAGCGCTTTGTGCCCATCTTGGCATCGATGCGAGCGGGCTGGCGCTGCCGCCGGAAGAAAAATGACCGACCCGAAAAGCTTCCTCACCTCGATCTTCAACGCCGCCGTCGCCGCCGCCGACCCGGAAAAGACGATCCGCAACCATTTGCCGGCAAAACCCAAGGGCCGCACCATCGTCATCGGCGCCGGCAAGGGTTCGGCGCAGATGGCGGCCGCCTTCGAGAAGGTCTGGGACGGTCCGATCGACGGCCTTGTCGTTACCCGCTACGGCTATGGCGCCAGATGCGAGCGCATCGAGATCATCGAGGCGGCGCACCCGGTGCCTGACGCCGCCGGTCTCGAGGCGTCGCGCCGGCTGCTGGAGAAGGTGCGCGGCCTGACCGCCGACGATCTGGTGGTGGCGCTGATCTCCGGCGGCGGCTCGGCCTTGCTGCCGTCGCCCGCTCCCGGATTGACGCTTGCCGACGAGATCGCCGTCAACGAGGCGCTGCTTGCCTCCGGCGCTCCGATCGCGGCGATGAACACCATCCGCAAGCATGTCTCGACCATCAAGGGCGGACGCCTGGCCGCTGCCGCCTATCCGGCCAGGGTGGTGTCGCTGGTCGTCTCCGATATCCCCGGCGACAATCCGGCGCTGGTTGCCTCAGGCCCGACCATTCCCGACACCGGCAGCCGCGAGGATGCGCTGGCTTCGATCGCCGCCTATGGCATGAAGCTGCCGGCCTCGGTCATGGCGCATATCAATTCGCCGGCGGCTGACGCGCCGCGTCCCGACGATCCGCGCTTCGCCGGCAATGAGGTGCACTTGACCGCCTCGGCCGGCGTGTCGCTGGAAGCCGCGGCCGCCGAGGCCAAGCGGCAAGGCATCGAGGCCGTCATCCTGTCGGATGCGATCGAGGGCGAGGCGCGCGAGGTCGGCGGCGTCCACGCCGCGATCGCGCGCGAGGTGGCCACCCGCAACCGGCCCTTCGCCAAGCCGGTGCTGATCCTCTCCGGCGGCGAGACGACCGTGACGCTGCGCGCCAAAGGCAAAGGCGGCCGCAACTCGGAATTCCTGCTCGCCTTCGCCATCGGCATCGATGGTGTGAACGGCATCCACGCGCTGGCCGCCGACACCGACGGTATCGACGGGTCGGAAAACAACGCCGGCGCCTTCGCCGACGGCGCGACGGTCTCGCGCATGCGTACGGCCGCCGTCGATGCGAAGGCCATGCTTGCCGGCAACAACGCCTGGACGGCGTTCAACGCTGTGGGCGATCTGTTTGTGCCGGGACCGACGGGCACAAACGTGAATGATTTGAGGGCGATTTTGGTTAGGTAGCTCGGATCCCCACAAAATCGTCATTCTAGGGCGAAGCAAGGAGCGAAGCGACGAGCGCAGACCCTAGAATCCATTCCGTGACCTCAGCCGAGGAGTGCAGTGGAGCAGAACTCTGCACCGTTGCAACACGTCGAAGTCACGGCATGGATCCTCGGGTCTGCGCGCGTCGCTTCGCTCCTTGCTCCGCCCGTGGATGACGACCTGATGGGCGTTTCGGCTAATCTCCAAGGCCGCGAGACCTCCATACAAGAGGGTCCGTTAAACCCTTCCTTGGGCGCGCAGAACAACGGTCACGAGACCATCAACTCCCTCACCTTCCGCATATCCTGCAAAAACCGCTCGCGTTCGGCCTCCTTGTCCTCCGGCTCGCGGATGCGCAGGATGAAGGACGGGTGGATGGTCAGGAACACGCGCAATCCGTCCTCGCGCTCGACCACATCGCCGCGCATCTTGGTGATCGGCACGGCCTTGCCGAGCAGCGACTGCGCCGCCGTCGCGCCGAGCGCCACTACGAGGTTCGGTTTGATCAGGTCGAGCTCCTTGCCCAGCCACCAGCGGCAGGCCTGGATTTCGCCAGCATTGGGTTTCGAGTGGATGCGTCGCTTGCCGCGTGGCTCGAATTTGAAATGTTTCACCGCATTGGTCACATAGACCTTGCGGCGGTCGATCGCGGCATCGTCGAGGATGCTGTCGAACACCTTGCCCGCCGGTCCGACGAATGGCTTGCCGGCCAGGTCCTCCTGGTCACCGGGCTGTTCGCCGACGAAGATCACGTCGGCATTTTCCGGACCCTCGCCGAAGACGGTCTGCGTCGCATCGCGCCAGAGCGGGCAGCGGCGGCAGCCCATTGCAGCCTCACGCGCCTCTTCGATCGAGGTGGCGTCATCCCCGGCGGTCAGCTCTGATTCCGACGCAGGGATGCGCCTGGCTGGACGCCCCGCTTCACGCTGCAAGGCCGTTGTTGGCGGTGTTGTTGCCATCGTTCTGTCTCGCCCGCTTTCGAATTTGAAATGGGCGAGACCGGCGATGGTTCCCGATCCTCACACCTCGTGCAGGTAGAGATGATAATCCAGCTCGCTGACGGTGCGCGCGACGCGCAGATATTCCGCCTGCTTGATCGCCACGAAGGTCCGGTGCAGGTCGGGGCCGAGCGCCGATTTCAGGAAATCGGAGCCCCTGGCGGCCTCGATCGCGGCGCGCCAGTCGGCCGGCATGGTCGACTTCTCCGGTGCCTGCTCGTAGCCGTTGCCGGTCGTTTCGGGACCGGGATCCAGGGCCTCGTCGAGCCCCTTGACGATGCCGGCCAGCACCGTCGCGGCGATCAGGTACGGATTGGCGTCGACGCCCGACGGCCGGTGCTCGATGCGGCGGTTCTTGGCGTCGCCCGCCGGCACGCGCAACGCCACCGAGCGGTTGTTGACGCCCCAGCTCGGCGCCACCGGCGCATAGGATTGCGAGACGAAACGCCGCCAGGAATTGGCGTGCGGCGCAAACACAAGCATCGATTCCGCCATGGTGTGGATGAGGCCGCCGAGCGCGTTGAGCAGCTTTGGCGACCACTTTTCGCCGGCAGCCTCGGTGAACACGTTGCGGCCGGCATCGTCCTGCAGCGAGACGTGGAAATGCATGCCGGAGCCGGCATAGGCCTCGATGGGCTTGGCCATGAAGCAGGCGGTGACGCCATGCCGGCGCGCCTGCGCCCTGACCAGACGCTTCAGCATGACGAGGTCGTCGGCCGCCCGCATCACGTCCTTGCGGTAGTTCAGCGTCAGCTCGTACTGGCCGGGCGCGTATTCGGAAATGACGGTTTCGGCCGGTATGCCTTGCGCCTTGGCCGCCGCGTAGATGTCGGAAAACAGCGGCTCCATGCCGTGCAGATGGTCGACCGAATAGACCTCGGTCTTGGCCGAGCGGCGGCCATCGAGCACCGCGCGGGCAGGCTGCACCTTGCCGTCGGCGTCGCGCTCATTGGACAGCAGGAAGAACTCGAGCTCGAAAGCGCCGGCCGGATGCAGGCCGCGTGCCGCGAGCAGTTCCACCTGCCGTGCCAGCACCAGCCGCGGGTCGGACGTCATCGGCTCGCCGTCGAGGTGGTGCATCGACATCAGCACCTGGCCGCGCGGCGGGTTGGTGCCGAAGAGCGGCACCAGCGTGCCCGGGATCGGCCAAGCGCGCAGGTCGCCGTCACCGGTGTCCCACACCAGCCCGGTTTCGTGCACGTCCTCGCCGGTGATGTCCAGGCCGAGGATCGAGATGGGCAGATGCCGGCCGTTCTCGAAAATGCCCATCAGCTCGTGCCGGCGCACGATCTTGCCGCGGCCGATGCCGTTGGCATCGGTGAGCACGATGTCGAACGCCTCGATCTCGGGGTGCGCGTCGAGAAAGGCCTTCGCCTCGGCAGGCGTCGAGCCGGAAGGGGACGTGGTTACGGCGTGCGGATTGTCCATCGCCGCTTTTCTCACGCCGTAAGCCTGGCCGCAACCGCAGCGAAGGCGGCGATCAGCCGGCTCACTTGCGCTGACGTCGTTGCCGGCGAGATCAGCATCATGTTGTGGAACGGCGCGATCAGCACGCCGCGATTGACCAGCGCCACATGGATGGCGGCTTCCAGCTCGGGCGCGTGCGCCTTTTCCGCCTCGCCGCCGTTCCCGAGCGGCCCGGGCGCGCAGATGAACTCGACGCGGGCGCCGACCCGCGCGACATGCCAGGGCAGCTTTTTTCCCGCGATGACGGCGGAGAGCCCCGCATCGAGCCGGCGCGCCAGCCGGTCCATATGGGCATAGGCCTCCTCGGTCATCACCTCTTCCAGTGTGGCGCGCATCGCCGCAAATTGCAGCGGATTGGCCGACAGCGTCGTGCCCATGCCGGAATAGCCGGGCTCCTTGGTCCTGTTGTAGGTACCGTAACGGGTGGCGACTTCCTCGCTCATGCCCCAGATGCTCGCCGGCACACCGCCGGCCACCGGCTTGCCGAGCACGAACAGGTCCGGCTCCAGCCCGTGCTTGCGCGTATAGCCGCCGGGTCCGGTCGAGATCGTGTGCGTCTCGTCGATCAGCAGCAGTGTGCCGGCCGCACGGGTCAGGCGCCGCAGCGCGTCGTGGAAGCCCGGTTCCGGCAACACCATGCAGGAATTGGTCAGCACCGGCTCGGTGATGACGCAAGCGACGTCGCGGTCCGCGAGCGCTGCTTCCAAAGCAGAGATATCGTTGAATTCGATGATCTTGGTTGCTCGCGTCAGGTCGCGGAATTCGCCGGCCAATCCAGGCCTGTTCACCGGCTTGCCGTCGATCAGCCGCACCATCGTCTCGTCGACCGAGCCGTGATAGCAGCCGTTGAAGACCAGGATCTTCTCGCGCCCGGTCACCGCGCGGGCAACCCGCAGCGCGAAGCGGTTGGCGTCGGTGGCCGTGGTTGCGATCTGCCAGTAGGGCAGGCCGAAGCGTTGCTGTAGGAGCGTGCCGATCGCCAGCGCGTCCTCGCTGGGCAGCATATAGGTCAGCCCCCGGGCGGACTGCCGGCGGATAGCGCGGGCGACCGCCGGCGGCGAATGGCCGAGCATCGAACCGGTGTCGCCGAGGCAGAAATCGTCGAGCCTGTTGCCGTCGATATCGGTGATGGTGGCTCCTTTGGCGCCGTCGACCAGGATCGGGAATGGCGTCGGCCAGTCCGTCATCCAGTGCATCGGCACGCCGCCGAGGAAACCCGCAATGCCGTTGCCCAATTTCGCCTCGGATTTCGGCCGCGCCTTGCGGAACGCGGCCGCTTCCGTTTCGCGCAGTTCGGCGATGCGGGCAATGTCGATGCCGCCGATGGAAATCCGGTCCATTGAATGCATGAGCCCCCCTTCAGGCAGTAGGCAGTAGGCAGTAGGCAGTAGGCAGTAGGCAGTAGGCAGTAGGTGCCGTCGTCCCTAAGCCCTACTGCCTTTTCCCTACTGCCTATGCCGTGATATCGATGACGCCGCAATCGCCCGCGGCGCTGCCGAACACGATGCGGCGCTCTTCCTTGTCCCACATCATCGCGGTGATGGCGCCCCTGCCGGGGCGGCGCAGCAGCACTTCCTTGGCGTCGGCGAAGCGCGCCGCGATCACCATGCCGTCCTCATAGCCGATGGCCACCACGTCCTGGCTCGGATGGCAGGCGACGCAAGTCACCATCGTGTTGCCGCGCGTGCCGAGCTCCAGCGGCGCCTTGCCCATCGGCCCGTCTTTGGCTTGAAACGGCCACACGATCGCCGCCGGCGCGCCGGAGCTTGCCAGCCATTTGCCCTTCACACTCCACGACAGGCTCTTCACCTTGCCAGGATAGCCGCTCATGCGCATGTGCTTGCCGTCGGCGAGCTTCCAGCCATGCAGCGCGTTCTCCTGCATGGTGGTGACCAGAAAGGCGCCGTCTGGCGAAAAGGTGATGCCGGTATGCGCGCCCGCCCATTCGAGATCGACAGGCTTGCCTTCGGCTGCCGGGAAATGCAGCGTCGCGCCATTGTAGCGGGCGACGCCGAAACGCATGCCCTTGGGCGAGAAGGCCAACCCCTCGACCGAGCGCGGGTGGCTAAATTCCTTGATCTTGCCGTCGGCGAAACGCACGAAGGCGGTCTTGCCGGAGGCATAGGCGATCGCGCCTTGCGGTCCGGCGGCGACGCTGGTGATCCATTTTTTTCCAGCGCTCGCCAGTTCCGCCACGTCGCCGCCGGCTTTGACGGCAAACACCTTGCCGTCCTCGCCGCCGGTGATCAGCCGGTCGTTGGCCACATCATGAAATGCGGCGAGCAGGCCGTCATTGGCCTGCACCGTCTTCTGCCCGTTGTCCAACCGGTGGATCGCGCCATCGGCCAAAGCGAAATGCGGCACGTCGTTGAGGAAGACGGCCGCGACGCAATGGCCTTCGAGATCAAGCGGGGCGACTGTGGGCATGTGAACAGATCCGTAAGAGATTTCTACCCCTCCCCATAAGGGGTTGAGCTGCGGGTCTCAACCCGCCTCGAAACGCGATGGGCGGGGGGGGCGCCGGCGTGCGGCTCTCCCTTCTCCCCCTGTGGGAGAAGGTGGCCGAGCGAAGCTCGGACGGATGAGGGGTGTTCCAGGGAACACCAACGTCTCACTCCGCTGGAGCACCCCTCAACCGTCTCGGCGCTGCGCGCCGATCCACCTTCTCCCACAAGGGGAGAAGGAAGAGGGCGCGAGAATCAAGCTGCCTGGCAGGCTTCAAAACTCTTCCTGAGCCGATCGGCGTCGAGATCGCGGCCGATGAAGACCAGCCGGCTTTCGTGTTTTTCGCCGTCCTTCCAGGCGCGCTGGTGGTCGCCCTCGAGGATCATGTGCACGCCCTGCAGCACGTAGCGGTCCTCGTCGCCCTTCAGCGCTATGATGCCCTTCAGCCGCAGGATGTTCGGCCCCTCCATCTGGGTCACTTTCTCAATCCAGGGGAAGAACTTCTTCGGATCCATCTCGCCGCCGCGCAGCGACACCGACTTCACCGTCACATCATGGATGTCGGAAGCATGGTGGTGATGGTGATGATCGTGCCCGTCATGATCGTGATGATGGTGGTCGTGGTCATAATCGTGGCGGTCCGCGTCGAGGAAGTGCGGATCGTTCTCCAGCGCGCGCGACAGGTCGAAGGCGCCGCGGTCGAGCACTTCGCTAAGCGCCACGCCGGAACGCTGCGTGCGATGGATCCTGGCCGCCGGGTTGATGGCGCGGATCGTCGCTTCGACCTTTTCCAGCTCTTCCGCGCTGACGAGGTCGGTCTTGTTCAGCACCACCACGTCGGCGAAGGCGATCTGGTCCTCGGCCTCCTTGGAATCCTTCAAGCGCAGCGGCAGGTGCTTGGCGTCGACCAACGCCACCACCGCGTCGAGCTTGGTCTTGGTGCGCACGTCGTCGTCCATGAAGAAGGTCTGCGCCACCGGCACCGGATCGGCGAGACCGGTGGTCTCGACGACGATGGCATCGAAGCGGCCGGGCCGTTTCATCAGGCCTTCGACGACACGGATCAGGTCGCCGCGCACCGTGCAGCACACGCAGCCATTGTTCATCTCGTAGATTTCCTCGTCGGATTCGACGATCAGGTCGTTGTCGATGCCGATCTCGCCGAACTCGTTGACGATGACGGCGTAGCGCTTGCCGTGGTTCTCCGACAGGATGCGGTTGAGCAGCGTCGTCTTGCCCGCGCCGAGATAGCCGGTGAGAACGGTTACGGGGATTTGCGTCTGTGCATCGCTCATGGCTTGCCTCGAAAATCTTGGATTTGTCGGCCTCATATAGGATGGGTGCCGCGCTTTTGCACGCGCCAAACCAATAGGCCAGGCGGCCGCTTCAGCCGGCATGGCGCCGAGGACCGATCGGCGGCGGCCGAGGCAGCCCGTACGGGCGAGCCGCGTGGACTCCCAATGGCCCTTGCCGGCTTCCGCTGTGAATCTCGCCGGCACAAAAGTCGTTTGTCATCTAACTGAAATAAACATCTGGCATCACCTGCGCGGGCACCGCAATGCTTGCCGGCAAAGCGTTCTGCAAGCCGGACTCTTTAAATCGTCATTTGCCAGCCGTCGGACAGCCTCTATGCTCGCCCGCGCCGGTTCGGCCGAAGAGGGAACGACCATGGCCAAGGCGGACAAGACAGCGACGATGAGCCGGCTGCATTCGGCGGCAAGGCTGGCGCGCACCGCGCTCGCCGCGCGGCTTCTGGCCCACGGCTTCTATGCCGGCCAGGACCAGATCATGCTGGCGCTCGACCGCGAGGACGGCCAGACCCCCGGCAACCTCGCCGGCCGGCTCGGCGTGCGCCCGCCGACCATCACCAAGACCATCAACCGGCTGCAGGCGCAGGGTTTCCTCGAAAAGCGCGCCTCGTCGGCCGATGCCCGCCAGGCCCACATCTTCCTCACCGAGTCCGGCCGCGAAACCATCCGCGCTATCGAGAAGTCGGTCAAGAAGACCGAGAAGCAGGCGCTGAAGGGCCTCGACAAGAAAGACCAGAAGGCGCTGTTCAAGCTGCTCGCCCGCATCGAGGCGAACCTGTCGAACGAAGACCTGGTCCTGATGGACGACGACGCGGAGCTGGATGAGGCGTGACGCGCAGCGTCATCGCTCAACCGCGAGACGTTGGTGACAGACGCGCGATGCAAAGCATCGTCGCGCAACCGCGCGGGCCCAAGCATCGACGGCTCAGCGGAAGGGCGACGACGCTGCGCGTCGCGCCTGAGCGCTATCATCAGGCGTCACGCGGTTAGCGACGATGCTGCGCATCGCGCCTACGCGTCGCGCCTGCGCACCAGCGCTGCCCAGCGCCCCGGGGTCAATCCGAACGCCTTCTTGAAATGCCGGTTGAAATGGCTCTGGTCGCTGAAACCGGCGGCCGCGGCGATCTCCGCCAGCGACTCGCCTTCGGCAATCATGCGTCGCGCCCTTTGCAGTCTCCGCATCAACAGGAAGCGATGCGGGCTGGTCGAATAGGTGGCGCGAAAATGGCGCGACAGCGCATAACGGTCGATGCCGGTGACGGCTTCCAGCTCATCGGAGCGCACCGCCCGTTCGGCATTCTCCTCGAGATAGTCGCGGGCAAGCGCCGCCGCGCGCCATGCCGTCTTGCCCGTCGACTTTGCCGGCTGTCCGGCGTGGCGTTTCAACTGCTGCGCCAGCTGCGCGACGAAATCCGCCACGAACAGGTCGCCGAGCTCCTCGTCCAGCGGCGCCAGCGCCGACAACAGCGTGTCGCGCAAGCCAGGATCGTCGACCACGGCGTCGCGGACGAAAGGCAGCGGATCGCCATCCAGGCTGTCGAGCAGCAGGGACGGCTCCAGATAAAGGATCCGGTAGCGCAGGCCGTCTTCCGTGCCGGCGCCGCCATCGTGCAGTTCGTCCGGGTGCAGCACGATCGCCTGCCCCGGCAGGCTGTGCCGCAGCGCGCCGCGATAATGGAAGCGCTGTACGCCGTCCAACGTCACGCCGATGGCATAGGTGTCGTGCCGGTGCAGCTCGAAGGCGTTGCCGTGGAAGCGCGCTTCGATGCGTTCGAGGCCCAGGCCGCCCGGCGCCGAAACGATGCGGTCGCCGTGGGCCGTATCCGCGCACGAACGTTCAAGACCTTCCTTGGCTTCTGCGCCTAGAGCCTGCGTCATCGCATTCCCCGCCCGTCATGGGTCGTCCCGGAGTCTCAATCTTGGTGTTCGATACGAAAATTGCAATTGTTCTGAGTGAAGATCTGCCGGTGTGGCAGAAGCTCAACGTCACCGCGTTCCTGACCAGCGGCATCGTTGCGCAATTCCCCGAGATCATCGGCGAGCCCTATCGCGACCGTGCCGGCAACCTCTACAACCCGATGTCGATCCAGCCGGTCATCGTCCTGTCGGTCGATGCGGCGACGCTGGGCTCGATCCATCGCCGGTCATTGGAGCGGGGCGTCGCGACATCCGCCTATATCGAGGAGATGTTTTCGGCCGGCCACGACGTCGCCAACCGCGCCGTCTTCGCCGAATTCGCCCCGGACGACGCCAAGATCGTCGGGATCGCCTTGCGCGGCGACAAAAAGCTCGTCGACAAGATCACCAAGGGCGCTCGCATGCATGCCTGAAATTGGCATGCTCCTTCGCCCGAAAGGCTATTCCGAACGTTTGGGGTTAGCCGCGGCCATCCAGTTCGTCATCCACGGGCGGAGCGGGAGCGAAGCGGACGCGTAGACTCTAGAATCCATTCCCTGACCTTGGCTAAGGAATGCAACGGAGCAGAATTCTGCACCGTGGCAACGCCTCGACGTCACGGAATGGATTCTAGAGTCTGCGCGCGTCGCTTCGCTCCTTGCTTCGCCATAGCATGACAACCGAGAGGAACGCTCGCGCAAATCGCCAATAGCGAGGCTCTCTAAGCCTGTATCAAACGCTTGTTGGGCCAGTCGCTTTTGGCTTGCCGGCAAGCGGCGATTGCCGCAGAAGGGTGAGGTCTATCTTCCTTCGGCCCGATTTTGACCATTCCCAAAAACAACGACGACAGCGCAACGCCGCCCGCGGCGATGCTTCTGATGCTTTGCGTCTATGTCTGCTTCACCTTCCTCGACACCTCCAGCAAATTTCTGGTGCTGGCCGGCGTCTCGGCGCTGATTGTCGCCTGGACCCGCTTCACCGTGCATGTGCTGCTGGTCGGCCTCTTCCTGCGCGGCTGGCGCGAGCCGGCGCGTTTTCGCGCCAACAACCTGCCGGCGCATATTTTGCGCGGCTGCATGCTTTTCGGCTCGACCATGTTCAACATCCTGGCGCTGAAGACGCTGCAGCTGGCCGAGACCACGTCGATCTATTTCTTCGGCCCGATGGTCATCACCGCGCTGGCCGGTCCGCTGCTCGGCGAATGGGCCGGCTGGCGGCGATGGATGGCAATCCTCACCGGCTTTGTCGGTGTTCTGATCATCACCCGGCCAGGCGTGGGCGTGTTCGGCATCGGCCATCTCTTCGCGCTGTGCTCGATGCTGTCGAACAGTTTCTACGTCATCATGACGCGCCGCATGTCGGCGACGGAAACGTCGGAAAGCCTGATCCTGTTCTCTGCGCTGGCTCCGTCGGTGCTGCTTGCTCCGATGCTTGCCTTCTCGCCTGCGCTGCCCCATGGCGGCTTACAATGGTTCATCGTCCTGATGCTGGGCGTCTTCGGCGCCGGCGGCCACTATCTGCTGGTCCGCGCCTATCGTCTGGCCACCACGACGCAGCTCGCGCCCTATCCCTATTCGCAGATGGTGTGGATGATCATTTCCGGCTGGCTGATCTTCCACCAGTTCCCTGATCGCTGGACGCTGCTCGGCGCCGCCATCATCGTTGCCAGCGGCCTCTACATCATCCACCGCGAGCACCGGCTTCGCGTCCGCAACTCCGCCTCGCTCGACACCGAGGCGGAGGCATTGGCGAAAAAACTTTGATTTGCTCCGAATCCGGTGGCATAAGGCCGTTTTAAAAAATTTAAAGACCTGACCCTGGGGAGCGAAGGGCACTGGCACAGAAGATCAAGCTTTCGACGATCGCGGATGCGCTAGGCGTCTCCACGGCAACCGTGTCGCTGGCGCTGCGCGACAGCCCGCTGGTCGCCGGCACGACGCGCGAGCGTATCAAGGAACACGCCCGCGCCATCGGCTATATTTATAACCGCCGCGCCGCCTCCTTGCGCACCTCGCGCTCCGGCATCGTCGGCGTCGTCGTGCACGATATCATGAACCCGTTCTTCGCCGAGATACTGCGCTCGATCGAAAGCGAGCTCGACCGCAGTCGCCAGACCTTCATCCTGTCGAACCATTACGACCAGCTCGAAAAGCAGCGCACCTTCATCGACACGCTGCTGCAGCTCGGCGCCGACGGCGTCATCATGTCGCCGGCCATCGGCACGCCGGCCGAGGACATCATCATGGCCGAGGAAAACGGCCTGCCGGCGGTGCTGATCGCGCGCACCGTCGCCGGCGCCGATGTGCCGGTGTTCCGTGGCGACGATGCCTATGGCACCGCGCTCGCCACCAATCATCTGATCTCGCTGGGGCACAAGCGCATCGCCATGGTCGGCGGCACCGACCAGACCTCGACCGGCCGCGACCGCTACCAGGGCTATCTCAACGCGATGGAGGCCGCCGGCCTGGAAGTGAAGCCGTCCTGGCGCATTTCCGGCCCGCGCACCAAGCAGGCGGGATTCGAGGCCGCGGGGCAGTTTCTGGCGCTGAAGGACAGGCCCACCGCTGCCTGCTGCTGGAATGACCTTGTCGCGATCGGGCTGATGAACGGCATCGCGCGCGCCGGCCTCGTGCCGGGCGTCGACATCTCCGTGACCGGCTATGACGATCTCGAGGAGGCGGCAATCGCGACACCGGCCCTGACCACGGTCTGGAACGGTCAGCGCGAGGTCGGCCGCCGCGCTGCGAGCGCCTTGCTCGACAAACTGAACGGGCAGGCGGTGCGGCCCTCGCAGGAGCTGATCAAGCCGGAACTGCATGTGCGGCAGTCCACCGGCAAGCCGGTGGAGCGTGCATGACCAGGGCCGAAGCAAGATTGCCGGTCGCCATCCTGGTGCCGGGCGATTTCAACGACCATGCCGTCGGCCGCGTCGACAAGGCGTTCAAGCTTGTGCGGATCGAACGCGCCGACCCCGGGCTGGTGACGGACGAGATGCGCGCCGCGGTGCGTGGCATCGCCTCCTATGCAGGCATCAACGCGGCGATGATCGATGCGCTGCCCAATCTCGAGATTATCGCCAGCTTCGGCGTCGGCTATGATTCGGTCGACGCCAATCACGCGGCGAGGCGCGGCGTCATGGTCACCAACACGCCCGACGTCCTGACCGAGGAGGTTGCCGACACCGCCATCGGCCTGTTGATCAACACCGTGCGCGAACTCTACGCCGCCGAGAAATGGCTGCGCGACGGCGACTGGGTGGAGAACGGCAATTATCGCCTGAGCCGGCTTACCTTGCGCGGCCGCAGCGTCGGCATTTTCGGCATGGGACGCATCGGCCGTGCCGTCGCCCGGCGCCTTGAGGCCTTCGGCCTGCCGATCGCTTACCACAACCGCCGCAAGGTCGAAGGCCTGTCCTACGAATACCATGCCACGCTGAAAGGCCTCGCCGAAGCCGTCGACACGCTGATCTGCATCGCCCCGGGCGGCGCCGCCACGGAGAAGGCAATCAATGCCGGGATCCTGTCGGCGCTGGGGTCGAACGGCGTCTTCGTCAACATCGGCCGCGGCTCGACGGTGGATGAGGCAGCCCTTGCCGCCGCCCTCGAGAGCGGCACCATCGCGGCCGCCGGGCTCGACGTCTTTGCCGACGAACCGAACGTGCCGCAGGCCCTGCTCGACGCTCCCAACACCTCGCTTCTGCCGCATGTCGGCTCGGCGTCGGAGCACACGCGCCGCGCCATGGCCGATCTATGCGTCGACAATCTCGTCGCCTGGTTTGCCGAGCGTCGGCCGCTGACGCCCGTGCCGGAGACGATCAACGTCAAGGCGCGCGGCTAAAGCATGTCTCCCGAAAATGGGCCCGGTTTCGGGACAAAGGCATGCTTAAAATCAAAAACTTGAAGCAGGTCGCGTGATCCTTTTCACGCGACCTGCTTTAGGCAATTCCGGGGAAGGTGTGGAAACAGCTTTCCGTCCATGGAACGTTGAACCGTTCCAGGCGCTTTCGCCACATTTGTTAATGCTCTCGCGGTCCCATTAACTCCCGCTTAACGCTTTGAAATCATTTTCCATATTTGATTGAGTGTGGAGAAGTGGTGTGAAGCTGGTTGCCGGGTTGGTTGTGTCGGCGGCGTTGTTCGGAGGCGCGCATGTCCTGTACGGCGGCGAGGGCCGGAGCACGGCTGTCGAGACCGCTTCATCGAGCGCCTATCGATTGACGGCCAATGGCGACGAAGCCGCCTGCGCCGTGCAGCGGGGAGCTCCGGTCTCGGACGGACTATCGTTGCTCTCCGTCGCGCCGAACTGCCGCAAGCTGATGCCCGGCATCGAGCGCGTCAAATTCTGGCGCGAGCAGGCGGACGGCTCGGTCGCGTTCAGCGAGAACGGCGTCGATCCGATCGTCACTTTCGGCGTTGCCGATGGCGACGGCTACGAATCCTACGCACCGGCCGCGCCGCTGCTGGCGCTGAACAACGACAGCCAGTGACCCCGAGCGTGGTCTTTTTGCAACTTCGGCTAGGAAAATATCCCGATGCCGGTGCCTGTCTTGGCATTGCACCCAAAGCCAAATAAATTGGCGCAGCTTTGGGGTGCTCAAATGAAGTCTTTTCTACTCGCTTCGACCATTCTCGCCTTGTTCCCGGCCAGCGCGTTCGCTGCGGACGTGCTTTCGCCTGCTGCTCCCGCAACTTATGAGTGGAGTGGCTTCTATGCCGGTGTCCAGCTCGGCTATGGCTGGGGAAAGGTCGACAGTCACGATTCTCAGATAGTCACTGGCTTTTCCGACTGGGCCGACTCTTGGAACAGCAACGGCGTGCTAGGCGGCATTCATATCGGCTACAACCAGGCTTACGATCAGTTCGTTCTTGGCGCCGAAGCCGACATCGAAGCCTCGGGAATGAGAGGTTCGGTGGATTCGGAGTTTGCCGGCAACATCAAGACCAAGATCGATGTGCAAGGCTCGCTGAGGGCGCGCCTTGGCTATGCGATGGGGCCAGCTCTGCTTTATGCGACAGGCGGTTTGGCGGTTGCCCATTTCGATACCGACTACAATGAGGGCGGAACGAGCGACAGCTCTTCGCATACGAAAGCCGGCTGGACATTGGGTGCAGGTGTCGAATATGCATTCGCACCGAATTGGACGACGCGCGTCGAATATCGCTACAGCGATTTCGGCAAATTCACCGACAATCCGGCGACCGATGGCGGCTTCCTGTATCCGACGCATGTGACCACAAACGCCGTGCGGGTCGGCTTCAGCTACAAGTTCTGACCTGATTGGCGAAAGGCGGCGCTTGAAGCGCCGCCATTTCTATTCCGCCGCCGCGCGTGCGCCGGCCTTTGCCGCCGCATGCAGGCGTACGGCATCGCCGAAAGCCTTGAAGATCTTGGCGGAATTGCTGTCCGACTTCACCCAGTATTCGGGGTGCCATTGCACGCCGACAGCGAAGGCGCGGGCGTCCTTGACCGAAACCGCTTCGACCGTGCCGTCGGAGGCCAAAGCTTCGACCTGCAGTTTCGAGCCGAGCCGATCGATACCCTGCCGGTGCAGCGAGTTGACCTTGATGTCGCCGGCGCCGAACACGCCTGCAAGGCAACTGCCCGGTTTGATCGAGATCGTCTGATGGATGGCGAAGCGCTCGTCCTGATTGTCGCTCACCGGCGCGCGATGGTCGAGCGAGCCCTCGCGCTCCTGGATTTCGGTGCCCAGCGTGCCGCCGAGCGCCACGTTCAGTTCCTGGATGCCGCGGCAGATGGCCAAAAGCGGCACGCCGCGCTCGAGCGCCTTGCGGATCAGCGGCAGCGTCGTGGCATCGCGCGCCGGATCGTAAGGACCGTTGGCCTCGCTCGGGTCGCCGTCGTAAAGCGACGGATGGACGTTGGATTTCGAACCCGTCAGCATGACGCCGTCGACCGAGGACAGCAATTCGTCGAAGTCGAGCCGACCGCCGAAGGACGGCACCAGGAGCGGGAACACGCCGGCGCCCGTGATCGCGGCTTCCAGATATTGCTGGGGCGCTGCATGCCAGGTGTAGTTGTCGAACTGGCGGACGTCGGTCGAGACTGCGACGAGCGGTTGCTGCATTTTGGGTTTGGTTTCCATCAGGCCAAGGAACTGTTCTGCCTACAAAATAAGCGATCCGTCGCGGCTTTTCCATGGCAAGTTTGGCCGCCTCGCATGGACCAGCGAAAGGAATGTTAGACTATAGTTGCGGAATGGCGGCAACCTCGGCCCGCGGCGCTGGACTCGACTTCTTGCCTGTGTATGGTTCTCCCCCAACCGATCCGGGCACCGAGGATGTCCCGACATCGGTCAGCTGATCCGCAAGGGAGGAAACTGCATGGATCGTCGTTCATTCATCCGCAAGGCCGGCGCGTCCGGCGTGGGCGCCGCGGCAGCGGCCGCGGCACTCGCCACGCCGGCCATTGCGCAGTCCAACCCGAAAGTGACGTGGCGGCTTGCGTCGTCCTTCCCCAAGTCGCTCGACACGATCTATGGCGGCGCCGAAGTCTTCTCCAAGATGCTGTCCGAGGCGACCGACGGCAATTTCCAGATCCAGGTCTTCGCTTCGGGCGAGTTGGTGCCAGGCCTGCAGGCGGCCGACGCCGCCGCTGCCGGCACCGTGGAGGCCGCGCATACGGTCGCCTACTATTACTGGGGCAAGGATCCCACCTGGGCGCTGGGCGCCGCCGTGCCCTTCTCGCTCAACGCGCGCGGCATGAACGCCTGGCACTATCATGGCGGCGGCATCGACCTCTTCAACGAATTCCTCGGAGCGCAAGGGTTGTTCGGCCTGCCGGGCGGCAACACCGGCGTTCAGATGGGCGGCTGGTTCCGCAAGGAGATCAACAGCCTCGCCGATCTGAAAGGCCTCAAGATGCGCATCGGCGGGTTCGCCGGCAAGGTCATCGAAAGGCTAGGCGTGGTGCCGCAGCAGATCGCCGGCGGCGATATCTACCCGGCGCTGGAAAAGGGCACCATCGACGCCGCCGAATGGGTCGGCCCCTATGACGACGAGAAGCTCGGCTTCTACAAGGTCGCGCCTTACTATTACTATCCCGGCTGGTGGGAAGGCGGCCCGACCGTCCACCTGCTGTTCAACAAGGCAAAATACGAAGAACTTTCGCCGGCCTACAAATCCCTGGTGCGCACCGCGGCGCAGGCTGCGGACGCCAACATGCTGCAGAAATACGACTATGTGAATCCGCCGGCGGTGCGGCGGCTGGTGGCTGGCGGCGCCAAGTTGAGACCCTTCAGCCAGGAGATCATGGCGGCCTGTTTCGAGAAGGCCAACGAGGTCTATGACGAGATGGAATCCAACAACGCGCCGTTCAAGAAGATCTGGGAATCGATCAAGGCCTTCCGCAAGGAACACTATCTCTGGGCTCAGGTCGCCGAGTACAATTACGACACCTTCATGATGGTGCAGCAGCGCAACGGCAAGCTGTAAGCCGGGCCTTGCCTTCTCCCCCTGTGGGAGAAGGTGGGTCGGCGCGCAGCGCCGAGACGGATGAGGAGTGTTGGAAGGATCACCGTCCTTGCCAAGCTGGAGCACCCCTCATCCGTCGCCTTCGGCGACACCTTCTCCCACAAGGGGAGAAGGGAAAACCGCGCTTAGCCTCGGCCCGGCACAACCAGCACCTTGACCTCACCCGGCGCCGGCGGATTGGCGATCACCTGAGGCGCTTCCTCCAGGCTGACCTGCTTCGAGATCAGCTTGTCGATCTCGATGGCGCCCGAGGCAATGAGCTGGGCTGCCCTTCCATGCGTGAACGGATTGAGGAAGGAACCGAGCACCTTCAGTTCGCGAAACAAAAGATCGAACGGCTCGATTTCCACCTTCATGCCTTGCGGCATCACGCCGACGATGACGACCGTGCCGCCGGCCCTTGCCATCCGTATCGACTGCTCGACCGTGTCGCGCACGCCGGCGCATTCCAGCACCACGTAGGCACCGCCGGGCGCCAGCCCGTTCGCTCCGGCGACGGCCGCGATCGGGTCGCCGGCGCTCGGGTCGATCGTCGCGGTGGCGCCGAGGTCCTCGGCAAGCGCGCGGCGCGAGGCCTGCCGGGTCGACAGGATGATGGTCGCGGCGCCCGCGAGCTTTGCCAGTTGCACAACGAGCAGGCCGATGACGCCGCCGCCGAGCACCACCACCGATGCGCCCGGCCGGATCGCGGCAAGGTCGACGCCGTGCAGGCAGCAGGCCAGTGGCTCGCAGAAGGCGCCGTGCGTCGGCTTGAGGCCAGCGGGTAGCCGGAAGGCCTGCCTTTGCGGCATCAGCACATAGTCGGCAAAGCCGCCATCGCGGTGGATGCCGATGGCGCTCAGATTGCTGCAGAGATTGACGCGGCCGGCATGGCAATGGGCGCAGCGCCCGCAGGCGATGTTGGGATCGCCGGTGACCCGGTCGCCGACGGCAATGCCCGACACCGCCGCGCCGACGGCTTCGACGATGCCGCAGAATTCATGGCCGAGCGTCACCGGCGGCGTGCAGGGAAACTCGCCGTGGAAGAGGTGCCGGTCGGTGCCGCAGACGCCGCAGGCCTCGATCTTCACCAGAACGTCCTCGGGTCCGGGAGCGGGCTTGGTAACCTCGCGCAACCCGATATTGCCCACCGCTTCCAGTCGCACCGCTCTCATGGCTGTTCACCTCAGTTGAATTTGGGCGGCTGCGAGAGGTCCGGCGCCGGCGCGGGTTTGGCCGGCGCGTCACCGAAGCTCGGCGGCTGGGACAGGTCGGGTGTGCCGGGTGCTGCCGGGGCGGCGCCATTGGCCGGAGCCGCGCCCTTGTCCGCCGGCGGCGTGCCGAGCGGCGACAGCGAAGGCATGTCCGGCAGCTTGATGTCGATCGTGCTGGGTTCGACCGCAGCACCTTTGTAGCGCATCACCATTTGCGGGAAGGCGATGGTGAGGGCGATCATGATCACCTGGATCAGGACGAACGGCACTGCGCCCCAATAGATCTGCCCGGTGGTGACCGGCGCAACCTGCTTGCCGGTTAACCGGTCCAGATAAGGCACGCGGGCCGCGACCGAACGCAGGTAGAACAGCGCGAAGCCGAAGGGCGGATGCATGAAGCTCGTCTGCATGTTGACGCCGAGCAGCACGCCGAACCAGATCAGGTCGATGCCGAGCTTGTCCGCGGCGGGCGCTAGCAGCGGCACGATGATGAAGGCGAGCTCGAAGAAATCGAGGAAGAAGGCAAGCACGAAGACCAGGATGTTGACGCCGATCAGGAAGCCGGTCTCTCCGCCCGGCAGCGAGGTCAACAGATGCTCGACCCAGATGTGACCGTTGACGCCGTAGAAGGTGAGCGAAAAGACGCGTGCGCCGATCAGGATGAACAGCACGAAGGCGGAAAGCCGGGTCGTCGAGGCCAGCGCTTGCTTGATGACGTCGAGCGAGAGCCTGCCCTTGGCCGCTGCCATGATCAAGGCTCCGACCGAGCCCATGGCGCCGCCCTCGGTCGGCGTGGCGATACCGAGGAAGATGGTGCCGAGCACCAGGAAGATCAGCGCCAGCGGCGGGATCAGCACAATGATCACCTGCTGTGCCAGTTTCGACATCATGTGGATGTGGAGGCGCTGGTCGAGGATCGCCACGATGTAGATGACGATCACGCCAATGGCGGCGCCGAGAATATCGGCATTGTCGCCATGCGCCGGCGCGAGATAGCGATAGGCCGCATAGGAAATCGCGACTGCGACCAGGAGCGCCACGATCAGCGAGATCACGCCGTGGCCGAGCGTACGTGCTTCGAGCGGCAGCGCAGGCATCGCGTTCGGCCGGACGATCGACATGATCAGGATGTAGAGCATGTAGATGCCGGTGAGCACGAGGCCGGGGATCAAGGCACCGGCATACATGTCGCCGACCGAGCGACCAAGCTGGTCGGCAAGCACGATCAGCACCAGCGAGGGCGGGATGATCTGGGCGAGCGTGCCGGAGGCGGCGATGACGCCTGACGCCAGCCGCCGGTCATAGCCGTAGCGCAGCATGATCGGCAGCGAGATCAGTCCCATGGCGATGACGGAAGCCGCCACCACGCCGGTCGTTGCGGCAAGCAGCGCGCCGACGAAGATCACCGCATAGGCGAGCCCGCCGCGGATCGGCCCGAACAGCTGGCCGATCGTGTCGAGCAGGTCCTCGGCCATGCCGGAGCGTTCGAGCACGATGCCCATGAAGGTGAAGAAGGGTATCGCCAAGAGCGTGTCGTTGGACATCACCCTGGTGCCGTAGAAATTGTCCGGCAGCGCATGCAGCAGCGGCCAGGCAAGGTTGATCGACCCGCCTGAATAGGGGGAGACCAGCACGCCGATGAAGAAGAACAGCAGGCCGTTGGCGGCCAGCGAGAAGGCGACGGGGTAGCCGATCAGCAGGAAAATGATCAGCGAGGCGAACATGATCGGCGCCATGTTCTGCGCGATGAACTCGATCATGGGCGGGCCTCGCCCGCGATCGCCTTGGCTTCCTCGGCCAGCGCCTCCGCCTCGAGCTTGGCCTGGTCATGCGCCGAAACGAAGGGATTGGGGTCGTCCATGTCGCCGCGCATGATGGCGATCTTCTTGATGATCTCGGAAACCCCTTGCAGCGCCAGCAGGAAGAAACCGACGAGCAGGATGGCCTTCGCCGGCCACACGATGAGCCCGCCGGCATTGGTCGACATCTCGCCGCTGCGGAAGGACAGCGACACATAGGGCACGAAATAGATCGCCATCAGCACCACGAAGGGCATCAGGAAAAACAGGTGGCCGAGCAGGTCGATCCAGTGCTGCACGCGGCGTGACCACATGCCGTAGACGATGTCGATGCGGATATGGTCGTTCTGTTTCAGCGTGTAGGCGGCGGCCAGCATGAAGGCGGCGCCGAACAGGTACCACTGCAGCTCGAGCCACGCGTTGGAGGAGATGTCGAACACCTTGCGGATGACGGCGTTGCCGGCGCTCACCAGGATCGCGAGCAGGATCAGCCAGGAGACCCAGCGGCCGATGAACTCGTTGATGCGGTCGATCGTCCTGGATAGAGCGAGCAGCCCTGCCATGCATATCCTCCCTGATACCGACAGCGCGCCCGATTCCCCCTCCGGTGTCGCGCCGCTTGGCCCAACGGTATGCAGTGCGTGGTCCGGTTGGTCAACATGACAAAGTCGCGGCAAACGGATCGGCACGCCGGACAGCGGCGGAATACCGCCACGTGACGATACGTCATGCAACGAAAGTCTTGGGCAACGAAAGGCTTGGGCAAGGAAAGTCTGGGGCGACGAAACTGGGTGGTTCAGGCGATCTTGGCCTGGTCGCGCCCGGCGCCGATCAGCACCAGCATGGCGACGAGGAAGAGATAGATCCAGGCGTCGCGCCATTCGAGCGGGAAATAGCCGGCCCAGAGCGATTCCGCCATGCCGAAGGCCGCGGCGCCAAGCGCCGCCTTGAGCGGCGACAGATAGCCGCCGACCGCCGTCACGAACAGGATCTTGAGGCCGTAGATCAGCCCGGTGCCGAAGGAGACATTGCCGTAATAGAGACCGGCAAGCACGCCGGCCAAGGCGGCGCAGAAGCCGCCGAACAGCACGGCGCGGCGGAACACGGCGCGCACATCGACACCGCACATCGCCGCCGCTTTCGGATCGTCGGATACGGCGCGCCATGAACGGCCAAAGCTGGAGTGGGAAAACAGCCAGGCCGCCAGCGCTACCAATGCTACGACACCTGCGCAGTCGAGCAACTGGATGACGGTGAGCGTGACCTTGAAGCCGTCGCCTTGGGCGAAAATGACGGGGGCGGCGAGCATCGGCGGCAGCCACAGGTCATGCGTGTCGGCGGCGATGCGGCTCCCCTCCGACAGGAAGATCAAGATGCCGAGCGTCGTCACCACGATTGCGTTGGGCGAGCGGTCGGCGAGCCTCTCGAAAACGCTGCGCGACAGGATATGGCTGATCAGCGCCGCATAGAGAATGGCCGCGATCACGCCGAGCGCCACCGCGGCGGCAAGCGTCAGCCACAGCGCCTGGTAGCCGAAGGCGGCGGTCAGGATCATCGTCTGGCCGCAGAAGGCGAACAGCGCGCCGTAAGCCAGGTTGGTGCGATGCAGGATACCGTTGGTCAGCACATAGCCGAAGGCGAGCAGCGCATAGAGCGCGCCCGAATGCAGCCCGTTCAGCACCTGCTGGTAGAAATAGAGCATGCGGCATCCCACAGGTCGTATGACGCGACCCTGCCGGACCGTCGCATTCAGAATCTAACTTGTCAAATGCGTTTTATCGGTTAGATTTCTGTCATGACGGTATCCTGGACCCCGCACCGCTTCACCGGCGGCATCCTTGCGCTCGATACGGCGAACACCGTCGTGCTGCGCAACGATCCGCAAAAGTCCTTCGACCGTTTCGACGACCCGGCCGAGATCGCCCGCTTCGCCGAGGCGGCAAGCGGCTTTCGCGCCACCGAGCTCGGCGGCAGGCGGCTGCGGGCGCCCGAACCGGGCGAGATAAAGCCAACCGTCATCTCGATCCGCGAAGCGACCGATCGCCTGTTTCGTCATGCGGTGTCGAACGGCGCGCTCGCGACCAGCCACCTGCCGGATTTCCTCACGGCCTGCGCCGGCGGCCTGGCCGGCAGCGAGACCGAGATCGGGACGCCGGGCCAGCCTTTCGGCGATCCGCAAACGCCGATCGCCTTCGAGGCGGCTTTGGCCGTCTCCGCGCTGTCGCTTTTGCGCGACGAAACGGTGGCGAGGCTGAGGATCTGTCCCAATTGCAGCTGGCTGTTCGTCGACCGCAGCCGCAACGCCAGCCGCCTATGGTGCGACATGGCCGTTTGCGGCAACCGCCAGAAGGCAAACCGCCATTACCGCCGCCGCACAGCGGCGAGAGAGGTCAGCAATGTTTAGGAAATTGTCGCGTTCGGTTTTGGTCGGCGCCGCCGTGATCGCCGCAGTCGCGCTCGGCGCCTGCCGCGACACCGGCAAGGACCAGCTGTTTGCCATCTCCGGCAAGCTGTTCGAGTTCAATTACCGGCTGGCCATCGCCACCTATGTCATCACGCTGAAGCCGCTGCGCCCGATGGTCGACGGCCAGGTCGCGGTGGTGAGCTTCCAGAACCCGGCCGGCGGCGACCCGCTCATCGTCAACCAGAAGATCTGGCCGAAGCTGCCCCACATCACGCTGACCAGCCCGCCGCTCACCTGCGTGGTCAAGGACAAGCCCTACAGCGTCTCGATCCGCATCGAGGATGCGAGCGGCACATTGCTGCAGAGCATCGACACCACCATGACCTCATCGGAGGACCAGACGATGCTGCCGGACCGGCCGCTGGTGATCGGACCGAAATACGAGCTCAACCCGGACCTTGCCGGCCATCCCGACGGCAAGCTGCCCGAGGACCAGAAGCCGGATTGCTCGAAAGCGACCTGAAACGCAGGCGTCAGAGTAATTCCAGGAAAAGTGTGAAACGGTCGGGCTCGGCGACTTCGCCGTAGCCTCCCGTCCGGAATTGCGTCTAAACAAAACGAGTCTGTCGCGAAATTTTTGTTCTTCACAAGGCGGTTAGCATGATCTTGTATGCGCCGCGGGCCACTCGCCAGACCGTTTGTTGCGTGTTATTTGGCCTCAGCGATTTTGTTTGACCTCTCCCGCAAGGGAAGAAAGACTGCGGCGTCCCGCCCCGACGTTGGCTGCCTGATTTGGGGCAGCCTCCGCAGAGGAAATACCTGATGACGCTGCACGACGTCGCGCTCGACGACAAGTTCGACCTTGGCAAGGAGCGCGTCTTCCTGTCCGGCGCGCAGGCGGTGGTGCGCATGCTTCTGATGCAGCGCGAGCGCGACCGCCGCGCCGGCCTCAACACGGCGGGCTTCGTCTCCGGCTATCGCGGCTCGCCGCTCGGTGGCCTCGACATGCAGCTATGGCGGGCGAAAAAGCAACTCGCAGGGGCCGACATCGTCTTCCAGCCCGGCCTCAACGAGGAACTGGCCGCCACCGCCTGCTGGGGTTCGCAGCAGACCGAATTGCTGGGCGAGGGCACGCATGACGGCGTCTTTTCGGTCTGGTACGGCAAGGGACCCGGCGTCGACCGTTCCGGCGACGTCTTCCGCCACGCCAATCTTGCCGGCTCGTCGAAGCATGGCGGCGTGCTCGCCCTGATGGGCGACGACCATATGGCCGAGTCCTCCACCAACGCGCATGCCACCGAGTTCCTCTTCGTCGACACGATGGTGCCGATCCTCAACCCGGCCGGCGTCCAGGAGATCATCGACTACGGCCTCTACGGCTTTGCCATGTCGCGCTTCGCCGGCACCTGGGCGGCGATCAAATGCGTCAAAGACAACATCGAATCGACGGCGTCTGTCGACGCCTCGATCGAGCGTCTGGACATCGTCATTCCCGAGTTCGAAATGCCGCCGGGCGGCCTGAACATCCGCCACGAGATCGACATGCTCGGCCAGGAAGAGCGGCTGCATGAATACAAGCGCGCCGCCGCTTCCGCCTTCATCCAGGCCAATGGTCTCAACCGCGCCATCTATTCCGGCGGCCGCAATCCCAAGCTCGGCGTCATCACCATCGGCAAGAGCTATCTCGACGTCCGCCAGGCGCTCGAGGATATCGGCATCGATGAAGCGGCCGCCAACCGTATCGGCATCCGCCTGTTCAAGGTCGGTTGCCCATGGCCGCTCGACTTCCAGCACATCGCCGAGTTCGCGCGCGGCCTCGACACCATCGTCGTCGTCGAGGAAAAGCGATCGCTGATCGAGGTGCAACTGCGCGAGAACCTCTACGGCACCGCCACGCAGCCGGTAATCATCGGCAAGAAGGACGAGCGCGGCGACTGGCTGTTCCCCGCCAAGGGCGCGCTCGATCCGAACGAGATCGCCATCGCGCTCGGCGAGCGGATCCTGCGCACCATCGGCCCGTCGGAAGAAATCGCCGCGCGGGTGGCGAAGCTGCGCCAGTTCCAGGCGATGCTCGCCGACACCGCCGATATCGGCTCGCGCACGCCTTTCTTCTGTTCGGGCTGCCCGCACAATTCCTCGACCAAGGTGCCGGACGGCTCGTTGGCCGCCGCCGGCATCGGCTGCCATTTCATGGCGCTGTGGATGGACAGGAACACCGTCGGCTTCACCGCCATGGGCGGCGAGGGCGCGCAATGGGTCGGCCAGGCGCCATTCTCGAAGCGCGACCACATCTTCCAGAATCTCGGCGACGGTACCTACAACCATTCCGGCGTGCTGGCGATCCGCTTCGCGCTGTCCTCCGGCGCCAACATCACCTACAAGATCCTCTACAACGACGCGGTGGCGATGACCGGCGGCCAGCCGCATGAAGGCGGCCTGACCGTCGACATGATCGCCAGGCAGGTGCGCGCGGAGGGCGTCGACCGCATCGCCGTCGTCACCGACGAGCCGGACAAATATGCCGGCAAGGCCGATTTCCCGGCCGGCATCAGCATCCATCACCGTGACGACCTCGACCTTGTCCAGCGCGAGTTGCGCGACGTGAAGGGCGTTTCGGTGCTGATCTATGATCAGACCTGCGCCGCCGAAAAGCGCCGGCGCCGCAAGCGCGGCACCTTCCCCGATCCCGACAAGCGCGTCTTCATCAACGAGCTAGTCTGCGAAGGCTGCGGCGATTGCGGCGTGCAGTCGAACTGCGTCTCCATCCAACCGGTCGAGACCGAATTCGGCCGCAAGCGCCGGATCGACCAGTCGAGCTGCAACAAGGATTTTTCCTGCATCAACGGTTTCTGCCCGTCCTTCGTCACCGTGCATGGCGGCAAGATCAGGAAGGCAGAAGGCATTGCCGGCAGGGCCGATCCTCTCGACGGCGTTCCCGCGCCGGCCGAGTTCCGCACGGGCAACCAGGGCTGGGCGGCGATCATCGACGGGGTCGGCGGCACCGGCGTCGTCACCGTCGGCGCGGTGCTCGGAATGGCCGCGCATCTGGAGGGCAAGGGCTGCGGTATGATCGACATGGCCGGCCTCGCCCAGAAGGGCGGCTCGGTCTTCACCCATGTCCGCGTCGCCCCGACGCCCGAGGACATCCACGCCATTCGCGTTTCGGCCGGCAAGGCCGACCTTGTGCTCGGCTGCGACCTCGTCGTCTCCGGTGCCAAGAAGGTGCTGGGCGCGGTGCGCGAGGGCCACACGATCTTCCTCGCCAACACCGCCGAGATCATGCCCGGCGAATTCACCCGTTCCGCCGATTTCTCGCTGCCGGTCGAGCGGCTGAAGAAGGCGATCCGCGCGGCCGCCGGCGACGACAAGGCCCATTTCTTCGACGCCACCCGCACCGCGACCGCGCTGTTCGGCAATTCGCTCGGCGCCAACATGTTCATGCTCGGCTTCGCTTTTCAGCATGGCGGCCTGCCGCTTGCGGCCGAAGCGGTTGAAAAGGCGATAGAATTGAACGGCGAAGCGGTGGCGATGAACGTCGCTGCTTTCCGCTGGGGCCGCCGCGCCGCGCATCAGCCCGATTTCGTGCGTGGCCTGGTCGCCCAGACCGGCAAGCCGGCGTCAAAACCGGCCGAGACGCTGGACGACGTCATTGCCCGCCGCGTCGCTTTCCTCACCGCCTATCAGAATGCCGCCTATGCCAGGCGCTACGCCGACCGCGTGACGGCGTTGCGCGCCGCCGAAGCCAAGGCCGTGCCCGGCTCGACCGCGGTGACCGAAGCGGTCGCCAGGAACCTCTTCAAGCTGATGGCGATCAAGGACGAGTATGAGGTGGCGCGGCTCTACACCGACGGCACTTTCGCCGCCGATCTCGCCAAGCAGTTCCAGAGCTACGAGAAGCTCGAGTTCCATCTCGCGCCGCCGATCCTCGGCCGGCACGGCAATGACGGCAAGCCGCGGAAATCGAACTTCGGCCCATGGATGATGAAGGGTTTCCGGCTGCTGGCGGCGATGAAGGGCCTGCGCGGAACCGCCTTCGACCTTTTCGGCTACACCGCCGAGCGGCGCACCGAGCGGCAGTCGTTGAGGCAGTATGAGGCAGATCTCGACCTGATCGCCGGCGCGCTGGCGCCGGGCAGGGTGGAAGCCGCGACGGCTCTTGCCTCCGTGCCGGCGCTCATCCGAGGCTACGGCCATGTCCGGCAGGCGAGCGCCGAAAAGGCGGCGGGCGAGCGGGCGCGGCTGATCGAGCGTTTGAACCAAGCCCCCGCGGAGTCTGCGCTTCGGGCAGCGGAATGACCGCGAACGCCGGTTGACGCCACGCCAAAACTCCCGAATTTCCCGGTTCTGCCTCTCGTAGCGCAACCCCTGCGCAACCGTGGCCGAGCGCCGTTCTAAGCCTTTCTTAAGGCGGGTGTGGCATGACAAGGCGTAGTGTTGGGCCAACGGCATGGGTAGAACAAAGACCGAGAACATCCCGGCGGATGTTTATATCCAGTTTGTGCGGTCGTTGTTCGACAACGCGCACATGCTGGTGATCGGTGGCGTTTGCTACTGGATCCTCGGATTCATGATCTATTGGCGGACGCACAATCCGCTGTTCCTGGCCTTTTCTTTCGGTCTGCTCTCCATCAGCCTTTTCCGTTATTTCGGCATTCGCGCCTTCCTGAAGGCGGGTGGCACCATAGCCGATGTCGAAGAGGCCCAGTGGTGGGAGCGCAACTACATCCTAAAGGGCAGCCTGCAGGGCCTGGGCCTGGGTTCGCTCTGCTTCATATCGATCTATGTCTATCCCGACCCCTTCGCCGAGCTGGCCGCCACGTCGCTGACGATCGCGACCCTGGTCACGGTTGTCGGCCGCAACTACGGCTCTCCGCAGATGGTGCGGATATTCTCCGTGACCTTCATCGGTCCCGCGGCGCTCGGACTTCTGCTGCGCATGGATTTCCCGTCGGTGCTGCTGGGCCTGATGATCATCCCGCTGACCTTCATCACCATCAACAGCGCCGATCATGTCCGCAACGTGCTGTTCTCCGCCGTCATCGGCCACAAGCAGGCCAGGAACCTGACGCGCCGGTTCGATCGCGCGCTCAACACCATGTCGCATGGCCTGGTCATGCTGGGGCCCGACGGGCGCGTCGCGGTGGCCAATGCCGAAGCCGCCCGCCTGATGTCGCTGAAATCGGGCGATGCCTTGCTTGGACGCTCGATCCACGGTCTTTTGATGCGCGGCGTCGCCGGGGGGATGCTGGCGCCGAAAGACTGCCGCTACATCGAGGCGCAGCTGACGCGCGCCTTGCGCGAAGGCCGCGACCGCAAGGTGCTGGTCTCCTTGGCCAACGGCCAGCACTACGAATTCTCCGCCCGCGAAGGCAGCCAGGAACTGGGCGTCATCACCTTCGAGGACGTGACGGCCCGCGTCGAGGCGGAGGAAAAAATCCGCTTCATGGCGCGCTACGACAATCTGACCGGCCTGCCGAACCGCGCCTATTTCCACGAACTGGTCGGCGAGGCCATGGCCTCCGGCGACCAGGACCGGCTCTGCGGTCTCGCGGTGCTCGATCTCGACGACTTCAAGAGCGTCAACGACACGCTCGGCCATCCGGTTGGCGACGGGTTGATCTATGCCGTCGCCGAGCGCCTCGCGGCGGTCGCCGGGCCGGGCATCACCGTCAGCCGCTTCGGCGGCGACGAGTTCATGATCTTCTTCGACCGTGTCGAGGACGAGAGCCATCTCAGCACCCTGCTTGACCGCATCTTCGCGGACCTGCAGGGCGAAGTGGACGTCGCCGGCCACGGGCTGCGCATCCAGGCCAGCGGCGGCGCGGTGCTTTCCAAGGTCAAGGACACCGACGCGGACGCCATGATCGTCAAGGCGGACCTAGCCCTCTACAAGGCCAAGGAGCTCGGCAAGAACAGCTGGCGGCTGTTCGAGGCGGCCATGGATGCCGCCTTCCGCAATCGCCAGCTGATGAAGGCCGACCTGCGCAATGCCGTGCAGGCCGGGGATTTGCGCGTCGTCTACCAGCCGATCGTGGCCGTCAGCACCATGCGCATCGCCAGCTGCGAGGCGCTCTGCCGCTGGGATCATCCCGATCTCGGCCCGATCTCGCCCAGCGTCTTCATCCCTTTAGCCGAGGAGATGGGCATCGTTTCCGACATCAGCACGTTCGTGCTGGAGGCCGCCTGCGCCGAGTGCGCCAAATGGCCGGCCCAGACCAGCGTGTCGGTCAACCTCTCAGCCAAGGATTTCCGCAGTCGCGACATCGTCCAGAAGGTTGCGGACGCCCTGGTCAAATCGGGCCTCGCGGCGCACCGGCTCGAAATCGAGGTCACCGAGACCGCCTTGCTCGACGACAAGTCGCTGACGCGCGAGTCGATCGAGGAACTGAAGGCGCTCGGCGTGCATATCGCGCTTGACGATTTCGGCACCGGCTACTCCAGCCTGAGCTATCTCCACAAGCTGCCGCTCGACAAGATCAAGATCGACCGTTCCTTCCTGGCTGATATCAACCAGAACCGGCAGTCGCTCGATCTTCTGAAAGGCATCGTCAGCCTGTCGCGGACGTTGAGGCTTTCCGTCACCATCGAAGGGGTCGAGACCTTCGAGCAGTTGAAGACGCTGGTCCATCTGGTCAAGCCGGACTTCGTGCAGGGCTTTCTCTTCGGCGCCGCACTCAGCGCGTCGGGCATCGAGACGATGTCGAGCGTCACATGGCCATTTGCCGCGGACCTGCACATCGCCGGCAAAAGGACAGCCAGCTAAGAAGCAATTCCAGGAAAAGTGTGAAGTGGTTAGGCTCGGCGCTTTGCCGTAGCCTCCCGTCCCTAATTGCGTCGATCAAAAGAAGAGTTTCCAAGAAAAGCGCAAAGGGCTCTCCGGCGTTGCGGTTACGCGTTCTCAAGAACGCTGACCGCTCCAGCGTAGTCTAAACTCGCCTCGCCTCGGCGTTTTCAAGCTCTGAGTTCGAAGTGATCTTGGCAACCTGACTCTAGGCCGTGTGAACCGCCAGAGCCGAACCTTGCTCTTTTCTTGTGCAAAGATCGACCAAAAGAGCGCGGTCATTAAGGTTAACAGATGGTAAATCAGCAATCTCGAATTTTCAGCTTGTGTCTCATTTCAACTCGAATAGCCTGTTCACAGGCGGAATTCGAGGACGGACAATAATGGAAGCTGCGGCTAAGGGTGCGTCGGCTGGCGTCAGCTCAAAGGCTGATTCCCTGCTCAACCGAACGATGATGCAACTCCTGGAGCATGTCGAATATCGCCTCATTACCGGGGGCGAAGATCTGGAAGCGATCTACCGGCTTCGCTATCAGTCCTACCTCAAATCAGGCATGTGCGGTCCGATCGCCAGTGGGATGTTCGAGGATCGTTGGGATAATCTGCCCAATTCCTACCGCTTCGGCGTCTATTGTTATGGCGAATTGGTCAGCACATTGCGCTTTCACTATATTTCCAGTGAACAGCCATACTCACCTTCAATTGACGCCTATCCGGAAGTGTTGCTTCCGCGGCTCGCCCGGGGGGAAACCTTCATCGACGGCACCCGCTTCGCAACCGATCCCGATGCCGCGCCGGCGCCCGGCGTTCTGCCTTTCCTGACGCTCCGGATCGCCATGGTGGCCTCCAATTATTTTGGCCAGGACTCGGTGTTGACCCCGGTCAAGGTCGAGCATTCTCATTTCTATGCCCGGTTCTTCAATGCCGTGCAGAGGAGCGAAGCCAAGCAGTTCCCGGGCGTTCTTGCTCCGATCGCGCTGTTCGAAATCCCTGCCGGCGAGAATATGCGCCGCACGCTCGAGCGGTTCCCGTTCTACAATTCGACGCCGATGGAGCAGCGGCTGATGTTCGGTAATCCGGCTATCAACCGGCTGACGCCCCTCACCATTCTGCCGACGGCGAAATACTATCGCACCGCTGCCTGAACGCAGGCCATGAACCTTTCGCCGGCTGAGCCGTTATCCGGTCCGCAGCCCGTCTGACGGGCGATCGCCTGTCAAAGGAAAGGTTTCTGCATGACCATCCATTCGCTCGCACTGACGCCGCTGATCTCGCTGATCGCCGGCGTGCTGATCCTGGTGATGCCGCGGCTCCTCAATTACATCGTGGCGCTCTACCTGATCGTCGTCGGCCTGCTCGGCCTTTTTCCCCATCTCGCCAGCTGAAATCCCACGTCGGCCGCGCGGACGAAAGCACGCCATCCAGTTTCAACTTTCATTTGAGGCTGTTGTCGCCGGCTGTGCGGCAATAGCGCCATTGCTCTTGGTTCGGCTTTTCGATATGTGCCTCAAAGGCATTTTCGAAGGGGTACTTCCATGGCTGATCACTCGCCGACCGGTCCTGTCGAGCTTGGCGCGCAGATGGACTATGCCGAGCATGACCGTACCTACAAGGGCTTCCTCGGTCTTGCCAAATACGGCTCGCTGTTCTGCGCCGCCATCCTTATCGCAATGGCCTTCGGCTTCTTCGTCGGCGGCTTCTTCTCGGCGACCATCCTGTTCATCCTGATCATGGCCGTCGGCACTCTCATTCTGCGGTAGACTTCCCAGCCCATTGCCCTCGACGTCGCCGGACGTCCGGCCGACGCCTTGCGCAATCAAGGTTCCAGCCGAAAGGATCGTCCGGTGGGACAAATCATATTCATCCCTCGTGAGGTCGACCCGAACGAGCCGCGCGTCGCAGCCTCGCCGGAGACGGTCAAGCGCCTGGCGGGTCTCGGCTTCGACGTGATCGTCGAGAAGGGCGCCGGCCTCGGCTCCCGCATCCCCGACCAGGATTTTGCCGCCGCCGGCGGCGCGATCGGCACAGCGGCTGACGCCAAGAAGGCCGATGTCGTGCTGAAAGTGCGCCGGCCGATCGATGCGGAGCTGAAGGGCTACAAATCCGGCGCCACTGTCATCGCCATCATGGATCCATATGGCAACGACGCCGCCGTCGCGGCGATGGCCAAGGCTGGCATCACGGCGTTTTCCATGGAGTTCATGCCGCGCATCACCCGCGCGCAGTCGATGGACGTCTTGTCCTCGCAGGCCAACCTTGCCGGCTACCAGGCGGTGATCGACGCGGCCGCCGAATATGACCGCGCGCTGCCGATGATGATGACCGCGGCGGGCACTGTGCCGGCGGCCAAGACCTTCATCATGGGCGTCGGCGTCGCCGGCCTGCAGGCCATCGCCACCGCGCGCCGTCTCGGCGCCGTCGTCACCGCCACCGACGTGCGTCCGGCAGTGAAGGAGCAGGTGCAGTCACTCGGCGCGAAGTTCCTGGCGGTCGAGGACGAGGAGTTCAAGGCGGCCGAGACCGCCGGCGGTTACGCCAAGGAGATGTCGAAGGAATACCAGGCCAAGCAGGCGGCGCTGACAGCCGAGCACATCGCCAAGCAGGACATCGTCATCACCACGGCACTGATCCCCGGCCGCCCGGCGCCGAAGCTGGTCTCGGCGGCCATGGTCGCCTCGATGAAGCCCGGCTCGGTGATCGTCGATCTTGCGGTAGAGCGCGGCGGCAATGTCGAGGGCGCGGTGCCCGGCAAGGTCGTGACGACCGGGAACGGCGTCAAGATCGTCGGCCATCTCAACGTGCCGGGCCGTGTCGCGGCCTCGGCCTCGCTGCTCTATGCCAAGAACCTCTACGCCTTCCTCGAGACCATGGTCGACAAGACGACCAAGCAGCTTTCGATCAAGCGCGACGACGAATTGGTCAAGGCGACGATGCTGACAGACGCCGGCAAGGTCGTGCATCCGAACTTCGCCAAGGCGGCGCAAGAGCCGCGCACCGAACCGGCGGCCATTCCGGCGACGACCATGGTTGCCGATGCCACCGACGCGAAGCCGGCGGCAAAGAAGAAGGCCGCAGCCAAGCCTAGGGGGACCGCATGATGGATGCCTTGCAGAAAGCCCTCGATCAGCTCGATCAGGCGACCGCCGCCGTTCGCCTTGCGGTGCAGGATCTCGCCAACGCACCCGCCGGCGAGGCGGCAGGCAACGCGGCGCATGCGCTCTCGGGCGGCGCCATCGATCCCTTCGTTTTCCGTTTCGCCATCTTCGTGCTGGCGATCTTCGTCGGCTATTATGTCGTGTGGTCGGTGACGCCGGCGCTGCACACGCCGCTGATGGCCGTCACCAACGCAATCTCTTCCGTGATCGTCGTCGGCGCGCTGCTCGCCGTCGGCATTGCCGCTTCCGGCCTCGCCGCGGGCTTCGGCTTCGTCGCGCTGGTGCTGGTCTCGGTCAACATCTTCGGCGGCTTCCTGGTCACCCAGCGCATGCTCGCCATGTACAAGAAGAAGGACAAGTGACGTGACCGTCAATCTCGCTTCCTTCCTCTATCTCGTCTCCGGTATCCTGTTCATCCTGGCGCTGCGCGGCCTGTCGCATCCGACCACCAGCCGCCAGGGCAATCTCTACGGCATGATCGGCATGGGCATTGCCATCGCCACCACGCTGGCGCTGGCGACCCCTTCGGCCGGCCGCTTCGGCCTGATCGTGCTCGGTCTCGCCATCGGCGGCGGCATCGGCGCGGTCACCGCGCGCCGCATCGCCATGACCTCGATGCCGCAACTGGTCGCCGCTTTCCACTCATTGGTGGGCTTTGCCGCCGTCATGGTGGCGGCCGCCGCCATCTACGCGCCGGAAAGCTTCGGCATCGGCACGGCGGGCGACATCCACGCCCAAGCGCTTGTCGAAATGAGCTTGGGCGTCGCCATCGGCGCCATCACCTTCACCGGCTCGGTCATCGCCTTCCTCAAGCTCGACGGCCGCATGTCGGGCAAGCCGATCATGATCGGCGGCCGCCATCTCATCAACATCGCCCTCGGCATCGCCCTGGTGGTGCTGATCGTGCTTTTGGTCACAACCGAATCCAAGCTCGTCTTCTGGCTGATCGTCGCCGCCTCGCTGGTGCTCGGCGTGCTCTTGATCATCCCGATCGGCGGCGCCGACATGCCGGTCGTGGTGTCGATGCTGAACTCCTATTCCGGCTGGGCGGCTGCGGCTCTCGGCTTCACGCTCGGCAACCTGGCGCTGATCATCACCGGCGCGCTGGTCGGCTCCAGCGGTGCGATCCTGTCCTACATCATGTGCAAGGGCATGAACCGCTCCTTCATCTCGGTCATCCTCGGCGGCTTCGGCGGCGAGACGGCCGCGGTTGCCGATGACGGCATCGAGCGCACCGTCAAGCAGGGCTCGGCCGACGATGCCGCTTATCTGATGATGAACGCGCAGAAGGTCATCATCGTGCCCGGCTACGGCATGGCGGTCGCCCAGGCGCAGCATGCGCTGCGCGAGATGGCCGACAAGCTCAAGGCCGCCGGCGTCGAGGTCAAATACGCTATCCATCCGGTCGCCGGCCGCATGCCCGGCCACATGAACGTGCTGCTTGCCGAAGCCAACGTGCCCTATGACGAGGTGTTCGAGCTGGAGGACATCAACTCCGAATTCGCGCAGGCCGACGTCGCCTATGTCATCGGCGCCAACGACGTCACCAACCCGTCCGCGCGCGACGACAAATCCTCGCCGATCTACGGCATGCCGATCCTCGACGTCGACAAGGCCCGCACCTGCCTGTTCGTCAAGCGCTCGCTCGGCTCCGGCTACGCCGGCATCGACAACACGCTGTTCTACAAGGACGGCACCATGATGCTGCTCGGCGACGCCAAGAAGATGACCGAAGAAATCGTCAAGGCGATGGATCATTGATCCAGCCGCAATTTCCGCAACAAAAAGGCCGGCAAAATGCCGGCCTTTTTGTTGCGGAAATTGTCGACCTGCCTGCTCAAATATCCAGATTGGCGACCGACAGCGCGTTGTCCTGGATGAACTCGCGCCGCGGCTCCACCTCGTCGCCCATCAGCCGCGAGAACAGTGAGTCCGCGTCGGTCGCGTCGTTGACCTTGACCTGCAGCAACGAGCGCACATTCGGGTCGAGCGTGGTTTCCCAGAGCTGCTCGGCATTCATCTCGCCAAGACCCTTGTAGCGCTGCATGGTCAGGCCCTTGCGGCCGGTGGCGAACACCGCATTGAGCAGCGCCAGCGGCCCCGAAATCGTCTCAGAGGTCTCCTTGCGGCGCAGTGTCGGCTGCGCGCCATAGATTTCCGCAAGGCGCGCCGCATAGCGGTCGAGCTGGCGCGCGTCGGCGGAATTGATCAGCCCGGCATCGAGCTGGGCGACGTCCTTGACGCCGCGCACAGTGCGCTCGAACACATAGCCGCCGGAGCCGTCATTGGAGGTCGACAGCCGCCCGGTCCAGCCGCGCTCGGTCTCCTCGGCGATCATGTCGAGGCGCTGGGCCACGCGCTCGGCCATGGCGTTGGCGCGGCCGAGATCGGCAAGCACATCGGCGTTGAGCGCGCCGGCGATCGCCGCCTGCTCGACGACGCTGCGGTTGTAGCGGGTGTGCAGACCGTTGATCAGCTGGCGCACCGCCAGCGCATCATCGATGGCGCTGTGCAGGTCCTGTCCGGTGCGGACCTCGCCCGAAGCCAGCGTCAGCGACGCTTCGTCCAGCCCGGACTCGATCAGATACTCCTCATAGGCGCTTTCGTCCTTGAGATATTGCGAGCTCTTGCCCCGCGTCACTTTGTAGAGCGGCGGCTGGGCGATGTAGAGATGGCCGCGCTCGATCAGCTCCGGCATCTGCCGGAAGAAGAAGGTGAGCAGCAGCGTGCGAATATGGGCGCCGTCGACGTCGGCGTCCGTCATCAGGATGATCTTGTGGTAGCGCAGCTTGTCGGCGTTGAACTCGTCCTTGCCGATCGAGGTGCCGAGGGCGGTGATAAGCGTGCCGATCATGTCGGAGGAGAGCATGCGGTCGAAGCGCGCCCGCTCGACGTTCAGGATCTTGCCGCGCAGCGGCAGGATGGCCTGGTTCTGGCGCGAGCGCCCGCCCTTGGCCGAGCCGCCGGCCGAGTCACCCTCGACGATGAAGATTTCCGACTTCGCCGGATCGCGTTCCTGGCAGTCGGCGAGCTTGCCGGGCAGCGAGGTGACGCCGAGCGTGCTCTTGCGGGTGATGTCGCGCGCCTTGCGCGCCGCTTCGCGCGCGGCGGCCGCCTGGATCACCTTCTCGACCACCACCCTGCCTTCGCTCGGATGCTCTTCCAGCCAGGTGCCGAGCGCCTCGTTGACCAGGCTCTCCACGACAGGGCGAACCTCGGACGAGACCAGCTTGTCCTTGGTCTGCGAGGAGAATTTCGGGTCCGGCACCTTGACCGAGAGCACCGCGGTCAGGCCTTCGCGGCAATCGTCGCCGGTCAGCGAGACCTTTTCCTTCTTGGTCTGGCCGGACGATTCGCCGTAGCCGGTGATCTGCCTGGTCAGCGCCGCGCGGAAGCCAGCCAGATGCGTGCCGCCGTCGCGCTGCGGGATGTTGTTGGTGAAGGCCAGCACATTCTCGTGGTAGCTGTCGTTCCACCACATCGCGACTTCGACGGTGATGCCGTCGCGCTCGGCGCGGATGGCGATCGGCGTCTCGATCAGCGGCTTCTTCACCCGGTCGAGATATTTGACGAACTCCTCCAGGCCGCCGTCGTAATGCAGCTCGTGGCGCACGATGTCGGCATGGCGGGCGTCGGTCAGCACGATACGCACGCCGGAATTGAGGAAGGCGAGCTCGCGCAGCCTGTGCTCCAGCGTGCTGTAGTCGAACTCGACCATGGTGAAGGTCTCGGCCGACGGGAAGAACGTGATTTCGCTCCCGCTGCGGCCCTCATAGGTGCCTGGGCGCTTGTCCTGCTCGTAGCTTCCGGTCACCTTCAGCGGCGCGTCGGCGTTGCCGTGCGTGAAGCTCATCTCGAAGATCTCGCCGTTGCGGCGGATCTTGATCTTCAGCCATGCCGAAAGCGCGTTGACCACGGAGACGCCGACGCCGTGCAGGCCGCCGGAAACCTTGTAGGAGTTCTGGTCGAATTTGCCGCCGGCATGCAGCTGCGTCATGATCACTTCGGCCGCCGAAACGCCCTCTGTGGGGTGGATATCGGTCGGAATCCCGCGACCATTGTCGATCACGGTGACGGAACCGTCGGGGTTGAGCGTCACCGAGACGAGGTCGGCGTGGCCGGCCAGCGCCTCGTCGATGGCGTTGTCCACCACCTCATAGACCATGTGATGCAGGCCCGAGCCGTCATCGGTATCGCCGATATACATGCCCGGCCGCTTGCGCACGGCATCCAACCCCTTCAAAACCTTGATGGAATCGGCGCCGTACTCGGCTTCCGCGCCATTGGCGCTTTCGGTCTGGTCGCTCATGAAAACCTGTCTGATTGATGTCGATGGTCCGGCGCGGAAAAATGGCCCCGAATCGCGCCGTTTTGATGTCCTAGATATAGGCGCAAACGGCTGCTTTTCCAAGGTTTGCGGCCATTTTGCCGGCTTGGCGAACGGCGTCTTCGCGTCGGCGCGAGATGCTGCGCGTATATTGGCGCGTCCGGCCGGGGAAGCCGCGCCGAAACGCGGCCTCGCAACTTGCCTTTGCTGGGAGTTTCGCGCCTATGCGGCGGCGCGCAGCGCCTTCAGCGCCTCGCTCCAGCGCGACAGTTCGTCGAGCATCGTCCTGGTGCCTCCCTGCACCTGCTCGCTCGGATGAAAGGCGCGGTCCTGGTCGAGCAGCGTCGCATAGGCCGGCAGCGCGACGCCTTCCGGGATCGGCATGACGCCGACGGAGGTGAGCAGCGGCTTCAGGGCCTGCGCCGCGCGCAGGCCGCCGGACACGCCGCCATAGCTGAAGATCGCCGCCGGCTTGTAGCGCCATTCATGGATCAGGTAGTCGATGGCGTTCACGATCGCGGGCGCCACGAAGTAGTTGTACTCCGGCGCGACGAATACGAAGGCGTCGGCGGTATCGATCGCCTTCGACCAGGCCTTGGTATGGTCGTTCTCGTATTTACGCAGGCGCGGATGGTGCGGCTCGTCGAGCATCGGCAGGTTGAACGCCGCGATGTCGGTCAGCACCGGCTCGAACTTGCCATGCTGGCGCGCGAAGCCGTCGAGCCATTCGCCGAAGATCGGACCGGCGCGTCCCGGCCGCGTGCTGCCGATGATGATGTCCAGGCGTTGCTTCACTTGCGGCTCCTTGCTTGACGGTATCCGTTGGTGACTAAAGCAAGCCTCCACCGCCAACAAGCAGGCATTTGTCGGTGCCGGTCACATTCCGGCGAGTGTGCGGCAGCCGGATATGCCGCTCAGTCACATGGACGCCGGCTTCATGGGGCACTACATTTGCCGCTGTCAGCGGAGCATGCCTCATGGACACCAAGCCCGCCCCCTTCGTGCCGCCGGCGCCGAAGCCGCGCACCCAGCCGCCCTCGACGCTGGAGATGATGCGCATCGTCTACCGCAACCCGCTCGAATTGTGGGGCGAGCATACCTACAACGAGCCGTGGGTCTCGGCGAACGGCGTCGGTGGACATCTGATCGTCGCCAACGATCCCGGCCTCATCCGCCACGTGCTGATCGACAACGCAAAAAACTACAAGATGGCGACGGTGCGCCAGCTGATCCTGCGCCCGATCCTGCGCGACGGGCTGCTGACCGCCGAGGGCGAGGTCTGGAAGCGCTCGCGCAAGGCGATGGCTCCGGTGTTCACGCCGCGCCACATCTTCGGTTTCGCCGCGCCGATGCTGAAGCGCACGCTGGAATTCGTCACCCGCTACGAGGCTGGCGGCAAGACCGATGTCGCCCATGACATGACGCTGCTCACCTACGACATCCTGGCCGAGACGCTGTTTTCCGGCGAGATCGCCGGCGAGCCGGGCAGCTTCGCCAAGGAGATCGACCGTCTGTTCGAGACCATGGGCCGCGTCGATCCGCTCGACCTGCTGCGCGCGCCCGAATGGCTGCCGCGCCTCACCCGCATCCGCGGCCGCAAGACCATGGCCTATTTCCGCAACATCGTCGCCGGCACGGTGAGGATGCGCGAGGAGCGGATGAAGCGCGATCCCGACGGCGTGCCGCAGGATTTCCTGACGCTTCTGCTGCGCGCCGAGGGGCCGGACGGGCTGACGCGCGCCGAAGTCGAGGACAACATCATCACCTTCATCGGCGCCGGCCACGAGACGACGGCGCGGGCGCTGGGCTGGACGATCTATTGCCTGGCCGAGGCGCCCTGGGAACGCGACAAGGTCGAGCAGGAGATCGATGCCGTGCTGGCGCGCGAGCCCGATCCGACCAAGTGGCTGGATGCCATGCCGCTCACCCGCGCCGCTTTCGAGGAGGCGCTCAGGCTCTATCCGCCGGCGCCCTCGATCAACCGCGAGCCGATCGAGTCGGAGACGTGGAACGGCCTCTACATCCCAAAATACGCCGCCGTGCTGGTGATGCCCTGGGTCGTGCACCGCCACAGAAAGCTCTGGGACAGGCCGGATGCCTTCATGCCCGAGCGTTTCCATCCGGAGAACCGCGACAAGATCGACCGCTTCCAGTACTTGCCCTTCGGCGCCGGCCCGCGCGTCTGCATCGGCGCCAGTTTCGCCATGCAGGAGGCGATCATCGCCTTGGCGATCCTTTTGTCGCGCTTCCGCTTCGACGTGACGCCCGAGACCCGGCCATGGCCGGTGCAGAAGCTCACCACGCAGCCGCAGGGCGGTCTGCCGATGCAGGTCTCGCGGCGAGGCTAAAGCAATTCCCAGGAAAAGTGTGAAACGGTCGGGCTCGGCGACTTCGCCGTAGCCTTCCGTCCGGAATTGCGCAAAACAAACACGAATATTCCGATTACCGGTCGGCGATCGGCCGGCGCTGCTGGAACTGGCCGGCGGTGCGGAAGCGCCAGAGATAGCTGGGCAGGATGGTGGCGATCGCCTGCGGCTGGATGCCGAGGCCGGCGAGCGTCCTTTCAGCCTTGGCGGCTTCGTCCGAGACGATGTTGTGCTCGCGCAGCTGCATGACCTGGTCCTTGGTCAACAGTGGGTTGGGCAGCAGCTGGAGGATCGAGGCCTGGATATTCGCCAACCAGAACGGCACCGGCACCAGGAGGCGACGGCGCTCGATCACCATCAGCATCTCTTCCATGCATTCCTTGAAGGTCAGCACCTGAGGACCGCCGAGCTCGTAGATCTGACCGCCCTTGATCTTGCCGTCGACCGAGCGCGCCACCGCTTCGGCGACGTCGCCGACATAGACCGGCTGGAACTTGTTCTGCCCGCCGCCGATCAGCGGCAGCACCGGCGAGTAGCGCGCCATGTTGGCGAAGCGGTTGAAGAAGCTGTCTTCCGGGCCGAAATTGATCGACGGCCGCAAGATGACGGCATCGCCGATCGTGTCGAACACGGCTTTCTCGCCGAGCGCCTTGGTGCGGGCGTAGCCGGATGGCGAATTGAGATCGGCGCCGAGCGCCGAGATGTGGGTGAGGCCGGCGCCGACCGAGCGGGCGGCCTCGGCGACGGCGCGCGCGCCGAAATCGTGCACGGCGCCGAATTTCTGGCGGCCGGTCTCATGCAGGATGGCGACGAGGTTGACGACATGGTCGGCGCCCTGCACGGCGCGGTCAACCGACCAGCGCACGCGCACATTGGCCTGCACCGGCTGGATCTGGCCGACATTGCCGAGCGGCTGCACATGGCCGGCAAGGTCGGGCCGCCGGCAGGCGACCCGGATGCGATAGCCGCGCTTGGCCAGTGCCCGCACGACATGGCGACCGACGAAACCCGAGCCGCCGAAGACGACGACGAGCTTGGGGGTCTGCAAAATTTCGGTCATGACTGGCTCCGCGCGCGTAAATGCTTGGCTGAAGCCGTGTCTTAATCCGTTTCTCGCCAAAGGCAAAGAGCGACCGGAGGTCGCCGTCGAGGAGTTTTTGAACTTGCCTGGAATGCTGCTCTCTCCGCCTTGGAGAAGCAGAAAACCCCGCCGAAGCGGGGTTTTCCGGGCAGTGTCCACGCCGAAACAGGGTCCAACGAGGCGGCCTGACCTGAGACGGTATCAAGGTGGCGTGAAGCAAGCACGTCCGCCCCCGCCCTGAACGCCCGGCGCGGCGCCGCCAACCGCGAGCCGGAGGAAGCCAACCAAGTCGGCTCGCGGCGTGGGGTGCCGCAGATGGGTCGTGTCAGGCCGGGAAAAGGTTCAAATCGCGCGGGAAAAATCAGGCCGAATAGCGCTCGGCGAATTCCGAAATGCGCTGCACCACCGCCCTGGACGTGGTGATGCCGCGCGCCTTTGCCTTCTCGGCGGCCTCGGCGCGGGAGCGTCCGGGAATATGCACGCCAAAGCGCCGCCGCAGCCGGTCGAGCTGGTCCTTCATGCGCTGCTCGAAATCCGGGTCGAGCAGCTTTGGCTCGATGGCCAGAACGAAAAGGCCGGTACCGGGACTGTCGGGCCCGCCGGTGAACCAGGGCGCGTCGAGCGACCAATTGGCGCCCGAAATGCCGGCGGCCAGCACCTCGACCATCAATGCGATGTTGGCGCCGCGCTGGCCGCCGAAGGCAAGCATCGCGCCCTTCATCGCCGCCGCCGGATCGGTGGTGGGATTGCCGCTGGCATCCAGCGCCCAGCCTTCGGGGATCTTCTTGCCATCCTCGGCCGCCTTGCGGATGTTGACGAAGGCCGTGGCGCTCGAAGACTGGTCGATGACCAGCGGCGGCCCGTCGGCGGCGGGCGAGGCAAAGGACATCGGATTGGTGCAATAGACGGGCTTCACCGAGCCTGAGCCGGCAAGCACCGCCGGCCCGTTGGTAGCGGCGAAGGACACCAGCCCCTGTTCGGCCAGCCGTCCGGTGAAATAACCGAGCGCGCCGCATGTATAGGCGTTCTTCTGCGAGAAGATGGCGACGCCGAACAGCTTGGCCGCCTTGACCAGGTCGTCGATCGTGCGGTCGAAGCCGGTATGGGCAAGCCCGCCGCGCGCGTCCGAAAGATAGACGGCGAGCGCCGGCCGGGTGATCGCTGGATCGGCATCGCCGTCGATGCGGCCGGCTTCGAGCGCTTCCAGGTAGTCGATGAAATGCGACAGCCCCACCGTCGACAGGCCTTCGGCCTCCGCGGCGATGATCGAGGCGGTGAGCGACTGCGCCGCTTCCTCATTGGCGCCGGCACCGAGCGCTGCCATCCGGCATAGGCCTGTTGCCTGGTCGAGAGTGAGTTGCATGGTGAGCCTTGGTGAATGGTGAATGGTGAATAGTCAGTAGTGAGTAGTCGGTGTGATGGGAAGTGAAGCCCCACGGCCATTCACCATTCACCATTCACTACTTACTACCCGATCTTGACCGGAATCCGAGCCTCTATCCGGCTGAAGACGAAGACCAGGATGCCGGTGATGGTCATATAGATCAGCGCCAGCAGCAGCAAAGGCTCGTAGGTCAGGTAGGTGTCCTGGCGCACCTTGGAGGAGACGGCGAAAATATCGATGACGCTGATCGTCGCCACCAGTGGCGTCGACTTCAACTGCAGCACGGTTTCGCCGGTCAAGGTCGGCAGCGCCCGGTAGAAGGCCTGCGGCAGCCAGATGCGGCGGAAGATTTTCCAGCGGCTCATGCCGAAGGCGCGGGCGGCCTCCAACTGTCCGCGCGGCACGCCGGCAAAGGCGCCACGCATCACTTCGCCCTCGTAGCCGGCGAAGGAAAAGGTCAGCGCCACCACGGCGTAGGGCCAGGCCTGCCTGAGATACGGCCACAGCCAGGATTCGCGAATCCACGGATATTGCGGGAAGATCGAGCCGAGGCCGTAATAGAGCAGCCAGAGCTGCAGGAGCAGCGGTGTTCCCCGGATGATGGTGCAGAAGATTTTCGCTGGCACGGCGAACCAGAACGGCCCCCCTGCCTGGGCGAGCCCCAGCGGCACCGCAAGCGCAAAGCCCAGCGCGCAGGTGACGGCGAGGATCCAGAGCGCCCGCCAGATGCCCAGCAGGCCCATTTCCCAATATTGCGGCAGCCAGTCCCAGCGCATGAAGAAGGCGGCGCAGAGGACCAGCGCCAGCGCTATCAGGATCAGCACGATGCGATGCGGCTTGAGCCAGATCGAGGCGCGCGCCGCCAGGTCGATCGTGCTCGCTTCCGCCGACATCAGCGCGCCTCCTTGACTGACGGCATGCCGCGTCGCGACCAGGCCTCGACGCGGCCGATAATCACGTTGGAGAACAGCGACAGCGCGAGATAGAGCGCGCCGGCCGCGAGGTAGAACAAAAGATAGGCCTTGGTGACGCCCGCCGCCTGGCGCGTCGCCAGCGTCAGTTCGAAGAAGCCGACGACCGCAAGCAGCGCGGTGTCCTTGGTGGCGATCAGCCACAGATTGGCAAGGCCGGGAATGGCGAAGGGCAGCATCGCCGGCAGCGTGATGCGCCGCAGCATCAGGCCCGGCGACATGCCGTAGGCGCGGGCGGCCTCGATCTGGCCCTGCGGGATGGCGAGGATGGCGCCGCGGATGACTTCGGTCGAATAGGCGCCCTGGACGAAGCCCAGCACGAAGATGCCGGCCGCGAGCCCGCTGATGTCGACGCGCTGGTAGCCGATCGCCGTCAGAACCTGGTTGATGAGGTCGGTGCCGGCATAATAGAGCAGCAGGATCAGCACCAGTTCCGGCACCGCGCGGACAACTGTGGTGTAGACCGCGAGCAGGTCGCGCGTCACCGGGCCGCCATAGAGCTTGCCGAAGGCGCCGGCGGTGCCGATCAGCAAGCCGAGGCAGGTGGCGCCGATGGCGATCTCGAGCGAATGCAGCAATCCGACCAGCAAAGTGCCGCCCCAGCCGGGTGAGAAGGGCGACAGGAGTTCGATGATGCCGGCAGCCGTGGCCGGAAGAAGCGCGTCGATCAGTTTCGCCCCCGAATTGCTGGGTCAGCCGGCTTCAATGGCCGGCGGCAAGCGTGCGTGGCACGGTAGCGAGGGCATGGCGCGGACACCATGCCCTCAACTCAGGCGGAAGGTTCGTCAGTTCGACTGCGTGGCGCCGCCATAGATGTCGAAGTCGAAATACTTCTTCGAGATCTCGTCATATTTGCCGTTGGCGCGGATCGCCTTGATGCCGGCGTTGAACTTTTCCTTGAGCGCGGTGTCTTCCTTGCGGATGCCGGCGCCGACGCCCGGTCCAAGCACTTCGTCGTCAGGGGCCACCATGCCCTTCAGGTCGCAGCAGGCCTTGCCCTGGTCGGTCTTGAGGAATTCGCCGAGCGCGATGGAATCGGCCTGGACGGCATCGAGACGGCCGGCGGCCAGATCGTTGTTGGCTTCGTCCTGCGTCTGGTATTCCTTGATCTCCTGCGCGCCGGTGAAATGCTTCTTGGCGTAGACGGCATGCACGGTCGAGACCTGGACGCCGATCACCTTGCCCTTGAGATCGTCCGGCGTGGCGCCGAACTTCTGGTCCTTCGGTCCGATGATCGCGGTCGGGGTGTTGTAGTACTTGTCCGAGAAGTCGATCGTCTTCTCGCGCTCGGCGGTGATCGACATGGAAGAGACGATGGCGTCGATCTTCTTGGTGGTCAGCGCCGGGATGATGCCGTCCCAGGCGACAGGGGTGATGACGCAGTCGAGCTTCTCTTCGGCGCAGACGGCGTCGACGAAGTCGATCTCCCAGCCGACCCATTTGCCGCTGGCGTCGGGCGACGTGAAGGGCGGGTAGGGCTCGGCGGCGACGCCGATCTTGACCTGCTCGGCCTTGGCCGCGCCACCCATCGCCGCGACGCCGAGAAGCAGCGCGGCGGCAAAGGTCTTGAGAACAGTCTTCATGTCATGACTCCCAGTTTGTTGTTGTTCCCGGTTTTTCCCTCCGCTTGATGCCGGCACCTAACCGACATTGCGGAGGAATTGCTTGAGCCTTTCGGATTTGGGCGCGCCGAACAATTGTTCCGGCGGACCTTCCTCCTCGACCAGCCCGTTATAGAGATAGACGACATGCGTCGCGACCTCGCGGGCGAACTTCATTTCATGCGTCACCAGCACCATGGTGCGCCCCTCGCGCGCCAGGTCGCCGATCACTTTCAGCACCTCGCCGACCAGTTCCGGATCGAGCGCGGAAGTCGGCTCGTCGAACAGCATGACGCGCGGATTGATCGCCAGCGCCCGGGCGATCGCGGCGCGCTGCTGCTGGCCGCCGGACAGGAAGGCCGGGTAGACGTCGCGCTTCTCCGCCAGCCCGACGCGGGCAAGCAGCTTCTCGGCCTGGGCGATCGCCTCGTCGCGCTTGACGCCGAGCACATGCACGGGAACCTCGATGACGTTCTCGATCAGCGTCATGTGGCTCCACAGGTTGAAATTCTGGAACACCATGCCGAGCCGCGAGCGGATACGCTCGATCTGCCTGCGGTCGGCAGGAACGGTGTGGCCGTGGCTGTCGGCCTTGAGCTTGATCTGCTCGCCATTGACCCGGATGATGCCGCTGGTCGGGTTCTCCAGGCAGTTGATGCAGCGCAGCAGCGTCGATTTGCCGGAACCGGAGCCACCGATGATGGCGACCACCTCACCGTCGCGCGCCGACAGCGAAACGCCCTTCAGCACATGCAGCTGGCCGAATTTCTTGTGCAGGTTTTCAACGTGGATGGCTTCTGCGGCGCCGTTCTGCGCCTCGCCGGATCGGACTGCGGCAGCGTCCGCCGCGCTCACCGGGTGACCTCTATCTGGCCGACGGCAGATCGTCGAACGTCTATCCGGCTAATCAACATTACGCTGTATTGCCCACTCCAGATTTCAGCATGGACCCGACAGCGCGAGCCCGTCAATCCCGCTCATTACGGCACTTGCGGCGTTGTTGTGCAAGTGTATAAATAGCCTCTCATGAAATTTTTTCGATTTTTTTCAGCATAAAAGGGCATCGATGAGCGCTTTCGGATCACAGTCCATGGCGGCGCCGCTGCGGCGCGTGCTGATGCGTTCGGCGGCCAACGCCATGCGCGACGCCGACAGGGCTGCATGGCATTATGGCCCGGGATTCAACCCGGCGAAGGCCGCCTCGCAGCATGCGCTCCTGGCCGAGCTGGTGGCGGCTTCCGGCGCCGAAATCGAGTGGATCGAGGACAAGGCCGACGGCCTATCGGATTCGGTGTTCACGCATGACCCGTCGCTGATGACCGACCGCGGCGCGCTGATCCTGTCCATGGGCAAGCCCTTGCGCGCCCGGGAACCCTCGCTGCATGAGGAAACCTACAGGAGACTGGGCATACCGGTCCTCGGCCGCGTCGAGGCGCCCGGCCAGGTCGAAGGCGGTGACTGTGTATGGGTGGATGCCCGCACGCTGGCGATCGGGCGCGGTGTGCGCTCCAACCAGGAAGGCATCCAGCAGGTGTCCAACCTGCTGAAGCCGCTGGGCGTTTCGGTCTACGGCTTCGATCTGCCGCTGTGGCAGGGCGAAGAGGCGTGCCTGCATCTGATGTCGGTGATCAGCCCGCTGGCCGATGACCTGGCCCTGGTCTATTCGCCGCTTCTGCCGGCCGCATTCTATCAGATGCTGAAGGCGCGCGGCATCCGGCTGGTCGAAGGCGATCCGCAAGAGTTCGCCGCCTCCAACGGCCTCAGCCTGAACGTGCTGCCCACCAGCCCGCACAAGGTCATCGCCGTTGCAGGTTTTCCCAAGACCAAGGCCGCGATGGAAGCCGCCGGCTGCGCGGTCGAGGTTTTCGAGGCGGACGCGCTCTGCATCGCCTGCGAAGGCGGGCCGACATGCCTGACGCGGCCGATCCTGCGCCAATGAACGCGCGCCGCAAGTTCCGTCGCGAGGGCGAGGAGCGGCGGCGGCAGGACCTGATCGATGCGACCCTGGACAGCGTGGCGGAACATGGCCTGCAGGGCGCCACCGTGCGCACCATCGCCTTGCGCGCCGGCGTCACCGCCGGACTGATCCGGCACTATTTCCCAGGCAAGGAAGACTTGCTGCAGGAGGCCTACGCGGCATTGATGGGCCGCATGACCGAGCAGGCGAAAGCGGCCCTGGTCATGGAAGATGCCTCGCCGCGCCAACGCCTTGCGGCTTTCGTCACCGCCAACCTCAACGCGCCGATCATCGACCAGCGGGTTTTCTCGCTCTGGGCAACCTTCATCGGCCGCGCCGGCGCGGATCCGTCGCTCGCCCGCGCCCACCGCGAAGGCTATCTCGGCTTTCGCAACGAGGTGGAGGCGGTCGTGGCCGAAGTGCTCGCCGCCGAACGGCGAAAGCCGGACGCGGCTGAGCTGCGCCGCCATGCCATAGCGATCAACGCGATCCTCGACGGGCTCTGGATCGAAGGCTGCCTGGCCGGCGAGATGTTCTCGCAAGGCGAATTGGCGGCGATCGGCATCAAGGCCGTCGAGGCCGAACTCGGCCTTGGGCCGCTAGAGCCGGATGATTTCAGGTCAAATCGACCTGAAATCTGAATCCGGCTCTAAATCAAAGAGATAGAGCATGATGTCGTCCGAAAACCGCTTCACACTTTTCGGCATCATGCTCTCGCAATTCCAGGAAAAGTGAGAGCGGTTTTCCGTCCGGAATTGCGTAAGAAACAAAAGGGGAGGGAACCAATGACCACCATCGGCGAAGCGCTGATCACCTTGCTCGAAGCGCATGGCGTCGACACCGTCTTCGGCATTCCGGGCGTGCACACCGTCGAGCTCTATCGCGGCCTGGCGCGTTCGAAGATCCGCCATGTCACGCCGCGCCATGAGCAGGGCGCCGGCTTCATGGCCGACGGCTATGCGCGTGCCGGCGGCCGGCCGGGCGTCGCCTTCGTCATCACCGGGCCGGGGCTGACCAACACCATCACCGCCATGGGCCAGGCACGCGCTGATTCGGTGCCGATGCTGGTGATCTCCGGCGTCAACGCCACCGATACGCTGGGCAAGGGGCTGGGCTTCCTGCATGAGCTGCCGGATCAGCGCGGCATGATGGAAAAGGTCGCGCTGTTTTCCGAGCGCGTCACCGAGGCCGCGCAGTTGCCGGGCGCCCTCGCCCGCGCCTTCGCCGTTTTCTCGTCCTCACGTCCGGGTCCGGTCCATATCGAAATCCCCACCGACGTCATGGTGAAGCCCGCCGACGATATCGCGGCGGCGCTGAGCAACGCCACGCCGCCCGCTCCGGCCCCGGCGGCGATTGCCGAAGCGGCAAAGCTCGTCAAGGCGGCGCGCCGGCCGCTGATCCTCGCCGGTGGCGGCGCAAGGAAGGCTGACGCGGCGCTGCGGCGCCTGGCCGAGACGCTTGGCGCGCCGGTCGTCGAGACCGTCAATGCGCGCGGCCTGCTGCATGGCCACCCGCTGTGCGTGCCGGCGAGCCCCAGCCTCAAAGCGGTGCGCGCGTTGATGGCGAACGCCGATCTGGTGATTGCGGCCGGCACCGAGTTCGGACCGACCGATTATGACGGCTATGGCGACGGCGGCTTCGTGCTGCCGAAAAACCTGATCCGCATCGATATCGGCGCCGACCAGATCGAGCGCCGGCCGGTGACGGTCGGTATCCAGGCGGATTGCGCCGAAGCGATCGAGGCTCTGCTCGCGGCGATCGGGCCGGGTCATCCTCAAGCGAAGGATGGCGAGGCTCGCGCGGCCGCCGCGCGGAAAGCAGCGTTGGCCGAACTGAAGCCCGAATACCTGGCGCAGGTTCATGCTGTGGAAACGATCCGCGACGCGCTGCCGGGCGCAATCATCGTCGGCGATTCGACCCAGCCGATCTACGCCGCCAATCTCTATTACGACCATGACCGTCCCGGCGGCTGGTTCAACGCCGCGACCGGTTTCGGCGCGCTGGGTTACGGTCCGCCGGCGGCGATCGGCGCGGCGCTTGCCGTTCCGCAAGCGCCCGTGGTGTGCCTCACCGGCGATGGCGGCTTCCAGTTCACCTTGCCCGAGATCGGCGCCGCGCTCGACGCCGAAACGCCCGTGATCTTCGTCGTCTGGAACAACCGCGGCTATCGCGAGATCGAAACGTCGATGCTCGATGTCGGCGTCGAGCCGGTCGGCGTGTCGCCGGCGCCGCCCGATTTCTGCAAGCTCGCCGAGGCCTATGGCATCGAGGCCGAGCGGCTGGCCGGGGCCGGTGGTCTTGCCGTGGCGCTGAAGCGCGCGCGGGCGGCCGGCAAGCCGCGCGTCATCGAAATCACCGTCGACTGAAAGGCTGGTGAGTCTGCCGGTTGGCCATTGCAGCGCCGGCAAATCGATGCCGCCTGCCATGGTTCGACGCATGCAAAGACGCGGCGCCTGCCATGTCGATATTTCAATTGAGTGACGACGCGAAAGGCGCGACGTTCCAATCTGGGGCGGCATAACCAAAAGAAATCATAAAAAGTGACAGGAGCGGTCGAAGTATGACGGAAACGCTGAATGGCAGGCATGTCGTGGTGACGGGCGGCACTGGGGCGCTCGGCGGCGCGGTTGTCGGCAGATTGCTGGAGCAAGGCGCGATCTGCCACGTGCCCAATGCCCACGCGGCGGCCCCGCCGCATTTTCCTTACGCAGCTCACGCCAGCGTGCATCTGGCGCATAATGTCGACCTGTCGGATTCGGCCAAGGTCGAAGCCTTCTACCATCAGGTCCCGGAGCTCTGGGCCTCTATCCACCTTGCCGGCGGCTTCACCATGGCGCCGGTCGAAAGGATCGAGTCGGCCTCCTTCGCCGAGATGATGGACACCAACGCCCGCACAGCCTTCCTGTGCAGCCGCGCCGCTGTGCGCTCGATGTTGTCGTCCAATACGGCCGGCCGTATCGTCAATGTCACCGCGCGCGCCGGGCTGGAGCCGAGGCGCGGCTCCGGCATGGTCGCCTATGCCGCGAGCAAGGCGGCGGTCGCGGCGATGACGGTGGCCATGGCCGAGGAGTTGAAGCACAAGGGCATCCTGGTCAACGCCGTGGCGCCCTCGACGCTCGACACGCCCGCCAACCGCGCCGATATGCCCGACGCCGATTTCGCCAAATGGGTCAGCCTCGAAGCCGCGGCGGAAGCGATCGCTTACCTGGCCTCGCCCGCAAACCAGGCCATGAGCGGCACGCTGGTCCCGCTCTACGGCCGCGCCTGACCGCACGGATATCCGACAAAGAAAAACCCCGCCGGAGCGATCCGGCGGGGTTTTGTTATTCGACGGGAAGGGCTTACGCAATTCCGGACGGAAAACCGCGTAGCGGTTTTCCTGGAATGCTCTAGTTGCCCTGCTTCTTCAGCGCCGCGCCCAGGATATCGCCCAGCGAGGCGCCGGAGTCGGTCGAGCCGTACTGGGCGACCGCTTCCTTCTCCTCGGCGATTTCCAGCGCCTTGATCGAGACCTGCAGCTTGCGGGTCTTCTTGTCGAAGGCGATGACGCGGGCGTCGACCTTCTGGCCGACGGTGAAGCGCTCGGGGCGCTGCTCGTCGCGGTCGCGCGAAAGGTCGGAACGCTTGATGAAGGTCTCGATGCCGCTGTCGACCAGCCGCACGTCCAGACCGCCATCCTTCACGCCGATGACCTCGCAGGTGACGACGGCGTTCTTGCGCAGTTCGCCGCTGTTGGCCGCTTCGCCAACCGAGTCACGGGCCAGCTGCTTGATGCCGAGCGAGATGCGCTCCTTCTCGATGTCGACGTCGAGCACCTGCGCCTTGACCATGTCGCCGCGATTGTACTCTTCGATGACCTGCTCGCCCGGACGGGTCCAGTCGAGGTCGGAAAGGTGGACCATGCCGTCCACGTCGCCGTCCAGGCCGATGAACAGGCCGAACTCGGTCTTGTTCTTGACCTCGCCCTCGACCTGGCTGCCGACCGGATGGCTCGAGGCAAAAGCCTGCCACGGGTTTTCCAGCGTCTGCTTGAGGCCGAGCGAGATGCGACGCTTGGCCGGATCGACCTCGAGCACCACCACGTCGACTTCCTGCGTCGTCGACAGGATCTTGCCGGGGTGCACGTTCTTCTTCGTCCACGACATTTCCGAAACGTGGATGAGGCCCTCGATGCCCGGCTCCAGCTCGACGAACGCGCCGTAGTCGGTGATGTTGGTGACGGTGCCCTTGATCTTCTTGCCGATCGGGAACTTGGTGCCGATATCCGACCACGGATCCGACTCGAGCTGCTTCATGCCGAGCGAGATGCGGTGGGTTTCCTGGTTGATACGGATGATCTGCACCTTGACCGTCTGGCCGATGTTGAGGATCTCGGTCGGATGGTTGACACGACGCCATGCCATGTCGGTGACATGCAGCAGACCGTCGATGCCGCCGAGGTCGACGAACGCACCGTAATCGGTGATGTTCTTGACCACGCCTTCGACCACCTGGCCTTCCTCGAGGTTCTGCACGATTTCCGAACGCTGTTCGGCGCGGCTCTCCTCGAGCACGGTGCGGCGCGACACTACGATGTTGCCGCGACGGCGATCCATCTTGAGGATCTCGAAGGGCTGCGGGTTGTGCATCAGCGGGGTGACGTCGCGGATCGGGCGGATATCGACCTGGCTGCGCGGCAGGAACGCCACGGCGCCGTCGAGGTCGACGGTGAAGCCGCCCTTGACCTGGTTGAAGATGACGCCTTCGACGCGCTCACCCTTGGTGAACTTCTCTTCGAGGCGCACCCAGCTCTCCTCGCGGCGAGCCTTCTCGCGCGACAGCATGGCTTCGCCAAGCGCGTTCTCGATGCGCTCGACATAGACCTCGACGGTATCGCCGACCTTGAGGGAGGACTCCTTGCCCTTGGCGCCGAATTCCTTCAGCGGCACGCGGCCTTCGACCTTGAGGCCGACGTCGATGATGGCCATGTCCTTTTCGATCGCGGTGATCGTGCCCCGGACAACCTGGCCCTCGCCGGAATGGCCGGCGGTGAATGATTCTTCGAGCATGCTCGCGAAATCGTCGCGAGACGGATTAGCAACTGACATTGTTTCTCCTGGAATGCTCCGCGCGCTGGCGGAGCGGGCGCCGTGGGTTAGCGTTGCGTGAGCCTGCCGGCGTTCCGGGCTGAAAGCCCTTGGCCGCTGTTCAGGCGGCAAGTCCGGCGCATGAAGAATGCTGGCAGGCTGGTTCGTGCCCGATATGGGTATTTTCGCCGCCGACGGCAATCGAAAAACCTGATCAGGCCTTGTTTCTCTTGGCAAGGGCCTCGTCAACGATGGCCATCGCCGCCAGAAACGCGGCTTCTATAGCCATTTCGCTGGTATCAAGCAAGTGCGCGTCAGCTGCCGGCTTCAAGGGCGAGTCGGCGCGGCCCATGTCGCGCTCGTCGCGGCGCTCGATATCGGCAAGGATCGTCGCGAAATCGGCGCTGCCGCCCATGCTCTCGATCTCGGCCAGCCGGCGTTGCGCCCGCACCGCCGCGCTTGCCGTGACATAGAGCTTGATGTCGGCATCGGGGCACACGACCGTGCCGATGTCGCGGCCATCGAGCACGGCGCCCGGCGGCGCCTTGGCGAAGGCCCGCTGCTTCTCCACCAGGATACGCCGCACAGTGGGAATGACCGCGACCTTGGAGGCCGCCTCGCCCACCGCATGCGCCGACAGCACCGTGCGGTCGAGGGTCGACAGGTTCACCTGCCGCGCTGCGGTTTCGGCCGCCGAGACATTGTCGAGCGGCAGGCCGAGCTCCAGCAGCTTGTGCGCCACCGCGCGATAGGTGAGGCCGGTGTCGAGAAGGTTCAGCCGGTAATGGTCGGCGAGCCGGCGGGCCAGGGTGCCTTTGCCCGCACCGGCAGGGCCGTCGATGGCGATCGTGAAGGTGTGGGTCATTGGCTGGTCGGCCTGAACAGAGGGCGCAAGGAACAAGACGAGCGCCGTGATCCTTCGCGCTGTCCCGCCAGCGTCTCAGTTTGGCTTCGACCCATCGCCCCTACTCGATCTCCGCGCCCAGCCCCGTCATCAATCCCATGAACTCCGGAAAGCTTGTCGTGATCATGTTGGCGTCGTCGATGGTCACCGGCTTCTCCGTCGCCAGCCCCATCACCAGGAAACTCATGGCGATGCGGTGGTCGAGATGCGTCTTCACCACCGTATCCTGACCGTTCGGATGGGCACCCAGACCCTTGCCACCCGGCTTGCCGCGCACGGCGAGCGAAGCCTCGCCCTCGGTGCAATCGACGCCGTTGAGCTTCAGCCCATTGGCCACCGCTGAGAGCCGGTCGGATTCCTTGACGCGCAATTCCTCCAGCCCCTGCATCAGCGTCTCGCCCTCGGCGAAGCTCGCCGCCACCGCCAGCACCGGATATTCGTCGATCATCGACGGCGCGCGCTCGGGCGGCACCACCACGCCTTTCAGTTCCGACGAGCGCACGCGCAGGTCCGCCACGTCCTCGCCGCCGGCATTGCGCGGGTTGAGGATGTCGATGCGCCCGCCCATTTCCTGCAGCGTCAGGAGCAGCCCGGTGCGGGTCGGGTTCATCAGCACATTCTCGATCAAGATGTCCGAGCCCGGCACGATCAGCGCCGCCACCAGCGGGAAGCCGGCCGAGGAAGGATCGCCCGGCACGGCGATCGTCTGCCCGGTGAGCTTGCCCTGGCCTTCGATGAAGATATGGCGCACGCCGCGCTCGTCGGTCTCGACGGTCAAATTGGCGCCAAAACCTTTCAGCATCTTTTCGGTATGGTCGCGCGTCATCACCGGTTCGATCACCGTGGTGATGCCCGGCGTGTTGAGGCCGGCAAGCAGCACCGCCGACTTCACTTGGGCCGACGCCATCGGCACGCGATAGGTGATCGGCGCGGCATGCTTCGGGCCGCGCAGCGTGATCGGCATGCGGTCGCCAGGTGCTGCCTTCAGCACCTGCACGCCCATCTGGCGCAGCGGGTCGAGCACGCGGCCCATCGGCCGGCCGGAAAGCGAGGCATCGCCGATGAAGGTCGTCTCCATGTCGTAGGTGCCGACCAGGCCCATGGTGAGGCGCGAGCCGGTGCCGGCATTGCCGAAGTCGAGCGGACCTTGGGGCTGCAGCAACGCGCCGTTGCCGGTGCCGCGGATCACCCATTCGGCGCCGTTCTTTTCGATATGCGCGCCCATCGCCTTCATGGCGGCGCCCGTGCGCATCACGTCCTCGCCCTCGAGCAGGCCGGTGATGCGGGTTTCGCCGGAGGCAAGGCCGCCGAACATGAAGGAGCGGTGCGAGATCGATTTGTCGCCCGGCACGCGCGCGGTGCCGGCAAGGGCAGGTGATTTGCGGGCCGTGGCTGGCTTAGCGGCGGCGGAGTGAGACATCCTTGTCTTCCAAATGAAATGCCGGCTGGCCGGCTCGGTTCGTCATGGTGCGGCGGTCTCGTATCACGGTGCGTTGCAATGGTCATCCCCTTGTGCGAGGCCTTCGAATACGAGCATTTTACAATGCCGGCTTTTGGCTTTGACAGCGCTCAAAACTGCGGTTATGGGGTCCACTCTTTTATTGACGAGGCCTGCTGTGGCAAAAGCTGAACTTGGCACCAAGCGTGTCGACCCCGAAACGGGTCGGAAATTCTACGATCTCAACAAGGATCCGATCGTCTCGCCCTATACCGGCAAGAGCTATCCGCGCTCCTATTTCGACGAGGGCAAGATTTCCGCCCTCGAGGAGGATGAGGAAGTCGCCGAGAAGGAAGTAGACGCCGAGGAAGAGGACGGTGCCGAAGTCGTCTCGCTCGAGGAGGCCGACGACGAGGCCAAGGGCGGCGGCGACGATCTTCCCGATCTTGGCGATGATGAAGAAGATGTCGATCTCGGCGACGATGAGGACGACACCTTCCTTGCCGACGAAGAAGAAGAGGACGACGACGTCGCCGATATGATCGGCGTCGGCGACGACGATGACGAAGTCTGATTTCGTTTGCCGGCCATTTTGGCCTGTGACGAAAAAGCGGCCTTTGAAGGCTTGATCTTGACCGAAGGCGGCGCTAGAAGCCGCCAGCACTAAACGACGGCGCGGTTCCCAACCGCGCCGGATCTCTTCGCCGGAAACGGCGCCGGCCGACTGCCGGGAGTGGGGCCATAGCTCAGTTGGGAGAGCGCTTGAATGGCATTCAAGAGGTCGTCGGTTCGATTCCGATTGGCTCCACCAAACAGTCCTCTACGTTAATAAAATCAAATACTTAGAAGGGTCGGAAATGACCCCCTGATCCTTACTTCTGACGCCTTTGGGAGAGTAGGCCGGCTCCTGTGCCCTATGGGCCGGGAAGTTGCGGTTCTGTTCCCACCGCGCAACGTCCGCCGCTTGTAGGCGTTGTATCGATTGGAGGAGCCATGGCCACCCTAGTGCCGGCTCGTTGTTGACCAATCGGAGGCGCTTAGATGTCGAAATTCACAGAAGCCCTTGAACGGGGCAAGCAAGCGGACGGTCGTCAAAGCGCCCCTGCGAAAGAGCAAGTTGCTCCAGTGGACTTTGGCGCACAGGCCAGGGCTTGGCTAAACGACGTTGCGGTTGCTGCGCTGGAGGCGGCGAAGGCCGAGGTAGCAGAAGACGTAACGGTCGACGTAGACACAGAGCCGCTCCGCCAAGACGAAGCGTTAGCGCCAACCGTGCGGTTTCAAATTTACCGGAACGGAGAGGTGCAGGCCCCCGCCGGTAGGACGTTCACTATCAGCGTTGCGGTAAGTGGAGAGGTCTCGGTGTCTGCGCCAGGTGTGGTGGCGGAAAGCGTGGGGAACATAGCTGACATGTCGGATGAAAGGTTCCGCAGCTTCATTGCGAAGCAGATCGAGGCCGCCGCTAAGGGAAGCTAGGTACGCCAAAGGGTTTCCCGTTCGTGGGGCTTGGGAGTTGTTGGAAGCCTCATAGGCTCTCTTTCGTGTCAGGTAGTGCGGCATGATCCGTCATGACATCGCAGCCGATCTGGAAAGCGCAGCCAATCGCCCACGTTTCCCGGGCGACCTTCAGGTGATGGGCCAAATCCTTGTCGTACGCGCGACCGCGCTAATTTGAGACCGGGCCCTTCGGCGTCTTGGGCCTTCCGAGATCGCAAGGCAATTCGGTTAACAACCGCTGTTGTCCTTGTGGCCATCAGGCATAATTGTGGCGCAAAGTTTCGCCTCGGCCAACAAGGTTGCGTCTGCGTTCATCCCGCCGGTAAGGTCGGCTTTATTGAGGTTGGCGCCCTTGAATTTCACAAATTCGAGGTGGGCCTCGCGAAGATTGGCGCCTGTCAGGTTCGCTCCCGTGAGGTCCGCGCCGTGCAGCGAGGCATTCGACAGATTTGCGTTGGACAGGTCGGCATCGGAAAAGAGTGCGTTTGTCAGGACAACTCCGGACAGATCGGCACCTGTCAGCCTTGCGCCCTTGAAATTCACAAAGCCAAGGTTCGCTCCCTTCAAATGGGTGTCCGTCAGGTTTGCATTCGTCAGGATTGCTCCCGGCAGATAAACATTCTCCAACAGTGCCTCGGACAAATCGCAGTCTGGGCACGATTTGTTGGTCTTGAGCAAAGCGATGGAGTTTTGATCGAAGGCATGTGCATCCAACAGGCACATTTCGAGAAGGGCCAAAGCCCCACCGGATTTTGCAAGCCACGAGGACATCATTTTATCCCTCTTTCAGCGGGGAGACGGCGTCAATAAATGCGGAGATGCTAATATGTTGACACCTTGTGCTCTATTACGAGCGTTGTCCATGGCAGTCGAAGCCGTTCTTGGTAATGCCGTCAGCGTCCTTGATGACTTGGGTCCGGTAGCCGTCGAACTTGACCTCATGGCCCCATTCACCACCCTTCGGCGGCTGTTCGACAAGCTCGGGCTCCATAGGGCGGATGAACGACGGCCGAACGGGGCTGGCGTCTTGGTGATCGGAGACAAAACAGCACCGTGGATGGGGAGAACGGCGCTGTCGCGGGCGCTTGGGGCGGACCGCGATAGTCTCGAAATCCGGTGGGTTTGGCTGCGACGACCTGCTCGCCTGATTGTTCGCTTGGGGTACGAACGATAGCGCCCGAGGAAATCCCTATGCCGGCAGCGGCAACTAGGCTAAAGGGCTTCCTGTCAGAGGGATGCTTATGAGAATTCCGGTTCTGGATGGGAAACTGGCGCGGGGATGGGTTCGATCCGGATTGCTTGCGCGACCAAACAATCTCTTGCCGATGCTTTGCATCGCGGCCGCTCTTGTTGCCTGCCAATCCACTCCGGACACACAGCCTGTTGCTAACTCGCAACCTGTTGCCGACCCGCAACCAGCTCCGGCCGCCATTGCTGCTCAAGCTCCGGCTTTGTCGAATTCGGCGGCGTTGGATCAAACGGTCGCGGTTGTTCCGCCCGGCAAGGGCGTACCGGCCAACTACGCCGCGTTCTCCGGCATATGGGCCGGGCAGCTCAACGGCATGTATGACGGCAAGCTGGCGGTCCTGACCGTGTCCTCGGGCGGGCAGGTGACGGCCAGCTACGCATGGGGCAACCTGGCCGACAACAAGCCAGGCGTCGCCGACGGCTCCGGCAGGATTTCCGGCAACACGTTGAAACTCGGGCGCCTGCCGAACGGCGCCGACATCACCGCCACGATGCCGTCGCCAGGAACGCTCAACGTTACCTATGCGTTGGCGGGGCAGACCTATACAGGCTCGTTCGCCCGGGTCAGCCAGTAAGCAAGCTTGGCTGTTAAGATCGAAGCGGGTCCCGCGTGATCCGCACGCACATCGGCGTTCCGACCTCGATGGCACGGCCGGTGTCGGTCAGCCGGCCGCTCGCCTCGTCGCGGGCGAAGATCGAGATGCGGTCGGCGTTCTGGTTGGCCGAAAACAGATGCCTGCCCGATGGCGTCACCGACAGGAAGGTCGGGTTGTCGACCTCGTCGGTCTCGGCAAGCTTTTGCACGTCAAGCGTCGCCTCGCCGAAAGCGTAGACGCCGAGGCCGACGCCCCGCGCGCCCTGGAAATAGGGCGCCTCGCGGTTGAGGCTGCCGACAAAGACAAGACAGGCGCTTTGCATCGATCTTCCTCCTAAGCAGGTTCCGCAAAAGTGTCCCACGGGTTTGCGAAGAGAACCTGCGAAAAACAACAATCCCTGAGCAGGCATTTGTGGGCTTGTCCGCGACTGCCTGCTCAGGGCCGGCGGCCCCTCCGCCTGCGCCGGCCGTCAAAAATTTCGCCGATCGTCGCTTGCAAGGTAATCCCATATGTGAAAATATTATTCACAAAAGAAAATTGACGGGAGGAAAGCGATCATGCATCTCGCCATCCGGCATCCTGGCCGGGACCGCTTGGCAGGCCGCGCGGGAACGTCTCGGAGCGAGGCATGAGCGCATTCTCGCCGACTGTCGGTGTCGCCTCGACGCACCCCGTCGACATGCCCGAGGCGCATGCCGACATCCCTGTCTGGAATTCGGAAAACTGGTTCTACGAGGACTGGCAGGTCGGCCACAAAATCCGCTCGCTCCGCCGCACCATCGCCGAGGGCGAAAGCCATATGTTCAATGCGCTGGTGCTGGATATCCATCCTTACGTGCAGGACCAGATGTTCGCCGGGAAGGAAGGCATCTTCGGCAGGCGGCTGGTGGCCGGCGCCTTCGTGTTCTCGGCCGGGCTCGGGCTGGTCGCCACCAATTGCATCAACGCCTTTTCCTATGGTTACGACAAGCTGCGCTTCATCAAGCCGGTCTTCATCGGCGACACCATCTACTCGATCCGCACCAACCTCGACAAAAAGCCGCGCTACCAGGACATGGGCCTGATCCGCGCCAGCTATGAAGTCTTCAAGGGTGAAGGAGAGCTGGTGCTCTACTGCGAGCATCTGCAGACGGTGAAATACAAGAACCCGGCCGATTTCGTCGGCAAGACAGAGAAGTGAACCGTGGCCGCTGAAAACGAACTTCCGCTGACCGGCCTCGTCGTCGTCGACATGAGCCAGTTCCTGTCGGGTCCCTATTGTTCGCTGCGCCTGCTCGATCTCGGCGCTCGCGTCATCAAGATCGAGCGGCCCGACGGCGGCGACCTGTCGCGCCGGCTCTATCTCAGCGACACCGAGATCGGCGGCGATTCGACAATTTTCCACGCCATCAACCGCGGAAAGGAGAGCCTGGCCGTCGACCTCAAGAACGAGGCCGACCTCGCCATGCTGTGCGCGCTGATCGCCAAGGCCGACGTGCTCATCCAGAACTTCAGGCCGGGTGTGATCGAGCGGCTCGGCCTCGACTATGAGCATGTGAGAACGATCAACCCCCGGCTCGTCTATGCCTCGATCAGCGGCTATGGCGAGGACGGTCCCTGGGTCAAGCGCCCGGGGCAGGATCTGCTCGCCCAGGCTCGTTCCGGCGTGATGTGGCTGAATGGCGACGAAGGGCAGGGGCCGGTGCCGTTCGGCCTGGCCATCGCCGACATGCTGGCGGGCGCGGCGTGCGCCCAAGGCATCCTCGCCAAGCTGGTGCGGCGCGGCATCACCGGTCAGGGCGGTCACGTCGAGACCAGCCTGCTCGAGGCGCTGGTCGATTTCCAGTTCGAGGTGCTGACCACGCATCTCAATGACGGTCGCCGCCTGCCGAAGCGCTCGTCCTTCCGCAGCGCGCATGCCTATCTCTCGGCGCCTTACGGCGTCTATCCGGCCAAGGACGGCTATCTGGCTATTGCCATGACGCCGATCCCGAAGATCGCCGACCTGCTCGAATTGCCCGAGCTCGACCCGTTCCGCGACAAGCCCGCAACCTGGTTCACCGCCCGCGACGAAATCAAGGCGATCATAGCCAGGCGTATAGCCGGGAAAACCATCGACGAATGGCTGGCCATTCTCGAACCCGCCGATGTCTGGTGCGCCAAGGTGCTGACCTGGCCGGAACTGATGCAAAGCGACGGTTTCAAGACGCTCGACATGCTGCAGACCGTGACGCGCGAGGACAACGTCTCGATCCTCACCACCCGCACGCCGCTGCGCGTCGACGGCGCGCGCGCCAGGGTGGATCGCGCTGCCCCCCGCATCGGCGAGCACAGCGACAGGATCCGCGCGGAGTTCGGCCTGTGATCCGGTTGAAAGGCATGACCTGGAGCCATCCGCGCGGCTATGACCCGATGGTGGCGTGCTCGGCGCTGTGGAAGGAAAAGACCGGCATCTCGATCGACTGGGAAAAACGCTCGCTGCAGGATTTCGAGTCCTTCCCGGTGGAAGAGCTCGCCCGCGCCTATGATCTGATCGTCATCGACCATCCGCATGTCGGCCAGATCACCGCCGAAAAATGTCTGGCGCCGCTCGATGTGCCGGGACGCGAGGGGGACCGCGAAGCGCTCGCGCGGGCAAGCGTCGGCCGGTCCTATCCGAGCTACACCTGGCAGGGTCGGCAATGGGCTTTCCCGATCGATGCCGCGACCCAGGTGCAGGCCTGGCGGCCCGATCTGATCGAAGCCGCGCCGGCGATCTGGACCGAAGTGTTGGCGCTTGCCGAGCAGGGCCGGATGCTCTTGCCGCTCCGGCCACCGCATTCGCTGATGTGCTTCTACACGTTGGTCGCCGATCTCGGCCGGCCGTGCATAGTCGACGGTTCGGCCGACCTTGTCGACGGCGAGGCCGGAGAAACCGCCTTCGAGATGCTGCGCGAGATCGCAGCGCTGGTCGATCCCGCATGCCTGACCATGGACCCGATCGCGGTGTTCGAAAGGATGGCGGAAGCCAATTCCCGCATCGCCTGCGCGCCGCTGATCTACGGCTATGTTCCCTATGCGGTGGCGGGTTTCCGGCCGCACCGCCTAGCCTTTGCCGACATGCCTGTCGCCGGCGGCACCAGCCCGGTCGGCTCGGCGCTCGGCGGCACCGGCATTGCCGTCTCCGCCTTTTCCGCCGCGCGCGAGGCGGCAATCGACTTCGCCTATTGGATCGCCAGCGGCGACGTGCAGCGCGGGCCTTACGCCGCCGCTGGCGGCCAGCCCGGTCATGCCGCGGCCTGGGAGGACGATGCCGTCAACGCCGCGACGGGCGACTTCTATCGCGACACACGCGCGACGCTCGAAGGCGCCTGGGTCCGCCCGCGCCACGACGGCTACATGGCGTTCCAGCAGCGGGCTTCGGACCGCATCAATGAAGGCCTTGCCGGCAGGCAGGACGCAAGGAGCGTCGTCGCCGACATCAACCGCCTGTTCAGGGAAAGTTTTGCGCCGGCCGCCGCCGGTTAATCCAGCCGCCACAAGCGGCGCGCATTGCCCGAGAGCAGGCGGGTCCGCTCTGAATCGCTTGCCCCGGCCAACAGCGCATGGGTAGCAGCAACCCATGTGGTCAGCCCACCGCCCAACGTGCAAACCGGCCAGTCGCTGCCCCAGATCACCCGGTCCCAGCCGAAACACTGGATCGCGTGCTCGACATAGGGCTTGAGCGTCTCGACCGTCCAGGTCGCCGGGTCGGTATAGGCGACAACGCCGGAGATTTTACCGACGACATTCGGACGCTTGGCGATGGCTTCCATATGCTCACGCCACGGATGCTCCGCATTGCCCTTGATGTCGGGCACGCCGCAATGGTCGAGGACGAACTGGACGTCGGGCGCGAGGTCGGCCAGCGCCATCGCCTTCGGGATCTGATGCGGCAGCACCACGAGGTCGAAGGTCAGGCCGGTGCCGGCAAGCCGCTTGATGTTCTGGCGAAACAGTGCCCCTTCCGACAGATCGTCGGGCACGACATGCAGCACGCGGCGGAAACCCTTGACGAAGGGCTCGGCCTTGACCGATTCCAGATAGGACTCGAAACCGGCCTCCTCGGGCCGGCACGAGGCGATGGCGCCTCTAAGCAGGCTGCCTGCCCGACCGGCGACCGACTTCACGTAAGCCGTCTCGGCGGCGATGTCGGCGGGGTCGACATCGACCTCCATATGCAACACCGCTTCGATGCCTGAGCGCCGCGCGTCGGCGGCATATTCCTCATAGAAGAAATCGCGGTTCAGCGCCGGCGCGCCGGCCAGCCACGGATAGCGAAGCGCGCTCTGGTCGATGAGGTGCAGATGCGTGTCGATGATCATGGCGGCGTCTCCTCCCGTTGCGCCAAGCACTATCTCGCCTAAAAATCCATTATTCAAATAAGAAATTACTGCGATTGCGGCACATCCGAACCGGCGAGCTGCGAGAGCCTCGCAGCGGCGTCCTGCAAATGACGAATCGTCAGCGTGATATCGGGCGCCGTGGGCGCGTTGACGAGGGTGATATAGGGGATGGTCAACGCCGCGATGGCTCTGCCGTCCGGCCCCAGCACCGGCGTCGAAAGATTGTAGACGCCGGCGGTCTGCAGCGAAGCCATCATCTCGTAACCGCGGTCGCGCACCTGGTCGAGGCGGGCGAAGAACTCCGGCGTCAGGGCGAACTGTTCGGTGCTCTGCAGATGCTCGGCGATCATCATCTTGCGCTCTTCGGGCGAGCGGAAGGCGAGCAGCACATGGCCGGATCCGGTGTCGAACAGGCTGATATGCGAGCCGACGCGGATCGAGATGCCCCAGTAACGCGGCGCTTCCTGCTGCGCGATAACCACGGCGGCGCCGCGGTCGAACACCACCAACTGGTTGGCTTGCCATGATGTTTCGGCCAGTTCTCGCATGATCGGCGTCGCGTAGGACACCAGCCGGCGCACCGGCGCGTGCAGTTGCGCGAGGCCGAAAAGCTTGAGCGTCAGCGAATAGCGGTCGCCGTCGATCTTGGTGACATAGCCGCGCCGCACCAGGCGGTCGAGCATCCGGTAGAATTCGTTCGGGCTGCGGTCGAGCCGCTTGGCGATCTCCGCCTGCGTCAGCCCGCCATCCACGCTCGACAGCAGTTCGAGGATATCCAGCCCCTTGTCGAGCGCCGGCGCGCGGTAGCGGTCCCCATCTTCTTCCTCTGCCACCTGCCCCTCCAGTGAATTTCGATCTGCATATATGCATGAACTTCATTCCGCTCAAAGCATAATCGGCTTGACCCGGGAATGAAAATGCTATTTGCATATGAATGAAGCTTGAGCGATCGGCTGCGCATCCGGCGGGCCGTCGCCGCAGGCTGTTGGGAGGAGAACATGACGAGACTGGTTCTAGGCATTTCCGCCGGCCTGGCTGGCCTGCTGCTGAGCGGCACGGCGTTTGCGGCCGATCTGCCCGGCAAATATCCGGGCGTGACGATCGACGCCAAGCTGATTGGCGGCCAGCAATATGAGAAACTCTACGAGCGCATTCCCGAGTGGGAGAAGCTGACCGGCGCCAAGGTCAACATCCTGTCGAAGAAGAACCACTTCGATCTCGACAAGGAGATCAAGTCGGACATCGCCTCCAACTCGATCACCTGGTGCGTCGGCTCCAACCACACCTCGTTCGCGCCGCAATATCCCGGCATCTACACCGATCTCGCCAAGCTGTTGCCGAAGGAAGAGATCGATGCCTTCGTCCCGGCCAACGTCGCCGCCGGCACGCTGGACGGCAAGCTGGTGATGCTGCCGCGCGCCCAGTTCGACGTCTCGGCGCTCTACTACCAGAAGAGCCTTTATAAGGACGAAGCCAAGAAGAAGGCCTACAAGGACAAATATGGCGAGGAGCTGGCGCCGCCGGACACGTTCGACGAGATGGCGCAGCAGGCCGAATTCTTCGCCAGCCCGCCCGATTTCTACGGCACGCAATATGCCGGCAAGGAAGAGGCGATCAACGGCCGCTTCTACGAGATGGTGATCGCCGACGGCGGCGAATATCTCGACAAGGATGGCAAGCCCGCCTTCAACTCCGAGGCCGGCGTCAAGGCGCTCGACTGGTTCGTCAACCTCTACAAGGCCAAGGCCGTGCCGGCCGGCACCACCAATTATCTGTGGGACGATCTCGGCCAGGGCTTCGCTTCGGGCACGGTGGCGATCAACCTCGACTGGCCGGGCTGGGCCGGCTTCTTCAACGACCCGAAGTCGTCCAAGGTCGCCGGCAATGTCGGGGTCAAGGTCCAGCCCAAGGGTTCGTCCGGCAAGCGTTCCGGCTGGTCCGGCGCGCATGGCTTCTCGGTGACTGAGAACTGCGCCAACAAGGAAGCTGCCGCCTCCCTGGTATGGTGGCTGACCAATGAGGACAGCCAGAAGCTGGAAGCCGCGGCCGGCCCGCTGCCCACCCGCACCAAGGTTTGGGAGTGGGACCTCGAGCAGGCGAAGTCCGATCCGTACAAGACCGAAGTGCTGCAGGCCTTCCAGGAAGCCGCCAAGAACGCCTTCCCTGTGCCGCAGACGCCGGAATGGATCGAGATATCCAACGCCGTCTATCCTGAACTGCAGGCCGCCATCCTCGGCGACAAGACGTCGAAGCAGGCGCTCGATGAGGCTGCCGCCAAGGCAACGCAGATCCTCCAGGACGCCGGCAAGCTCTAAGCTTCCACCCCCCGCGGCCGCCTCCCCGCAAACCGGGGAGGCGGCCGCTCAAGCCTGCGCAAAATGTCATTCCCCGGTTTCGGCCGCGGCTTGGTCATCTCACTTCGCTCACAGGGTTCCGATGAAGGGCTTCAAGCCATCCGCGCCGATACTGCTTCTGCTGCCGGCCTTCGTCGTGTTGGCGGCGGTGGTGCTCGTGCCGCTGCTTTTGTCGCTCTATTCCAGCTTCACGCCATTTCGCCTGACCAGGCCCGAAACCTTCTTCGTGCTGATCGGCTTCAGGAACTACGTCTCGATCCTGAGCAACCCGGACTTCTGGTACGCTTTCGGCCGGACGGTGCTTTTGCTCACCGTCGCGCTCAACCTCGAAATGCTGCTCGGCCTCGGCCTGGCGATGCTGGTCGAGAAGGCGACGCGCGGCCAGCGCATCCTGCGCACGCTGATGATGTTTCCGATGATGTTCTCGCCGATCCTGGTCGGTTTCCAGTTCAAGTTCATGTTCAACGACAATATCGGCCTGGTGAACAATGCGCTGCAGTCGTTGGGCATCACGCAGGACGCCATCCCGTGGCTGATTGAAAGTCATCTCGCCTTCATCGCCATCTCGATCGCCGAGATCTGGTCGTCGACCTCGATCTTCGCCATCCTGATCCTGGCCGGGCTGCTCGCCATGCCCAAGGAGCCGATCGAGGCCGCGCGCGTTGATGGCTGCACGCCATGGCAGACCTTCCGCTATGTGACCTGGCCGTTCGTCATGCCCTTTGCCTACATCGCCATGACGATCCGCTCGCTCGACGTGGCGCGCGCCTATGACATCGTCAAGATCATGACTGATGGCGGCCCGGCCGGCCGCACCGAGCTGTTGTGGACGCTGATCGGGCGGACTGCCTATAGCGACGCGCGCATGGGTCTCGCCAACGCCATGGCCTATTTCTCGATCCTGCTCTCGATCGCCTTCACCGTCTACTTCTACAACAAGCTCGCCGCGGCGCGTGCGCAGATCGGCGCGGAGTGGTGAGAATGGACGAGAACGCCTCCGCCCGCATCACGCGCCGCGCGCTGACCGTCGCGCACCGCGTCGGCCTGTTCCTCGCCATGCTCCTGATCTGCCTGCCGGGCATCTGGATCGTGCTGTCGTCGCTGAGGCCCACGGTCGAGATCATGGCCAAGCCGCCGGTGTGGATCCCGCAAGAACTGTCCTTCGACGCCTACATCGCCATGTTCAGCGGCATCGGCAAGGGCGGCATTCCTGTGCTCGACTATTTCCGCAACTCGCTGATCATCTCGGTCTCCTCGACGGTGATCGCGCTGGCCATCGGCATGGCCGGCGGCTACGCCTTCGCGCGCTACCGCTTCCGCGGCAAGTCCGGCATGTTCCTCGGCCTGATGCTGACGCGCACCGTGCCCGGCATCGCCATGTCGCTGCCGCTGTTCTTCGTCTATGCGCGGCTCGGCATCATCGACACGCATTTCGGCATGATCCTCGCCTATGTGGCGTTGAACATCCCTTTCACCATCTGGCTGATCGACGGTTTCTTCCGCCAGGTGCCGAAGGACCTCGCCGAGGCCGCGCAGATCGACGGCTGCACGCGCTGGCAGGCCTTCTGGCAGGTCGAATTCCCGCTGGCCCGGCCCGGCATCGCCTCCGCCGGCATCTTTGCCTTTCTCACCTGCTGGAACGAGTTCGCCTTGGCCTCGCAGCTGACCCGCTCCGTCAATTCCAAGACGCTGCCCGTCGGACTGCTCGACTACACGGCCGAGTTCACCATCGACTGGCGCGGCATGTGCGCGCTGGCCGTGGTGATGATCATCCCGGCGCTGACCCTCACCTACATTGTCCAGAAACACCTTGTCGGCGGTCTCACCTCCGGCGCGGTGAAAGGTTGACTTCATGGCAACGGTTTCGCTGAAAAAGCTCACCAAGCGCTACGGCAACACCCAAATCGTGCATGGCATCGATCTCGAGATCGCCGACCGCGAATTCATCGCGCTGGTCGGTCCCTCCGGCTGCGGCAAGTCGACGACCTTGCGCATGATCGCCGGTCTCGAGGATATCAGCGGCGGCGAGATCGACATTGGCGGGCGCATGGTCAACGACCTGCCGCCGCGCTCGCGCAACATCTCCATGGTGTTCCAGTCCTACGCGCTCTACCCGCATATGACGGTGCGCGAGAATCTCGGCTTCTCGCTCAAGATCGCCGGCGCGGCAAAGGACGACATGGACCGGCGCGTGGCGGAAGCCTCCGCCATCCTCGGTCTCGACGAACTGCTTGAGCGTCGTCCCTCGCAGCTCTCCGGCGGCCAGCGCCAGCGCGTCGCCATGGGCCGCGCCATCGTGCGCGATCCCGATGTCTTCCTGTTCGACGAGCCGCTGTCCAATCTCGACGCCAAGCTGCGCACGCAGATGCGCACCGAGATCAAGAAGCTGCACGCCAAGGTGAAGTCGACGGTCATCTACGTCACCCACGACCAGGTCGAGGCGATGACGCTCGCCGACCGTATCGTCATCATGCGCTCAGGCTATATCGAACAGGTCGGCACGCCGGACGAGGTGTTCAGCCGGCCGGCAACCCGCTTCGTCGCAGGCTTCATCGGCTCGCCGCCGATGAACCTGCACGAGGCGACGGTGAGCGACGGCAAACTTGTCTTCAACGGCGGCGACAGCCTGCCTTTGCCTGGACAGTTCAAGTCGAGGACATCGGTCGGCGACAAGGTCGTGTTCGGCATCCGCCCCGATGATTTCTATCCGACCGGCCACGGCCTGAGCTCCGGCGGCGAGACCGAAGTCCACCGCGTCGAGCTGCCGGTCAGCATCACCGAGCCGCTCGGCAACGAGACGCTGGTCTTCGCCGAGTTCAACGGCACCGACTGGGTGTCGCGCATGCTTAATCCGAAGCCGCTGAAGGCCGGCGACAGGATCGGCATGAGCTTCGACTTGAGCCGCGCGCATCTGTTCTCCGCCGAAACCGGCAAGTCGCTGAGGAGCTGAGCATGGCAAAAATCGAGAAAATCGAACTGCGCATGGTCGACCTCGTGCCGAAGGTGAAGCGCACGGACGCCATCCAAAGCTTCGTCAGCCAGGAAACGCCGATCGTCACCATCACCGATTCCGACGGCGCGTCGGGCACCGGCTATAGTTATACGATCGGCACCGGCGGCTCGTCCGTGATGCGGCTTCTGGCCGATCATCTGGCGCCCCGCCTGATCGGCCGCGACGCCGACCAGATCGAGGCGATCTGGCATGATCTCGAATTCGCCACCCACGCCACCACCATCGGCGCCATGACGGCGATCGCGCTGGCCGCGATCGACACGGCGCTTTGGGATCTGCGCGCCAGGAAGCAGAACCTGCCGCTCTGGAAACTCGCCGGCGGCGCCAAGGACCGCTGCCCGCTCTACACCACCGAAGGCGGCTGGCTGCATATCGAGACGCAGGCGCTGGTTGACGACGCGCTTGCCGCGAAGGCCAAGGGCTTCACCGGCTCGAAGGTCAAGATCGGCAAGCCGCACGGTTCCGAGGACGTCGCCAGGCTGTCGGCGGTGCGCAACGCGGTCGGCGACGGCTACGAGATCATGACCGACTGCAACCAGGGCTTTTCCGTCGACGAGGCGATCCGCCGCGCCGAGCGGCTGCGCGAGCTCGACCTCGCCTGGATCGAGGAGCCGCTGCCGGCCGATGACATCGACGGCCATGTCCGCCTGTCGAATTCGACTGCCACGCCGATCGCGGTCGGCGAGTCGCTCTATTCCATCAGGCATTTCCGCGAGTATATGCAAAAGGGCGGCTGCAACATTGTCCAGGTCGATGTCGGCCGCATCGGCGGCATCACGCCCTGGCTGAAAGTCGCCCATGCGGCGGAGGCCTTCGACATGCCGGTCTGCCCGCATTTCCTGATGGAACTGCATGTCAGCCTCACCTGCGCTATCCAGAACGGCAAATATGTTGAATACATCCCGCAACTCGACGAGTTGACGGGCGCCAAGATGCGCATCGAGAATGGCAATGCGCTGGCGCCCAGCGAACCCGGCATCGGCATCGACTGGGACTGGGATGCCGTGAAGGCAAGAAGCATCGCCGAATTCACCACGGCGATCGTGAAATAGGGAGGCGGATATGCAGCGCATGGGAATGGTGCTGGGCTTAAAGCCCGAGAAGGTCGAGGAATATGTCCGCCTTCACGCCGCTGTCTGGCCCGACGTTCTCGCCATGATCTCGGCCTGCAACATCAAGAACTATTCGATCTACCTGAAGCGGCCGGAGAACCTCCTGTTCTCCTATTTCGAATATCACGGCACCGACTACGCCGCCGACATGGCCAAGATGGCCGCCGACCCGAAGACCCAGGAATGGTGGTCGGTCTGCATGCCTTGCCAGGAGCCGCTGGAAACGCGCAAGGAAGGCGAGTGGTGGGCGACGATGGACGAGGTCTTCCATCATGACTGATGCCTTCGATCCGGCATCGTTGGCGCAGTCGTGGCCGAAACCCTCGAAGCCGCGCCCGATCGTGACTTTCGGCGCCGGCTCGATCGTCGGCGACGCGCATTTTCCCGCCTACCGCAAGGGCGGCTTCCCGATTTCCGGCCTCTACGATCCGGATCAGGCCAAGGCGCAAAAGCTTGCCGAGGCATGGGGCGTGACTGCGTTCCGTTCGGTTGAGGAAGCTGCGGCGGTGAAGGACGCGATTTTCGATCTCGCCACGCCGCCGGGCCGCCATGCCGAGGTGCTGAAGGCTCTACCGGATGGCGCGGTGGCGCTGATCCAGAAGCCCATGGGCAACTATCTCGGCGAGGCGACCGAGATCCTCGAAATCTGCCGCGCCAAGCAACTCAAGGCCGCAGTCAATTTCCAGCTCCGCTTCGCGCCGATGATGCTGGCGTTGAAGGACGCCATCGCCAAGGGCTGGCTGGGCGAGGTTGTCGATTTTGACGCGCTTCTGGCGCTCGACACGCCCTGGCAGCTCTGGGAATTCCTGCTCAAGGCGCCGCGCGTCGAGATCGCCATGCATTCGATCCATTATCTCGACCTGATCCGCCAGCTTCTCGGCAATCCGCAGGGCGTGCACGCCAGGACGCTCGGCCATCCCAACCACAAGGTCGCGCAGACCCGCACCAGCGCCATCCTCGACTATGGCGACACGGTGCGCTGCGGGCTGTCGATCAACCACGACCACAAATTCGGGCGCCGCTACCAGGCCTGCGAGTTCCGCATCTGCGGCACCGAGGGTGCTGCCTATGTCAAGCTCGGCCTCAACCTCGATTATCCGCGCGGCGAGCCCGACATCCTGGAGATCCATCCCAAGGGCGGGTCCGATTGGATCAGCGTTCCGCTCGCCGGCGAATGGTTCCCCGATGCCTTTGTCGGCCGCATGGCCAATGTCCAGCGCTTCGCGTCCGGTGAAGACGCCGAGCTCGTCAGCTCCGTCGAAGACGCCTGGCACACCATGGCGCTGGTCGAGGCCGCCTATAAATCGAGCGCGGCGCCGGCGACGCCGCTGGCGGCAAAGCCGTAAGGCAGGACATGGAACAGACCACCTATTTCGAGGACTACCTGATCGGTTCATCCCGCCTCACCAGCGGCCGCACCATCACCGAGACCGATTTCATCGTCCATGCCGGCCATACCGGCGATTTCTTTCCGCATCACATGGACGCCGAGTTCATGAAGACGACGTCCTTCGGCCAGCGCATCGCGCATGGCACGCTGGTGTTCTCGGTCGGCGTCGGGCTGACCGCGAGCGTGATCAACCCGGTCGCCTTCTCCTACGGCTACGACCGGCTGCGCTTCATCAAGCCGGTCTTCATCGGCGACACGATCCGCACGCGCACCACGATCGCCGCCAAGGAGGACGACCCGAAACGGCCAAATGCCGGGCGCGTCATCGAACGCGTCGAGGTTTTGAACCAGCGCGACGAGGTCGTGCTGGCGGCGGATCACATCTACATCGTCGAGCGACGGCCCGGCTGAAAGACGGAGACAAGAACATGGCTGATATCACAGGCAAGGTCGTGGTCGTCACGGCGGCCGCGCAGGGCATCGGACGGGCAAGCGCCCTGGCTTTCGCAAAGGCCGGCGCCATCGTCCACGCCACCGACATCAACGAGGCAGCCCTGGCCGAACTTGGCAAGACGCCCGGGATTGCGGCGCGAAAACTCGACGTGCTGAACGACGAGGCGGTGAAATCCGCCTTCGCCGAGATCGGCCGGGTCGACGCGCTGTTCAACTGCGCCGGCTTTGTCCATGCCGGCTCGATCCTGGAGATGAAGGACGAGGACCTCGACTTTGCCTTCAATCTCAATGTACGCGCCATGATCCGCACCATCCGCGCCGTGCTGCCCGGCATGCTGGAGCGCGGCGACGGCTCGATCATCAACATGGCGTCGGTGGCGGGCGCCCCGAAGGGCGTGCCGAACCGCTTCGCCTACGGCGTGACCAAGGCGGCCGTGATCGGCCTGACCAAATCGATCGCCGCCGACTACGTCGCTCGAGGAATCCGCTGCAACGCCATCTGCCCGGGCACCGTCGAGAGCCCCTCGCTTCACGGCCGCATGCAGGCGCAGGGCGACTATGAGGCGGCCCGCGCGGCTTTCATCGCCCGCCAGCCGATGGGCAGGATCGGCACGCCGGAGGAGATCGCAGATCTCGCCGTCTATCTGGCCGGCGCCACCTACACGACCGGGCAGGCCTATAACATCGACGGCGGCTGGTCGATCTGAGGCCGTTTCGGCCGCCAGTTGCGTTACGAGGCAGGCCAGCTAAGAGGCAGCAATGACGAAAATCACGGACCTCAGAACCTTCGACCTGCGCTTCCCGACATCGCAAAGCCTCGACGGCTCCGACGCGATGAATCCGGACCCGGACTATTCGGCCGCCTACGTCATCCTCGACACCGATGTCCCGTCGCTGAAAGGCCATGGCCTCACCTTCACCATCGGCCGTGGCAACGAGATCTGCTGCGCCGCGATCGAAGCGCTGCGCCACCTCGTCGTCGGGCTCGATCTCGACTGGGTGAAAGAGGATCCCGGCCGTTTCTGGCACCATGTGACCGGCGACAGCCAGTTGCGCTGGATCGGCCCGGACAAGGGCGCCATGCATCTTGCGGTCGGCGCCGCGGTCAACGCGGTCTGGGACCTGTGGGCCAAGGAGGCCGGCAAGCCGGTCTGGCGCCTGGTCGCCGAGATGAGCCCGGAAGAGATCGTGCGCATCGTCGATTTCCGCTACCTCACCGACGCCATCACACCGGCCGAAGCGCTGGCGATCCTGAAGAAGGCCGAGGCTGGCAAGGCCGAGCGCATCGCCATACTCGAGCGCGAGGGCTATGCCTGCTACACCACCTCGGCCGGCTGGCTCGGCTATCCCGACGACAAGCTCAGGCGTCTTTGCCAGGAGGCGATCGACGATGGATTCAACCACATCAAGCTGAAGGTTGGCCGCGACCGCGAAGACGATATCCGCCGTCTCAGGATCGCCCGCGAGGTCATCGGCCCGGACCGCTATCTGATGATCGATGCCAACCAGGTCTGGGAGGTCGACCAGGCGATCGACTGGCTCAAGGACCTCGCCTTCGCCAAGCCCTTCTTCATCGAGGAGCCGACCAGCCCGGACGACGTCGCCGGCCTTGCCAAGATCCGCAAGGCCGTCGCGCCGATCAAGGTCGCGACCGGCGAGATGTGCCAGAACCGCATCATGTTCAAGCAGTTCATCGCCGGCGGCGCTATCGACGTCGTGCAGATCGATTCCTGCCGCATGGGCGGGCTGAACGAGGTGCTGGCGGTGCTGCTGATCGCCGCCAAGTTCGGCCTGCCGGTCTGGCCGCATGCCGGCGGCGTCGGCCTGTGCGAATATGTCCAGCATCTCTCAATGATCGACTATGTGGCTGTGTCAGGCAGCAAGGACGGACGCGTCATCGAATATGTCGACCATCTGCACGAGCATTTCCTGGAGCCCTGCGTGATCCGCGACGCCGCCTACATGCCGCCGGCCGCACCTGGCTTCTCGATCGAGATGAAGCCGCAATCGATCGAGGATTATCTGCATCGGGCCTGAGACATGGCGCGGCCCGATTGCTTTCGGGCTTGCCTTCATCTGGATCTCGGCTCGAGGTCGATCGTCGTTCGACCTCGAGCCGAGTTGTCTATCCGGCGCTGACGGTCGGCGGCGTCTCCAACTGGTCGGCAACGGCCTGCCAGCAGTCGGCGAAATGGCCGTAGGCCGTCTTGATCTCGACGCCCACGGGAAGCTCGGGACATTCATTCTCGCCATTGCTGCCCCAGTTCACCCAGCCGGACTGGCGCCGCTGGACGATCTGGAAGGCGCCGGAAGGCTGCGATGTCCACCAGACCATGGCGCGGCCCGTGGCCGTGTCGAACTCCACCGTCTTATCGGCTGGGCCGGGAAATATCGTTTCGTGCTCGACCGCCGACACATCGACCGGCCGATCCGTCAGCACCCACTGGCGATCCGTGAGCTCGGCCTTCACATGCGATGCCGCGCGCACGCGCGCCAGTCGTTCACGAAGCTCGTCTTCGCCCAGCACGCCCTCCCACTGGCAGAACAGGCGCCAGTAGAGATCCCAATGGGCGGATTCGATGTCGCTGAGATTGGAACGGAATTCCTCGAACTTCCGGCTCTGGTTGGTCGAGCCGCTCACTGTTTCTGCGACCATGGCGACGAGTTCGCCGGCATAGGGGTCCCCCGCGCGGTAGCGCGTTCCGCCATAGGCGGCGAAGCGGTCGAAGACCAGCTTGCCCTTGCCGCCCTCGAACTCGTCGCCGACGGTGATCTTGTTGGTGACCGAGCGCCCGTTGATGACGGTCTGGAAGGGGTCGACCTGGTAGCGGCGCTGGAAGAAGGGCGTGCCGTGGGTAAAAACCCAGTCGATCGAGAAGCGCTTGCCCTTGAGCTCGTCAAGCAGCCCGTCCGGTATCGTGCCATGCATGCGGTAGTGGTGGAGGACTGGGCCGCGCTCCACCGTCTCGATCTCGACGGTCGTATGTTCGGGAGGGTTGATCAGCCCGTTCTCGGGCGTGAAGAAAGGCCCGTAAAAGCCGCCGATGGCATTGTTGCCGGAGGGAAGCAGCTCGAAATCGTCGGCCAAGGACCGGAAGTGGCGGATACCCCATTTGGAGGAGCCGAGACCCTGGGCGGTGCCGCGGCAGAGCTCGAGATCGAAGGCCCCGGTATCGAGACGGACGAAGCAGTCGGCCTCCTTGCCTTGCAGCACCGTGATGCCGGGAATGCAGGCTGAACCAGGCTCGCACGGTTCTTCCAGCGTCAGCCGCAACTGGCCGCTGAAGCTCACGGTCGCGATGAAACGCGTTTCGCCTGGCCTTCTGTCTTGCGTCAGGCGCTGGCAAAGCACCCGGTTGCTGGCGTCGTCGCGAGCCCACCAGAGGGCCTGCGGCAGGTCCCCAGCGACGGAAAAGACGATCGGTTCGCGCTCGCGATGGCCGGCAAGGGGATCCGTGATGGCGACGGCAAGGGTCATGGAGAATTCTTCCAATTCAGAGTGTGAGCGGGAAAGTGCGCGGCCGGCCGTGCCGGGCGCAGACGGCGGCACCTGAGCGGTTATTGGCCGGATGCGCCGGGCGGTCTGTTCCTGCGGAAGTGGAAAAGCCCCGGCCGCTGCTTCAGGCTGTCGATGGCAACGGCGAGGATGATCACCACGCCCTTGATCAGAAGCTGCGTGAAGAAGGGCACGTTGAGCAGGATCAGGCCGGTGCCCAGAACGCCGAGGATTACCGATCCGATCAGGGTGCCGACGATCCGGCCGCGGCCGCCGGCAAGGCTGGTGCCGCCGAGCACCACTGCCGCGATGGCATCGAGTTCATAGCCGGTGCCGGCTGTCGGCTGAGCCGAGATCACGCGGGCGGCGAAGATGACGCCCGCCAGGCCCGAACAAGCGCCCGCCAGCACATAGACGGACGTGACGACCCGCTTCACGCGCACGCCGGCGAGTTTCGCCGCCTCCGCGTTGCCGCCCACGGCATAGACGTGACGGCCGTAGCGCGTCCGTTCCAGGATGAACCAGACGATCAGGTAGACGACCGCCATCACGATGACCGGCATCGGGATGCCCCAGAGATACCCGTTGCCGATATCCTTGAAATTCAGCGAGCTGGAGACGATCGGCTGGCCTTTGGTGATGGTGTAGGCGAGGCCGCGCAAGAATGTCATCGTGCCCAGCGTAACGATGAACGGGGCAAGCGAAAGATAGGCCGTCAGCGCGCCATTGATCAGGCCGCAGGCCGCGCCGACGGCAAGGCCAATGCCGATGGCGGCGGGTGCCGGCACTCCAGCAATGGCGGCTATGACCGAAACCACGCCCGAAACGGCGACCATCGATCCGACGGACAAGTCGATGCCTCCGGTCAGGATGACGAGCGTCATTCCGGCCGCCAGGATGGCGTTCACCGATATGGAGCGCGCGATGTTGAGAAGATTGTCGACGCGGTTGAAGTTCGGCGCGATGGCCGACATCAGGATGATCAGCGCGACCAGCACCACGAGAATGCCGACCCGATCCCACCATTTGGCGAAATCGAACGGGGCGTGCTCGGCAGCGACCGCTTTTGCCTGGAGGATCTCGTCTCGAGCAGGGTTCATGGCTGCGCTCCTGTATGTCTGCTGCGGGTCGCGGTGCCCGTCGCGTGAAGCATCACTTCTTCTTCCGAGGTTTTTTCCGAAACCAGTTCCGAGACGATCCTGCCCTGGCGCATGACCAGCAGGCGGTCGCTTATGCCGATCGCCTCCGGCAGGTCCGACGATATGACGAGGATCGCCTTGCCGGCGCGCGCCAGCCGGTCGATCTCCTCGTAGATCTCGCGCTTTGCGCCGATGTCGACGCCGCGGGTGGGCTCGTCGAGGATCAGCACCCTGGAATCGCGAAGCAGCCACCGCGCCAGCGCCGCTTTCTGCTGGTTTCCTCCGGACAGCGCCTTCACCGGCAGCGCAAGCGCGTTGAGCCTGAGGCCCAGCCGCTTCATCTGCGCCAGAACCGCGTCGCGTCGCGCCGTCCGGTCGACGACGCCCGCCGTAACGAAGCGATCGAGCGAGCTGATCGCAATATTGTCTTCCACCGAATGCTCGAGGAACAGCCCTTGCTCTTTACGGTTTTCTGGCACCATGCCAATGCCGTCGGCGATCGCCTCGAACGGATCCGCCGGGCGGCTGTGGCGACCTCCGATGCGGACCGAACCGGCGGTGCGAGGGTCGGCACCGAACAGCAGGCGGCCGACTTCGGTCCTGCCGGACCCGATCAGGCCGGCCATGCAAACCACCTCTCCGGCGCGGACCGAGAGATCGACGGGGCCGACCCCCGTGCCCGTCATTCCCTCGACTTCGAGGATGGTGGCACCCGGCTCGCGTTTGTCATGGTGGTAGAGGTCGGCAACCTGACGGCCGACCATCATGCGGACCACGTCGGGCGGGCTGATCTCGGCTAAGGTTCCGGTCCCGACATAGCCGCCGTCGCGGAACACCGTGACGCGATCCGCCAACTGCCAGACCTCTTCCATGCGATGCGAAATGTAGATCAGGCCGACGCCCGCCGAGCGCATCTGGCCGATGATGCGATAAAGCTCCTGCGCCTCGGCCCGCGACAGCGCGGCGGTCGGTTCGTCGAGCACCAGCACGCGCGCGTTTTCGCTCACGGCGCGCGCGATCTCGACCATCTGCTGCATGCCGACGCTCAGCGAGCCGAGCGGCCGCCGCGGATCGATCGTGGAGTGAATGCGCGCCAGCTTCTGACGCGCCTGCTCATCCATGCGGCGGCGGTCGAGCATGCCCAGCCTGGTGCGCGGCTCGCGCCCGAGCGCCAGGTTCTCCGCGACCGTCATGTCGCGCACGGTGTTGAGTTCCTGGTGGATGATGGCGATGCCGTTGGCGGAGGCCTCGATCGGCGAACGGATCTCGACTTCGCGGCCGTCGATGAGGATGCGCCCTGCGTCGCGCTGGATGTTGCCGGCAAGGATCTTCATCAGCGTGGATTTGCCGGCGCCGTTCTCGCCCATCAGCGCGTGCACTTCGCCCGCTCTCAGGTCGAAACGGACCTTGTTCAGCGCCAGCGTGGCGCCGAAGCGCCTGGAAACGTCCTCGACGGCGAGCAGCGGAGGTTGGATGCTCATGGCAGCCTCATCGGATCTCTGGGCGGGGAGCGGCGCAAGGCCGCTCCCCGCGGGCTGGCCTGGGAGATTTACCAGCCCGGATACTGGCCAACATTGTCGCGGGTGACCAGCACGCTCTCGATCAGGATCGTCTTGTCCTGCGGCGCCTTGCCGGCAACCATGTCCTGCGCGACCTTGACCGCCTGACGCACCATCTCGGCCGGGTTCTGCGTGGCCGAGCCGATGAACGGCGACCCGTCCCGCTTCAGTTCGGCGACCGCTTCGGGGCTGCCGTCCACGCCGGTGACCTTGATCTGGCTTGCTTTGCCGGCTTGCTCGACCGCGAGCACGGCGCCGAGCGCGGACGGGTCGTTCATGCCGAAGATGCCGGTGACGTCCGGGTTGGCCGTCAGCATGTCGGTCGTCACGGCGAGCCCGGAAGCACGGTCGTTCTTCGAGGCCTGCTGGCCGACGATCTTGATGTCCGGGAACTTCTTGGCCACCGTCTTGCAGCCATTGATGCGGTCGATGATCGTCTGGATCGGGGTGCCGTCCACCAGCAGCACCTGGCCCTTTCTGCCCATCTGCTGGAACAGGTATTCGCAGGATTTCTCGCCCGCCTGCACCGCATTGGTCATGATCACCGCGTCGGCGCCGTGCGCAGGAGTGTCGACGGCGATGACGATGATGCCGGCCTCCTTGGCGCGCAGGATGGCCGGTTCGATGCCCGCCTCATCCACCGCCGAGATGACGATCAGATTGACCCCTTGCTGGATGAAGGCGTCGATCTGGGTGTTCTGGTTGGCGAGGTCGAGCTGCGCGTCCTGCACGTTGACGGAAGCGCCGATCTGCTTGGCGGCGTCCTGGGCCCCCTTCGTCATGGCGGAGAAGAACGGGTTGGACATATCCTGCACCATCAGGCCGATCTTCTCGATCTTGCTGGGAAGCTTGCTTTCGGCCGTGGCCGGAACGGCTCCAAATGCCAGGCCGAACGCCAGGAGCGATGTGGCGGTAATTAACCGCAGGGTGGTCTTTGCTGTCATGTTTATCCTCCTTGTTGTTCGCCGCCGTGATGTGACGGCAATTCGTTTTCTCGACTGTCGAACCGCGAGCATCACCGCGGCCAGATCCCGGCTTCCGAGCTGCCTAATCGTTTAGGTTCAAGCACAAGATAATCCGGTCATTGTCCTTCCATTCCTTGTGTCGCTAGGCAGCCTGCGAGGCGACGGGGCCTCGTGCGTGCACGCCGTCCCTCGAACAGCCGCAGGAACAGCGGATGATCAGCCGCGCTGGCACGCGCTGCTGGTCCTCGGGAAGATAGAGGGGCGTCGGCGCCTCGCCCTTCTTCTCGGCTTCGACCTGCTTGTCGATGATCCTGCGCAGGGTCATCGCGGCAAGCAGGCCGATCTGTTCGCTGTGCTCGTTCAGCACCGTCATCGGCGGATCGGTAAGTTCCGACCAGGCGAATTCGTCATAGGCGACCACCGCCAATTCATCCGGAATGGCGATGCGCCTCTCGGCGGCAAGCTTCATGGAGCCGAGCAGCAGCGGATTGTTGCCCGCGATCAGCGCGCGCGGAATCCTGCCACTGGCATCAATATGGCGCGCCAGCGTGCTGTAACCGGACGCTGCGTCGTTCTCCGATTCCAGCACCACCAGGTCGGCGCCGTGGATCCGCGCCGCCTCCCTTATGCCGCGCTCGCGGTCGAACCGCGTCGACCATTTCGACGGATAGACCAGGAACAGCCAGTCCTTGTAGCCATGGTCGGCAAGATGTTTGCCTACCATCAGGCTGGCATTGTAGTTGTCGGTGGTCACGCTTGGGATGTGCGCGGCCTCTGCCGGCGGCGAGGAATCGACGAAGACCAGCGGGATGTCCCAGCGTTCGAGCAGCCGCGCGTTGTCTGCCGTCAAGGTCAATGTCGAAATCACGCCGGCGGTCCGCGACTCGATGAGGCGGCGTATCATCCGATCCTCGAGGCGGGCGTCATAGGCGCCGTTGACCGCGACGTCGCCGACGACCACGGTCCAGGCGGACGGCTCGAGCGCTTGCTGTATGCCCGCCATCAGGTCGAGATAGTAGGAGTTGGAGGTGCTTGCGGTGATGACGGCAACTGAATCGCGGCTGGCGCGGCGCAATTCCTGAGCGGCGCGGTTGAGCACATAGCCGAGATCGCTGGCGGCTTTCAGCACCTGCTCGCGGCTGGCCTCGGACACGCCATCCGCTCCGCTGAGTGCGCGCGATACGGTGAACAAAGACAGGCCTGTGGCGCGGCTGATGTCGCGCATTGTCGATCTTGCCAAGGGTCGAAACCTCCCTCGTCGAGGTCAGCCGAAGCTTTTACCTAAACGTTTAGGGTTGTTTGTAGTCGGTGTTCCAGGCGTTGTCAATCCAGCCTCTCAATCCATCACGGTGAGGATACTTCTAGCGCGCGACCGGACCGCCGCGAATCGGCTATGCATCGCCGATGCAGGAAACTTCCCTCTACGAGCCGGTGAAGCGGTTCCTCGAGAGCATGGATTTCGCCGTCAAGGGCGAGATCGGCGGCTGCGACGTGGTCGGCGTGCGCACCGGTGAGCCGGATGTCGTCGTCATCTGCGAGCTCAAGCTGCAATTCAACCTCGAGCTCGTCCTGCAGGCCGTCGACCGCGCGGCGGCCTGTGACGAGGTATGGCTGGCTGCTTTGATGTCGGCGCGCGGCAAGGGCCGGGAGCACGACCGCCGCTTCCGCGCGCTCTGCCGTCGTCTAGGTTTCGGCCTATTGGGCGTCGGCAAGAAGGGCGAGGTGGAACTGCTGCTCAGTCCCGCCGCCTTGCCGCCGCGCCGCGACCCCAGGCGGCGCTCGCGCCTGGTCGAGGAGCATCACCGCCGCAAGGGCGATCCGTCCATCGGCGGCAGCACGCGCAAGAAGCCGATCATGACCGCTTACCGCCAGGAGGCGCTGGCCTGCGCCGCCGCCATGGCCGACGGTCCGAAGCGGCCGCGCGACCTCAAGACCCTTTCGCCGCGCGCCGCCAGCATTCTTTTGCATAACTACTACGGCTGGTTCGCCAGGGCCGAGCGCGGTGTCTACGCGCTGACCGAAGCCGGTCTCGCCGCCATCGGACCTTTGCCGGCGACGTTATAGGCAATCGAGTGCGAAATAATTTGCCGGCTTACCACTCGGCGAACGAGCCGTCCTTGTGGCGCCAGACCGGGTTGCGCCAGCGATGCCCTTCCTTGGCACGCTCCTTCACATAGTCTTCGTCGATCTCGACTCCCAGGCCCGGACCGTCGGGAATGGCAACATAGCCGTCCTCATAGCGGAACACGTCCTTGTTGGCGGCGTAGTCGAGCAGGTCGTTGCCGGCATTGTAATGGATGCCCAGGCTCTGCTCCTGGATGAAGCAGTTGTAGCTCACGGCGTCGAGCTGCAGGCATGCGGCAAGCGCGATGGGTCCCAGCGGACAATGCGGCGCCACCGCCACGTCATAGGCTTCCGCCATCGCCGCGATCTTGCGGCATTCGGTGATGCCGCCGGCATGCGACAGATCGGGCTGGATGATGTCGACGACCGCCTCCTCGAACACAGATTTGAAGTCCCAGCGGCTATAGAGCCGTTCGCCGAGCGCGATCGGCGTCGAGCCGAGCGCGGCGATCTCCTTCAGCGCCTCGCGGTTCTCGCTCAGCACCGGCTCCTCGATGAACATCAGCCGGTATGGCTCCAGTTCCTTGACCAGCATACGCGCCATCGGCCGGTGCACCCGGCCGTGGAAATCGACGGCGATGCCGATATTGGGGCCCACCGCCTCGCGCACCATGGCAACCCGCTCGACCGCGGCATCGATCCTGTCATGGCTGTCGACGATCTGCAGTTCCTCGGTGCCGTTCATCTTGAGCGCCTGGAAGCCGCGCGCCACCACATCCCTGGCGCCGGCCGCCACTTCCGCCGGCCGGTCGCCGCCGATCCAGGAATAGACCTTGATCGTCTCGCGCAGCTTGCCGCCAAGCAGTTCATGCACCGGCACGCCGAGCGCCTTGCCCTTGATGTCCCACAGCGCCTGGTCGATGCCGGCGATCGCGCTCATAAGGATCGGCCCGCCGCGATAGAAGCCGCCGCGATGCATCACCGTCCAGTGATCCTCGATCAGGCGCGGATCCTTGCCGATCAGATAATCGGCCAGTTCCTTGACCGCCGCCTCGACCGTCAGCGCCTTGCCTTCGACCACCGGCTCGCCCCAGCCGCTGATGCCGGCATCGGTCTCGATCTTGAGGAACAGCCAGCGCGGCGGAACGATGTAGGTGGTCAAGGCGGTGATTTTCATGCGGGCAAGCTTGTCTCAGTTGTTCTTGAGTTTCTTGGCGCTGACGAGGTCGCGCGCCGCCAGGTGGAGAATTCTGTTTGCCGCGTCGCGCGCCGCTTCGGCGTCGCGCATGCGCAGCGCCTCCACCACTTCGCGGTGCGCCGCCACCGCTTCCATGCGCCGGTCGAGCGAAATGGTCGCCGTCGCTTCCAGCGAGAATTTCAGCCCGGTGTCGATCAGGTTGCCGATCTGCCGGAAGATCGGGTTGTGGCTGGCGGCATAGAGGATCTGGTGGAAGGCGATGTCGCTGCGCGAGAAGGCGACGGGGTCCTCGCCGGCGCCGGCCATGCCGCGCCATGCCGCCTCCAGGTCGGCGATCTCCTGCAGCGTCGCGCGCGCGGCGGCGAGCTCGGCGACCAGAGGCTCGATGGCGCGGCGGGTTTCGAGGATCGCGTCGAACAGCTTGTCGTCCAGGGCGTGCGGCGCATGCCAGGCAAGCACTTGCGGATCGATGATGTTCCAGTTGTCCTGGTCGCAGACCACCGTGCCGATGCGCGGCCTGGAAAGCACGAGGCCCTTGGCCGCCAGCACTTTCAGCGCTTCGCGGATCACGGTGCGGCTGACGCCATATTCGACGCCGAGGTCGTTCTCGGTCGGCAGTGACGAACCGGCCGGATAGCGGCCCGAGAAGATGTCGGAGGCCAGCGCCTTCGTCACATCCGGCATGACGCGCGGGCGACGTGCCGTCTCGCGTGCATCCGTCGCCTCGTCAGCCTTCTTCGGTGTCTCGTTCACCTCAGCCCCTCCTCCAAGGCAGCGAACCCTGGTTGCGCGCGCCCGGCCCGGCCTTAGCGGATACCGGTGATTTGCGCCAGCGCTACTGATCTGACTATTTAAATCATTTATCATACCAGATCAATTGACGTGTATGATGAAATTGACTAGAGACGGGAAACCCGGGCTCGATGCCCGGCCGTTCACTGGGAGGTAAACATGCGACTTTTGAAAACCGCGCTCGTCGCGGGCGCTCTCGCCGTCTTGTCGGTCACGACAATCGCGTCTGCCTATGCGCAGGACACCAAGATCGGCTTCATCGTCAAACAGCCCGAGGAGCCCTGGTTCCAGGACGAATGGAAATTCGCGGACCAGGCTGCCAAGGAAAAGGGCTTCACCCTCGTCAAGATCGGCGCCGAGGACGGCGAGAAGCTGATGTCGGCGATCGACAATCTCGGCGCCCAGGGCGCGCAAGGTTTCGTCGTCTGCACCCCGGATGTGAAGCTCGGCCCGGGCATCATCGCCAAGGCGGCCGCCAACAATCTGAAGCTGATGACGGTGGACGATCGCCTCGTCGGCGCCGACGGCAAGCCGCTGGAAGACGTGCCGCATATGGGCATCTCCGCCACCAAAATCGGCGAGGCCGTTGGTCAGGCCATCATCGACCAGATGAAGGCGCGCGGCTGGAAGATGGACGAGGTCGGCGCGATCCGCGTCTCCTACGACCAGCTGCCGACCGCCGTCGACCGCGTCGAAGGCGCGATTTCGGTGCTGAAGGCCGCCGGCTTCAAGGCCGAGAACATCTTCGACGCGCCGCAGGCCAAGACCGACACCGAAGCCGCGCTCAACGCCGCGACCGTGGTGCTCAATGCCCATGCCGACATCAAGAAGTGGATCGCCTTCGGCCTCAACGACGAGGCGGTGCTCGGCGCCGTTCGCGCGTCCGAAAGCGTCGGCATCCCGGCCGACGGCATGATCGGCGTCGGCATCGGCGGCGCGGAATCGGCGATCAACGAGTTCAAGAAGCCCACCGCTACCGGTTTCGTCGGCACGGTGATCATCTCGCCCAAGCGCCACGGCTACGAGACGGCGCTGAACATGTATGACTGGATCACCAACAACAAGGAGCCGGCGAAGCTGACGCTGACCGCCGGCGCGCTCGCCAAGCGCGACGACTACCAGAAGGTGCGCAAGGACCTCGGCATCGAATAGTCCTCCCTGTACAAACAGGCGGCGGCCCGCGTCGCCGCCTGTTTGGTCTGACCCGGCAAGGGTAGCGCACAAGGATCTGAGCGGTGTCCTTTCTCGAATTCTCCAACATCACCAAGACCTATCCGGGCGTCAGGGCTCTGTCCGACGTGTCGTTCGGTGTCGAAAAGGGCGCCGTGCACGGATTGATGGGCGAGAATGGCGCCGGCAAATCCACCCTCATCAAGATCCTGTCCGGCGACCAGCATGCCGATGCCGGCGCAATAAGCATCGACGGCAAGGTCCAGGCCTATGCCTCGACCAGGAACGCCTTCGACAACGGCGTCATCGTCATCCATCAGGAATTGCAGTTGGTGCCCGAGCTGACCGTCGCCGAAAATCTCAGCCTTGGCCGGTTTCCAGCGAGCGCAGGCGTCATCGCCCGCCGCCGTATGCTCGACGATGTCGGCGCCAAGCTGAAATCGGCCGGCATCGACATCGACATGCGCCGCAAGGTCAAGACGCTCTCGATCGGCGAACGCCAGATGGTCGAGATCGCCAAGGCGGTGATGCTGGACGCCCGCGTCATCGCGCTCGACGAGCCGACCTCGTCGCTGTCCTCGCGCGAAAGCGAGATCCTGTTCGCTCTGATCGACCGGCTGCGCGGCGAGGGCAAGGTCATCATCTATGTCTCGCACCGGCTCGACGAGGTGTTCCGGCTCTGCGACAGCCTGACGGTGCTGCGCGACGGCAAGCTCGCCGCGCACCACGCATCGCTCGAAGGTGTCACGCGCGATCAGGTCGTTGCCGAAATGGTCGGCCGCGAGATCTCCGACATATGGGGTTTTCGGCCGCGCAAGGCGGGAAAGGTCCGCCTCAAGGTCGACAATCTGAGCGGCGCCAGGTTGCGGACGCCGGCAAGCTTCGAAGCCCGCGCCGGAGAGATCGTCGGCTTCTTCGGCCTGATCGGCGCCGGGCGCTCGGAGTTGATGCGGCTGGTCTTCGGCGCCGATCCGCGCTCGGGCGGCGCGATCGCCGTCGACGACAAGGCGATTGCCGCCGCCAGCCCGCATGACGCGATCAGGGCGGGCATCGTGCTCTGCTCCGAGGACCGCAAGCATGACGGCATCATCCAGGGCCGCTCGATCGAGGAGAACATCAACATCTCGTCCAGGCGCCATCACACGCGCTTTGGCGTGCTGAGCCGCGCCAACGAGATCGCGACGGCCGAGACCTTCATCAAGAAGCTCAAGGTGCGCACGCCGTCCCGCAGGCAGGACATCGTCAACCTGTCCGGCGGCAACCAGCAGAAGGTGATCCTCGGCCGATGGCTGTCCGAGCAGGGCATAGGTGTTTTGATCGTCGACGAGCCGACGCGCGGCATCGATGTCGGCGCCAAGTCGGAAATCTACGAGCTGCTCTACCAGCTCGCCGAGGACGGCATGGCGATCGTCGTCGTCTCCTCGGAGCTGCCGGAAGTGATGGGCATTTGCGACCGCATCCTGGTGATGTGCGGCGGACGCATCAGCGCCGAACTCACGCGCGACCAGTTCGCCGAAAAGGCGATCCTGGCCGCGGCCCTTCCCGACAAGAAAACCCCCGACGCGATCGCATCCTGAGGACACCCGCCATGACCGACCGGTTGAAGAAGATACTGCTCGGCGAGCAGGGCCTCGTCGTCATCTTCATCGTCGCCTTCGCGCTGGTGTCGCTGCTGGTGCCGAACTTCCTCACCGACCGCAACATGCTGGGCCTGCTGCAATCGGTGGTCACCGTCGGCATCGTTGCCTGCACGATGATGTTCTGCCTCGCCGCGCGCGACTTCGACCTGTCGGTCGGCTCCATCGTCGCCTTTGCCGGCATGGTCGCGGTGATGGCCTCGAACTACACCGGCTCGATCCTGCTCGGCCTCATCGCGGCCATCGCCTGCGGCGCCGTAGTCGGCTGGGTCAATGGCGTCGTCATCGCCAAATTCCGCATCAACGCCCTCATCACCACCCTGGCCACCATGCAGATCGTGCGCGGCTTCGCGCTGATCTCGTCGGACGGCCGCGCCGTCGGCATCAACAGCCCTGACTTCTATCAGTTGGCCCTGTCGAAGCTACTCGGCATCCCGATGCCGATCTGGGTGCTTGCGGTGCTCTTCGCCATTTTCGGCTTCGTGCTCAACAGCACCGTCTTCGGCAAGAACACGCTGGCCATCGGCGGCAATCCGGAAGCCTCGCGCCTCGCCGGCGTCAATGTCGACAGGACGCGCATCTGGATCTTCACGCTGCAGGGCGTGGTCTGCGGCATTGCCGGTATCCTGCTCGCTTCGCGCATCACCTCTGGTCAGCCCAACGCCGCGGTCGGCCTCGAGCTGTCGGTGATCTCGGCCTGCGTGCTCGGCGGCGTCTCGCTGGCTGGCGGCCGCGCCACGATGTCGGGCGTCATCGTCGGCGTTTTGATCATGGGCATCGCCGAGAACGCGATGAACCTGCTCAACATCCCGGCCTTCTACCAATATATCGTCAGGGGTGTGATCCTGCTTCTGGCGGTCCTGCTCGACAATCTGCGGTCGTCGGCATTGGGCCGGCGCTGAGCCGGCATGTCGATGTCGGGCCGATGCGGCTGAAGGATCGCCATGGCCGTCTTCGACTGGAGTGACGACGATGACTGAGCGCCTTGCAGGCAAACGCATCTTTCTGACCGGCGCCGCCCAGGGCATCGGGCTCGCCATCGCCGAAGCCTGCCTGGCCGAGGGGGCGAGCCTGTTCATGATCGATCGCGACGGCGAGCTCCTGGACAGGGCCGCCTCCGGCCTGTCGGCGCCGCGCGGTCGTCTCGGGCACTGCCGGGCCGATATAACCGATGCCGCGGCGATCGCGTCGGCCGTCGGCCGCGCGGGCGAGGAAATCGGGCCGGTCAACGCGCTGATCAACAACGCGGGGATGAATGTCTTCTCGACGCCGCTCGAGGCGAGCGAAGAGGAGTGGAACCGCAATTTCGACGTCAACGTCAAAGGCGCCTGGAATTGCAGCAAGGCGGTGCTGCCGGGCATGCTGGCAAGCGGCCGCGGGGCGATCCTGAACATCGCCTCGACGCACAGCTTCACCATCATTCCGCATACCTTCCCCTATCCCGTCGCCAAGCACGCGCTGCTCGGCCTGACCAGATCGCTGGCGCTCGAATATGCAGGCCAGGGCGTGCGCGTGAACGCGCTGGCGCCGGGTTATGTCGAGACGCAGAAGGCCCTCGACTACTGGAACAGCTTTCCGGACCCTGTCGCCGCGCGCGCCAACACCATGGCGCTGCACCCCGGCGGCCGCATCGCCACTGCGCGCGAGATCGCGCTCGCCGCGGTGTTCATGATTTCCGACGAGTGCCTGTTCATGAACGCGGCCTGCCTCGTCGTCGATGGCGGGCTGAGCCAGCTCCAGCATCCGGCCTGAACATCGCCGAGGACCGACCATGACCAAGAGACGATCGCAGCACTGGTTCGGCGGGCTCGGCAAGGACGCCTTCATCCATCGCAGCTGGATGAAGAACAACGGCCTGCCGGACGATGCTTTCGACGGCCGGCCGGTGATCGGCATCTGCAACACCTTCTCCGAATTCACGCCCTGCCACGTGCATTTCCGCGGCCTGGTCGAGCACATCAAGGCCGGCGTGCTGGAAGCCGGCGGCCTGCCGCTGGAGTTTCCGGTGTTCTCCTGCGGCGAATCCAATCTGCGGCCGACGGCCATGCTGTTCCGCAATCTTGCCTCGATGGATGTCGAGGAGGCGATTCGCGGCAATCCGATGGACGGCGTCGTGCTGATGGCGGGCTGCGACAAGACCACACCGTCTCTGGTGATGGGCGCGGCCTCCTGCGACCTGCCCGCCATCGTGATTTCCGGCGGGCCTATGCTCAACGGCCGGTTCCAGGGCCGTGAGATCGGCTCCGGCACCGACGTGTGGAAATTTTCAGAGGATGTGCGGGCCGGGGTGATGAGCGCGCAGGATTTCGCCAGCGCCGAGAGCGCCATGTCGCGCTCGCCCGGCCATTGCATGACCATGGGCACGGCCTCGACCATGGCCTCGATGGTCGAGGCGCTTGGCCTGGCACTGCCCGGCAACGCGGCCTATCCGGCGGTCGACGCGCGCCGCAGCCGTATCGCCCGCATGACCGGGCGGCGCATTGTCGAGATGGTCAACGAGGATTTGCGGCCGTCGGCGATCCTCAACAAGCAGGCCTTCGCCAATGCCATACGCGTCAATGGCGCGATTGGCGGCTCGACCAACGCCGTCGTGCATCTGCTCGCCATCGCCGGCCGGGTTGGCGCCGAGCTCAGCCTCGACGATTGGGACAGATACGGCCGCGATGTACCGACCATCCTCGACCTGATGCCGTCGGGCCGCTTCCTCATGGAGGATTTCTGCTATGCCGGCGGCATCCCGGCTGTGATGAAGGAGATCGCCGACCTGCTCGATCTCGACGCGCTGACGGTCACCGGCAAAAGCGTGCGGAACAATATCGCCGATGCCCGGAATTACAATCCGGAAGTGATCCGCCCGCGCGACAAGGCGCTCACGCCGCATGGCGGCATCGCGGTGCTGCGCGGCAATTTGGCGCCGGCGGGCGCCATCATCAAACCGTCGGCCGCATCGCCCGCCTTGATGAGGCATCGCGGCCGCGCCGTCGTTTTCGAAGACATCGACGACTACAGGGCGCGCATCGACGACCCGGGGCTCGATATCGACGAGACGTCGGTCATGGTGCTGAAGAATTGCGGCCCCAAGGGCTATCCCGGCATGGCCGAGGTCGGCAACATGGCGCTGCCGCGGAAGCTCTTGCAAAAGGGCGTGCGCGACATGGTCCGCATTTCCGACGCCCGCATGTCCGGCACCGCTTTCGGCACGGTTGTGCTGCATGCGGCCCCCGAAGCCGCCGTCGGCGGCCCGCTGGCACTGGTCAGAAGCGGCGACATCGTCGAGCTCGATGTCGAGGCAAGAAGGCTGCATCTCGAGGTTTCGGAAGAAGAATTGGCTCGACGTCGGCAATCCTGGCGGCCGCCCGAACCGGCGATGCGCGGCGGCTATCAGGGCCTCTATGTCGATCATGTCCTGCAGGCGGACCGTGGCGCCGACCTCGATTTCCTCGTCGGCAGCCGCGGTCACGCCGTTCCGCGCGAAAGCCATTGAGGGCGAGCGCGATGGCCCAATTCGCGCCGGATCAGATCCATGGCATCCACGCCATTCTCTACGCGCTGTTCGACAGCCAGGTCTTCGTCATGCAGGGCATCGAGAACCTGATCTGCTACGGCAAGCGCCTTGTTCGGCGCCCGTGCCGGCGTCCCGATATTTGACCGCGCGCCGGCGATGCGGCCGTGCGCAGCCGGCCTGGCGATGGTGGAGCGCTTCGCGTCCCGTCTGGGCAGTTATCCGCCCTGACGCCAATACCCTGGCGCATGAATCCAAACGATCACATGCCGGGCGGCACAGGATCGCCCGATCAGCGACCTGTCGGTGGATCAGAAACGCTCCCGATAATCGCGCGGGTTGGTGCCGAGGACGCGTAGAAAGCCGCGCCGCATCGTTTCCTCGGAGCCGAAACCGCAGCGCCGCGCCGTTTGGCTGACCGTTTGCCCCCGCTCCAGCATCCGCCGCGCCGCCTCAATCCGGATTTCTTCGATCGCGCGGGCGGGTGTGCGCCCCGTTGCCTCCTGATAGTGCCGCGAGAAACTGCGCCGGCTCATATTCGCGTGTTCGGCCAGCTGCTCCAGCGACAGGTCGCCGCTCAGATTGTCGAGGATCCAGCCATGCAGCCGGTCGAAGCGCCCGTCCCCCTCTTGCAACTTGAGGGTCTGGCTGAACTGCGCCTGACCGCCGGGTCGTTTCAGGAAAACGACCAGCTCGCGTGCCACGGCGAGTGCCATGCGCCGGCCGAGGTCGGCCTCGACGAAGGACAGCGCGAGATCGATGCCGGCCGTCACCCCGGCCGAGGTCCAGACATTGCCGTCGCGAATGAAGATCGGGTCGGGTTCGAGCCGAACCGCCGGAAAGCGCTTGGCGAACTCCGCGCAGCGGCCCCAATGGGTAACCGCGCGGCGGCCGTCGAGCAGGCCTGCCTGAGCCAAAAGCATCGCGCCGCTGCAGACCGAAGCCGTCCGCGTCGCATCGCGCGAGCGGCCGACGATCCACTGGACGAGCTCGGGATCCTCGCAGGCCGCGTTGACGCCCCAGCCGCCAGGCACGATCAGCGTATCGACCGCGAGCCCCTGCGCCGGCAGCGCCGCCGCCTCAAGCGCCAGACCGGACGATGTCCTGATCCGCGGCGAGGCGGCGACGACGACGGGCTCATAGGCGGCCGGCTCGCCGGCCTGCGTCCTGAAGTCGTTGGCGCTGGCAAAAACCTGAAGCGGTCCGCTGACATCGAGGAGCTGGATGTCGGGATAAGCGAGGATTTCGATGCGGCGCATGGGAATGGCCTGAAACGAGGGATGAATGGCAATCGTGCCAAAGCATGATTCCGTAGATTGCCAGAAGTCAACCCACGGAGATTCCCATGTCCCTTCGTTTCGGCATCCTCGTCTTCCCCAACGTCCAGCAACTCGACCTCACCGGGCCTTATGAGGTTATGGCAACGGTCAAGGGCGCTGAGGTGGAACTGATCTGGAAGGATCGCAATCCGGTGATGTCCTCGACGCGTCTGTCGCTCACGCCGACGGCGACCTTCGAAGACTGCCCGCCTCTTGACGTGCTGTGCATGCCAGGCGGCGGCGGCGTCAACGCGCTGCTGGAGGACAGGGCGGTTCTCGACTTCGTCTGGGAGCGCGCGGCGCAGGCGCGCTACATCACCTCGGTGTGCAGCGGCGCCCTGGTGCTTGGCGCGGCCGGATTGCTCAAGGGCAAGCGCGCCACCACGCACTGGTATGCGCATGATTTCCTTGAAGAGTTCGGCGCGATTCCTGTCGATGCGCGGATTGTCGAGGACGGCAAGCTGATCACCGCCGGCGGCGTCACCTCCGGCATCGATTTCGGCCTGGCGCTGGTCGCAAGGCTGCTCGGCCAGGCCGAAGCGGAAATCGTGCAACTCTCGCTCGAATACGCGCCGGCGCCTCCCTTCCGGTCAGGCACGCCCGCCGAGGCTTCGCCCGCTGTCCTGACGGAAGCAAAGGAGCGGCTCTCGGGTTCGCGGCGGGTTCGCGAGGAAATGTTCGCGCGCTGGCGCGAAGAGCGCGCGGCGGCCACGCCGGCGCGCGTCCGCGCCTGAAAACGACAGGCCGGTCGGATGGCGCAAATTTGCGCCGTTCGGCCCGACCTCGTTTCCACTGTTGACACGTCTCGCCACTTGTGCAGAAATTGGTTGGACCATTGAACCACTTTAGGCTCAGCCGGCGTGACCGATTTCCTGCCCCCCATCCAGACCACGGCCCGCGATGACGCGGTGCTGAAGGCGTTGGCGGGGTTCGTGCGGCAGGAGGCTCTTGGCCCGGGTGAAAAACTGCCGACGGAGCGCATCCTGGCGGAACGCCTCAAGGTCAGTCGCAACACGGTGCGCGAGGCCCTGACCCGCTGGGAGGGGCTCGGGCTCGTCGAACGGCGGCAGGGCTCGGGCACCTATCTCAAGGCCGCCGTCTCGCCCGACATGCTGCACATGCCGCTGACATTGGCCGGCGGCAGCGATTTCGCCGGCCTGATGGCGACGCTGGAAATCCGACGCGCGCTGGAGGCGGAGGCGGCGGCACTTTGCGCCATTCGCGCGGGCAAGGCCGAGATCGCCGAGATCGAGCGCAAGCTCGACCTCATGGAAGAGGCCTTCCGCACCCGCGCCGGCATGTCCTCGGACGAGGACTGGGAATTCCACCAGGCGGTCTTCCGCGCCTCCGGCAACCCGCTGTTCGAGCAGATCATCGCCGCCATGTACGAGATGTTCCACCGCTTCTGGGAGCATCCGCTCGGCGTGCGCGACTTCGGCCATGCCAGCTTCCCCTATCACCGCACCATCTTCGACCGCATCGCCGCGCATGATCCCGACGGCGCTCGCGCCGAGGCGCTGAAGCTCATCGCCACCGTCGAGGACGATCTGAAACGCGGTGCCGCCAACCTCAAACTTTCGGACCGCAGATGAACGAGCAGCCCAACACCTTCGATCCGGCCTCGATGGCCAGCGATTATCTCGGCGAGGCGGCGACGCTTCTGGCGCATGACGATCCGTTCCCCGGCGGCGCGGTGGTGCCGCCGATCTACCAGACGTCGCTGTTCACCTTCGCCAATTACGCCGACATGGCCGACACCTTTGCTGGTCGAAGAAAGCAGCCGATCTACTCGCGCGGCGACAACCCGACCGTGATGGAGTTCGAGGCGCGGGTCGCGGCGCTCGAAGGCGCCGAGGCCGCGCGCGGCTTTTCCAGCGGCATGGCGGCTATCAGCGCCACGGTGCTCGCCTTCGTCGGCGCCGGCGAGCGCATGGTCGCCGTACGCAACTGCTATGGCGACGCCTACCGGCTGTTCGAGCGGCTGTTCCCGCGCTTGCACATCAAGGTCGACTATGTCGACGGCGCCGATCCCGATGCGGTCGCCGCAGCCCTTCCCGGCGCCAAGCTGCTCTATCTCGAAAGCCCGACCTCGATGATGTTCGAGCTGCAGGACCTGGAGCACCTGACGCGGCTGGCGAAGGAGCAGGGCATCGTCACCACCATCGACAATTCCTGGGCGACGCCCGTCTTCCAGAAGCCGATCTCGCATGGCGTCGACCTGGTGCTGCACTCGGCCTCCAAATATCTGAGCGGCCACAGCGATACCGTCGCCGGCGTGGTGGCGGGTTCTGCCGCCCACATCAAGCACATCAACGAGCAGACCTATTCCCAGCTTGGCGGCAAGCTGTCGCCCTTCGAAGGCTGGCTCTTGTTGCGCGGGCTGCGCACCTTGCCGCTGCGCCTGCCACATCACATGAAGAGCGGGCTCACCATTGCCGAGCGGCTCAAGGCGCATGGCAAGGTCGAGCGGGTCAATCACCCCGCTTATTCCAACCACCCCGGCAAGAAGACGCTTGCCGGCTATGCCGGCCTGTTCTCCTTCGAGGTCACCGAGGATGTCGATATCCCGGCCTTCGTCGATGCGCTGAAATTCTTCCGCATCGGCGTCAGCTGGGGTGGCCATGAAAGCCTGGTCGTGCCGGCAAAGGCCTCGCTCGAGCAGACGCCGGGCATCAATTCGATGGCGCGCTTCGGCGTCAGCCCCCGAACCATCCGCTTCAATGTCGGATTGGAAAATGTCGAGGATCTCTGGGCGGACATCGTCCAGGCCTTCGACAAGTCAAAAAAATAAACGGATCGAAAATGGGAGTCCTGAAGATGAAAAGACTGACCTTCATGCTTGCCGCAGCGGCCGGCCTGGCGATTTCCGCCAGCGGCGCGATGGCCGACACCACCATCAAGCTGGTCGAGGTCATCACCAGCCCGCCGCGCACCGAATTCCTGAAGAAGCAGATCGCCGAATTCGAAAGCGCCAATCCAGGCATCAAGGTGGAGGTGGTTTCGCTGCCCTGGGGCCAGGCCTTCGAAAAGTTCCTCACCATGGTGCAGGCCGGCGATACCCCTGATGTCGTCGAGATGCCTGAGCGCTGGATGGGCCTCTACGCCAACAACGCCCAGCTCGAGGATCTCGGCCCCTATATGGCCAAATGGGACGACGCCAAGACGCTGGGCGACCGCGCCAAGCAGTTCGGCTCGACCGTCAACAACACCCAGTTCATGATCCCCTACGGCTATTATGTGAATGCGCTGTTCTGGAACAAGAAGCTGTTCAAGGAAGCCGGCCTCGACGGCCCGCCGGCGACGCTCGACGATTTCGTCGCGGATTCCAAGAAGATCTCGGCCATCCCCGGCAAATACGGCTACTGCCTGCGCGGCGGCCCGGGCGCCTTCAACGGCATGCACATGTTCATGAACATCGCCGACGGCAAGGGCGGCTACTTCAACGAGGACGGCACCTCGACCATCAACGATGAAGGTTCGGTCAAGGGCCTGCAGATGCTGGCCGACATGTACAAGAACGGCCTGGCGCCGAAGGACGCCGTGAGCTGGGGCTTCAACGAAACGGTGACGGGCTTCTATTCCGGCACCTGCGCCATGCTGAACCAGGATCCGGACGCCTTGCTCGGCATCGCCGACAAGATGAGCGCCGACGACTTCGCCGTGGCTCCGCTTCCCGTCGGCCCGAGCGGCAAGTCCTATCCGACGCTGGGCTATGCCGGTTGGGCGATGTTCGCCAATTCCCAGCACAAGGATGAGGCCTGGAAGCTGATGGCCACACTTCTGTCGCCCAAGGACAATCTGGAATGGGCCAAGGAGGTGGGCGTCGTGCCGATCCACAACGGCGCCGACCAGGACGCTCATTTCAAGACCGAGCAGTTCAAGGGCTGGTTCACCGAGCTCAGCGACAGCTCCAAGTACGAAATGGTGACGCCGCCGACCCATCTGGAGAACCTTGGCAACTTCGTCGACCAGGTGGCGATCAAGAATTTTCAGGAAGTGCTGCTCGGCCAGAAGCCGGCCAAGCAGGTGGCCGACGAATGGGCCGCGTTCCTGACCAAGGAGCAGCAGGCCTGGCTGGCCAAGAACAAGAAGTGACGCCTCCTCTTCCTTCTCCCCGTTTACGGGGAGAAGGTGTCACCCGATGCATGTCGCCCAAAAGTGCTTAGCGGTTTTGGGACAACGTCATGCACAGATAAGTGACGGATGAGGGACCGCGCTGACTTCTGAAAGGTTCGCGCCGCCCCTCATCTGCCTGCCGGCATCTTCTCCCCGTTGAACGGGGAGAAGGACGCTGTCGCCATCGCCAGAATTCACCCTCCACCGTAGAGCCACGTAATGACCTACGCAGTGTCCGAAATCCGATCCGCTGCCCCGCCGCGAAAGCAACGGCTGAGCAAGGCCGCGATCGAGCCATGGCTCTATCTATCGCCGGCTATTGTCCTCTTGGTCGTGGTGCTTCTGGTGCCGCTGATCATCGGCATCAGCTATTCCGTCCGCAAATTCTCGGCCTTCAAGTCCGAATATGTCGGCCTCGGCCAGTACCAGGCGATGCTCTCCGACCAGGTGCTCGGCCAGGCGCTGATCAACACACTGTGGTGGACGGTCGCCAGCCTGTTCTTCCAGTTCTTCCTGGGGCTGGGTCTGGCGTTGCTGCTCGACAAGCCGTTCTATGGCCGCAAGGTGGTCCAGGCGGTGGTGTTCCTGCCCTGGGCGGTGCCGTCTTTTCTTTCGGGCCTCACCTGGGCCTGGCTGTTCAACCCGATCATCGGGCCGCTGCCGCACTGGCTTTTCGCGCTGGGCTTAAAGGCCGAGCCGACCAATGTGCTGTCCGACCCCGCCACCGCCATGTGGGGGCCGATCGTCGCCAACATCTGGTTCGGCATTCCCTTCTTCGCCATCACGCTGCTGGCCGCGCTGAAGTCGATCCCGTCCGAATTGCATGAGGCGGCGGCCATCGATGGCGCCTCGCCGTGGCAGCGCTTCACCAAGGTGACGCTGCCCTTCCTGGCGCCGACCATCGTCATCACCGTCATGCTGCGCACCATCTGGATAGCCACCTTCGCCGACCTGATCTTTGTCATGACCGAGGGCGGGCCTGCCGGCTCGACCAGCACGGTGCCGGTCTACATCTATGTCAGCGCCTTCAAGTCGCTCGACAAGGGCTACGCTTCGGCGGTCGCTGTGCTGCTTCTGGTGCTGCTCATTGCCTATGCGATCGGGCTGATCGCCATCCGCCGCACGCTGGTGAGGCACGTCTGATGATCGCCGGTCGCTCCACATCATCGCGCATCGTCGGCGGCATCGGGCTTTACCTGGCCATTGCGGCATTTGTGATCTTCGCGCTGTTCCCGATCTTCTGGACGCTGAAGATCTCGGTGACGCCCGAGCGCCTGCTCTATTCGGAAGGCATCACCTTCTGGCCGTCGCAGACGACTTTTCAGAATTTCGTCACCGTGCTCGAGGCCTCCGACTTTCCGCGCTATTTTCTGAACAGCGTCATCGTCTCGGTGTCGACGGCGGCATTTGTCACCGTCATCGCCACGCTTGCCGGCTACGCCATGTCGCGCTTCACCTTCCGCGGCAAGGCGACGCTGGCGATCCTGTTGCTTCTCACCCAGACCTTCCCGCTGGTCATGGTCATCCCGCCGATCTACCGCATCATGGGCGATATCGGCCTGACCAACAGCCTGATCGGACTGATCATCATCTACACCGCCTTCAACACCGCCTTCGCCACCTTCCTGATGCAGTCCTTCTTCGATGGCATCCCGAGGGATCTCGAGGAGGCGGCGATGATCGATGGCTGCACCCGCGCCCAGGCGATGCGCCGGGTGATCGTGCCGCTGACCTTGCCCGGCATGGGCGCCACGCTCGGCTTCGTCTTCACCGCCGCCTGGAGCGAATTGCTGTTCGCGCTGATGTTGATCTCCAGCGACGAGCAGAAGACTTTTGCGGTTGGGCTGCTCACCTTCATCGGCAAGTTCGCCGTCGACTGGGGGCAGATGATGGCGGCCTCGATCCTGGCGCTGATCCCGGTCTGCGTCTTCTTCGCCTTCCTGCAACGCTATCTCGTCACCGGCCTCACCGCCGGCGCGGTCAAAGGATAAAAGATGGCCTCCGTCACGCTGCAAAACGTCGAGAAGGATTATGGCTCGCTGCGCATCCTGCACGGCGTCGATCTCGCGATCGCCGATGGCGAGTTCGTCGTCCTGGTAGGTCCGTCCGGCTGCGGCAAGTCCACGCTGTTGCGCATGATCGCCGGCCTCGAAGAGGTCACCGGCGGCGAGATCCATATCGGCGAGCGCCTCGTCAACGACGTCGCGCCCAAGGACCGCGACATCGCCATGGTGTTCCAGTCCTACGCGCTCTACCCTCATATGGACGTCTCTTCCAACATGGGCTTCAGCCTGATGCTGAAGAAGGCCGAGAAGACGACGATCGACGGCCGCGTGGGTGCCGCCGCCAAGCGGCTTGGCCTCGACAGCTATCTCGGCCGTTTGCCGCGCCAGCTTTCCGGTGGCCAGCGCCAGCGCGTCGCCATGGGGCGCGCCATCGTGCGCGACCCGAAAGTCTTCCTGTTCGACGAACCGCTGTCGAACCTCGATGCCAAGCTGCGCGTCCACATGCGCGCCGAGATCAAGGCGCTGCACCAGCAGCTCAAGACGACGTCGGTCTATGTCACCCACGACCAGGTTGAGGCGATGACCATGGCCGACCGCATCGTCGTCATGCATGACGGCTACGTGCAACAGGTCGGCCATCCGCTCGAGCTTTACGACCGGCCGGCCAACACCTTCGTCGCCGGGTTCATCGGCTCGCCGGGCATGAACTTTTTGCCGGCGAAATTCGCCAAGGGCGGCAAGGCCGATGCCGTGCTCGCCGATGGCCAGAAGCTGCGGCTGCCCGATGGCCTGCCGCTGAAAGATGGCGATGACCTGACTATCGGGCTACGGCCTGAGCACATAAAACTGGTCGACGATGGGGCGCTGAAAGCCGAGGTCGAGGTGGTCGAACCGCTCGGCCTGTCGACGCAGTTCTATGTCCGGCTGGCCAACCAGCAGATCTGCGTCTTCGTCATGGGCCGTAGCGACGTGAAGCCGGGCGATATCGTTCGGCTGTCAGCCGATCCGGCGGCGCTGCATCTGTTCGATCCGGCGAGCGGCAACCGGATCGGTTAGGGCGTCTCACTTAGAAGGTGGTTTGTTCGCCAGCAGGCGATCAGGTGGCCGTCGCCGACATCGGCGGAGGCCGGTTCGGCTTCACGGCAGTCCGGCGAGGCGAGCGGGCAGCGGTCGGCAAAGCAGCATCCCTTGGCCGACTGAAGCTCCGCCACGGTCCCGCCCTGGATGGAGGCGGTCTGGGCAGCATCGGCGGACGCCGCCAGCAGCAGCTTCGTGTAGGGATGGTTGGGGCCGCGAAAGACCTGTTCCGATGAGCCGGTCTCGACCAGCCGGCCGCGATAGAGCACGCCGATCCTGTCGGCCATGTAGCGCACGACCTTGAGGTCGTGGCTGATGAACAGGTAGGTCGTATCCTTGTCGCGCTGCAGGTCGTTGAGCAGGTTGAGCACCGTCGCCTGGACCGAGACGTCGAGCGCCGAGGTCGGCTCGTCCAGCACCACCACTTTCGGCGCGCCGGCAAAGGCGCGCGCGATTGCCGCCCTCTGCCGCTGGCCGCCGGACAATGAGCGTGGCTTCTGTTCCGCGGTCGTATCGGCCAGCCTGACGGAGCGCAGCAGATCGGCGACGCGGTTCTTCGCATCGCTCCGGCCAAGGCCGGCAAGCCGCCGTAGCGGCCGGCTGATGATCCGCCCGATCCGGTGGCGCGGATTGAGCGTGCGGTCGGGCGACTGGAAAACCATCTGCATGTCGCGCCGTTCGCCCGGCGCCCGTTTCTCGGCGCGCGGCGCGACTTTCCTGCCGAACAGCTCGACCGACCCCTGGCTGGGTGTCTGCAGCCCGGTGACGATCCGTGCCAGCGTCGACTTGCCAGAGCCGGATTCGCCGATCAGGCCGAAGGTTTCGCCTTGCCCGACGCGAAGCTCGACATCGTGCAATACGGCCTGCGAACCGAACGAATGGCTGATGCCCTTGCAGGCAATGGCGGTCTGGCGTTCCGCGTCAGGGCCGGTTCGGCGAGCGGCCGACCGGATCCGGCCTGCCGTGCCGGTCTCGGCGAGCCGCCCGTCATGCTTGGTGAAATTCAGCGCCGGGATCGAGGCGATCAGCGCCCTGGTATAGGCATGGGCGGGGTTTTCGAAGACATCCTCGGCGCCGCCGCTCTCGACCACGGCGCCCGACTGCATGACCGCGACGCGGTCGCAGGAGCGGCGGATCAGGTTAATGTCGTGGCTGATCAGGAGGATGCTGGTTTTGTGGTCGCGGCGCAGATCGTCGAGGATCGCGATCATCTCCGACTGCACGCTGGCGTCGAGCGCCGTCGTCGGTTCGTCCAGCACCAGCAGCGCCGGGTCGAGCGCGATGGCGATGGCGATGTTGGCGCGCTGCTGCATGCCGCCGGACAGCTCATGCGGATAAAGATCGAGCACCCGCTCCGGATTGGCGACCCGCACGCGCCTGAGCAATTCGGCCGATCGCCAGCGGGCTTCCTCGTGACGGACCCGGCGATGGCGCATGATCGTCTCGCCGATCTGCCGGCCGATCGTCATGGCCGGGCTGAGCGCGGCGCCCGGATGCTGGTAGACGGCCGCGATACGGTTCCCTCTCAGGCCGCGCAGATCTTCGCCGGACAGCCCGCGGATTTCCCTGCCCTGGAACTCCAGCGCCGAGGCCGCCACACGCGCATTGCCCGGCAGGTAGCGCAATATGGCCAAAGCCACCGAGCTCTTGCCCGAACCTGACTCGCCGACCAGCCCCAGTGCTTCGCCCTGGCCCACGCTTAGCGAAACGCCATTGACGGCGGATTGCCATCCTCTTTTCCCGCCATAGGCGATGGAAAGTTTCTCCACGTTCAGCACCGAAGGGGACATTGAGACCTCGAAATCGCTTTCTGTTGGTGCCCTAATCAAGGGCAATCGCTTTCACTCATTTAGTACATTATCTCTATAAAATTACTCGAATTAACGGCAAGCGCAATCTAGCCTTTCACCTGATCGAGAGATTTCGACAGCGCCGACGGATGCGGCGCCCCGGTCTCTCGCGGATCTGCAAGGAGGCCGGCATGGCGCGAAACCAGTTGATCTTAAGCGCATTCTTCTTCAACCCGCAGGGCGACCATCGCATGTCGTGGCGGCACCCGCGCGCGCCCGGCCACGAAGTGCTTGGCTTCGATTACTATCGCGAGCTGGTCCAGGCTGCCGAGCGCGCCAGGATCGACACGATCTTCGTCGCCGACCACGTGTCGATCTGGGATTCGGTGAAGAGCGGCGTCGCGCATTACGCCAATGCCCGCCTCGAGCCGCTGACGCTTTTGTCGGCGTTGGCTGCCGTGACGAAGCATATCGGCCTCATCACCACCGCGTCGAGCTCCTACAGCGAGCCCTACAATGTGGCGCGCCTGTTCGCCTCGCTCGACCATATCAGTGGGGGCAGGGCGTCCTGGAATGTCGTCACCTCGGCCATGGACGAGGAGGCGCGCAATTTCGGCCGCGACGGCAATATCGAGCACGCCTTCCGCTATCAGCGCGCGGCCGAATTCCTCGATATCGTCAAGGGATTGTGGGACAGCTGGGAAGACGAAGCCCTGCTGTTCGACAAGCAAACCGGTTATTTCGCCGACCCGGACAAGGTCCATGTGCTCGACCATCGCGGCGCGCATTTCAAGGTGCGCGGGCCGCTCAACGTGTCGCGGCCGCCGCAGGGCCATCCGCTGATCGTGCAGGCAGGCTCGTCCGAGGACGGCAAGAATTTCGCCACCGCCCATGCCGATGCGCATTTCGCCATCTACAGCACCAGGGAAGACGGCATCAGATATCGTGAGGACATCAACGAGCGGTTGGCGCGTCACGGCCGGCGGCCGGAGAGTTTCAAGATCCTGCCGGGCATCCTGCCGATCGTCGCCGCCTCCGAGGCCGAGGCGCGCGACAGGCAGGACTACCTGCAGACGCTGCTCCCCGACCGCGTCGGCATCGATCTCCTGTCGAGCTGGAGCGGTATCGACCTCTCGGCCTATCCGCCGGACGGCCCGCTGCCGCAGCTTCCCGACGAAAGCACCTTCAATGGCGGGCGAACCTCGCTCAACCGGGTCAGGCAGTGGGCGACGCAGAACCTGACCCTGCGCGAAATCGCCCGCAAACTCGCCAACAGCGGCTCGGTGCCGACCGTCGCCGGCACGCCAAAGCAGATCGCCGACCAGCTGCAGGACTGGTTCGAGGCGGGCGCCGCCGACGGCTTCAACCTGATGTTCCCGCTGCTGCCGGAGGACTGGGTCAACTTCGCCGAGCAGGTCGTGCCGGAGCTGCAGCGCCGCGGCGTCTTCCCGACCGAATACGCGCCCGGAACGCTGCGCGACCGCTTCGGCCTTGCCCGTCCCGCCAACCGCTTCGCCGAACAGCGCGCCAACGCGCGCGCCGTGTCCTAAAGGAGAGCCGTCATGACCGCCGCGCCGAGATTGCAGCCGCGCGAAGCCACCGCGCCGCAATTGATCAATGTCCTGCACAGCCCCAAGCGCATCCGCGTCAAATTCGGCGGGCGCGTGATCGCCGATAGCCGCAACGTGCTGGTGCTGCGCTCCAATCATTTCCTGCCGATCTATTTCTTCCCGCTGGCGGCGGTCGACCAGTCGGTGCTGAAACCGTCGAAGCAGGGCCAGCAGCACGCGGTCGGCGGCGAGACAAAATACTGGGATATCGAAGCCGGCGACAGGCGCGCCGCCGATGCCGCCTGGTCGTTCACGGCGCCGCCCGACGAGAACCTCGCGCCGCTCGCCGGCCGCATCGCCTTCACCTGGAACCTCGTCGACCAGTGGTTCGAGGAGGACGAAGAGGTCTTCGTCCATGCACGCGACCCCTATGCGCGCATCGACGTGCTGCAGAGCTCCAGCCATGTCGCGATCTGGTTCGACGGCGAATTGATCGCCGACAGCCGCCGCCCCGTGCTGCTGTTCGAAACGCACCTGCCGACACGTTTCTATCTGCCGCCGGAGGATGTCCGGCTCGACCGGCTGAGAGCCTCGCTGACGAGGACCCGATGTCCCTACAAGGGCATCGCCTCCTATTGGTCCGGCGTGCTCAAGGACGGCTCTCTGCGCGAGGATATCGCCTGGAGCTACCGCGATCCGATCGCCGAGATGCCGAAGATCAAGGGGCTGATCGCCTTCTATCCGCAAGCAGTCGACCGCATCCATCTCGACGGCCAGCCGGTCTGACCGGCCCGTCGTCTCCACCTCATTTCAAACCACAATTTTCACAGAGGCAAAAATGACCAAGCGCAACGAAATCGACGCCCTTCGCAATCTCTCCGGCGACATCTGGAACGTCGCCGTCGACGAATACGCCGCCGGCTACCTGAAACGCCGCGATCTCTTGAAATACGCGGCATTGATCGGCCTGACCGGCTTCGCCGCTTCGCAAGGTCTGGGCTTTTCCGGCACGGCGCGCGCCGCTGCCGCCGGCGGCACCGTCCGCGTCGGGCTCGGGCAGCCGACCAAGGCGATCGATCCGGTCACGGTCACCGATCCGGCCAGCATCGGCGTGCTCAGCCAGGTCGGCGAATACCTGATCCTCGACGATCCCAAGGACGGGCTGCAGCCAAAGCTCGCTTTGTCCTGGGAAGCCGACGAGACGGCCAAGCGCTGGACGTTCAAGCTGCGGCCCGGCGTGAAATTCCATGACGGCCGCACCGTGACCGCCAAGGACGTCGTGGCGAGCTTCGAGCGTCTGGTCGATCCGAACAGCGGCTCGTCGGCCCTGTCGGCCTATAAGGGCATCCTGTCCAAGGGCGGCGCCAAGATCGTCGACGACGAGACGGTAGCCTTCGATCTCGACCAGTCGAACTCGAATTTCCCGTTCTATGTCTCCTCCGACGTCTACAACGCCGTGATCCTGCCGTCCGACTATGCCGGCGATTTCGAGAAGAACTTCAACGGCACCGGCCCGTTCAAGCTCGAATCCTTCCGCCCCAAGCAGGGCGCCAGCTTCGTGCGCAATCCCGATTACTGGGGCGACAAGGCGCTGCCCGACCGGGTCGAAATAAAGTTCTTCGACGACGAGCAGGCGCAGGTCGTGGCGCTGCAGGCCGGCCAGCTCGATGTCATCCCGAGCACCACGCGCCTCGAGCTGGCGATCGAGGGCAATGCCAACTTCAAGCTGCTGAGCGTCCAGGCAAGCTCGCATGATGCCGTGCATCTCAGGACCGATCAGGCGCCGTTCACCGACAAGCGCGTCCGCCGCGCATTGGCGCTCACCCTCGACCGCGAGGCCATCGTGAAGGGCCTCCTCAAGGGGCGCGCCATCGCCGGCAACGACACGCCGTTCGCGCCGATCTTCCCTTCGGCCGATCCGTCGGTGCCGCAGCGCAAGCAGGACATCGCCGAGGCCAAGCGTCTGCTGGCCGAGGCCGGCGTGCCCAACGGCTTCGAGGTGACGCTGACCACCGAACGCGCCTACGACATCCCCGACTACGCCGTGATCATCCAGAACTTCGCCAGGAAGGCCGGCATCGACATCAAGCTCAACGTCCTCCCGCAGGATGCCTATTACGGCTCGGCGACCTTCGGCAGCTCGCCCTGGCTGGATTCCAATCTCGGCATCACCGATTTCGGGCATCGCGGCACGCCCGACATCTTCCTCAACGCGACGCTGAAGAGCGACGGCGCGTGGAACGCCGCGCATTTCAAGAATGCGGACTATGACGCCTTGCTGGTCGACTACGGCAAGGCCCGCGACCTTCAGGCGCAGCGCGTCGTAGCCGGCAAGATCCAGACCCTGCTGCTCGACGAGACCCCGGAGATCATCAGCTACTTCTCGCAATACAGCCGCATAACCAGCAACAAGGTCGAGGGGGCGCGCTTCACGGCGATCTCGCATCTTCTGCTCGACCGCGTTTCCTTCGTCCAGGCATGATGCGCAAACGCCAAGCCGCGTGGGACGCCGGATGCTGACCGGCCGCGCCTTGTCGGCGCGCGGGGTCTCGCTGCTGCTCACCCTGTGGCTGGTCAGCGCGCTGGTCTTCCTCGCCGGGCAGGTCCTGCCCGGCGATGTCGCACGCGTCATGCTCGGTCCCTTCGCCGACGCGCAGGCCGTCGCGGCGCTGAACAGAGAGCTCGGCGCCGACCAGCCCGTGCTCGTTCAATACTGGCGATGGTTCAGCGCGGCGCTCACCGGCGACTTCGGCACGTCGCTGTCGATGCGCGCGCCGGTCGCGCCCTTCGTGCTGGCAAGTCTCGGCCGTTCGGCGGCGCTTGCCGGCATCATCCTTTTGTTTCTTGTGCCGCTCGGCGTCGGCGCGGGCATCGTCGCCGGCCTCAACCGGGGTCGGCTTGTCGACCGGCTGATCGTGCTCGCCGGCGTCTCCTTCGGCATCGTCCCGGATTTCGTATCGGGGCTGCTCCTGCTGCTGGTCTTCGGCCTGTGGCTGAACTGGCTGCCGATCACCGGTGCTGCCCCCGATGGCGCCGGCTTTTGGACGAGCAGCTACTACCTGATCCTGCCGGCGCTGCCGCTGGTGCTCAACCTTGCCGGCTATCTGGCGCGCATGACGCGGGCCGGCGTCATCGAGGCGCTGGCCGCCGACTATACGCGCAGCGCCATTCTGAAAGGGCTCGATCGCCGGCAGGTCATTCTCCGCCACGTGCTGCCCAACGCGCTGACGCCGACGATCGCGGTGCTGGCGACGCAGAGCGGCTACATGCTCGGCGGGCTGGTGGTGATCGAGGCGCTGTTCGGCATCCAGGGCCTCGGCAATCTCGTTTTGAACGCCGCCAAGTCGCGCGATTTCCCGATGCTGGAAGCAGGCGTGCTTGTCATGGCGACGATCTTCGTCCTGTCAGCCGCGGCGGGCGATCTCGTTCAAGCGCTGCTCGACCCGCGGCAGCGGCGGCGGGCGTCGCTATGATGGACCTTTTGGAATTCCCGGCACCTTCGCGCGCACCCGGTTTCCTGCGGAGCGCCGGCAGGCTGGGCCGCGCCGTTCGCGGCCTTCCTCCATCCGTCATTATCGGATCGCTCATCCTCGCCTTCTGGGTCGCCTGCGCTTTGTTCGGCGACCGGCTGGTTCCCTATGATCCCTATGCCGAGGATTTCCTCGCCACGCTGACGCCGCCGGACGCCGCGCACTGGTTCGGCACCGATCATCTCGGTCGCGATGTGCTGTCCCGCATCATCGTCGGGTCGCGCGACATCCTGCTGGTCGCGCCGCTCGCGACATTGGGCGGCGTTGCCGCCGGCACCATCATCGGCCTGGCGCTCGGCTATTTCGATGGCCTGGTCGACGCGATCGGCGCGCGGCTGCTCGACACGCTGATGGCCTTTCCCTTCATCGTCCTCGTCACCATGACGCTGGTGGCGCTGGGGCCCTCGAACCTCACCGTCATCCTGGTAATCGCCATTGCCTATGCGCCGCTGGTGGCCAGGACCGTGCGCGCCGCGGTGCGCGAGCAGAAGGAACGCGAATATGTCAGCGCCGCCCGCCTCGGCGGCGAGAACTCACTTGCCATCATGGTTCTGGAGATACTGCCCAACATCAGGGAAACGATCCTGATCGAGCTCGTCACGCGGCTGGGCTATGCCTTCTTCTCCATCGCCACGCTGAGCTTTCTCGGCCTCGGCATCCAGCCGCCTTCGGCCGACTGGGGCCTGGCCGTTGCAGACGGCTATGGTTTCCTCACCGGCGGCAAATGGTGGATCGTTGTCTTCAACTCAGGCGCAATCGTCTCGCTGGTCATGGCGACGAATCTGATTGCGCAAGCGGTAGGTGCCTTCGAGAATATCGAGAGGTGATTGCGGCTTTTGATTGCTAGACTCCTGTTGATTCGTCTCGACAGGAAACGACATGAGCAAGGCCCTCGGCACATTCGCACTGGTCACTCTTTTCAGCGCCTTGCTGATGGCGCTTTCCCTGGCGGTGGCGAGGCACGGCTATCCCTACGGCGCCTTCGGCGTTAAGCGCCTCGACGGCATCGCCGACGCCGGCTCGTTCCTGGCGATGGCCGCCATCTATTTCTTCGGCGCCATGCTGATGATGATCCTCCCCATCCGTGCCGCCGGCGTGGTGCTGACCCATGCCGCCGACGCGATCTTCTGGGCGACGATCGTGCTCTTCGCGACCATCGTCGGCTCGCTGCTCGCCAGATGGGCCTTCGGCCAGCATGAGGTGCTTTGGGCGCTTTTCAACTGGCGCTTCCTGTTCGTCGCGGCGATCGTGGCGGCGCATCTTTTCTTGAACGAGCTTCGACGCAACGTCCTGCTCAGAAGCCTGTTCTTCGTCGTCTTCGGCGCGGTCACGCTCGCCTGCCTGTTCTGGTCGTTCTCGACCTGACGCGAGCCGGCTCTAGGTTTAAGATGGCGGGTAGACCTCCTCCCGGACAATGACTATACCATTTGTCTGACAATTAGCCCGACCGATGGCTGCCGCGACCAAAACTCAAGGAAAAACAAGATGACCGTGCTGCGTAAGAACCTGATCGACGGCGAGTGGCTTGGCGAGCCCGGCTCGCGCAACATCAACCCCTCGAACACCAACGACGTCGTCGGCGAATATGCTTCGGCCGGGCCAGAGGAAGCCAAGCAGGCCATCGCTGCCGCCAAGGCAGCCTTCCCGGCCTGGTCGCGCTCCGGCCCGCTGGCCCGCCACGCCGTGCTGAAGAAGACGTCAGACGAGATCATGGCGCGCAAGGACGAGATCGGCCGCTCGCTTGCCCGCGAGGAAGGCAAGACGCTGGCCGAGGGCATCGGCGAGACCATCCGGGCGGCGCAGATCTTCGATTTCTTCGCCGGCGAGACGCTGCGCCTGTCGGGCGAGACGGTGCCGAGCGTGCGCCCGGGCGTCGGCGTCGAGATGACCCGCGAGGGTGTCGGCGTCGTCGGCATCATCACGCCGTGGAACTTCCCGATCGCCATTCCCGCCTGGAAGATCGCGCCGGCGCTCACCTATGGCAACACGATCGTCTTCAAGCCGGCCGAACTGGTGCCTGAAAGCGCCTGGACCATCGTCGATATCCTGCACCGCGCTGGCCTGCCCAAGGGCGTGCTCAACCTCGTCATGGGCAAGGGCTCGGTGGTCGGCCAGGCGATGCTCGACAGCCCCGACGTCAACGCCATCTCCTTCACCGGCTCAGTCGGCACGGGCAAGCGCGTCGCCGCCGCAAGCGTCGAGCACATGCGCAAGTTCCAGCTTGAAATGGGCGGCAAGAACCCGTTCGTCGTGCTCGACGACGCCGATCTGGCCGTCGCCGTCGATTGCGCCGTCAACGGCGCCTATTTCTCGACCGGTCAGCGCTGCACGGCGTCCTCGCGCCTGATCGTCACCGACGGCATCCACGACCGTTTCGTCGACGCCATGAAGGAGCGGCTGGACAAGCTCGTCATCGGCGACGCGCTCGATGCGCAGACCCAGATCGGTCCCGTCGTCGACGCAACCCAGCTGAAGCAGGATGAAGACTACATCGCCATCGGTGTCAGGGAAGGCGCAACGATTGCCTTTGGTGGCGAGCGGCTCGATCGCAAGACGCCGGGTTTCTATCTGCAGCCGACGCTGTTTACCGGTTCGACCAATGCCATGCGCATTTCGCGCGAGGAGATTTTCGGCCCGGTCGCCAACGTCATCCGCGTCAAGGACTATGACGAGGCGCTCAGCGTCGCCAACGACACGCCGTTCGGCCTCACCTCCGGCATCTGCACGACCAGCCTGAAGCACGCGACGCATTTCAAGCGCAATTCCGAAGCCGGCATGGTCATGGTCAACCTGCCGACGGCGGGCGTCGACTTCCATGTACCGTTCGGCGGCCGCAAGGGCTCGAGCTACGGCCCGCGCGAGCAGGGCCGCTACGCCATGGAGTTCTACACCACGGTGAAGACGGCCTATACATTCGCCGGCTAATCCAGCCTGGGAGGAAATCGATGAGCGTGGCCGGCATGACATGGCTCAACCCGCCGCCGCACCATACGGTCGGCGACGGCACGCTTACCGTTCGAACAGGAAAAGATACCGACTTCTGGCGCGAGACCTTCTATGGTTTCTGGCGCGACAACGGCCATTTCCTCTACCGCCCCGTCGAGGGCGACTTCAGCGCCGAAGTCACCGTGAAGGGCGACTACAAGGTGCTCTACGATCAGGCCGGGCTGATGCTGCGGCTCAGCGAAACGCACTGGATCAAGGCCGGCATCGAATACACCGACGGGCTCGCCTACTTCTCCGTCGTCGTCACCAACGACACCTCCGACTGGTCGCTGGTCGCCATCGCCGCCGGCAAGGATGGCGTCAGGATCCGCCTGACCCGCCACGCCGAGGCGATCCGCATCCAATATCTGGATGCTTCGGATGGCCAGTGGAAGCCGGTGCGGCTGGCCTACTTCCCGATCTCGAAATCGGTCGATGTCGGCATGATGTGCTGCTCGCCGCAGCGCGAAGGGTTTGAAGCGACATTTTCCGGCTTCACCATAGGGCCGGCGATTTCAAGGGACCTCCATGACTGACCGTCGCAACGGCGGCCATCCTTTCGCGGCTGCAGGCAAGGGCGTAAAGACAGCGCATCGCTTGATCCACGGGGCCTGATGCCGCCGAATCGTCCGCTCATGCTCTTCTGGACGCGCTGGTTCAAAAAGGCCGTCGATCTCGACGCCATTCCTCGATGCGACTTTCCCGTCGAGTGGACGAACGACCGCAGCCGGCTGGCGGAAGCGGCAGCCGTCATCTTTCACGTGCCGAATTTCGAAGAGATCGCCGATGCTCGCAAATACCCCGGCCAGCTATGGGTCGCCTGGTCGATGGAGAGCATCGTCAATTATCCCGTATTGGCCGATCCGGCTTTCATGCGCCACTTCGACATCGTCATGACCTATGAAACCGGGTCGGACGTCTGGTCGCCTTATCTGCCGGGGGCAGGCTGGTGGGACGCCGCGCGACATAAGCCCATACCGCCCAAGGTCGAGCGCGCGCCGGCGGTGCATTTCCAGTCGTCGAGCTTCAACAAGAGCGGTCGCGACAAATTCATCGCCGAACTGTCACAGCATATCGCTGTCGATTGTTACGGCCGATATCAACCCAACCGTCAAATCGCGGGCCCCGATCTCGGTCCGCAGACGAAGCTCGAAACCATAGGCCGGTATCCTTTCTGCCTGGCGCTGGAGAATTCGATCGCGCCCGATTACGTCACCGAGAAGATGTTCGATCCGCTCGCCGCCGGCACGGTGCCCGTTTATCTCGGCGCGCCCAATGCCGCAGCTTTCGTTCCGGACGGCTGCTATATCGATGCTGCGTCCTTCGGCTCACCGGCGGAGCTCGCCGCCTATCTCCGTCATCTGATCGAGACGCCTCAAGCATATCAGGCTTATTTCGCCTGGCGGTCGAAACCGCTGCCGGAGCGCCTGAGAGCACAGTTGGAGCGGGCGGCCATGCCGCCGAAAGTCCGTCTGGCCGCACTCGTCCACGAACGTCTTGCGGCACGGACCGCTCCGCCGTCGGGCCGGCCTCACAGCCCATTCGGGCATGCGGCGTTCCTATCGGCGCGCCTGTCGCGTTGGCGTGGAAAATTTCGCGCCGGCTGATCGCGCCGTCGGTTGACCCGGCCACCGCGCAGCCACCCGTGGCGCTAGAGCAATTCCAGGAAAAGTGTGATCGGTTAGGCTCGGCGGCTTCGCCGTAGCCTTCCGTCCGGAATTGCATAAAAACAAGGAGATAGTGCGTTTCGCCGTTTCCGTGAAACGGTGAAACACTAATGCATGTCGCGCAAAAGTGACCTCGGTTTGCGGCAACGACATGCATCAAGCAAGGCGCTAAAGCGCGTCGCGTGAATCCGTTTCGACGCGACGCGCTCTAGTCACCACGGCACGTGCTCTATCTCCAGCCTGGGCAGCCCGATTGGTCTGATTCCCAGATCGTTGGCCAAAACGCCGAACCCCTCCGTCTCGATCAAATCGCGATAGGGTATCTCTGGAAAGCGAAGCCCCCCGCGATGCAGGGCCGCGTCGACGAGAAGCATGGTCCCGCCGACGCCGTCGAGCCCGATGCTGTCGAGATGCCTGACGTCGCTGAGATGCAAGCGGTTGTAGGAGTGTACCGGCGGTTGATGAATGCCGCCGCGCATCTGGCGATAGTAGCGATAATCCTTCTCCCGGCGCACGCTGACGAAGCTGTTGAGGTCGAAACTGTCGCCGCCGGCGATCTTGACGCAGTTGGGAACCACGATGCGATGGCCGCTCTCGATAAGCCGGCTCAAGATATCGCCGGGAAACCGCCACACGTCGATATCTATCCACAACGCCCAATCGTCGACCGGGCCAAGGCCGTGGTCGATCAGGTGGTTGCGCACCTTCGCGATGGCGCCGCGCCTCACGCGCTGCAAGTGTCGCCTGGCGCGTTTCGTTCGGTCGAGCTGGACGCCGGTCTGTCTCTGCAGCAGGACCACGTCGCGATAGACGCCGGCCAGCGGTGCCACGGCCTGCTGCAATCGCTCCCAGCTTGCGTCCAGGCTGTCACCCTCGCAGAAGACCAGCTTGATCTTGTCCTTCGGGTAGTCGAGCGCGCCGACGGCATCGAGGAAAGGCTGGATATGATCCGCCGCGTCGCGCAGCGGCACCAGAATGGCGACGTTGCGGCCTGACGGGATCGGCGCCGCGATGGCCGCCGGGCTCACGCCCTGCCTGGCGGCTGCTTCGCTCAGATAGGCGCCGCGCGTGAGATGGTGCCAGGACCGGTAGACCTGCGTGCGGATATTGTCTCGCCACCCCGGGGCCGAGGCGCGTGTCCACCATGTGCCGGCCCAATGGTGGATGGAAAGGGTCGGCGTCCCGTTGTCGCCATTGCGTCCGGCCGAGTCCACCGGTGCGAACAACGCCGAAGGGTGGATGGCGAAGGCGGATTGATCGTCATAGCTGAGCTGGGCCGAAGTCATCACGCAGGGGCCTGTCGCGTCGATGGCTTCCTTGGCGTGAGCCAGCCCCGGCAGGAAGGACAGGAGATGAAGCCAGAAGGGATGGCCAGGTGGGCTGGCCATGGTGCCGTTGAACAGAAGATAGGGCAGCCGGCGGAAATCGGCTTGCACCCGTGCATGCGTTTCCGGTTCCTTGCAGACCACGATCCGGTCCTCGCTGGCCAGCGGATCGAAGGAGGCCACGCATTCGCAGTCGATATCGGCGTAGACACCGCCGAAATGATGCAGAAGCATATACCGTCCGGCATCCGCTCGCAGCACGCCGCGTTCGTAACTGCAAAAGGTCGGCAGGAAGTCGGGATAATGCTGGGCGACGAACTCGAGCAGCCGCCGGTCGTTCCAGAACATCATCGTCCAGTCCGGATGGTGCCGCTTCCAGCTCTCGACATAAGCCCGGAATCGGGCGGGGATTTCGTCGGTCTTCCAGGTCTGGTGCAGGATCTTGGGGATCATCGAAGGCTCGTTGTGCAGCGGTTCATCGGCTGGCGCCGCCCAGTTCCAGGCCATGGCGAACGGCGTCGCGGATTGCCTGAGGTCCGAAGCGGGACCATGCGGTATCATGGGCCCGGGCGCGCAGCCGGGCCATGCGGGCAGGGTCAAAACAGAGTGCTACCGTCAGGTCGGCAAGTCCTTCGTCGCTGTCGGACAGGAGCAGGTCCTCGCCTCCGGTGAGGTCGAGCCCTTCCGCCGCGAGCGGCGTCGCGATCACCGGAACGCCCGCGGCCATCGCTTCCAGGATCTTGATGCGCGTGCCGCCCCCCGTCCTGAGCGGAACGATGCAAAGATGCGCTGCCGACAGCAGGGGGGCGACATCGTCGGGGTTTTCGATCAGGACGACGCCGTCGAGTTCTGACAGGGTCCGGACGGCTGGATCGGGCGAACGGCCGGCAAGGACGAGCCGCGCGTCCGGCAACGCCTGCCGGACCCGCGGCAGGATGATGCGGGCCAGGCGCTCAGCGGCATCGATGTTGGGGCTGTAGCCGAGATGGCCGACAAAGAGGATCACCGGAAATCCGTCGGATGTGCCGGGCGGTGGCGGCAGCGCCCCAAACGACCCTTGGGGGCGCGGGATGCCGTTCGGTACGATATCGATCGGTGTTCTGTGCGCCACAATAGCGTTGAGCCGCTCGCGGTCCCGCTTCGAACACACCCAGATACGGTCGACGATGGCCGCCGCTCTCCGCTCCAACCGCCTTATGTCGGGCGACACGGCCGACGGGGCATTGCCGGGCGCCTGGGCCGCGAGATCAGACTCGACATTGTGCATGTCGAGAACGAGCTGCCTGGTCAAAGGCCGAAGAGGCCGCAGCAGCTTGAACAGCGGAATGCTCTCGACGACGATCGTGTCCGGACGGAACTCGCGCACCAGGGCCTTGAGGCGAGCGAGCGCCGGACGTGGAATGCGGTTTTCTCCTTTGAGGCGTCGCCAGCCGAGCGAATGCGATCGCTTGTCGGCTTCCGTGACCAGCGACACCACGCGGATGTCGCGGTCGGGTGGCTGCATCGAGCCGGCCGGCTTTACCGAGGCAAGGCGGACAGGCCCGAACTCGGCCGCCGCGCCGGCATTGCCGAAGGTCCTGAGATCGGCGCCGGAGACAGGCGGATAGGCAGGGTCGAAGCTGACGATCAGCGTGCGTCGGGGCGCCGCCGGATCGACAGATATATCCGGCCTGTTGCCTGCCAGCCGCCCGAACCGGATCCTGGCCAGGTATTGTGCCGCCTTCCAGCTCCGGCCAAGTTCCCGATGCGCCTTGACCGCGCGCATCATGCCGGCCGCGTCGGCGAACATCCTGTGCTTGATGAGCTGGCGCGCGATGCGCTGCGCTATCCAGGCCTTTCGCCATTGCAGAGGCCCCTGCTCGACGCCGGCGGCCGCAAGGCCGTTGAGCTCGCGCGCTATGGCCAGAAAGGTCTTGCGCGGCGCCGTGATGAAGCGCCGCGCCATCCGGGCCTCGTCATGGTGGTAGAGGAGCACCGGCGTCTCGATCGCGACAATGTCGGCGCGCGCCAGCAACGACGCCCAGTAGCAGGTGTCCTCGTCGAGGCCGATCGTCTCGGGAAAGCGAATGCCGGCTGTAGCCCAGCCGGCGACCAGCGCGCTTCCCATGGCGATCGGCCATAATTCGTTGCGCAGGTATCGGCGCGTGTTCTGCCGCCTGTCGGGGCCATAGCCATGCGGCGTCTTGAGCTTGTCCGGCCGGCCCTTCGCGCGCCGTATGCTGGCCCCGACGGCAAGGCCGGCGAGCGGTTGGCCTGCGAGCGCCGAGCCCAGCAGCGACAGGCTGCCGGGCAGCACCTCGTCGTCGGCATCGAGAAAGAAGATGGATGTGCCGCTTGCCCGCTCGATTCCGACATTGCGCGCGGCGCCCGCGCTGCCCAGGCGCACGCTCACCACATCAAGCGGCAAGCCGCGGCTTTGCGCGCTCTCCATCGCCACGGCAGCCGTCCGGTCGTCCGAGCCGTCGTCGATCACCAGGATCTCGCGGATGACCGGCCTGTCGGCAACCAGGCTGCCGAGCACGGTGTCCAGCGTGGCAGCCGCATTCCTTGCCGGGATGACGACGGTTATGTCGGCCGCCATGTGGCTCATTGCCGTTCGAAGAAGCCGCGCTTCAGCACGCGGTTATAGTGATGTTTGAGCATCGACACCGGGCGCAGCGAAAGACTGCCAAGATCATCGACCACTTGCGGCTCGATGTCGAAGGGTGACTGGCTTTTGATCCAGCTGTAGGAGGAACCGTCCCCGAGCACGGAGGGAGAACCCACCACATAGCCGCCGAGCGCCTTGACATGGCCGACGCGGCGCAAGCCGAAGTGGAGGCTGGAGGAGACCATCGGCTCGCGTGTCCTCAGATAGACGTGAAACCCGCTTGGCGACTTTGCTGTCGGCGTAGCGTTCGCGATCGTCTTGTGATCGGCCAGCCAGGCACGGTAGCCGGCGGCGTCATCGAAATCGAGGATCATCAGGTTGGAAAATCCTCCCAATATGCCGATATTGCCGGCAAAGTCGCGGAACCAGCGCGCGATGTCGCCGCTGCCTGGCGGCTTCTGCGCCAGTTGGAAGGCGACAGAGGTGAAGGCCAGTTCCTTCAGATCCTTGCGCAACGTCCTCAGGTGCAGCGGGTCGTACTCCATCGCTGCAAGGTCAAGATGCTTGCCGCCCGCACGAAGCGGCAGGCATATATAGCCGCGCTCGAGCAGGCTTATGGCGTATTCGGTCAGCTCTCCGGGCTGCATTCGCCAGTACCCCCACGAAATTCCTTGCTCGATCTTTTTTGCCGGCGCCGTCCTCGTCAAGCACCGGATGGGCAACCCCTTGGTTCTTCATCACGTTACTGCGACCTCTGCCGGCGGAATACGGGCCCCGATCGCATTGCCAAAACACCGCTGCCGGTCACGTGTCCAACCGGTGCTGGAAAAACTGCAGGAACAATTCGCGCTCGGTGGTGATGTCGAGTTTCTCATAGATGCGGCGACGGTGGTTCTTCACCGTGCCGACGGTGATGCCGAGCCGCTCGGCGATGTTGGCGGTCGGGTGTCCGGCGAGGATCAGTTGTACCAGTTCACGCTCGCGCAGCGATAGCTCCGGCCACAGGCTTTCCGGAATGCTCGGTTTCTGCTGCGGCGACGCGCCGGGACCGCTCGGTGCCGAGGTGCGCGAAAAATCTGAGCCGCGCGCCTTGATGTCCAGCGCATGCAGCGCCTCGAACACCGGCAGCCGCTCGCTGAGCAGCGCGATCTCGCTGTCCTTGAACGACACGGTCGAGCGGTCGAGGAAGATGCCGAGGCACCAGTCGCCGCCGTCGGCGAGCAGGATGCCGACCTCGTCGCATATCTCCGACTGCGCCAGGAAGCCGGCTATATACTGGCCGCGCTTGGCCTCCTCGTCGGCCAACCCTTTCAGCGGCACGATGCCGAGCCGGCGCTGGCGCCGCCACGACGCATAGAAGGGATCGAAGACGTAGTAATTGTCGAGGTAGCGCCGCACCATCTCGTCCGAAAAGCGCCGGTGCTTGACGAATTCGGGCGTCCTGGTCGCTGAGTAGCGCGTCACCGTTACCAGGTCGTGCGCGATGTCGGCGCCGATCAGGTCGATCAGGCAGTCGACATGCCGGTCGGTGCCGGTGGCGGCGATCGCCTTGGCCAGCGGCGCCCAGATATTGCCCATGCGCATGCCCTTTTCTCGGCGAACCGCGTCGCGCGGTCATTGTGTCTTTAGGCATATGGCGCGATCCGGCTCCGGGAATCTAGCCTATGGTCGTTCTCGATAAGGGAAGGCGACACGTGGACCAGATCACCACCAACCCCATCGTCATCGGCATCGACGCCGGCGGCACCATGACCGACACGATCCTTGTCGATCAGGACGGCCACTTCAAGATCGGCAAGTCGGCGACCACGCCGAAGAACGAGGCGGAAGGCTTCCTCGCTTCGGCCGAGGACGCGGCCGAGGCCTGGGGCATCTCGCTGCAGGACCTGTTCTCGGGCGTCAACGTGGTGCTCTATTCCGGCACCGGCATGCTCAACACGCTTCTGTCGCGCACCGGCCGCAAGCTCGGGCTGATCACCACCAAGGGCCTCGAGGACATGATCCTGATGGGCCGCGGCCTGCAGGCCTGGGCGGACTATTCCTATGCCGACCGCCTGCATGCGGTCACCCACCACCATCCCGATCCGCTGGTGCCGCGCCGCCGCACGCATGGCGTCACGGAGCGCATCGATCAATTCGGCGACATCATCCTGCCGCTCTACGAGCACGAGGTGCATGCCGCGGCGAAGAAGCTGATCGCCGACAAGGTCGAGGCGATCTGCATCATGACCGTCTTCTCGCACGTCAATCCGGCGCATGAGAAGCGCATCGCCGAGATCTGCCGCGAGGAGATCGCCGCTGCCGGCGCCGACATCCTCGTCTACACCAGCCACGAGGTGCGCCCGGTCATCCGCGAGCAGTCGCGGCTGAATTCGGTGCTGATCGAGGCCTACGCCACCTCGCGCGGCCGCAAGCAGTTGAAGGGCATCGAGGACGTCTCGAAGAAATACGGCTTCAAATATGGCGTGCAGACGCTGCTCTCCTTCGGCGGCCTGACCTCCATCAACCATCCGCGCCTGCACGAGACGATGATCTCCGGCCCGATCGGCGGCATCCTCGGCGCGGCCTATGTCGGCAAGCTGATCGGCAACGACTCGCTGATCTGCTCGGATATGGGCGGCACGTCCTTCGACATGGGCGTCATCACGCGCGGCCAGACGCGGATCGAGAACGAGCCGTTGATGGACCGCTTCAAGCTCAACGTGCCGACGCTGCATCTGGACACGATCGGCGCCGGCGCCGGCATGATCCTGAAGGTCGACCCGCTGACCAGGAAAGTTTCGCTCGGGCCCGAAAGCGCCGGTTCCGACCCCGGCCCGATCTGCTTCGCCAAGGGCGGCACCGAACCGACCATTGCCGATTGCGACGCCATCCTCGGCAGGTTGAATCCGCACTACTTCCTCGGCGGCAAGGTCGTGCTGCAAGTCGAGAAGGCGCGCAAGGCCTTCGAGGAGAAATGCGCCCGAGTGATCGGCGTCGGTGTCGAGGAAGCCGCCGAGGGCATGATCGACATGCTGGAGGCCGACGCCAACAACGCGCTGCGCCGCGTCATCTCCGGACAAGGCATCCACCCGTCCGAATTCACGCTGCTCTCCTATGGCGGCTCCGGCCCGCTGCATCTCGCCGGCTGCTCGAGGGGCATCGGCTTCAAGGACATCATCACCTTCCAGTTCGCCGCCGCCTTCTCGGCGTTCGGCTGCACCACCGCCGACTTCATGCGCCGACATTCGGTCTCGACGCAGATCGATATCGGCGCACGCGCCAGCGATGACGAGCTGGTCGCGTTCGGCAAGAAGGTCACCAATGTCTGGGACGATCTCACCAGGGCCGCGGTCGACGAGATGGTCGCCGACGGCCATGCGCTGGATAAGATCAAGACCGTGCCGTTCCTGATGATGCGCTACACCGGCCAGCTCGAGGACGTCGAGGTGGTGACGCCGCTGTCAGCGATCAAATCAGCCGACGATATGCGCAAGGTCATCGCCGAATTCGAGGCGGTCTACGCCAAGGTCAACCACCGCGTGTCGCGCTACGGCGAGGCCGGCTTCTCGATCACCGAGCTGGGGCTGATCGCCACCGCCGACAAGGTCAAGCCGATGCTGGTCAAGCGGCTGCTCGGCAAGTCCGACCCCGCGTCGGCCCACAAGGGCGTCCGCGAGGCCTATATCGGCGGCCGCTGGCACAAGGCCAATCTTTACGAGATGGATTTGCTGCAGCCCGGCCACGAGGTGATCGGTCCGGCCATCATCGAACATCCGGCGACGACGCTCGTCGTCCACCCGCAGGACCGCGTCCATGTCGATGAATGGACGCTGCTGCACTACACCCACGCTTGAGAAGGGCGAACGCCATGCTGGACAAACCCGCCTCTGCGCTGCGCATCCGCGAACGGCTGCTCGAATCCGAACGGCTGATGGAAGCGACCGGCTGCTATGACGGCATCACCGAGCTCCATCTGCGCAACCAGGATCCGCTGAAGTTCGAGACGCTGCACACCAAGCTGCGCGCCTATTGCGTCTCGGCCCGCGAGATGGCCCGGCGCATTTCCGCCTCGCCCGGCGTGCGCGAGGTCGGCGAGATGGTCGTCGCCATCTACACGCCGGAGGGCGACGCGATCGCGCTCTCCAACGGCATCATGGTGCATGTGCACACGATGAGCCGCTTCATCAAATGGATGATCCGCAACGGCTACGAAGAGAACCCGAAGATCAATGACGGCGACATCTTCGCCAACAACGACGCCTTCATCGGCACCGTGCAGGTGCCGGACGTGATGGACGTCGTGCCGATCTTCCATTCCGGCAAGCTTGTCGGCTGGGCTGGTGCCGTCTGCCACGAGCTCGAAGCCGGTGGTATCACGCCCGGCGGCGACGTGGCGCTCGCCCAGGAGCGCTTCACCGAAGGCCTGTTCGTCTGCGCCGAAAAGGTCGGCCAGAATGACGAGTTGCGGCGCGACTACGTTATCCGCTGCGAGCGCAATCTGCGCATGCCGATCTACTGGGTGCTGGACGAGAAGGCCAAGGTCGCCTCCTGCATCGACATGCGCGAAAGCGTCAAGGCGCTGATCGACGAGATCGGCCTCGACTACTGGATGCAGGTGTCGAAGGAATTCATCGAGGAGGGCCGCCGCGCCCAGCTCGCGCGCACCCGCCAGCTCACCGTACCCGGCATCTATCGCGGCCACACCTTCTACGGCCACGTCACCGCCGGCAAGCCGGGCTACCAGCCGCTCGGCGATCCCGACTGGCTCTACAACATCCCGATCGAGATGGAGATCACCAGCGACGGCAAGATCAAGATGGACTTCGAGGGCACGCAGCCCTGGGGCTATCATTCGATGAACTGCACGCCGGCCGGCATGGATGGCGGCATGTTCGTGACGCTGACCCAGCACATGAACTTCGAAGGCCTGGTCAATGACGGCGCCTGGATGGCGACCGAGCTGAAACTGCCGCACGGCACCTGGACCAACCCGGACAACGAAATGGTGGCGACCGCCACCTCCTGGGCGCTGCTGCTGCCGGCCTATGGCGTGTTCCAGCGGCTCCTGTCGCGCTCCTTCATCGCCCGTGGCTTCGTCGAGGAGGCCTTTGTCGGCCAGGTCAACAGCCCGATGATCGAGATGGGCGGCACCAGCCAATATGGCACGCCGTTCGGCATGGCGCATTTCGAATGCGCCGCCGCCGGCTCCGGCGCGCTGGCCATCAAGGACGGGCTGGACACCGCCTATGTCGGCTGGAACCCGGAATCCGACATGGGCAATATCGAGATCTGGGAACAGAACATGCCGATGCTCTATATAGGCCGGTCCATCGTTCCCAATTCCGGCGGCGCCGGCAAATATCGCGGCGGCTGCTCCTTCCTGTCGACCTGGCTCGTGAGCAAGACCGATCATCTGCGGCTGGTTACGTCCGAGCACTCGTCGCGCGTCTTCGACAATGGCGGCCTGTGCGGCGGCTATCCGGCGCCGACCTGCCAGAAGCATCGCGCGGTGCGCAACTCGAACATCTTCGAGCTGGCCGAGAACGGCGCGCCGCTGGCGCACCACACCGGCACCAATCCGTACCGCTCGGAGCTGGAAATGCGCCTCGAAGGCGAGCACGTGACAATGGAAGGGCCCTATATCACCGCGCCGCACAAGACGGGCGACGTCTTCAGCCATTCCTATAATGGCGGCGGCGGTTACGGCGACGTGCTGGAGCGCGACCCGGTGAAAACCGCCTGGGACGTCGAGAACGGCTTCCTCACCAGGCAAGCGGCTGAAGGCATCTTCGGCATCGTGCTCGACGAAGACGAGGAAGGCTTTCCGGTCGCCAATCTCGAAGCCACCAAACGCCATCGCGCCGAGATGCGGGCAAAGCGCCTGGCCCGCGCAAGGCCGGTTTCGGAATGGATCGCCAAGGAGCGCGAACGGGTGAAGGCGGCCGGTTTCGCGCCCGAGGTGAAGAAGATGTACGCCAGCGCGATCAAGCTCTCGCCGCGCTTCACCAAGGACTTTTCGACCTTTTGGGATGTCGATGCCAAATCGACCTTCGGCGTGGAGTAAGGGACCATGACCTCATACAGCAAGGAAGTCATCGCCGATCTGGTTGCCGGCACGCTGCCCTGGCCGCAGACGCGCCGCATCATGAGCGCCTACAAGGACGACGACCGTTTCTTCAAATATGTCGCGGTGCTGCAGGACCGCGTCGGCTGGAAGGACCCGATCCTGCTCCCCGTCGGCGACCATCTCTTCATCTGCCAGAGCGGCGACGAGCGGGTGACGAAATGCGAATGCGGCCATTCCTTCGGCGACTACCGCAAGAACTGGAAGCTGAAGGCCTCGATCATCGTGCGCGACAGCGAGGAATCGCTGCGCGAGATTTATCCCAACAGCGATCTGCCGGATCCGGACTGGATGGAAATCCGCGAATTCATCTGCCCTGAATGCGGCACGCTTCACGAGGTCGAGGCGGCCGCGCCAGGCTACCCGATCGTGCATGACTTCGAGCCCGATCTCGAAGGGTTTTATCGCGATTGGCTGGGCAAGCCGCTGGAGCAGAACAGAGCAATTCCAGGAAAAGTGTGAAACGGTTTTCCGTCCGGAATTGCGTCAACAGAGGAGGTTGATGCCGCTGATGGGTCGCGTCGCAGGCAAGGTGGCGCTCGTTACCGGGGCCGGTCTCGGCCTCGGACGGGCGTCTTCGCTTCTGCTGGCGGCGGAAGGCGCCAGGCTGGTCGTCAGCGACATCGATGAAGGCCTCGCGGGCAATACGGCGGCGGAGATCGTCAAGGCCGGCGGCGAGGCATTGGCGCTGCGCCATGACGTATCGAAGCCCGAGGACTGGCCGTCGGTCATGGCGGCGGTCGAGCAGCGCTTCGGGCGGCTCGACGTGCTGGTCAACAATGCCGGCATCGCGATTGCCAAGACGATAGAAGACACCTCCTTGGCCGAATGGCGGCGCACCATGGCGGTCAATCTCGACGGCGTCTTCCTTGGCTGCCAGGAAGGCATCAAGCTGATGAAGAAATCCGGCGGCGGATCGATCATCAACCTCTCCTCCATCGACGGCATCATCGGCGAGGCGGAGCTTGCCGCCTACTGCGCCTCCAAGGGTGGCGTCCGCACCTTGACCAAGGCGGTCGCCGTCCATTGCGCCGAACGGCGCTACGGCATCCGCTGCAACTCCATCCACCCGGGCTATATCTGGACGCCGCAGACCGAGAACTATTTGCGCGATCTGGGAAAGCTCGAGCAGGAGAAAGCCAAGGCGCTGTCGCGCCATCCGATCGGCTTCCTCGGTGAGCCGAACGACATCGCCTACATGGTCCTCTACCTCGCCTCGGACGAATCCAAATTCGTGACCGGCTCCGAAATGGTCGTCGACGGAGGCTATCTTGCAGTGTGAATATGGAGACCGCTTGCGATGACCAACCTCACCGGCCGCAGCGCCATCGTCACCGGCGGATTCTCGGGCATGGGTTTTGCCATCGCCACGGCGCTCGCCAAGGCAGGCGCCAACGTTGCCGTCGGCTCCTATGTGGCGACACCGCAGCCGGGCAGGGCGGATGCCGCCTATTATCCCGGCGCCGACGAGATCGAGCGCGTGAGGTCGGCGCTGGCCGCCCACGGCACCAAGGTGCATGCCGCCCATCTCGACGTCCGCGACAGCGCGCTCACCAACCTGTTCTTCGCGGAAGCCCAGGCGGCTGTCGGCCAGGCAGACATCCTGGTCAACGCCGCCGGCACCACGGCTGAGCAGCCGGTCTGCGGCCATTCCGACGAGTTGTGGGACAAGATCGTCGACACCAACCTCACCGGCGCGTTCCGCACCACGCGCGCCGTGCTGCCCGGCATGATCGGGCGCGGCTGGGGCCGCATCGTCAACATCGGCTCGACGGCGGCTTCGGTCGGCTGGAAGGACAACCCAGCCTATTGCGCCTCCAAGGCCGGCCTGCTCGGCCTCACCCGCTGCGTGGCGCTGGAAGGTGCGCCGCATGGCGTCACCTGCGTCATGATCAGCCCGACCTGGGTCGAGACCGAGCTGATGCGGCGCAATGTGGCGCAGGTCGTCGAGCGCGAAGGCAAGGGCCGCAGCGCCGAGGAACTGATGGACGAATTCAGGAAAGGCAATCCCCAGGGTCGCATGATGCAGCCGGAGGAGATCGCGGCGCTCGCCGTCTTCCTCTGCTCGGACCTGGCCAAGGGGATCACCATGGAGAATATCCAGATCACCGGCGGCGCCTTGTGGTAGCGTCGGTTGGGGGTGACCGGTCTCGTGGGAAGAGACCGGCTTGGAAGAAAGGCCATCAACAACAGGGGAACTGACATGAAAACGAAAAGTGCCTTGCAAGGGGCCGGAATTGGCCTCGCGCTGATGCTTGCCGCAACGACGGCTGGGCAAAGCGCCGATCTCGGCGCCAAGGACGAGCCGATCAAGCTCGCCATGCTGGAATGGACCGGCGCGCATGTCTCCACCCACATCGCCGGGCAACTGCTGCAAAAGCTCGGCTACAAGGTCGAATACGTCACCGCCGGCAATTTTCCGCAATTCTCAGGATTGGCCGACGGCTCGCTCAGCGCCTCGGTCGAGATCTGGCTCAACAATGTCGGCGACATCTATCCGAAGGTGCTGGCGGCCAAGCAGATCGAGGACATCGGCAAGCTCGATCTGAAGACACAGGAAGGCTGGATCTATCCAAAATTCATGGAGAAGGTCTGCCCCGGCCTGCCGGATTGGACTGCGCTGAACAAGCCTGAATGCGTCCAAGCGCTGGCGACGCCCGAGACCGCGCCGAACGGCCGCTTCCTCGATTACCCGTCCGACTGGGGCTCGCGCGCAGCGACCATCCTTGCCGACAACAACATGCCCTATACCGCCGTGCCGTCCGGCTCCGAAGGCGCGCTGGTCGCCGAGCTGGAAGCAGCGGAAGCCGCCAAGACACCGCTGATCATGATGTTCTGGGGTCCGCATTACGCGCTGGCCGAGAATGATGTCGGCTGGGTGACGATGCCGCCCTGCAAGCAGCAGACCAACGACCACTGCATCACGCCGCCTGACGTCGACAAGATCGTCTGGTCGGGCTTCGGCGCCAAATGGCCGGCGGCCTATGCCTTCCTCAAGGCCTTCAAGATGGATGCGACCGAGCAGCAGAAGCTGATGCTGGCGGTCGACAAGCAGGGCAAGGATCTCGACGCCGTCGTCAAGGAATGGATCGACAAGAACGAGGCGGTGTGGAAACCTTGGGTCGATGGCGCCAAGGGATAATTCCGCCGATGTGCCTGACAAGGGCTGAAGGCCACCAAGGTCCGGCTCCCGCGACGCGCGGGGCCGGGCTGGGCGCGGGCGGTTGCCGATGAACGCCGCCGCGCGCCCGGTAAAGCTTGCCTGCCGCAATGTCTGGAAAGTCTATGGCCGGCGTCCCGGCTATTACTTCGACTCGCGCGGCTATGTGATCGATCCCGACGCGCTGGCCGAACGCCTGCGCGCGGAAGCGCATCTGCCTGCCGTCGTCGATGCCAGCTTCGAGGTGGCGACCGGCGAGATCTTCGTCATCATGGGCCTGTCCGGCTCGGGCAAGTCCACGCTGGTCCGCTGCCTGTCGCGCCTCGTCGAGCCGAGCGCCGGCGAGATACTGCTCGACGGCAGGAACCTGCTCGCCGCCAGCGGCAAGGAGCTGATCGAACTGCGCCGCCACGCCATGGGCATGGTGTTCCAGAATTTCGGCCTGCTGCCGCATCTGAGCGTGTTGGGCAACGTCGCCTTCCCGCTGAAGATCCAGGGCAAGCCGGCGAAGGAGCGCGAAGCCCGCGCCCGCGAGATGATCGCGCTGGTCGGGCTCGAAGGCCGCGAGGCGTCCTTCCCGCACCAGCTTTCCGGCGGCCAGCAGCAGCGCGTCGGCATCGCCCGCTCGCTCGCGGTGGGGCCGGAGCTCTGGTTCCTCGACGAGCCGTTCTCGGCGCTCGATCCGCTGATCCGCAAGCAGATGCAGGATGAGTTCCTGCGCCTGCAGCGCATGCTGAAGAAGACCATCATCTTCATCACCCACGATATCGCCGAGGCCTTCCGCCTGGCCGATCGGCTGGCGATCATGCGGGACGGCAAGATCGTGCAGATCGGCCGCCCGGCCGACATCGTGCTCAACCCGGCCGACGACTATGTCGCGCAGTTCACCGAGGACATGCCGCTGCTGCACGTCATCACGGCCGGTGACATCGCCACGCCCGCCAATGGCGCGGCGCTGCCCGAACGGAGCGTCGCCGCCGACACCAGTCTCGAGGCGCTTATCCCGCAGCTCGCCTCCGGCGTGGCGGCGTTCGCTGTGCCGGGCGCCGGCGGCAGCCCGCCGACGGTGCTCAGCGCCGGCGCGGTGCTCGCCGTGCTGGAGCGCGAGCAGGCGAGGCGCACGCGCCCATGACGGCGCCGGCCGCGATCGCGCCATCCCCGCAAAGGTTCGCCATCGCGCCGGCCCTTGTTCCCTGGTGCGGTCTGGCGGTGCTGACGGTGCTTTGCCTGCTGCTGCAAACCGAGCTTCCCTGGCTGGTCAATTTCCCCAAGGAATGGACGCTGCCGCTGGCCACGTACATCAACGCCGTGACCGACGTGGTGGTCGCCGTCATCCAGCCCGGGTTCCGCGCGCTGTCCGCCCTGCTCGATGCGCCGATGCGCGGCGCGCGGCTGGCGTTCGCCTGGCTGCCCTGGCCGGCGGTGATGCTGGCAGTCGCCGCCCTGGCGCTGAAGTCGAGCGGCGAGCGGCTGGCGATCTTCGCGCTCGCCACGCTCGCCTATATCCTGCTGGCCGGCTATTGGCCGCAAAGCATGAACACGCTGGCGCTGGTGCTGCTGGCCGTGCCGATCTCGACCGTGCTCGGCTTCCTGCTTGGCGTTCTCGGCTACGCTCGCCCGCGCTGGCGTCCGGTGCTGCTCGGAGCGCTCGACCTGATGCAGACGGTGCCGGCCTTCGCCTATCTTATCCCGCTCTTGCTTCTGTTCGGCTTCGGTCCGGTGGTCGGGCTGATCGCCTCGGCGATCTACGCGACGCCGCCGATGGTGCGCAACACCATGCTCGGGCTCGACCGCGTGCCGGCGGCGATCAGCGAGGCCGGCCTGATGAGCGGCTGCACGCGTCGCCAGCAATTCTGGCAGGTCGATGTGCCGACGGCGCTGCCGCAGCTTCTCGTCGGCTTCAACCAGACGACGATGGCGGCACTGTCGATGGTGATCGTCGCCGCCATCATCGGCGGCTTCGAGGATATCGGCTGGGAGGTCCTGTCCTCCATGCGCAAGGCCGAGTTCGGCCAGAGCATCCTCTCCGGCCTCGTCATCGCCCTGCTCGCCATCCTCATCGACCGCCTGACCATCGGTTTCGCCAAGGCGCCGGAGACCGGGCCGACGCGCGCCATGCGATGGATGACGCCACGCCGGCTGGCCCTGTCTCTGGTAATCGCGCTGGCCCTCGCCGTCGTCATCCGGCTGGCCGCGCCCGATGCGACACTACTGCCGGAAACCGGGCTGCGCATGCAGATGGGCGCCGTCAACCAATGGCTGCTGGGGCTGGTGCGCGACTATGCCTGGTTCTTCAACGGTGTGCGCAATTCCGTGCTCTATTGCCTGCTTTTGCCGATGCGCGTCGGCATTTCGGGCTCGGCGACGCCGGCCATGTGGGGCTTCTCGCTGCCGCCATCGGCGCTGGCAATCTATGTTGTTGTGGTGCTGGCCTTGGCCGGGCTGGCTGCGCGCCGCTTCGGCTGGCGGGCGGCGGTCGCCGTGCTCGCGGCCGGCCTCGTTCTCTACACCGGCTTTCTCGATCTGCCCTGGCCTGTCTTCATCCTTGCGGTCGCCTTGCTCGCAGCCCAGGTGGGCGGGCGGCGGCTTGGGCTCTTCGCGGTGGCAGGCTTCGGGCTGATCCTGGTCAACGGCCTATGGCCGCAACTTGTGCAGTCGCTCTATCTCTGCACGCTGGCGGTCCTGCTTTGCCTCCTGGTCGGCGGCGCGCTCGGCACATGGGCGGCGCATAGCGACCGCGTCTCGCGCATCCTGAAGCCGATCTGCGACGCGCTGCAGACCATGCCGCAATTCGTCTTCCTCATCCCGGCGCTGATGTTCTTCAAGGTCGGCGAGTTCACTGCGCTGATCGCCATCATGCTCTACGCCATCGTGCCGCCGATCCGCTATGTCGAGCATGGATTGCGGCATGTGCGCGCCGACGTCGTCGAGGCGGTCGAACAGATGGGCGCAACGCCGATGCAGACCTTGCTGCAGGCCAAGCTGCCGCTCGCTCTGCCGGTCGTCATGCTCGGCCTCAACCAGACCATCATGGCCGCGCTGTCGATGCTGGCCATCGCCGCCCTTGTCGGCACGCGCGATCTCGGCCAGGCGGTCTATGTCGCGCTCGGCAAGGCCGATGCCGGCATGGGCCTGATCGCCGGCCTGTCGATCGCCTTCCTGGCGATCCTGGCCGACCGGCTGATCCAGGCAGCGGTCGCGCGTTCGGCCGTTGCTTCCCACTGATCAGATAGGGGCCGGCATGCGGCCACCGCCATGCCTCTCGTCCTCGGCGGGAATGGCTACCCGGCGGCGCCGGTAAGCCGGCAACGGGGTTAGCCTGAACAGGCCGTAATAGACGATGAAGGACGCCATGAAGTAGGGGCCGAGCATCTCGACCTCGAAGAACGAGCGGATCAGCATCAGCCCGATCGCGCCGGCAAGCACCACCGAATCGGCGCTCCACTCCCCGAACACCACTTTCGAGACATGGCCGTAGAAAGCGCGCAGGATGACCAGTGCCAGCAAGGTGACGCCGATGAAGCCGATCTCGACCAGCGTCTCGACATAGGTGTTGTGGAAATGGAAGCCGGAGCGGGTCGAGATGTAGAACTCCGCCCACAGCCGCTCCGGATCGGCAAAGCCCTGCACCCAGTAGGCGGCATAGCCGTAACCGAGCAGCGGATGCTGCTGCGCCGCCTCCCAGCCCTGCTCCCAGAGATAGGTGCGGCCGGTGAGCGTCGAATCCTTGCCGAAGAGGCCGAGCACGAGATCCAGCAGGCCCAGGTTGAGGGCCGCCACAACAGCCATCACCAGCGCGCCGGCGCCGATGATGAACAGCACGCGGCGATAGCGCAGCGATAGCACCTTGGTCATGGTAAGCAGCGACACGATGCCGATCACGGCCGGGAGCGAGGCCACCGACGTCGCCGAATGGGCGATTGCCAGCATATAGACCGACAAAAGCATGATCGGCGCGGTCCAGACGAAGCCCAGCCAGTTGCGCCGGTAGAAGACCAGGAACGCAAAGCAGAAGAAGATGCCGAGCGAGGAGAAGAAGCCGACCTGGTTCTTGGAACCAAAGGCGCCGACGAAATTGACCGTGCCGTCCATGATGTCGAGCGCGTAAGCGCCGACTCTCAGCGAATAGAGCAGAACGACGAAGATACCGATCAGCGAGCCCACCATCAGCGTGCGCACGCTGATGGTGCGCGCCGCGACATAGGCGCAGACGATATGCGAGGAATATTGCACCGCCGCGCGCGCGCTGATGCCCGCCGCCTGGGACCAGAACACCGAGAAGCAGACATAGGCCGCAAGCAGTATGGGCAGCCAGGCGGTGGAAAGTCTCCAGGTGAAGCGCCGGTAGTCGACGAAGAGCAGCGGCAGCCAGACGGCGTAGTAAGCGAGGATCAGGATCTGGCCGAAATTGGGCGAGTAGGCGAAAGCCACCATGGAAACCGCGACGGCGAAGGCGCCGTAGCTCTCGTTGCGGTCGGGATCGATCAGAATGGATTTAGGAATCTTCATAACGGATTTTGCCCGTTGACCCTTCTTAAGCCACGGCCCGGGCGCGCTGCATCTGCCGCTGCAGGAAGCGTCGGACAGGCTCGTCATAGACGCGCGTGGCGATGTCGGCGATGACGATGACCGAGGCCGCCATCACGAGGCCGAACCAGGGATGATGCGCGAAAGGATCGATCGAGAAGGCCTTGCCAGCCCCGGCGATGATCATCAGCATCGGCGTGTGGATGATGTAGATTGGGTAGGAAATCCGCCCGAGCCAGCCATAGAAGCCCGACAGAATCGGCGCGGTCGGCGCCACCGCGCCGGTCATCACCATCATCGGGAAGACGATGACGATGGCGGCGAGGTCGTAGGCGACGCGCGCGCCGCCGCCAGGTGCGATGGCGAAGACGGCAAGCGTCAGCAGGATCGCGCCTTCGACCCACAGGCCGCGTTGCAGGAAGCCGAGGCTGCCTTGCCAGCGCACCATCGATCGGCAGAGCAGCACGCCGAGGAAGAACGAGAAGGTGACGCGCGGCAGCCCGCTGAGGATCGTGTTGCCGGTCATGCCGAAGTCCAGCGTGCCGGCGAGGATCGAGGCGACGACGAGCAAGACGAGGCTGACGGCGACGATCCCCGTCAGCACGCGCCGTGACAAAAGCACGAAGACCGCGACATAGGCGATGTTGACGATGAGCTCGAAGAACAGCGACCACGAAGCGGGGTTGAGCGGAAAGATCGTATGGTAGGTATCGCTGACCAGCGGGATGAAGAGCATGCCCGTGGTCAGTTGCATGCCGATCTCGGACAGCGGCATGTACTCGGCCGGCATCAACCTGTTCTTGACCAGCAGATAGAAGAAACCGAGCAGCGTTCCGGCAAGGTAGAGCGGATAGAGGCGTATCAGGCGGATCGCAACGAAAGTGCCGAAGCCCATGCCGTTCTCGATCTTGCGGTCATAGGCATGCGCTATGACGAAACCGCTGAGCAGGAAGAACAGATCGACCGCCAGATAGCTCGACGGCAGCACCTTGCCGTCGGCCAGGAACGGCGAGAAGTGGTAGAGCATGACGCTGATCGCCGCCACGCCGCGGATGGCGTCGAGGTTCAGATACACGTGACGCGGGGCTGCGGGCTGCATGTTATGCCTTCAAGCGGTCCAAACAGATCGCCCGCCCGCGCCGTGACGCGAACGAGCCTGACTTGTCCCTCCCGTCTCCGCCCCTCGGCTTGAGTCGAGCAAGCCGGGCCGGCGACGCTACTGGCTGGCCGTCGGCGCCAGCTTCACCTTGATCACGTCGCCCGGCAGGACGGGCGTGTCTTCCTTGGCTTCGACCTCGTTCGTCTTGCCGTCGGCAACCCGCACCAGTGAATAGAGCAGGGCCGGTTCTTGACTGCCTGTGAGGGCGGCAGTCGTTGCCGGATCCGATGCCTGTGCGATCAGACCCTTCTGCATACCGACCCTCAAGGCTGCCTCATTCAGGTTCGCCTCCGTTTGCTGCCGATCGGCGGTGAGGCTCGAACCCAGTGTGTTGCGGGCATCGATGGCATCCTGCTCTGCCTTGCTGATCGACTGCTTGGCCGTGAGGATAGCCGTCTCATAGTCCAGGATCTTGCCTTGCAGGTCGGTGACCGTCTGCTGCGAGGAAAGCAGACGCGCATTGGCAACCAGGCCCTTCTGTGCCAGCGGACCTATGCTGTCGGCCTGCTGCGTCGCCAGATCGACCTGCTTCTGCTGGTTGGCGATCTTCTTCTGCAGCGATTCGATTTCCGACTGCAGAACACCCTTCAAATCATCGAGCGCATCGAGCTTCAGCTTGAGCGACTTCTGGTCGGAGACCAGGATCGCCGTTTCGTCGGCGACGATGGTCGGCAACCTGGAATCGCCCTGAATTTCCTGAGGCACCTCGAAAGTCGTTTTCCCGGCGAGGTCGGCGTCGATGCGGGCTCGCTTGACCATCAGCCGCAAGCGCTGGTCGTCATAGATTTCATAGCTGCCCTTGGCGGTGATCAGATCCTTTTCGATCTGCGGGCCATAGTCGGCATTGCGCCGGATGCCGCCGGCGATGCTGATTGCCTTGAGCACGGTCAGATCGGGCACGAAGGGAAACTGGCCGGGGTTCTGGACTTCGCCCGAAATGTAGAACGGCCGGAACTGCGCCATCTCGACCGAGGCTTCCGGCTTGTCCGGCAGCGCCAGCTTACGCTGCAGGGCGAGCCCGATCGCCGAGGCGACTTCCGCCGTCGTCTTGCCGGCAGCCTGCATGTCGCCGACGAACGGCACCGACAGCGTCCCTGCCGGGCCGACCGAATACTCGCCATTGATGGCCGCCCAGTCGCGGAACGTGCCGTCGACGGTCTGCCATTCGGCAACACGGATATTGAGCTTGTCCAGTGGGCCGAGCTGATAATCGCCGGCGGCTGCAAGCTGCGGCATGGCCAGCGATCCCGCAACAAGCAACGCGCCCGCGAGGCGGGCGGTTGTCCTGGGCATGAGACTGAAGGCGTAAGACAGTCCGAAGGGGTCTTTTTTCAAATGAACGTTTCCGATTCGCTTTGGCCCCATCCGCCCGATGAGATCACTGCCGGATACCTGCCCCGCGTTGGGCGAGGCAGGTCCGTCGGTCAATAGCTGCCACGCGACATCCACACGGCAGGAACGGTCTTGAAGATGATTCGGATGTCCTGGAACATCGACCAGTTCTCGACATAGTGGCGATCGAAGGCGACGCGCGTGTCGTAGGACACGTCGTTGCGGCCGCTCACCTGCCACAGCCCGGTGAGACCCGGGCGCGACTTCAGGTAATAGACCGCGGCACTGCCATAGATCTCCAACTCATCGCGCACGACCGGGCGCGGACCGACAAGGCTCATGTCGCCCTGCAGGATGTTGAGGATCTGCGGCAGCTCGTCGAGGCTGAGCTTGCGAAGCACCTGGCCGACGCGAGTGACGCGCGGATCGTTCTTCAACTTGCGCGTCGCGATCCACTCGGCGTTGGCTTCCGGATTGGCCGCCAGATAGGCGTTGAGCACGCGCTCGCCATCAGGCACCATGGTGCGGAATTTGAGGCAGGAGAAGATCCTGCCTCCACGGCCGATACGCTTGTGGCCATAGAAGATCGGACCATTGTCCGAAAGCTTGACCAGCAGCGCGACCATAAGGAAAAGCGGGCTGAGCAGGACCAGCCCAGCCAGGGAACCGACGATATCGAAACTGCGTTTGAGCAGACCGCCGATGGGGGGTGGAAAATCAACGCCGACCTGCGCAAAACCCGCATTAGCCGACTTGGCGACGTCCCTCATGCAGAAGCTCCATACGTTGAACGGATGGTTTACGGCAAGATATCAAAAAAATGCTGCAGCGCAACACACAATTTCCCATCGCGCTGAAATGTTCATGTCATGAATTGATTAAATAATAAACCTGCCTTGCCCAAATTTTCACCTTTGTGGCATGTTTATGACAAGGTGAGAGCAAACCAGGAAAATGTAGTCCGCCTTTTGGGCGATTTTTGGACAGTGCATTCTTTGCTGCAGAAGAAACGCGGTTGCAGGCCCATGGAAGCACTCGCCAGGGTAAGTTATTCAGGTAAAATACTAATTAAAGTGGCAGGTTTTACTGAAGCGGCAGACCGCTCATCGAATCGCTGCCGGAGCCAGAGTGTGCGACGCAGCATGGCAGAGTCGATCTCGTAAAATCGTTGGAAACCATATCTGCACGGCCTTGCTCCGGCCGATCTGCCTTAATAGAGTCGCAAATTGTTCCTGTCATAGTCTGCATGGGTAAGGAAGGCCGGAAGCAACCGGCCGTATAGGGCAGCCAGAAAAAGCTCTTTGGCGCAACGGGGAGTTACGCGGGTGGGTAAGTCGCAGCTTCTGCATGCTCGTATCGGTTGAGAGGCCGGCGAACATGTCTCTGCCAAAATTCATTATAGGCATGATCTTCGCGCTCGCGATCGTCATCGGTTGGTCCTATTTCGATGGCGGTTCGCTGGGAACCATCCTCCTTCGCGCCGTCGTTTGCGCCGTGATTATCCAGGCCGGCTATTTCCTTCTGGTCTTTGCCATGGTTGGCGGGACCACGCCGACATCGGCCGACAAGGCCCGCGAGGCCGACCGCGGCACGATCCTGAACAAGGTCGCCGACGGCGAAGAGCTAAGCGCCAGACGCAGCCTCCACTGAACGTTCGGCCGGCGCCTGGACCGGCCCCGTCTCGACCGATGGCGCGCCTTCGCGCTCGGCCTGCTCGCCGGACAGCATCCTGGCAAGGCGGCTGCCGGCTTTTGCCTTCAGCCGCCGGTATTGTCCGACCTCCACGATGCGTCCATTCTCCATGGCCACGACCCAGTCGGCGAAGGCGATCATCGATGGCCGGTGCGCGATGGTCAAAATCGTCATTCGGCCGCGCAGCGCCTCGATCGATTGGGCGATCAGCGACTGGTTCTGCCAGTCGAGCGCGCTCGTCGCCTCGTCGAGGATGAGCAGCGAGGGCTTGCGCAGCAGCGCCCGCGCCAAGGCGATGCGCTGCCGCTCGCCGCCGGAAAGCCGGACGCCGCGGTCGCCCACCACCGTATCGAGCCGCAATGCCAAGCGCTCCACGAAATCGGCCGCATGGGCGTTGCGCAACGCCTCCCATAGCTCGTCGTCGCTGGCTTGAGGTGCGGCAAGGCGCAGATTGGCGGCGATCGTGTCGTGCAGCAGGAACACGTCCTGCGGCACATAGGCGACCTGATCGCGCCAGGCCCGGCGATTCTGCGCCGTGATCTCCACGCCGTCGGCCAGGATGCGTCCTTCGGTCGGTTCGAGCAGGCCAAGCAGCATGTCGGCGATCGTGCTCTTGCCGGAACCGGAAGGGCCGATCAGCGCCGTCACCTTGCCGCCGGGCAGGCCGAAGGTGATATCGCTGACCACCGGCTTGCCGTCGCCCTCGCCATAGGCGAACGCCACATCGCGGATGTTGAGGCCGGTCTCGAGCGACAGTTTTACCCCTTGCTCGGCCACGCTCCCGTCCGGCTCGCGCTCGGCATCGAAGCGGGCTTGGAGGCTTTTCATCGAAGCGTAGGCCGGCAGGTTGATCAGCACCTGCTGGGTCTGAAGCTGCATGTCCATGAAGCGCGGCGCGACCCGCATGAAGACCAGGAGCAGCACGACGATCTCGGCCAGCGACAGGTGGAAGCGGACCAAAGCGATGTAGATGAAGAGGCTGAGCCCGATCACGCTCGTCACCTGGAACAGGGCGGTGCCGAGCGAGCTGTTGCGGACAAAGGCGATGTTGTCGGTCTTCATCCTGTCCAACGTCGCGCCGAGCTCGGCAAAGTAGCTTGCCTCGACATTCAGGCTCTTGGCGACCTTGATGCCGCCGAGGAACTCGGAGACGGTCCGGTACTGGTCTTGGCGATTGCCGGTCAGCGTGCGGCCATAGGCGCTGGCGCGCGCCCGGAACGGCTGCAACGCAACCAGCAGCACCAGGCCGACAAGGATGGCGAAGGACGTCATCACCGGCGAAATGAACAGCGAAACCACGAGATAGCCGGCCAGCAGCAGCGTCGCCTGGGTCAGCATCAGCAGCGAGAAGGCCGCCACCTGCACCCGGTCGACATCGCCGTTGAGCGCATGGTCGAGATCGGAGGTGCGGATGCGGGTGAAAACGCCCCAGCGGGCCTTGCCGACGCTCTCGAACAGGTTCATGCGCAAGCGGTTGACGAAGTCGTAGAGCAGCCGCGCCATGTAAACCGACTTGAAGCGGTTGAACGTCGCTTGCAGCGCGACCAGCGCGACGAGCAGTGAGAGCACGGTCGCGAGCGACAGCGTTCCGCCGGGCACCAGCCAGTGCAAGGCCTCCGGCACTCGCACCGCGTAGTCCTGGTCAGGCTTGCCGATCAGGCGCAGCAGCGGCACGAGCAGCAGGATCGAGATGCCTTCGGTGAGGCTGCCCAGGATCAGGAAGGCAAGCGCCGTCGCCGTGCGCCGTCCGCCGACATGCGCCATCATGGCGCCGAAACCGGCGATGTCCCGGAAAAGCGACAGGCGAAACTTCGAGGACCAGCCCATGCCCTGGCTTACCTTGTCCCGGACGCCAGGTCGGTTTCGATCGCGGCGACTGCTTCGTCGATCCGGGCGAGCCCGGCCGGCACTTCGAGGCGGCTGACGCCGACCCGTCCGGCGACCTGTGCGCATTGGCTGAGATGCGCGGCGGCAAGATTGCCGGGCAGCGCCTGCCGGCCGAACCGCGTGACATAGGAGAATTTGATGATCGCCGGCAACGCGGCGGCGCCGGTCAGCGGCGAGATCGCCGCCCGCCCGCCGCGCTCGAGCACATAGACGCGCGATACCGGCACCGCCTCGGCGGCAAATCCGTCATGCAGCCGATGCTGCGCCTTGTCGATCTGCGGATGGACCTGCGGGCGTATTTGCGCCTGCTTGAGGCGAATGGCGCTGGCCGCGTCCGCGGCGAGCTTGAGCTGCGGAAATCCGGGAAGGATCATCGGCCGTTCCGGGTCGGACAAATCCAGTGCCACGACGTCGTCGGTGAGCAGGCGGTGGCCGGCGCGGATCATCGCGCCCGCCGTCGTCGACTTGCCGGCGCCCTTGTCGCCCATGAAGATCACGCTCTTGCCGCCGACGGCAATGGCGCTGGCATGCAGCACGAACAGCCCGCGCCGATGCAAGGCCAGTGCCATCACCGGCCCGAGCAGCGGAAAGGCGAGCAGCGGGTCGTCGACCCCGGGCGCCGGATCGACATCGATCCGGTTGGCGCCGCTGATCATGAAGGTGCCGACCGCCTGCCAGGAAAGATATTGGCGCGTCGTCTCGAACCAAAAGGCCGTGGCGCCCTGCGATGCACCGTCGGGAAAGTCGACCGGCCCGACCGCGATCTCCAGGTCCGGTATCGCCGGCGCTGCCGGCTCCAGCTCCGGCAATGCCACGTCCGAGCTGACGAGCAACCCGTAGGCTCTGTAGAATTGGCGGGCGCGTCCGCCCGGCGCCGCGGTCTCGGTGGCCGGCTCCGGCCGTGCAAGGGAAACGATCGGTAGATTCATGCCGGGCTTCCTTGAACTTGCCGCAGCCACAGCGACAGCGACACCGAGCGCCAGACATGCTGGACGTCGGGCAGCGTCGCCTGCTCGGGCTGGCGCAGCATGCGCTCATAGACCGCGTTCACTTCCGGCAGGTTGACATAGGGTGCGATCCGCTCGCTGTCCGATATCAGCAGCCTGTCCAGAAGCTCGCGGTGGTTGCCGAGCATGCCCTTGACCAGGTTGGCGGTGAAATCGATCTTGTCGCGCCGCCACTGTACCGTGGGCGGCAAGATGTCTTGCATGGCCCGGCGCAGCACATGGCGGCCAAAACCGTTTTGCAGCTTTTCTTTGCCGGGAAGCGAAAGGCAGAATTCGACGAGCGGCTTGTCCCAGAACGGATAGCGCGGCTCGACGCCGAAATTGGCAGCGGCCTTGTCGAGAACCTCGAAAGCGTGCGGCACCAGTCCGTTCGACAGCAGCCAGCGATGCGTCAGCGCCTCGCTGGCGCGGACACTTGGGGGCATGTGGCCGGCGCGACGGAAGCGCTCGGGAAGGTCGGTGCGCCTGGCAAGCTCCGGGTTGACCAGGCCTCCCCAGGCCGCGCGTGGCGCTTGGCGCGGCTTGCGCTGCAGCCGGGCGAGCACGCGGTTCATCTCACGTCTCAGTCTGACGATCCGCCAAGCCGGTCCATAGATGGCCAGGAATTTGAAATAAAGGCCCAGCATGCCATCGCCATAGGTATTGGCGGCGCCGTGCAGTTCGCGCCACAGATCGAGCCATTTGCCGGCATTGGCGAGCTCGTGCAGATACCCATGGCCTTGCGACACGACCTCGTCGCCGCCATGGCCGTCGAGAAGCACTCTTACGCCTTTGGCGCCTGCTGTGCGGTAGATGTTGCGGCTCAGCGACAGGCCGGGGGCCAGGAACGTGCCTTCCTGCTCCTCCAGGATGCGCTCGAATTCGGCGAACGGGGCGTAGTTGCCTACCGCAATCAGCGTGCCATCGACCGGGCGCTGATCGAGCACCGCGTCGATGAAGGGCTTTTCGTCCATCGACGAGCCTTTCTCGAAGACCAGCGAGAAGGTCTTGAGCCTGGGCTTTCGCTCCGCCGCATTGCGCAGGCCGGCGACGCAGGCGATCGAGGAGGAATCGAGGCCGCCGCTCAACATCGCGCCGACAGCAGGCGTGCCGCGCATCCGGTTTTGCACCGATTGCGAAAAGAGATGCCGGAATTCCTCCGCCGCATCAGAGCGCAGCGGCCGTTGCGAGGGCTCGATCTGCCAGTAACGGCGTAGCACCACGTGGTCGCCCGTCACGGTCAGGCTGTGACGCGCCGGCAGGCGGAAGATTTCGCTGTAGGGCGTGGCCTGCGGATCGTCAGGCAATCCGGCGAGGAAGCCCGAAATCTGATGCTCGCTGATGCGCCTGCCGACGCCGTCGAGGGCGAGAATGGGGCTGATTTCCGAGGCGAACGCAAAGCGCTTGTCGCTCGAATGGTAGTAGAACGGTTTGACGCCAAAATGGTCGCGCGCGCAAAACAGCGCCCGCCGCTCGCCGTCCCATATCGCGAAGGCAAAATCGCCCTGCAGATAGGTCGGACAGGCTTCGCCCCATTTGAGATAGGCGCGCATCATCAGCATCGCGTCGGCGACCGAGCGGTCGCGCATGCCGAGCCGCGCCAGCAATTCATCGCGGTTGTCCAGCCGGCAATCGGCTGTGACGGCAAGCTTGCCGCCGGCCGTCGTTAACGGGCCGGGGCCGCCCTCGCCGGTCGTGTCGAGCCAGGCGTGGCCAAGCGCCACGCTGCCGTCCGCCCACCATGAACTGCCGTCGCGGGCGCGGTGGCGCATGCGCGAAAGCATCTCTTGGATATCGCCGGCCGCGGCGGGCCGGCCGTTGTCACTGAGCACGATTCCAGCGACGCCGCTCATCGCTCACGACCCATGGTCGACCAGATGGGCAAACCCTTTGATCGAGCCGCCGAGTACGATGTGGTTGCCGCTCATCAGCCAGGCGTGCGCCTTGAGCTCGTTGCCCGTCCCTTTTTCGATGCCGATGCTGATTTTCGATGCGCTGCCCTGGCGGGCGAGCAGATATTGTCCAGCCAGCGCCTGGGTGAGGCAGCTGGCGCCCGGCACGAGCCGCGCCGCGGCGGCAACACCCCATGCGACACGCCGCAGGTCGGCGATGCTGGCGTCGCGTCTGGCATCCAGTCGCGTCACCAGGCTGCGGACACGGTTATAGGAGGACAGCGTCAGCGCAAGCCGCACCGCGCTCACGACGGTCAGGCAGTGTGCCAGAAACAGCATTTCCTGGCCGCTCAGCGAGCGGAGCCTAGACCAGTTCCTCACTGTGGAGCCTCGCAAGCCCTGCTTCGCTCAACCCCCTGAGCAAGCCCTCGACATCGGCCTTGCAGCGTTCGGCATCGACATTGTAGCGCGCAAGCACGGCGGCGCGGATATCGGCAATCGATCGCGGCTCCTGGATCTGTTCCCAGATGAAGGCGCCGACGCCGTTCAGGCTGTAATAGACATTGGATTTGAGGTGGAGCAGCGCCAGTCCGGCGCCGAATTCGCAAGCCACCGCCTCGTTGGTCGCGACCACGCGGTCATGGTCCGAAGGGTTCCAGTGCATCCTAAAACCTCGTTGCTGGCCCGCCGCGCCAGTGAGCTTCCGCCGGAGATCGGTTGCCTGCGATCCTCGGCAGGAAGCCGGGGGACAAAAAGCCCCCCGGCCCACCTGTTGGAGAGCATCCGGAGCCCCAACTTAGACGCCCGGGATGCCTGTAAGCTTTAAGAGAAAGTAAGCTCGCCGGTCGGCGTGTGTGCCGGGAAAGCGACGTCAGTAGCCGTCGTGCCCGCACCGCCCTGCGTGATGGTTTCAATCGAACCGTGAACCGTCAAGCTGGGGGTTTCATACTCATGCTTTTCAACATTCTGTTCCATTGTACTCTCCAATTAAGGACTGGAAGCGGCTGCAGAATACCGCCAGCATATTACTATGCTGCAGCGCAATTGCTGCATGGCAACATCCATGAGTCAAGCTTGATTTACCAAGCATTAATCAATTCTCGGTTGCGCTCGCCTTCCTTGGTGATCAAGCCGTGGACGCCCTCATCGTAAACCTCAACGATCCGCGAATTCAACCGCTGGTCTTTGCCGTTTAAATAAGCATTTGATTTATCTATGATAATTTTTTGGATGGGAAATGCCTTTCGCGGATGCGAAGAAATTGCTGCGAAAAATCGCCATTTTTCCGACTCGCGGGAGGGCCACGGGAGCGTCTTCAAAAGTGATTGAGCGGGCGGTGGTTTAAACGCTGGGGTTGCAGCTGTAAGCTGACCCCAGCCCGATCCTGAGCGACCTCGTCAATTTTTTCGGTGCTTTTCTTCGCAGGTGCGGTATAAACCGCCCGGGTGGCATATTGCGGAGAACGACATCGGGCATGGCGGTGCAGGATGGCTCCTATGAAAGGCTGCGTGCCGCCGGCTGCGCCGATGAAGTGGCCTATGTGCAGGCTTGCCTGAGGCTGTTTTTCGCGCCCGGCGTCAACGCCATCGACATCCACACCGATACGCCCGCTCCGACGATCTCGGCGATCTCGGCAGCCCCGACAATCTCAGGAGCCCCAACAATCTCAGCAGCCAATGTCGCCGACATCGCCAGGCTGAACAAGGTCGCCGTGTTTCTTCTCAAGGCGCTTAAGAGTGCGCCCATTGGTGCTGTGCCTCCAGAATTGCCTGCCTGGCTCGACACCTACCGCCGGCGCACCATGTCGATGAATGCCGCCTGCATCGGCGATTCGATGGCCATCGATCGCGTGCTGCGCGAGAGCCGGGTCGATTTCGTCTTCCTCAAGGGGCCGCTGCAGCAGCATCTGCTCTATGGCGACCACTTCATGAAGCCATCCGGCGACGTCGACATACTGGTTTCGCCGGCCGGTTTCGCCAGGGCGCGCGATGCGTTGCGCGCAATTGGCTATGAGGTTGCCGGCAAGTCGCGCTCGGTCTGGTGGGTACGTTTCCTTGGCGAGCAGCACATGGTTCGCGAAGACGGCGCGAGGGCCTCGACCGTCGACCTCCACCACCGGCTGCAGCAGCCGGGCTCGCCCAGCCCCCGCGACACCGACGGCTTCCTGCGCCGCAAGCGCGAGGTCATGGTGGCCGGCGCCGCCATGCCGATCATCTCTGCGGCCGATACCTTGCTTTTGTCCGCGATCAGCGTCGCCAAGGCCTTTTTCAATCGCGAACCCTGCGCCGGCTATGTCTGCGATGTCAGGGCCAGTGCCAGCCGCCTGAGCGAAGCCGAGCAGCAGACGGTGCTCGACCACGCCGCCGAGCAGGGCCTGGCGGACACGCTGCTCTTGGGATTGCGCGCCGCCGACGTGCTGCTCGGCGCCGCCGGCACGATGCTTTCGGATCGCGCCACCCGCATTCTGGCGCGCATCGACAACGCCGATCTCTTCCACATGGTGGTCGCGCCCTGGCTCGCGTCGCTGCGCTGGCCGCAGCGCCGCCATGTGCTGTGGGAGCTCTGCGGCCGCGAGCCGGTCCGTTATCTGGCCGAAGCCGGCTGGGCGGCCTCCGCCGACCTCAGCCGGCGCATCTTCGAGCGCCCGGCCACGATCGAGCCGGCGCGGAGCGAAATGATCAAAATCGTGCGTGGGGCGGCCAATCATGCAAGCGAAAGGTGAGCCCATGCCCGTGACGACACCCATGACGACCCCGGGGGTCTGCGTCATCATCGCCGCCCGCAATGCGGCGCGCACGATCCCCGCGGCAATCGCTTCGGCGCTGCGCGAAAGGGAAGTCGCCGAAGTCGTCGTGGTCGACGACGCTTCCACCGACGACACCCGCGACGTCGCTCTGGCCGCCGACGACGGCAGCGGCCGGCTTGTCGTCATCCGCTTCGACGTCAATCGCGGTCCTTCCGCCGCGCGCAATGCCGCTATCCAGGCCTCCAGATCGCCTTTCATCAGCATTCTCGACGCCGACGATTTCTTCCTCGAAGGGCGCTTTCGCCGGCTTTTCACCAGCGCCGACTGGGATTTCGCCGCCGACAACATCATGCTGATCCGCGACGATGCCGCGACAGACTTTGCCAAGGTCGCCGCGCCGCCTTTCGCGGCCGATCCGGAATTTCTCGATTTCGAGCGCTTCATCGACGGCAACATCTCGCGCCGCCGCGTCCTGCGCGGCGAGCTCGGTTTCCTGAAGCCGGTGATCAGCCGGGCTTTTCTCGAACGGAATGGGCTGGCTTACGATGAAAGCTTGCGTCTTGGCGAAGACTACGAGCTCTATGCGCGCGCCGTCGCCCGCGGGGCGCGTTTCAAGGTCATCAAGTCCTGCGGCTATGGCGCGATCGTCCGCGCCGATTCGCTGAGCGGTCGCCACAGGACGCAGGATCTGAAACGTCTTGCCGATGCCGACCTGGCGCTGCTGGCGCTCGACAACCTTCCGGAGCGCTCGAAGGCCGCGTTGCGGCGCCACGAGCGCCATGTCCGCGACAAATACCGGTTGCGCAATTTCCTTGATGTGAAGGCAGAGCGTGGGCTGGCGTCCGCCGCTGCTTACGCCTTCGCCAGCCAGTCGAATCTCATCCCGATCGTGCGCGGCGTCGCCACCGACAAACTCGACGCGCTGTTCCGCCGCACCGGGATTGCTGCAAAGCAACAAATACCGCCGACGCGCTTCCTGATGGCGGCGACGAGCGCCGCAAACGAGTGATCCCGCATCACGCCGCAAGCCGTCATCCCTCAAAAAATCCGCATTCGCAAAACTATGATGTTGCCTAGTCGCCGCGGTAGTGGCAGTCTATGTTGCAATGCAGCAATTTCGAAAGGCCGATAGGATGGCTTCGATTTTTGGCTTCAGATCCCGCGATCCGGCTCGCGACCGGCACACCGATCTCCAGCGTTTGGACCGGCTGGCGAAGCTGTTTGACCAGATCGCGGCCGAGATCGAGGCGGAGAAGTCCGGGCTGGAGAATCGCTACAGGTCGACGGCCGCCAACGCGGCCTTTCTGGTCGAGGCGATGGAGAATGGTTCGGCGTCGACCAGCAAGGGCTCGGATGTCAGCGCGATGACGAATTCGATCCTGAATTGCGAGCGCCGCATCGCCGAGCTCGTTCGCCAGAAGGGCCTGGTGAAAGAACTGCGTCATTCGCTCGACGCGATCGTCGAGGATGGTGCCGATCGGTCTGCTCCGCAGTCCGCGGCAAGAGGATGATGGCGCCCACAGGCGCCGTCATCGGTACGAGGCACTGAAGCAATTCCGGGAAAAGTGTGAGCGGTTTTCCGTCCGGAATTGCGTAAAAACGAGGAATAGAGCGGAGTTCAAAGGGCGGAAGATCGGAAGTGGCTCGCTCGCGCGGGCCGAGGACGACTTTGGGTTGGGGCGGAACAACACAAGGTGAGTTTGTTATGAACGCAGATCCGGACAACACCTCCACCGTGGCGGCTTGCGGGATATCGCATGCGCCGGGGAGCGGATTAACCAGCCTGCGGCTCGGCGCGGTCGGCGCCCTGCTTGCGATCGCGGCAACCCTGGCGGCGAGCCTGTATCCAGCGCGTGCGCAAGACGCGCAACAGGAGCTGCAAAGCGCGCCGTCCTTCGTCGACAATTTCTCGAATTTCGACCGTTCCCGCTGGTTCGTCTCGGACGGCTGGACCAACGGCGCCCATCAGAACTGCACCTGGTCGAAGGATCTGGTGCGGCTTTCCGATGGCGTGCTGTCGCTGGGCTTCGAAAAGCGCAAGCTCAAGGACCGCGAGTTCGCCTGCGCCGAGATCCAGACCAAGCAGCGCTACGGCTACGGCGTCTACGAGGCGCGAATGAAGACCGGCACCGGCTCGGGCCTCAACGCCGCCTTCTTCTCCTATATCGGCCCGCAGGACAAACAGCCCTGGGACGAGATCGACTTCGAGGTCCTCACCAAGGATCCGTCGAAGGTGCAGGTCAACAGCTATATCCAGGGCAAGCCGAAGAACGGCAAGCTGGTCGACGTCGAAGGCGGCGCCGACAAGGGCTTCAACGATTACGGCTTCGTCTGGGAAAAGGACCGGCTGCGCTGGTATGTCAACGGCAAGCTCGTCCATGAGGTGACCAACCCCGACGAGTTGCCGACGCACTCACAGAAAATCTTCTTCAGCCTCTGGGGCAGTGACAAGCTGACCAACTGGATGGGCGCCTTCGCCGACCCCGGCAGCAAGGTGACCATGGAGGTCAAGCGCGTCGCTTTCACCGCTTTGGGCCAGCCATGCCAGTTTCCGGAATCGCTGGCATGCAGCATAAGTAACAGCAACTAGGGCATGGTCCCTAACCGAAGGACCGCGTCAGCGAAAAGTGGGAACCGGTTTTTGCTTCGCTGACCTGCGGTTCGGATAAGATCATGCCGAACTAGCCAGGCCGTTGGGCCTGGGGACATCTGAACCGGCCGGACCGCTTTTGCGGCCCGGCCTTTGACAGGAATAGAGCCAAATGAATTTGACGGTGTTTGGGATTGGCTATGTCGGTCTCGTCCAGGCCGCTGTGCTCGCCGAGGTTGGCCACGAGGTGGTGTGCGTCGATATCGACGAGAAGAAGGTGGAGCGGCTCAACCAGGGCTTGATCCCGATTTTCGAACCGGGCCTCGAAAGCCTCGTCAAGGAAAACCACGCGGCCGGTCGGATCCGCTTCACCACGGATGCGGCGGCGGCTGTCAGGCATGGCCAGATCCAGATGATCGCGGTCGGCACCCCGCCCGGCGAGGATGGCTCGGCCGATCTGAAATATGTGCTCGCCGTCGCCGAAACCATCGGCCGTGAGATGGACAGCGCCAAGATCGTCGTCGGCAAGTCGACCGTGCCGGTCGGCACTTGCGAAAAGGTGAAGGCCAGGATCGCCGAGACGCTGAAGAAGCGCGGCCGCGAGGATCTGAGCTTCGACGTCGCCTCGAATCCCGAATTCCTCAAGGAGGGCTCGGCGGTCGCCGACTGCATGAAGCCGGACCGCATCATTGTCGGCACGTCCAGCGAAGACACCGAGATGGTGATGCGCGAGCTCTACGCGCCGTTCAACCGCAACCACGAGAAGATGATCGTGATGGATGTGCGCAGCGCCGAATTCACCAAATACGCCGCCAACTGTATGCTGGCGACCAAGATCAGCTTCATGAACGAGATGGCTAATCTCGCCGAGCAGCTGGGCGCCGACATCGAGGAGGTGCGCAAGGGCATCGGCTCGGACCCGCGCATCGGCTACCACTTCATCTATCCCGGCTTGGGCTATGGCGGCTCCTGCTTCCCGAAGGACGTACGCGCACTGATCAAGACCGCCGAGGGCGTCGAGTTCGACGCCAAGCTGCTGCGCGCCGTCGAGGAGCGCAACAATGCGCAAAAATCGGTACTGTTCGACAAGGTCAATCGCTATTTCAAGGGCTTGCTCAAGGGCAAGACCTTCGCCGTCTGGGGACTGGCCTTCAAGCCCAACACCGACGACATGCGCGAGGCGCCGGCACGCGTCCTGATGGAAGCGCTGTGGGCGGCCGGCGCCAAGGTGCAGGCCTACGATCCCGAGGCGATGCAGGAGTGCCAGGCGATCTACGGTCAGCGCGACGACCTGCTTTTGTGCGGCACCAAGGAAGCGGCGCTGCGCGGCGCCGACGCGCTTTTGATCTGCACCGAATGGAAGAGCTTCCGCGCACCGTCCTTCGACGCGCTCAAGGATGCGCTGACGACACCGGTCATCTTCGACGGCCGCAATCTCTACGATCCCAAGGTGATCGCGCGCTACGGCATCGAATATTTCTCGATCGGCAGGATGGCGGCATGATGATGGCCGCTAGCCCCAGGGAGAACTGCCACCGCGGCGGACGACAACGAAGCTCGCAATGACTATTGCGCGTAAAGACCTGGGCGCCGCCATGTTTGTAAAACCACGCCAGCGAACAGCGCATCGGCAATAGTATGAGGTCACCAATGGCTGCGCAGCGGAAACCGACGGTCACCGTCATCGTTCCAACCTTCAACCGGGAAAAGTTCTTGCCCGAATCCATCGCCAGCCTGCTTCAGCAGACCGTGGCGCCGGATCAGATTCTCATCGTGGACGACGGCTCGACGGACAACACCAGCGCGGTGGCGGCGTCTTTCCCCGCACCGGTGGAATATTACCGCAAGGAGAACGGCGGCAAGTCGACGGCGCTGAATTTCGCCCTGAGGCACTGCACAGGAGATTTCGTCTGGATATTCGACGACGACGACGTCGCGCACCCAACGGCGCTCGAGCGGTTTCTCGCTGCGTTCGTACGGGAGCCGGCTGCCGATTTCGCCTTCGGCGAATATGCGCGTTTCCAGCAGTCAGCCCAGATCGAGGAGCAGAATTACGAGATCGTCGCCTTCGGTCATGTCGGCCAGGACAATTTTTTCCCCTCGCATCTCGAATATTGCCACGTCCACCAGCCGGGTCTCCTGGTGCGCCGCAAATGCTACGACGAGGTGGGAGGCTTCAACGAAACCTTGGTCCGGTCGCAGGACTATGAGATGATGCTGAGGCTCGCGCGCCGCTTTAAGGGCGTCAGGGTCGATGGCCTCATGTTCTTTCAGCGCCAGCACGACATGGTTCGCGGCAGCACCAAGGTGGTGATTTCCTATACCGACCGGATCAAGGCCTGGGGCTCGTACGACCGGGTGATCATGGAAGAGGTCTACAAGTCGGTCGATCTGCATGAATATCTCGACCGCTCGGAGCAGGCCTTGCCGAAGACGGCCGATCTCGAGATGCAGGCGCTGCTGCAGCGTTCGAGCATCATGGCCAGGAAGGGGCTGTGGCACCACGCGGCCGAAGACATCCGCCGCTACGCGCTACTTGCCGAGCGAGCCGGAAAGACGTCGCTCAGCGACAAGGAACGCGCCATCGTGCGGCGAACGTTCGAAGCCTACGACACCGGTTTGGCATCCGCCCCTGCCGACGAATTCGTCTCGGCGGTGAAGGCATGGAAGGCGGGGCCTCTCAAGGCCGATATCGTCAGGGAGTACATGCATTCGTTCCCCCATTATCTGGCCAGGGACTTGAAGGCCGGAAAGGTGATCCCGGCTTCGAAGTTGTTGCGGGAGTATTCGACGCTGTCGCTTTCGGCCTCGCTCGGCCGGCTGTACCAGGCGATGACGTCGAAGCTTCCCTTGGCGCGCGGCGCAAGCTGATCAGCGCGGATGCCCGTCCGCCGGGCCGGATTAGGAGTCGAATGATGAAAGTGCTTTTTGCAAGCGGCAACGGATACATTCCCGAGTTCACCGGCGGCGTGCAATCCAACACCCACCATCTGGTCGAGCAACTGATCGAGCATGGCCATCAGGCGTCGGTCCTCGCCTCGCTGTTCGGCGACGGCATGTTCGGCTTCAAGGCGCGCGCCAAGATGAAGCTGTTGCGGCAGCCCGCGGTCGTCGACAATTTTCCCGGCTACCCGGTGATGCGCGCCTGGTACCCGTGGGAGGCGGCCGGCTTCGCCGTCGAGAAGACCAGACCCGACGTTGCCGTCGTGCAGTGTCACAAGTCGGTCCTGCTCGGAAAGGCGCTTCTCGCCGAAGGGGTGCCGCTGGTCGTCTATCTTCACAACGTCGAATTCCACGAGCTCGCCGGCGATCCGCGCGAACTGCATTCGGCTTTGTACATCGCCAATTCGCAGTTCACGGCGCGCACCTACAAGGAAAAATTCGGCATCGATTCCACTGTTCTTCCGCCGACCATCAACGACGCCCTCTACTGCACGCACACGACCGGCGAATTCGTCACCATGATCAATCCCTACGAGGAGAAGGGTTTCGATCTGGCGGTGAAGATTGCGGCCGCCTGTCCGGAGATTCCGTTCCTGTTCGTGGAAAGCTGGAAGCTGGACGATGACCATCGCGCCCGCATCGAGAAGACCATCGCGCCGCTCTCCAACGTCACGCTCGAAAACCGCACCGACGACATGAAGACGGTCTATGGCCGTACCAGGATCCTGCTTGCGCCGAGCAAATGGGAGGAAGCCTGGGGCCGCGTCGCGTCCGAGGCGCATTGCAGCGGCATCCCCGTCCTGGGCTCAAGACGTGGCGGCCTGCCTGAAGCCATCGGACCGGGGGGAGTTGTACTCGACTATGATGCTCCGATCGAAGAATGGGCCGCGGCGGTAAGGCGCCTGTGGAACGACCGCCAGGAATACGAACGGCTTTCGGCCGCGGCGCTCGCCTTCTCCAAACGCCCCGAGCTCGATCCCGCGCGGCAATTGGTGGTGTTTCTCCAACTGCTCGAAAGAGCGGCCCGGCAGGGCGTTCGCCGCGCTGCCTAGCTTGCCGAGAGAGCTGGAACTGGTTTGCTGCAGTGCACCCAGAATGTTGCGACGCAGCAATTCCTATATTAGTTTGCGCCGACAGGAGTCAAAATTCATGCCGCATGTGTCAGGCCTTGCCGACATTTCCAGCCTGATCCGGGCGAGCACATCCTGCCGATGAGGATTTGTTTCGTAGTCGACAAATTTCCCACCCTATCCGAGACTTTCGTGCTCGATCAGATTGCCGGGTGTCTTGAAAGGGGGATGGAGGTCAGCGTCGTCTGCAATGAGATGGCCTTTGGCAAGGACCGCAATATAGACGATGCACGCTGGCGGACGCTGCCTGGGCCGGTTGTTTCCTGGTGGGGGGGCCTCAATCGCTGCCGCTCATTGCTCAGGAAATGGTCCGGCAGATTCTGGGACAAGCTTTCGACCTTCATCGACCTGGCCAACGCGCACAAGCTGCAGAACGCCGATGTCGTCGTAGCGCATTTTGGCCATAACGGCCTACGCGTCGCCCGCGTCATGAAGCGGCGCAGGATTTCCGCGCCTTTGGTGACCATATTCCATGGCACCGATGTCGGCAGGCCGATGCATGACGGCACACTCCATCAGTACAGGCCCATTTTCGAAAAAGGGGCTCTCCAACTCCCTGTGAACGCGTTCTTTCGTCAGGCCCTGATCGATGCCGGTGCCGAGCCGACGCAAGTTGTGGTCCACCATATGGGCATTCGTCCTGGCGAGATCGAATATCACTGGCGCTCCTGGCAGGGACGCACGCTGTCTTTCATCTCGGTCTGCCGGCTGACCGAGAAGAAGGGGACCGAATATGCGCTTCGCGCCCTCGCTTGCCTGCCACACCGCGATTGGACCTATTCGGTGATCGGCGGCGGAGAATTGTTGGAGCAGTTGAAGCGCATCGCCATCGACCTCGGTATCGCCGACAGGGTGACTTTCCTTGGACCGCGTCCACACGGCGAGGTGAAGCAGCGCCTGCGTGACGCCCATGTCTTCCTTTTGCCAAGCGTCGCGGGGCGAGACGGCGATCTGGAAGGAATCCCGGTTGCGCTCATGGAGGCGATGGCCGGCGGCCTGATCGCTGTGAGCACCTATCATTCGGGGATTCCCGAGCTGATCGAGGATCACAAGACTGGCTTCCTCGTACCCGAACGGGACGTCGCTGCGCTTGCCGGCAAACTCACTTGGATCGCCGAGAACCCGGGCCTGTGCGAGCCGATAGCGCTTGCCGCTCGAAGGAAGGTCGAGGCGGATTTCAATTCGAATGCCTTGAATGAACGCTTTGCGCAGATCGTCGCACGGCTAGGGGAAACCGGATCCAACACATGAATGCCAATCCGCCGCCTCCTCAATTTGGTCGCGTTGCTTTGCGCGGCGGGCTGGTCACGGCCGGCGCGCAAGGCTTCAAGATGGCGATCCAATTCCTTTCGGTCATCATCCTCGCCCGGCTGCTTGTTCCGGAGGATTTCGGTTTGGTGGCCTCGGTGGGGCCGATCGTAGCCTTTGTCGGCCTGCTCCAGGATCTCGGCCTTCAGCAGGCGGTCATCCAGCGCAAGGAGATCGATCAACGGCAACTCAACCAGGTCTTCTGGCTGAGCGCGGTTGTCGGCCTGTGCGCCGGAGCGGTCGTGGCTTGCCTGGCCCCCGCCATTGCCGCTTTCTACGGCGATCAGCGAATGTGGGGGATAACACTTGCGTCCGCCGTGCCGCTGCTTTTTGGCAGTCTTGCCGCCGTGCCGCTTGCACTGATGAACCGCCATCTGCAATTCGGCCAGCTTGCGCTCAACGACACAATCACCGCGGCCGTCGGGCTGCTCGCCACCGCAACCGCGGCGTATTTGGGTCTTGGCTATTGGTCTCTGGTTTTGGGTCCGGCTGTCTCAGCTGTCGTAGCACTGGCTGCCGGCTGGTTGGTGACGCGCTGGACGCCGTCTTGGCCGAATCTGAAGATCGACGGCGACATATTCAGGTTCGGGGCGAACCTTACGGGCTTCAACCTTGTCAATTTTCTCTCTCGCAACCTCGACAACATCCTCATCGGAAAATATTCCGGCGCGGTCGAGCTGGGCTACTATGATCGCGCCTACAAGCTTCTTTTGTTTCCGCTGCAGAATATCAACCAGCCTCTGACGCGCATCATGGTGCCGTTGCTCAGCCGCATCCATGAGGACAAGCAGCGATTTCGAGACATCTATGTCCGGACAAACTGGCTGCTGGCCGTTATCACCATGCCCGGCATCGCGACGTTGACACTGACGTCGGAGCAGGTGGTCAGGCTTCTCTTCGGCGACCGCTGGATGGCCGTGGCGCCGATTTTCGCCTGGCTCGGCATCGCCGGCCTGATGCAGTCCGTATCGAGCACCACAGGGTGGATATTCATCTGCCAGGGCAAGACGAAGACGATGTTCCATTGGGGCATCTATTCGTCGCTGACGACCGTCGCCTCCTTCATCGTCGGCCTGCACTGGGGCGCCATCGGCGTCGCGGCTGCCTATGCCATCAGCGGTTATGTGCTGCGTGTTCCGGTGCTTGCCGCCTTGATCCATCGTGTCGGCCCGGTGACCGCCGGTGATTTCCTGGGCATACAGGGGCTCTTCATTGTCTCGTCCCTGCTCGCCTGGCTCTCGTATCTGTCGCTGCCGGCGTTGCTGACCAACCAGTCGGACCTGCTCACGATCCTTGTGGCGGTTGCCCTAAACTACGGGTTCGCCCTGGCCCTCATGCTTGCTATTCCGCAGTCGCGCAAGGCGCTGTTCGCCACTCTTGCCAACGTCGCCAGCAACATTGGGTAAGCGGTTGCCTATCAAGGACGACAACTGCCTGGTTGCCGACATTGCCGATGCATGCTCTTCCAGCACGGCCGCGAGGCTTGCCCGGCGATAGCGGTCAAGGCTGCCGATGAATCCGCCGAGTTTTTCGGCCGCTTCCGACGGTGTCACCGTATCGATGTCGAGTAGAAGGTCGGCGACGCCGATACGCTTGGCGACTTCCTTGGTTTTGAATTCATAGGCGATCGGCAGCACCGGCGTGCCAACGCAAAGCGACATGATCATCATATGCATGCGCGTGGCGACAACGAAGTCGCAACCCTTTACCAGCGCCATCAGTTGGTCGGGTGTATGAAACGAAGCGTCGACACTGACATGTTTGGCGATATCCGGATCGAGTTCGGCCACGATCGCCCGTGCCGTCCTGGCGTCGTCATGGGCATATTCCGGCACGCCTTGGCAGGTTGAAACGAAGGTCACCTCTTTGGCGTGGTCCCTGACAAGAATTGTGGCGATCTCGCGGATCGAATCGAGATAGCGGCGCATACCGTCTTCACCGTCGCTGACGAAGCTCCAGTGGCGGACGGAAATGGCGACACGGCCCGTCGGAGCGGGTGCGCTGTCGAGATGTTTTTTGATCCTGTCGGTATCGGCCAGCGCAAAGACGGCGTCGGCGACCACATGGCATTTGCCCGGGTCTTTCACCAGATCCAGCATGTGATTTCTGGATCGCTCGTCGCGCAGCAGGATGAGCGGGCTCCGATCAAAGATCGGGCCCAGTTCCTGGCGATTGTAGCTTTTTTTGAATGGGCCGAGTGATTGCGTGAAGAAGATGGGATCTTTGCCCAAGATTGCATCGATACGGAATTGATTGAGGCGCTTTTCAAGATCGTAGTTTTCAACAAGATATGTCCCGCCTGTCGTCACGACCATGTCGGCGCTTGCATAGGCATCAAGCCCTCGGCGGTCGCTCGGGCTGAAAAAGACGCTGCTGGCGGCGCCGTTCTGGGCGAAGCGGCGCAAGGCGCGGAAGACACCCCAATTGTAGATCGACTTGAGCCGGCCCTTTATTCCGCCGCTATGTTGATCCCTGAACAGGGATTCCGACAACAGCTTGTGAAATTCGAGATCCGGGTAATCCTTCTTCGGATAGAGCCTCGCCGCGACCTCGGGCTGACTGTCGAAAACGAAAAACTGCACATCGCCGCCGGCGATCGATTTGAGAATATGGCGTATGGCCAAAAGGATCGCGGCATCGCCAGTGTTCAGACACACCGTGTTTTCAACCACGACTTTCATTGAGGTAACCTCGTTTCGCATCCGTGGCCAGGCCAGCGGCGTTAAGACGGCATCGTTGCCGAAGAGCTGCCACGCGATCCGCGCCACGATTTAGGCAGGCTGCACCTGACTGGTAGCCAAATGCGGAATCCAGACGGGTGCCAAGCCGGGCCGAGAGTAGCGAACCAATTTTGCAGTGCAACAAAAAATGTGCGGTCGTTTGCTACGCAGCACCAAAATTGTTGCGATGCAGCAAAAGCTGTACTAGCATCCCCGATGGGTGGGCCAACAGCGGTCGAGTTATATGCTGCATGTCTTGTACCTTGTGCATGACGTATCCGATCCGGCAGTGCGCCGAAGGATCCAGATGCTCAAGGCAGGCGGCGCCAGGGTCACCCTGGCGGGCTTCCGCCGCACCACCAGTCCGGTCGCCGAGATCGAGGGTGTCGAGCCTGTCGACCTTGGTGCCACGCGCGACGGCCGATTCGCGCAGCGCCTCGGCGCGGTCGCCAAGGCAGCCATGTCGATCGGCGCGAAGCTGGGCGCGATGCCGATGCCCGATCTCATCATCGCGCGCAACCTCGAAATGCTGGCGCTGGCCCGCCGCGCCAATGGCGCGCTCGCAGCGAGCGTGCCGATCGTCTATGAATGCCTCGATATCCACCGTCTGGTGCTGCGCGACGATTTCGTCGGCAGGACGCTGCGCGGCGCCGAACGTCATCTCGCTCGCGACGTGAAGCTTCTGGTGACGAGCTCGCCCGCCTTCATCGCCAATTATTTCGAGCCGTTCGGGCAGATCGGCGCGCCGGTCGAGTTGATCGAGAACAAATATTTCGAGGCGGCATCCGTTGTCGCCGCGCATTCTTTCGAGGACGACAGCCCGGCGACGCCGCCCTGGCGCATCGGCTGGTTCGGCGCGCTGCGCTGCCGCCGCTCGCTGGAGCTGCTGGCCGATTTCACCCGCCGCCAGGCAGGGCGTTTCGAGGTCGTGCTCAGGGGCCGTCCGGCGCTGTCCGAATTCCCGGACTTCCACGGTTTCGTCGAGGCCGAGCCGTGGCTTTCGTTCGAGGGGCCTTACCGCAACCCGGAGGACATGGCGGCCATCTACGGGCAGGTGCATTTCTCCTGGGCGATCGATTTCTTCGAGGCGGGCCAGAATTCCGAATGGCTGCTTCCCAACCGCCTCTATGAGGGCTGCCGCTTCGGCGCCGTGCCGATCTCGATGGCGGACACCGAAGCGGGAAGGTTCCTGAAGCAGCGGGATATCGGCGTGCTTCTGCCCGAAGCGACGCCCGAGGGTATTGAGGCGATGCTTGGCCGGATGGATCAGGATCGATATCGCGGCCTGAAGTCCCGGGTGTTGGCACGCAACCCCAGGACCTGGAGCTACGACCGCAGCGATTGCGCGGCCTTCGTCGACAAGCTGCGCGGCCTTGCAGCAATGCCTTCAAATTTTGCGACGACGGAGGCAGCGGCGTGATGGCAGGGGACGCACAAGAACCGATGGCGCAGGCATCGATCCTGATCGTCATTCCCTGCCTCAACGAGGCGGCCCATATCGGCGGCCTGCTCGACCAGTTGCGGCCCGCGGCAGTACGGCTCGGCGGCCGCATCGTCGTCGTTGACGGCGGCAGCACCGATGGCACGCAAGCCATCGTCGAAAAGATCGTGGCGAAGGATCCCCGGGTCATCCTGCTCGCCAATCCGAAGCGCCTGCAGAGTGCTGCCATCAATCTGGCGGTAGTGACCCTCGGCGAAGGCGCCGACTACCTCATCCGCGTCGACGCGCATGGCGGCTATCCGGACGATTACTGCGATCGGCTGGTCGAGGAAGCCCTTGCCACCGGCGCCGATTCGGTCGTCGTTTCGATGTTGACCGCCGGCACCGGCGCCGTGCAGAAGGCGGTCGCGGCGGCACAGAACTCCAAGCTCGGCACCGGCGGTTCGAAGCACCGGCACATGTCCGAGGGCGAATGGGTCGACCACGGCCACCACGCGCTGATGCGCATTGCCGCTTTCAGGCATGTCGGCGGCTATGACGAGAGCTTCAGCCACAACGAGGACGCCGAGCTCGACTATCGGCTGCGCCAGGCTGGCTACCGTATCTGGATGAGCGGCAGGACGCAGATGGTCTACTATCCGCGCTCGACGCTGAAGAGCCTCTATTTCCAGTATCTCGGCTATGGCCGCGGCCGCGCCAGGAACGTCCTGAAGCACCGCATGGTGCCGAAGCTTCGTCAGATGATCCCCCTGCTGGTGGCGCCCGTGGTGCTGCTCGCCCTGTTCTCCTTCGTCCACTGGATCGCGGCGGCGCCTTTCCTGATGTGGGCGGCGGTGTGCCTCGGTTACGGCCTGGTGACGGCGATACGTCAGCGCAACGCCGGCATCGCGCTGGTCGGGATCTCGGCCATGGTCATGCATTTCGGCTGGTCGGTCGGCTTCTGGCAGCAGCTCTTGACGTCTCGCTTGCAGCGTAAGGTGGCGTGATGGCCGGCCGCTCGCTCGACATCTGCATCTGCACCTTCCGCCGGCCGGAACTGGCCGATACGCTGCGCTCGGTCGCCGCCCTGGAGAAGCCCGAGGGCGTGGAGATCGGCATCGTCATTGCCGACAATGACGATGAGCCCAGCGCGCAGAAGCTGGTGAAGGCATTGGCCGAAGAGCTGAAGCTGCCGATCCGCTACCGTCACGCGCCGGCGCGCAACATCTCGATCGCCCGCAACGCCTGCCTCGACGCCAGCGTGTCGGACTTCGCCGCCTTCATCGATGATGACGAGACGGCCTCTCCCTCCTGGCTGGTCGAGTTGATGGCGACTGCCGATGCCGCGGGCGCCGCGGCGGTGCTCGGTCCGGTGCGGGCGCACTATCGCCAGGACGCGCCGGACTGGATGCAGAAGGGCGATTTCCATTCCACCTTGCCGGTCTGGGTGCGCGGCGAGATCCGCACCGGCTACACCTGCAACGTCCTGCTCAAGATGACCGACGCGAGCCTGCGCGGCCGGCGCTTCAGCCTGGCGCGCGGCCAGACCGGCGGCGAGGATACCGAGTTCTTCGACGCCATGGTCAAGGCCGGCGGCCGCATTGCCTTTGCACCCGATGCCTTCGTCGACGAGGTCGTGCCCCGCGCCAGGGCCGCTTTCGACTGGCTGCGCCGCCGCCGCTTCCGCTTCGGCCAGACGCATGGCCATCTGATCGGGCGCGGCACCGGCGGCGTGCGCCGCGTCGGCCAGGTCGGGCTGGCCTCGGCCAAGGCCGCCTATTGCTTCGGCATGGCCATTTTGACCGTGATCAGCCCGGTGCGACGGAACCGCAGCGTGCTGCGCGGCATTATGCACGTTGGCGTCATTAGCGGTTTGGTCGGCGTCCGTGAAATCCGCCAGTACGGCCTCACTTCGCCAGAACAAGGGAACAAGCGTGCAGCCTGACGTCAGCTTCGTCATCGCCGCCTACAATGCGGAGGCGACTCTCGACCGCGCCATCGCCGGCGCGATCGCCCAACTTGGCATGACGGTCGAGGTCATCGTCGTCGACGACCAGTCGCGCGACGGCACGCTGGATGTGGCGCGCGCTTATCCGCAGGATATCGTCAAGGTCGTCGCGCTGCCCGCCAATCGTGGTCCAGGCGGCGCTCGCAATGCCGGCCTCGACCTTGCCAGGGGCCGCTGGGTGGCGGTGCTCGATTCCGATGATGCGGTCCTTCCCGACCGCCTGGCCACGATGATCTCCCGCGCCGAAGCGACGGGCGCCCAGATTGCGGTCGACAATGTGCAGGTCGTGCGCGAGGACGGCACGCCCGACGACACCATGTTCCCGGCCGGCTATCTCGAAGGCCTGCGGGAAATCTCGCTGGCCGACTACATTGCCGGCAATCTGGTCTTCGAATCGCGTTTCAATCTCGGCTACCTCAAGCCAATCTTCCAGCGTCGTTTCCTCGACGACAACAGGCTGCGCTACGACGAGAAGCTGCGCATCGGCGAGGACTACATCCTGCTGGCGAGCGCGCTGGCCAGCGGCGGTCGCTGCGCGGTCGAGCCGAGCGTCGGCTATGTCTACCACATCCGCGCCGGCTCGATCTCGCGCGTGCTCGAATTGCATCACGTCGAGGCGATGACGCGCGCCGACGCCGCCTTCGCGGCGGCATATCCCATGGACAGTGGCGCAAAGGCGGCCTTCGCCAGGCGCGGCCGCAGCCTGCGCAAGGCATCGTCGTTCCTGTCCCTGGTTCAGCACATCAAGGCGCGCGCCCCGCTCAAGGCGATCGGCACGGCGCTCAGGGATCCGGCCGCGATCGGGCATATGAGCATGCCCATCGCGGTCCGGCTCAGAAGGGTTGCGGCGCAAATTCGCCGTGGGGGCGGGGAGATGAAGCATGCGGGCGATTTTCTAGAGCATGATCCCGAAAAGTGGGAACCGGTTTTCGGAAAAGATCATGCTCCCAACAATGAATTAGCCGGCGACAGGTAGAAATCTTTTTCTCTCAGAAGGAAGACCATATGCAGAAAGTCAGGAAGGCAGTCATCCCGGTGGCGGGGCTCGGAACGCGGTTCCTGCCGGCGACCAAGTCGATGCCGAAGGAAATGCTGCCCGTCGTCGACAAGCCCGTCGTGCAATATGCCGTCGACGAGGCGTTCGAGGCCGGCATCGAGCACATCGTCTTCGTCACCGGCCGCAACAAGGCGGTCATCGAGGACTATTTCGACCTGCATCCTGAACTGATCGGCACGCTGGAGCAGACCGGCAAGAAGGCGCAGCTCGAATCGCTGGAGAACCTGCTGCCGGTGGCCGGCGCCACCTCCTTCATCCGCCAGCAGTCGCCGCAGGGCCTCGGCCATGCCGTATGGTGCGCGCGCGACGTGATCGGCAACGAGCCCTTCGCGCTGCTGCTTCCCGACATGGTGTCCTTCGGCGCGCGCGGCTGCCTTGCCGAGACGGTCGATCTCTATCAGCGTACCGGCGGCAATGTGATCGCAGTGGAGCGCTGCGACCCGGCCGAAACCGGCAAATACGGCATTGTCGGCCGTGGCGACGAGGTCGGTTCCGGCTTCAAGGTCACGGAGATGGTCGAAAAGCCCGCGCCCGCCAAGGCGCCGTCGAATTTCTATATCAACGGCCGCTACGTGCTGCAGCCGGAGATCTTTGCGCTGCTCGGCAACCAGCAGCGCGGCGCCGGCAACGAGATCCAGCTCACCGACGCCATGGTGCGCCTGGCTCAGAGCCAGCCCTTCTATGCCCAGCCCTTCGATGGCCGCATGTTCGACTGCGGCTCCAAGGAAGGCTTCATCGAGGCCACAATAGCCTTTGCCCTGGCGCGCGACGACATGAAGGGGCCTGTCTTCGAGATGCTGCAGCAATTCGTCCGGTCGCATGAGCGCCGGGAAGTAGCCGCATAATGCCCATCTTTCGGGTGCATATGCGAACTCGCGATGGCGCGACGGCCACTCAAGCGCCCGGGCCTTTTGGCCCGGCGCATCCTGGCAACGACGTTGCGCGGTCTTTTCTGGTCACGACGCCGATCTACCAAGGCCGCTAGCGCCTGCAACCTGGAATTGGACCGAACATGAACTATGCCAACTTCCCTCTCGACAAGAGGATGCCGTTGCCCAGCACCGATCCGGAAAAGGGTGAAGACTTCATCGACGTCGAGCGTCTGCTTGGCATGGCCGCCCGGCAGGCCAAGGTGGTGGCGGTCTGCGCCATCATCGGCCTGTTCCTGGGCGTGATCTATCTGCAGACCACACCCAAGCAATACATGTCCGTGGCAAGCGTCTTGATCGACGAGGGCATGAATAAGGTCATGGACGATATCTCGGCTGCCAGCGCTACGCAGCAGACCGACGCGACGATCCTCAGCCAGATCGAGATTCTCAACTCGGCGCGCCTGGCGTCTGAGGTGGTCGACAAGCTGAAGCTTGACCAGAACCAGGACTTCATGAGCCCGCCGCAATCGGCTCTGGCCAAGGGCATCGGGTTTCTGCGCGGCATCGTCGGCTATTTCCGCGGCAATTCGGCCGACCAAATTCCCGGCATCCAGAATGTCGATGCCGCGACGCGCGAAGCCATGATCAAGACCGCGACCCACGACTACGCGGTTCTTGTGCTGCAGACCGGACTGTTGGCCGATCGCGTCAGCCGCAGCAATGTCATCAGCATCGGCTACCAGGCGGCAGACCCGGCACTCGCCACTGCCATCACCAAGGCCTATGCGGATGCCTACCTCGCCGACCAGCTCAACGCCAGCTTCGACGCCACCGAGCGCGCGGCCCTTTGGCTGCAGGGCCGACTTACCGAGTTGCGCGAGAGCTCGCAGGCCGCCTCGTTGGCGGTCGAGAAGTTCAGGGCCGAGCACGGTCTTTCCGCCAACAGCGACGGCCAGCTGCTGAGCGACAAGCAACTTGCCGACCTCAACGCCCAGCTCATCGTCGCCCAGGCCGATACCGCGCGCACCAGCGCCCGCTACCAGCAGTATAAGGCGATCGTCGACAGCGGCTCCGAAAGCGCCTTCAACGATTCGGCCATAGCGGCCGACCAGCCGAGCAGCTCGGTCATCATCGCGCTCAAGACCCGCTATCTGGCCATTGCCAAACGCCTGCAGGACGTCGAGACGAATTTCGGCAAGGATCATCCGCAGGCGGTCGCGCTGGCCAAGGAAAAGGCCGATGTGTCGGCGCAGATCTTCGGCCAGCTGAAGCAGCTCACCGAAAGCTACCGCAACGATTACGAAGTGGCGCAGGCGCGCGAAACGGCGCTGCGCGACAAGATCTCCACCGCCGCCGGCAAGAGTTCGATCGACAACCAATCGCAGGTGAAGCTCAAGGAGCTCGACCAGCAGGCGCAGGCGCTGACCACGCTCTACCAGACCTTCCTCAGCCGCTATGAGGAAGCCTCGCAGCAGCAGTCCTTCCCGGTCGGCAAGGTCCGCATCATTTCCGACGCGACGATGCCGCTCGCGGCCTCCAGCCCACGCACCTTGCGCGTGCTGGCGCTGTCGCTGGTGCTCGGCCTGATGCTCGGCGCCGGCTTCGGCGGTCTCAACGAGTTCAACGAGCGCTTCTTCAGGACGGGCGAGGATATTCGTGACCGCGCCGGTTTGAAATTCCTGGGTTATCTGCCGACGATCGGCGGCGGCAAGGCCAGGGATTCCAAGGCCGACGACCTGCCGGTCGACGACAAGGTGGCCAGCCTCTCCGCCGCCGAGAGACGGGCGCGCATGCGGGTCAGCATCGACGCCCCGGCCTCGATGTTCGCCGAGACGCTGCGCAACGCCAAGATAGCCTTCGACGTCGTGATGGAAGACCGCGGCAGCCGGGTGATCGGCGTCATTTCGGTGCTGCCCGGCGAAGGCAAGTCGACGGTGGCCGCGAACCTTGCCGGCCTGCTCGCCGCCAACGGCGCCAGGACCTTGCTCATCGACGGCGACCTGCGCAATCCGGGCTTGAGCCGCAGCCTCGGCATGGAGAGAGAGCAGGGCTTGATGGAGGCGGTGGTCAACGGCCAGACATGGCAGTCGGTCGGCAAGGTCGACCGCCAGACCAAGCTTGCGATCATCCCCGCCGTGCTGCGCGGCCAGTTCTCGCACACCAGCGAGCTTCTGGGCTCGGCCGGCATGCGGCGCTTCATCGAGAACGCCAAGGAGACGTTCGAATATATCATCGTCGACCTGCCGCCGCTCGGCCCCGTCGTCGACGCCAAGGCCTTCGCGCCGCTGGTCGACGGCTTCGTGCTGGTCACCGAATGGGGCCGCACGCCGCGCAACATGGTGCGCTCGATGCTGGAATCGGAGCCCTATATCGCCAACAAAGTGATCGGCGCGGTGCTCAACAAGGTCGATTTGAAGAAACTGGCCAAATACGGCTCGCTCGGCGGCTCGGAAAGGTTCTTCGACCGCTATTCGTCCTACTATTTGGACAAGTCGGAATCGCGCCCCAAACAGGCTGCTTGAGGCGTTTTTCCCTTCGAAAGACAGAGCTATAGGGCGGTTCAGCCTAAGACGGCGAACCGCCCTAATCTTGTGAAGACAGCAGCCGGCCGTATTTGCCGACGATCCTGAGCGCGGTCAGCCGCCCGGTCTGAAAGGCGCCGGTGTCGATGTCGAGCCGGCGCCCGTCAAGCGTCGGAACGTCGACGATCGTGTGTCCGTGGACCACCCAGCGGTCGAGACGATGCGCCGCCTGGAAGAACTCCTCGCGGATGTTGAGGAGATCGTTCTCGTCCTGCGCCTCCAGCGCGATACCGGGCCGGATGCCGGCGTGCACGAAGACGAATTCCTCGGAGCAGACCATCGCCGGCAGCGTGCGCAGGAAGTCGACATGGCTGGCGGGAATGGCCTCGCGGATGCGCGCGTCCGTCTGCTCGTTCGAGCCGTAGAGGCTTGCCAGGCGGTCCGGGTCGACGCCGTAGGAGAACAGGGTCTCGCGCGCGCCGTAGCCGAGCCAGGGCTCGCGCGAAAGATAGCCGTCGAGATAAAGGAGCAGCGCGACCTCGTGGTTGCCTACCAGGCAAACGCGCTGGAAGCCTTTCGGCGGCGGCGCCATCACATGTTCTATCACGCGCCGCGAGTGCGGCCCTCGGTCGATATAGTCGCCCAGCATGATGATGATCTTGCGGCCACTGAACCGTTGCGCGTCGAGCTGGATCTTTGCTTCCAGCGCCAGCAGTTCCTCATGGCAGCCATGCACGTCGCCGATCGCGTAGACGACTGTGTCGCGCATGTCCATGACAAGGCGCTCGCGTGGCGCGGGCCGAGGACGTCTCGAACGTTGGAACAGACTCACGGATTGAGACTCGGATATTTGCACTGGTTTGCGCCTCGATATCATGCCGGATGCAAACAATTCCACACCGGCGCTCCCAAGCCGGCTCATTCTTGCACGGCGGTCGGCGTCCGCGTTCAGAGCGGGTCAGCGTTTCACAGAATCCCAAGCGGAGCCGGCAAAACCCATTTCGGGATGGGGCGGGATGCCGCCGGTGGCGCGCTGAAACGCCGTAGGGGAAGGCCCAGACCCAGAAGCCATAGTGATGGAACATCACCATGACGGCGGCCAGGAAACGCAGGATCTCGCCGCCGCCGATGTCCTCTTGAGCTGAGCCATGCCGTGCCTTCGGTATGGCCCCCACGCGAAGTCTAAAGTCTATTGCTGCGTTGCACAACAAGTGATCGCAGTGCGGGATAAATTGGTGAATTCGTCCTTAACGCGTCTGCCGAGGGGCTATACCCCGATGCCGCGCCCCTTCAGCGCCGCCGCGATCTCGTCGAGGATCACGGGATCGTCGATGGTCGCCGGCATCGTCCATGCCTCCTTGTCGGCGATCTTCTGCATCGTGCCGCGCAGGATCTTGCCGGAGCGGGTCTTGGGCAGCCGCTTGATCGTCACCACGGTCTTGAAGGCGGCGACCGGGCCGATCCGCTCGCGCACCAGCCCCACAACCTCGTTTTCGATCGCGCCGCTATCGCGCGAGACACCGGCATTGAGCACGACGAAGCCGAGCGGCACTTGGCCCTTCAAGGCATCTGCAATGCCGATGACGGCGCATTCGGCGACATCGGGATGCGCCGCCAGCACCTCCTCCATGGCGCCGGTCGAGAGCCGGTGGCCGGCGACGTTGATGATGTCGTCGGTGCGGGCCATGACATAGAGGTAGCCGTCCTCGTCCATCATGCCGGCGTCGGCCGTCTTGTAGTAGCCGGGAAACTCCTCGAGATAGGCCTGGCGGAAGCGGGCATCGGCGTTCCAAAGCGTCGGCAGACAGCCGGCGGGCAGCGGCAACTTGACCACGACGTTGCCGAGCGTCCCGCGCGGCACTTCGTGTCCGGCATCGTCGAGGATGCGGATGTCGTAGCCCGGCATCGGCACCCCGGGCGAGCCGTATTTCACCGGCAACAGCCCCAGGCCCGCCGGGTTGATCGTCATCGGCGAACCGGTCTCGGTCTGCCACCAATGGTCGATCACCGGCCTGTCGAGCTTCTGTTCCGCCCATTTGATGGTCTCGGGGTCAGCACGCTCGCCGGCGAGGAACAGGGTGCGGAACTTCGACAGGTCGTATTTCGGCACGAACTCGCCCTTGGGATCCTGCCCCTTGATGGCGCGGAAGGCGGTCGGCGCGGTGAACAGCGCCACCACGCCGTGCTGCGAGATCACGCGCCAGTAGGTGCCGGCGTCCGGCGTGCCGATCGGCTTGCCCTCGAACAGCACGCTGGTGCAGCCATGCAGGAGCGGGCCGTAGACGATGTAGGAATGGCCGACCACCCAGCCGACATCGGAAGCCGCCCAGAAAACTTCGCCCGGCTTGACCCCGAACTCGTTGTCCATGGTCCATTTCAGCGCGACCATATGGCCGCCATTGTCGCGCACGATGCCTTTCGGCTGGCCGGTCGTGCCGGAGGTGTAGATGATGTAGAGCGGGTCGGTGGCCAGCACCGGCACGCAGTCGACATTGGCGCCGGCGGCCCGCTCCCGAGCAACCGCATCCGCATAGTCGAAGTCGTAATTGTCCTTCATCTGGCAGCGCAGTTGCTCGCGCTGCAGGATGAGGCACGCGTCGGGCTTGTGCTTCGACATCTCGATCGCCTTGTCGAGCAGCGGCTTGTAGGCGATGACGCGGCCGGGCTCCAGCCCGCAGGAAGCGGTGATGATCAGCTTCGGCTTGGCGTCGTCGATGCGGGTGGCGAGCTCATGCGAGGCGAAGCCGCCGAACACCACCGAATGCACGGCGCCTAGCCTTGCACAGGCGAGCATGGCGATGGCCGCTTCGGCCACCATCGGCATGTAGATGATGACGCGGTCGCCCTTGTCGATGCCGCGATGCCTGAGCACCGAGGCCAGCGCGACAACCTCGCGCTTCAGTTCGGCATAGGTGAATTTCCGGATCGTACCGGTGATGGCGCTGTCATGAATCAGCGCCAGCTGGTCGGCGCGTCCGCCGGCGACATGGCGGTCGATTGCGTTGTAGCAGGTATTGCAAGAGGCGCCGACGAACCAGCGGCCATAGACGCCTTCCGCCGGATCGAAGACCTTTTCGGCAGGCTTATACCAGTCGATGGCCTTAGCCGCCTCGGCCCAGAACCCTATGGGGTCGCTTTTCCAGCCCTCATAGACTTCGCGGTAGCGTGAGGCCATCGGCATTCCTCCCAGAATATTTTGCCGTCTGGGAATAGCCTAAGTCGTTTCTGCCGGCCATGTCTTCCTGCATTTTGGTCGACATCGCCGGCGAACGTCTTCCCTTGACGCCTCCAGCGGAAGAGTCGCTGTCACCGTCCGTGATATCAGCCGGCTTAGAGCGGCAGCGCCGCCAGCATCAGCCCGACGCCGCCGGCGATCAGGATGGCCGCCGCAAGCGCCTTCCGATGGCGCTCGAACGCCGTCGGAGCCCGTTCCCAATTGTAACGCATACAAATCACTCCCCAAAACCCGGCGGACTCATAGCTTACCCAAGGGCAGGAAGGCAAGACCTCGCTAATATTCGCCCCGTAGGACAGGCCTGCGGAGCGGATCGTCCGCCTCGCCATCCATGGCGATGGACAGCCTCGCGGTGCCGCGCTAATTGCTCTTCCAGCGAAGGGAGCGCGGGCATGGCAGAAATCGGCTCTGAAACGGTGCTGCGCATGGCGGACGATGCGTCCGTGCAGCATGTCGGCGACGGTGCAGTCGTGCTCCTGGCGCGCAGCGGCCAGCTTTACACCTGCAACGACACGACCGAGGCTTTCCTCGGCAAGGTCGATGGCGCGCGCAATCTCGACCAGATCGTCGACCTGCTGTCGGACGAGTTCGACATCGACAAGGCAACGCTCGACCAGGATATGGCTGAATTGGCCACCGAGCTTGTGGCTGAAGGCATCCTCGCCGACCCGGGCGCGTGATGGCCGACGGACCCGTCCTGCGCGCCCTGTTCCGCGTCCATCTGTGGCTCAGCGCCCGGCTGATGCCGTTGCTGGTCGGCCGGCGCGATTTCGAAGGCGTGTTGAAACTGGCGCCGCTGCAGTCGCCTGCACCCTATCGTGACTTGCCCTCGACCTACATCGTCCATCGCGTCAAGCGAACGGTGCGGCGCCCTTGGCTGATGCGCGACCGCAGATGCCTTCGGGAAGGTCTGCTCGGCTTCCGCTTCCTGCGCATGGCCGGCCTCGACCCGGAGCTGCGTTTCGGCGTCGACGCCAGATCGATGCACGAGCCTCGCCTGTCGGCGCATTGCTGGGTCTGCCTCGACGGCAAGCCGGTGGTCAGCGACAGCCAGCCCGGCATGGTGGAGATTTACCGCCACCCGGCCAGGATGAAGGCGCCAGCCGCTTGAGCGACCAGACTTTCCGCTACGACCTCAACGGTCAGGTCCTGGGCATCACCGCCGCGCGTGCCGATCTGTGGCCGAGCTTCGACCTAATGCTCGGCGCCCCGCGTGTGGACGCGCCTGTCGAGCCCGGTTTTCGTGTCGATATCTTCGAGACGCTTGATCTGCGGGAGAACCCCGAAGGAAAGCTGGCTTTCGACGGCGAAGTGCCGCTGGACGGCCATTGCCGCATGATCGACTGCGGAAGCGTGTTCCATCTCGTCTTTCCCGGCCAGCAGACCGTGTCGATACACGACGGCGAGGGCCGGGCCGAGATCCGTCTCCATCCGGACAGCAAGATCAAGTGGACCTTGCTGATGATGGTGCTGGATGCGGCGCTCGATGCGGATGGCCAGCATATGCTGCACACAGCGGGTCTCACCTTGCCTGGAAAGGACGGCCTGGTTCTCATTCATGCGCCAAGCGGCACAGGCAAGTCGACCACATCGCTGGCGCTTGCATCGCAGGGCTTCGGCCTCTGCTCGGACGACGTCATGATCCTCAATGCAAACGGGCAGGGCATCACGGCCTGGGGCATGCCGCGCAAGGTGAAGGTCCACCGCAACACCGCGGCGATGCTGCCCTTCGTCGCGCCTTTCCTGGGCGGAACATGGGACGCCGAGGGCGAGCAATCCGTTTCGCTGGACCGCCTCGGCGAAATCATCCGCGTCGAGGATGTGTGCGCCAGGCCCGTCGCAGCGCTCCTGCATCTTGCGCGCTCGGCGGACACCGAGACCCGGTTGCTGCCGATGGCTAGGACCGACGCCATGGTGGCTTTGGCCACCGACAATGTAAGGACCGGCATGACCGGCCTGCTGTCGCTGCAGAAAAGGCGCATGGCGATGATCGCGACCCTGGTGAAGGCGGTGCCGACCTTCACGCTGGAAGTCGGCTCGAGCCCGGCGGATGCGGCCGCGCTGATCCAGGCTACGCTGCACGGTTGAAGCGCGTTAGAGCAATTCCAGGAAAAGTGTGAGCGGTTTTCCGTCCGGAATTGCGTTAAAACAAAGATAGAGCGGTTCGCCGTTTTCGTGAAACGGTGAAACGCTCTAATCCTTCGCGCCGAAACGCCGGATGTCGAAGGATCGCTGTTCCCGCCGGGCCTGGCGGGGTTTCGACTGCCATCGCAACAACAGCCGGGACAGCCTGTTGTAGGCCAGATGGACGACGCGCGCGTCGGCGCAGTCGAACGCCACCAATCCCCATCGGCGTTTCGCTGCTTCGCCCGTGGGTGGTCCCAGGCGGCGAATCGGCTGAGCCAGCCGGACCGGCTTTGCATCGATCAGGACGCTGACCGGAACGCTCGACCCGACGATCCGGCACAGCCGGGCGACATGCTCGCTTGACGATCGCGCGCCGACGATCAACGGACCGCGCTCGATCTGCGCCCAGACATATGCCCCATCCGGCTGAGGCGATCCGGCAAGCCTGCCGCGGCAAAACTCAGGCGCAACATCCGCCGCAAGCACGGCCATCGCGTCGGCCAGGGCCCGGTTCACCGTTGCGGCCGAATGCCAATCCTCTGCGGCAAAGCCAATTTGCGCGAGGATGTCGCCCTCGTCGAAGCCGGACGTCATCTCGTGCAAGGTCACGCCGCCATGGGCTTCATGCATCTGGTCTATGACCAGCCGGTGGATTGGATGCGGGCCGCGATAGTGCGGCAGAAGTGCGGGATGCAGGTTGAGGCCGCCTTTTGGAAACAGCTCCAGCACGGTTCGCGGGATCAGCTTGCCGTAGCCGAAACAGATCAAGAGATCGGCGCCAGACGCGCTGAGCCGCGGCCCGAGCGTATCCCAGTCGTAGGGCGGGCTGAATTCGATCAGCGCGGGCACGGTGTGTTCGGGATGAGTTCTCAGCGCAAACCGTCGCCGCAGGCGACGGCGCAGCACACTGAAGCTGAAGCGTTTGCCGGCACGTGGGCCAGGCACCACAACGGCAACGATGCGGTGGCCGCTGTTTGCCCAACGCGCAAGCATGGGCGCGGTGACGGAAGAAACCTCGGTGACGAACACGGCCGAGAGCGGCTTCTCCATGCCGGGCTCAGGCTGGATACGGTCGCGGCCGTGCCAGCCTCTGCACCCAGCGGAAGGCGTCGCGGCTGAGGCGCGAGCGCAGCTTTTCGCGGGAATTGACCCGAAGCAGCATGTTGCCGGTGATGAGCCATTTCGCCAGCCGTATCGAGAGATCCGGCTTGATACGGTTGGCAAGCTCGATCGCGCGTGGCGCGCCGAACAGGCGTCCGGTGACGTTGAGAACCGTCGCCAGCTCGAGCTCGATGCCGGTCATGCGCGCGGCATCGAGCAGCCGCGCTTCCTCTTGAGGCGATTTCAGCGCCCGCACGCCTTGCAGCACGTCGACGCAGAGCTGCAGGCGGTGGAACTTGTGGCCGCCGGCGGCGTGGACGATGGCGATGGTGAGCAGCGCGGCCGGCGTGTCGGTTTCGCCGTCGTCGATCGCCTGCAACTCCCGGAACCCGAGCGAAAGGCGGCGCCGCATGCCGGTGTCGTGCACCAGGTTGCCGTGCAATTCGATCAGCAGGCTCGAGTTCTCTTTCTCCAGCCATTTGAATTCCTGCAATTGGTGCGACTCGGCCTCGTCGCTGCCGAGCTCGAACCCGCATTCGCCAATCGTCTTGTTGGCCTCCTCGATGCTGGCGGGGTCGACGAGAATGTCGATGTCGGTGAAGGGGCGGTCCGCAACCTGGCTATAAAGCTTGCGCGCGAACACTGGTCCTTTGACGATCCGGGCCGGCACGCCTTTTGCCGCCAGCGCTTTCATGATGCGGTCGCCGTGATACTGCAGCAGCATTGACTGGCCGGTCGCCATCGTCGCCTCGTCGCGCAACTCCGACAATTTCCGCTGCAAGGCTGCGTCCTGCGGCAGTCGGGCGTCGCCGATTTGCCTGAGTTTGCGCAGCATGATCGGCAGCACGCCGTGGAACTCCGCGTTGGCGAGCAGCGCCAGCAGGGTTTTTGCCGCAAGGCCATTGCCAATGGCGGCCGGCGCCTCGGGGTCGGCGAAGGTCAGCAGCAGTTTTTCATCGGCAGGCTCAAGAGAAGGCAGCATCAATCTGATCGGGATTCATTCATGGAAGACAGATATGGCGGATATGGTTGCAGAAAAGCATCAGGGATGCCAGCAGCGTGAGGACAAAGCCCGCGCATGAATTGACAGTGCGAAGAGCTTTGCCGCATTCTCACAACTTGGAGTCGGAGGCGTCAAAATGACCAAGAAGCAATATCAAGCGCCAGTTCTGCGCAAGGTGGGCAAGCTGTCAGCCGTGGTAGCTGGTGTGTCGAAAGCGGTCTAAGTCATCAATCCGTAGCTTCAGCTCGGCCAAGGTTAAATTCCCCAGCGCAGCGCCGCGGTATGCACTGGCGCGTCCCACAATGCTGCGGTCTCGTCGTCCAGCATGGCCAGCGTGATCGAGCATCCCGCCATGTCGAGCGAGGTCACATAGGACCCGACAAGCGAGCGGACCACCGTCACGCCCTGCTTCTCGAACATCCTGCGGGCGCTGTTGTACATCAGATAGAGCTCCATAGACGGCGTGCCGCCGAAACCGTTGACGAACAGCAGCGCCGGCCCTTTGGCGCGGTTGCCAAGGTCGCCGGCAATCGCCGCGCAGACCTCCTCGGCGATGGCGTCGGCGCTTTTCAGCGCGTCGCGGCGCCGGCCGGGTTCGCCGTGGATGCCGACGCCGAATTCCATCTCGCCGTCACCGATCTCGAAGGTCGGCTTGCCAGCGGCGGGCACCGTGCCGCTGGTCAGCGCCACGCCCATCGAGCGCGTCGCGGCGTTGACGCGGTCGCCCAGCGCCTTGAGCGCGGGCAGAGGCATGCCTTGCTCGGCGGCGGCGCCGACGATTTTTTCCACCACCAGCGTACCGGCAACACCGCGCCGTCCGGTCGTGTAGGACGAGTTCTCGACCGCGACGTCGTCATTGGTCACCACCTCCAGCACACCATCCGCCATCTCGGCCGCCATGTCGAAGTTCATCACATCGCCTTCGTAGTTCTTGACGATGAACAGGCAGCCGGCGCCGGTGTCGACGGCCTGAACGGCGGCCAGCATCTGGTCGGGCGTCGGCGAGGTGAAGACCTGGCCGGGGCAGGCGGCGTCCAGCATGCCATGGCCGACAAAGCCGCCATGCAGCGGCTCGTGGCCGGAGCCGCCGCCCGAGATCAGCGCCACCTTGCCTGGCTTCAATTCCCTGCGGCGGATGAACTTGTGCTCTTCGCCAAGCACGAGGATGTCGGCATGGGCCGCGGCGAAGCCATCGAGGCTCTCGGTCAGGACCGTGTCCACGGCGTTCAAAAATTTCTTCATGGCGTCCTCCCAAACAGCCCGGCAACAAAAGGTCAGCCGCTGCCCTTGCCGGCGATGCTGGTTATTTTCTGGATGAATTCGTTGATCGCCCGGTCGAGCGCGGCGTTCTGCCTGTCGTCGCCGAAATCCGGCACGATCAGCGAGACATGGCGTGTCCTGCGCTGCCCGGAGGCCGCGGGCACCTTGCCGGGATGCGCCTGGTGATAGGCGGCCATGAACTGGTCGCGCTCCGCCTGGCTGAAATGGCAGACGGAAAAGATGGACGGCAGATGCTTTGACGGGATCGGGATCGAATAGGCCGGACTGGAAATCTGCGTGACGAAGCTGCGGTGCTTGCCGAGCGCATCGGCCAGGCGCTGGCGCATGCCGGACGGGCGCTGGTCGATCACCTGCGACAGGATCGTCTTGTAGGCGCGGATCGCCTCTTCCGAGCCAGCTTCCGGGATCTTTTCGGTCATGGCCATGCCGCGCCTACACCGCAACATCCGCAATGGCCGCCTTGGCCATGGCGAGTTGCGTTGGCGCGACCGACAGGTCGCGCAGGCCGGCCTCGAGCAGCGCCGGGATGGCTGCCGGATCGCCGCCCGCGTCGCCGCACAGGCTGACCGGAATAGCTTTCTCGCGTCCGAAGTCGGCAACCGCAGCGATCAGCCGTAGCACCGCCGGGTGACGGACGGAGTTGAGATGCGCGACCGCGGCATTGTCGCGCGCGGCCGCCATCACATATTGCGTCAGGTCGTTGGAGCCGATCGAGAAGAAGGCGACATCGGCGAAGGCCTCCGGCGCCAGCGCCACGGACGGCACCTCGACCATGATGCCGAGCGGCGGCAGCCTGTGCGCGACGCCGTCAGCGGCAAGCGCGGCCTGCTCCCCGGCGAACAGCGCGGTGGCTTGGGCGTACTCGTCAGGCGTGGCGATCATCGGGAACATCACCTTCAGATTGCCGTGGATGGCGGCGCGCAGCAATGCCCGTATCTGCACGCGGAAGATATCGCGTCGCGCCAGCGAAAGCCTTATACCGCGCAGGCCGAGGAAAGGATTGGTCTCCTCGACCGTGAAACCCGGCACCGGCTTGTCGCCGCCGGCGTCGACGGTGCGGATGGTCACCGGTTTGTCGCCGGCCCATTCCAGTACCTTGCGGTAGGCGTGATATTGCGTCTCCTCGTCCGGCAGAGCCGTGCCGAACAGGAATTCGGTCCGCATCAGGCCGACGCCGTCGCAGGTCGCGATATCGATGCCTTCGACGTCGGTAGGGTAGGCGATGTTGACCTGGACGCGCACGGCGGTGCCGGTCTTGGTCGCCGCCGGCTCCGTCAGGAATGTCCGCGCCGCGCCCTGGCGGTCGGCGAAGGAGGCGGCGGCTTGCCGGAAGGCTTCGATCTCGGCCGGCGACGGCGAAAAGACGATCCCGCCGCGCTCGGCATCGAGCAGCGCGACGCCTGTTAGCGATTCGGCTGCAGCGCCGAGACCGACGACCATCGGCACGCCGCGCGAGCGCGCCAGCATCGCGACGTGGCTGGCGGCGCTGCCGCGCCTGAGCGCTATGCCGCCGCCCTTGCTCCAATCGGTTTCGAGGAAGCGCGTCGGCGCGATGTCCTCGCCATAGAGGATCGCGCCCAGGGGCGCCGCGGCCTCGCTGTCCTCGCTCAGCGCCCGCAGCACCTGGTCGCGAATGTCGCGCAGGTCCGCGGCGCGGGCGCGGAAATAGTCCTGGTCCGACGCTTCGTAGCCGGCGATCTCGCCGTCCAGCGCCGCGCGCCAGGCGGCGTCAGCCGGCTGCCCGGAAGCGATCGACGCGAAGGCCGGACCACCCAGCGCGTCGTCCTCCAGCATGGCGATGTGGAATTCGAGGATGCCGGCGGCGTCGCCATCGGCGGTTTCGATCAGCGCCGCCAGCCGACCGACGGCCTTGCCGATCGCCCCCTCCAGCGCGGCTCTCTCTTCCGCCGCTCCCGCCTTGGCTTCGTAACCGGCCGGAGGCTGGTCGAGGTCGAACAGCGAGCCTTCGGCATAACCGGCCGAGGCTGGAACACCCTCAATGCGCATGGTCCGCGTTCCTTGTGGTCGGGGAACCGGGTTGGCTGGCATCAAGCGGACCGGGCATGGTCCTTATCCTCGTCGAAGTCGCGCCGCACCAGGTCGACCAGGGCGCCGACCGCCTCGCGCGCGCCGTCGCCCTTGGCGCGGATGTGCAGCAGGGTGCCTTTCGGCGCCTTCGCCGCCATCACCTTGACGATGCTCTTGGCGTCGAACCAGGGGCCGTTCGCCGCCACCGCCACTTCCACCTCGGCCGCGAACGACTTGGCGAGCTTGGTGAACTTCACCGAAGGGCGCGCATGCAGGCCCACCGCGTGGGTGATCAGGACCGTTGCTTCGGCGGATGCGGACATTCGGTCGGTTCCCGTTCGTTCACGACGGCGACAATTCATGCGCCGTCGCCACCACTTCCTTGAGCGAGGCGCCGCCGGAGGATTCGGTTGCCGCCATCACCGCGCCCTCGACGATCGGCGCGTTGCACACGACTATTCTGTGGGAGCGCGGCTCGCCGATCATCTCGACGGCCATCTCCGAGTTGGTCTCGGCGCCGCCGAGATCGACCAATATGGCGACGCCTGCTTCCGACCAGGCCTTGTCGATCGCGCCCATGATCGCCTCGACGCTGGTGCCGAGCCCGCCATGGCCGTTTCCGCCGCACCATGCAAGCGGCACTTCGTCGCCTACCATCTGGCGCACCATGTCGGCCGTGCCCTCGGCGACCAGGGGCGAATGCGACACGATGACGATACCGACATTGCTCATCAAATACCCTCGACAGTTTCGGCGACTGCGCGCACCAGAAGCGCGGTCGAGCGCGCTCCGGCGTCCATATGCCCGATCGAGCGCTCCCCCAGGAAGGAGGCGCGTCCGCGCAGGGCTTTCATCGGCACGGTGGCCTCCGCCGCCTTGTCGGCTGCATTGGCGATTTCGGTAGCCGTCCTGCCTTGCGCCAGCGCCTCATACACCGGCTGCAGCACGTCGAGCATGGTTTTTTGTCCCGGCTGCGACTTGCCGCGGGCCGCGACCGCCTCGATCGCCTTGCCCAGCGCCACCGTAAGCCCGTTGCGATCGGGTGCTGCCGGCAGGTCCTTGCCGAGCGCCATGAACAGCGTGCCGAACAGGGGCCCGGAGGCGCCGCCCACGGTCATCACCAGCTTGGTTCCCACCGCCTTCAGCGCCTCGGGCAGCGGTTTGGCCGCGAAGGCGTCCGCCTCGGCGCGCACCGCCTCGAAGCCGCGCTTCATGTTCAGCCCGTGATCGCCATCGCCGATCGCCTGGTCGAGCGCGGTCAATTCCTCGGCATGCGCCGCGATCGTATCGGCCGCCGCCGCGATCAATCGGGAGAAATCGGATGCGGCCATCGTCTGTCCTTCAGGCCGGGGCGAACAGCGTCGCCACGGCAGCGAAGACTTCGGCGACCGCGAAGGCGCCCGGATCCGCTGAGTCGAGCTGGTTGCCGATATAGGCGGAACGGCCGGCCTTGGCTTTCCGCATCGCGGCGGTCGCCTCGGCGCCCTGTCGCGCTGCTTTTGCGGCCGCTTCCAGCCCGGTAGCATCGAGGGCTTTCAGCGCTGGCTCCAGCGCATCGACCATGGTGCGGTCGCCGACCTTGGCGCCGCCGTAGAAGGTCATCCGGTCGAGCCCGGCGAGCAAGGCCTTGCCAAGCGAGGCGCCGCTGCCGAGCGACTGTGACGCGGCGGTGAAGAAGATCGACAAAAGCACGCCGCTGGAACCGCCCATCGACGTGCCCAGCGTATCGCCGATCGTGGCGGCGGTCGCGGCGCGATCGGCAAGCGGCAGCGTGTCGATGCGCTCGAGGACGCTGCGCGCCCCCGTCGCCACGGTTGAGCCGGTGTCGCCATCGCCCGCCTTGGCGTCGAGCGCGTTGAGGGGCTCTTCGAGCGAGATCAGCTTCTGGCAGGCGGCTGTGATCAGCCGCTCCACGGCCACATCGCGGCTGGCGGGCTTGGTGGTTGCGCCGATGGCGGGCCTGGCCATCGCCACGACGACCGGGGCGCGGACCGGCTTGGCCGGCAGCCAGGCGTGCGGGCCGACCGGCGCCTTGAGCGCCGCCTCGCGCTCCGCGTCCAACCTGAGCAGCGACAGCGAAAAGCCGTTCATGTTGAGCGCGGTCATCAGGTGACCGGGGCCTACGGTCAGCGCCACCGCCTTCGCCAGCGGCGAGGCGAGCACGGTATTGGCGATGAGCGACATTTCGAGCGGCGGCACCGATCCGAGATTGTTGATCAGCAGGGCGTAACGGCCGTGCGGATCGAGCCGCGCCGCGAGGCGTTCCGCCATGATGGCGACCAGCTTGCTGACGGCCTCCAGGGCGATGCGCTCGACGCCCGGCTCGCCATGGATGCCGAGGCCGAGCTCGCCGTCATTGGCGCCGAAGCGCTCCTCATGCGCCTGTCCGGGGATCGAGCAGGAAGAGAGCGAAATGCCGAGCGAAACAATGTCCTTCGCGGCCGCGCGCGCCGCGGCAGCGACCGACGCCAGATCCCGGCCGCTTTCGGACAAATGCCCGGCGATCTTGTGCACGAACAGCGTGCCGGCGACGCCGCGCGGCTGCGCGATGTCGGGCAGCGCGATGTCGTCGCCGACGATCACCATCTCGACCGTCAGGCCCTCGGCGCGCGCCTTCTCGGCCGCCAGACCGAAATTGAGCCGGTCGCCGGTGTAGTTCTTGACGACCAGCAGGCAGCCGGCGGGGCCGGTCGTGGCGCGGATCGCCGCCAGCACCGCCTCGACGCTCGGCGAAGCGAAGATCTCGCCGGAGACGGCCGCCGTCAGCATGCCGGCGCCGACGAAGCCCGCATGCGACGGTTCATGCCCGGCGCCGCCGCCCGAAACCACGGCCACCTTCGTCTTGTCCCAGTCGGCGCGCAGCACGACCTTGATCTCGGGATAGCCGTCGAGGCGGGCGAGCGCGCCCGACCCCGCCGTGGCCAGGAAGCCATCCAGCGCCTCGGTGACGATCGTGTCCTTGCGGTTGAAAAAGTGCTTCATGGATTTCGTCCAGTCCGTATCTGCGGTCGTCGATCAGTGTGCGTATAGGGCGGTTTGCAATTATGTGGCGCGAGCCGGTTACATCAGTCTTTGCCCGTCCGGGCCGAAATAGAGCGGCGCGATGTAGCGGATCGTCACCTTGTCTCCCTTCGCGAGCGGCGTGTCGGGGTCGGTCAGCGTCACAAGCTTCTTCGCCCCCACCGTCACGTGCAGGTGGTTCTGGTCGCCGAGATGCTCGACCCAGTCGACGACGCCGTCGGCATGGCCGTTCATCGCCCTCTCGATCGCCAGATGCTCGGTGCGGGCGCCGATCGTCGTCGTTCCGGTCGGCGCGCCGCCGTCGGGCAGCAGCCCGGCCGGCAGAAGGTTGATCGCCGGCTGGCCGAGCCGGGCGGCAACATGAAGGTTCGCCGGCTCGGAATAGATCGCCCGCGGCGTGCCGATCTGCACCAGCACGCCGTCGGCGAGGATGCCGATGCGGTCGGCCATGGTCATCGCCTCGATCTGGTCGTGCGTGACATAGAGCATGGTCGCGCCGAGCTCGGACTGGATGCGCTTGAGCTCCAGCCGGAGATCGGCGCGCAGCTTGGCGTCGAGCGAGGACAGCGGCTCGTCCATCAGGTAGATCGCCGGCTTGCGCACCAGCGCGCGGCCGATGGCGACGCGCTGCATCTCGCCGCCCGACAATTTCGTCGAGCGATTGTCGAGCTTGTGGTCGATGCGCACCATGCGCGCCACGTCCTCGACACGGCGGCGCACCGCTTCCTCCGGAAACCGCCGCGCTGGCGAGCGCAGCGGGAACGCCAGGTTGTCGAACACTGAAAGATGCGGGTAGAGCGAATATTGCTGGAAGACGAAGGCGGTGTCGCGCTCGGCCGGCGACAGCGCCGTCGCATCATGGCCACCGATGTGGATCGTGCCGCTGTCCGGCCGTTCCAGCCCGGCGATCAGCCTCAGCGTCGTCGTCTTGCCTGCGCCGGTCGGCCCGAGCAGCACGACGAACTCGCCGTCCTTGATGGCGAGGTCGAGATCGTTGATCGCGACGGTGTCGCCGAAACTCTTGGTCACGCCCTGGATACGGACATCAGCCATGGCGCGCCTCCGCTGCCTGATCATGCATGGCGGTCCTGACCGCGCGGCCGGAACCCTTGTCGAACAGCGACAGCCGGGCGCTGCTCAAGGCCAGCCCGACCTGTTCGCCGGGGCTGAGATGGATGCCGGCCGGCACGCGCGCCTTGATGATGCCGTCGGCCGTCTCGACGGCGACGATCTGCGTGGTGCCGAGATATTCGGTGCCGTAGATCGCGCCGCGCAGCTTCGAGGCGTCGTCGAAGCGGATGTGCTCGGGCCGGATGCCGAGTGCCATGTCGGCGGGCGCGATGTCCTCGCGCACCTCCGGCACCATCACCTTGGCGCCCTGCACGACGATCTCCTTGGCGCCCTTGGCAAGCCCGCCGCCGAACTTCAGGAAATTCATCGGCGGCGAGCCGATGAAATCGGCCACGAACATCGTCGCCGGGCGGTCGTAGATCTCGCGCGGCGTGCCGAACTGTTCGATGACGCCGTGGTTCATCACCGCAATCTTGTCGGCCATCGACATCGCTTCCATCTGGTCATGCGTGACATAGACGGTCGTGGCGTGGATTCGGTTGTGCAGCTCGCGCAGCTCATGGACCATGAGGTCACGGAATTCGGTGTCCAAAGTGCCGAGCGGCTCGTCCATGAGAAAACACTTTGGACGCCGCACGATGGCGCGGCCGAGCGCGACGCGCTGGCGGTCGCCGCCGGCGAGGCCGGAGACGGATTTGTCGAGCAGGTGGTCGATGCGCAACAGCTTCGCGGTCTCCTCGACTCTGGCGCGGATCTCTGCCGCCGGCATACCCTGCGCCAGCAGCGGGAAGCCGATATTCTTGCGCACATTCATATGTGGGTAGAGCGCGAAGAGCTGGAAGACGAAGGCGATGTCGCGCTCGCGCGCCCGGCGCATGGTGACGTCCTCGCCGCCGAGCAGGATCTTGCCGCCGGTCGGCAGCTCGAGGCCGGCGATCATGCGAAGCGTCGTCGTCTTGCCGCAACCGGACGGTCCGAGCATGACGAAGAACTCGCCGTCCTCGACGACGAAGTTGGAATCCTGCACGGCGACGAATGCGCCGAAGGCTTTCCTCAGGTTCTGAACACGGATCTCGGCCATCGTTATTCCGGGAATTTCGAGACGATGATGAACATTACCGTGCCGGCAAGCATGGTGATGAAGGAATAGGTATAGAGCGACAGCGCGAAGGGCTGGAACAGCATCAGGAAGCCGATCGCGATGATCGCGGTCGCGATGTTTTCCATCAGGCCGCGCCTTGCCCAGCGGGGCCAAGAGGAGCGCTTGGAGGCAACAGAGCGGCTCATGCGGCACCCCCTTCCTTCTCCCCGTTTACGGGGAGAGATGGTTGCCAGGTGGTTCCCCCACTCCGTCGCTGCTTCGCAGCGCCACCTCTCCCCCCTCCGGAGGGAGAGGAAGGGAACCTGGCTGAATGAATTTCGCGCCCTTCCTCTCCCCCGTCGATCGGGGGAGAGGTGTCGAGCGAAGCTCGACGGAGTGGGGGTCGACTTGTTCCCACATCAATCATTTGCGCACCGCGCCGAAGGTGATGCCACGCAGCAATTGCTTGCGGAGCAGGATGGTGAAGACGAGGATCGGCACCAGGAAGATCGTCGTGCCCGCTGCCACCGCCGGCCAGTCCTGGCCGCCCTCGCCGATGATGGTCGGGATGAAGGGCGGCGCGGTCTGCGCCGTGCCGGAGGTGAGCAGGGCGGCGAACGCATATTCGTTCCAGGCGAAGATCAGGCAGAAGATCGCCGTTGCCGCGATGCCGGTGGTGGCTTGCGGCAGCACGGTGCGCCAGAAGGCTTGCAGCCGCGTATAGCCGTCGATCATCGCGGCCTCCTCATATTCGCGCGGGATCTCGTCGATGAAGCCCTTGAGCAGCCAGACCGCGAGCGAGACGTTGACCGCGGTGTAGAGCAGGATCATGCCGAGCGCGGTGTCGGAGAGGCCGAGCTCGCGATACATCAGGTAAATGGGAATGGCCACCGCGATCGGCGGCATGAAGCGCGTCGACAGGATGAAGAACAAAAGATCGTCGGCCAACGGCACCTTGAAGCGCGAGAAGCCATAGGCCGAGAGCGTGCCGAGGAACACCGCGCAGAAGGTCGAGCCGAAGGCGATGATCAGCGAGTTGACGAAGCGCGGCACGAAGTTCGACGGCCCGGCGATCACCATGTTGCGCTTGCGCACCGTCTCGTCGCACAGGCCGGTCGCCGGTCCCAGCGAATTGATGTATTCCGGCGTCTGCCTGGTGCGCGTGGTGAACAGGTTGCAATAGCCTTCCAGGCTCGGCTGGAAGACGATCTTCGGCGGATAGGCGATCGAGTCCGGCGGCGTCTTGAAGCTGGTGGCGAAGATCCACAGCAGCGGCACGATCGAGATCAGCGCATAGGCGACGATGATGACGCCGGCGATCCGCTTGGAGTTTGCCGAAGGTGCTACGACGGAATGGGCGGTGGTCAGGCTCATCTCTGCTTCACCTTGTTGAGCGCCTTGACATAGATGTTGGCGAGACCGAACACCGCGACGAACAGGATGATGGCGAAGGCCGAGGAATAGCCGGTGCGCCAGCTTTCGAAGGCCTGCCGCTTCAAGGTGATCGAGGCGACTTCGGTGGTCGAGCCCGGTCCGCCGCCGGTGAGCAGGTTGACCATGTCGAACATCTTGAAGTTCTCGATGCCTCGGAACAGCACCGCCAGCATGATGAAGGGCAGCGCCATCGGCAGCGTGATCGACCAGAACTGCCGCCAGTTGGAGGCGCGGTCGACCTCGGCCGCTTCATAGATGTATTCGGGGATCGAGCGCAAGCCGGCGAGGCAGATCAGCATCACGTAAGGCGTCCACATCCAGGTGTCGACGATGATGATCGACCACGGCGCCAGCTCGACATTGGAAAGCATCTGCACATTCGTCGGCGGAATGCCGGTAACGAACGAGACGACATAGGAAAACAGCCCGATCTGGGGCTCGTAGAGGAAGCGCCAGAAATTGCCGACCACCGCCGGCGATAGCATCATCGGCACCAGAATGATGGTGGTCCAGAAGGCGTGGCCGCGGAACTTGCGGTCGATCAGCCAGGCCAGCGTGAAGCCGATGACGGTCTGCAGGAGGATCGTCCAGAACACGAAATGCGCCGTCGTCTGCATGGCGATCCAGATGTCCTGGTCGCCAAGGATGCGCTGGTAGTTTGCGAGCCCCAGATTCTTCACCACCTCGTTGGGGCGGTTGGCGCGGTAGTTGGTGAAGGAGAGATAGATCGCCCAGAACAGCGGGAAGATGTTGATGGCCAACAGCAAAAGGATCGTCGGCGAGATGAACAGCCAGGCGAGGCCCTTGTCGCTGATGCCCCGGATCTTCTTGGCCAACGGTTCCGGTGTCGCCCGGGCAACGTTGTCCGCAGTCCGATTGAGCATGGTCAGTCCTGCTTCGGTCACGGGTCAGTCTCGATGATGGAATTTATCTGAACTGCGTCCCGTGCCAAGGGCGGCACGGGACGCGTCGGTCTGGCTCGGGAGGAGCCTTACATCTTGCCCCGACTACATCTTGCCATCGTCCTGGAAGGTCTGCGTCCAGTCCTTGACCAGACTGTCGAGCGCTTCCTGCGCGGTGCCCTTGTCGGCCACCACATAGTCATGAACGCGCTTCTGCATCGCCTGCAAAAGCGTGGCGTAGCTCGGCTCGGCCCAGAAGTCCTTCACGATCGCCATCGATTCCAGGAACGTCGACGCATAGGGCTGGCTGGCCGGGAACTTGGGGTCGTTCACCACCGCATTGAGGCAGGAGTAGCCGCCCAGCGCCCACCATTTTGCCTGCACGTCCTTGTTGGCGAACCATTTGATGTATTTCAGCGCCGATTCCTGCTTGTCGGAATAGGACACCACCGAGATGCCCTGGCCGCCGAGCTGGGCGAAATGTCCCTTCGGGCCGGCGGGATTGGCGAAGAAGCCGATCTTGTCGCCGCCTACTTTCTCGTCCTTGTAGAGGCCGGGCCAGGTGAAGGCGAAGTTCATGTGCAGGGCAACCTGGCCGGATTTGAAGGCGTCGGCCGATTCACCCATGTAGACGTTCGACGAGCCGGGCGGCGTGCAGCAATCATAGAGCTTCTTGTAGAATTCGAGGCCCTTGGCCGCGTCCGCCGAGTTGACGAAACCCTTCATGTCGTAAGGTTTGTTCGGGTTCTGATAGTCGAAGCCGTAGTCATAGAGGACGTTGGTGACACCCATGGTGATGCCTTCCGAGCCGCGCTCGGTATAGATCGAGGCGCCATAGACCGTCTTGCCGTCGATCTGCCGCTTCTGGAAGAATTCGGCGATCTGCATCAGCTGGTCATAGGTCTTGGGTGGGCCAAGTTCCCAGCCGTATTTTTCCTTGAATTCCTTCTGCAGCTCCGGTCGCGAGAACCAGTCCTTGCGATAGGTCCAGCCGACGACGTCGCCCATCGCCGGCAGCGCCCAGTAGTTCGGCGTGTTCTTCGGCCATTCGGAATAGCCGACCACGGTCGCCGGCACGAAATCGTCCATGCTGATCTTCTCCTTGTCGAAGAAGTCGTTCAGCTTGACGTAATGGCCGTTCTCGGCGGCGCCGCCGATCCACTGGCTGTCGCCGATGATCAGGTCGCAGAGCTTGCCGTGCGAGTTGAGCTCGTTGAGGAAGCGGTCGGCGTAATTGGTCCACGGCACGAACTCGAACTTCATGCCGATGCCGGTTTCCTTGGTGAAGTCCTTGGACAGTTCCACGAGCGCGTTGGCCGGATCCCAGGCCGCCCAGCACAGCGTCAGGTCTTCCGCATGCGCGACGTTCGAGACGGCTGTCGACGCAAAGATCGCCGAGGCCAGTCCCAACGCCAGTTTCAGGGTCGATTTCATGCCTTACCTCCCATTTGCGAAACGCGTCCGGATGACGGTTTCAAGAGCCCTCAACCCTCGCTCCTCCGAGGGCCTAAACAAGGCGCGCTATGCGTCGCAATGGCGCGCGATGCGCCGCCGATGTTTAGTAATTTGTTTAGTGATGCTCTTTTTACTAAACAACGCAAGCGAATTCGTTGCTGCGTCGCAGCATGGCGAAACGGATGATTGAAATCGTTGGGAAATGACCGCCGGGCGCTGTGGCCCGCCGCGGTCAGCCGGCCGGGTCGGCGAGGCCCGGGCTTGCCGTCAGCGGCAGGATCGGCGGCGCCGGCGGCAACAGGGCGCGTATATCGGCGAAAGGAAACGTCGGCTCGAAGCGGAAGGCCTCAGCCAGCGCGCCGGAAGCGCCATTGCACTGGCCGGCGCGAAATTCGTTCTGGAGGCGCGCCCTGTGCACATAGTGCTCCGGACCTTGCGAGCGGTGCGTGCGGATCGCCTTCGCCTTGATGTCCCAGTGATGCGAGATCTCGACATAATGCGTCGGCGAAAAACCGGTGCCGCCGAGCGTGTCGGCATGCAACACAGGCACCGCGAAGGACGCCGCGATGCGCACGGCGTCGGACAGGGCGCGGTGGTCGCCATGATAATCGTAGGGCGCGTGGGTGATCGCGAGGTCGGGTTTCACCTCGCCGATCAGCGCCTTCAGCACCGCAATGAAAGCCGCATCGGCAATGAGTTCTCCGTCCGGAAAATCGAGGAAGCGCGGCACGGCGCCGAGCAGTCCCGCCGCCCTGGCCGCTTCCTCGCGCCGCAAGCGTGCAAGCGCCTTCGGGTCGCCCCTGCCGCCCTTGGCACCATCGGTGGCTATGGCAAAAGTCAACTCTGCGCCTTGCGCGGCATAGGCGGCCAGCGTACCGAACATGAATATCTCGATGTCGTCGGGATGCGCCCCCAGCGCCAGTATCTTCACGCCTTCTCTCCCGGAAATGGTATGCCGAACGGAATCCTGCTCGCTCTCATCGCCTATGCAAGCTATTCGTTCAGCGACGCCGTCATCAAGAGCCTGGGCGGGCAGTTCACCGTCTTCGAGATCGGCTTCTTCTCGACTTTGTTTGCCGGCTGCTTTTTGTTCTTCACCAGGCCCAGCGACGAACGCTGGCGCGACGCCTGGCGCACCAAAAGGCCCTGGGCGGTGCAGGCCCGCGCCTTGGCGGGCATCGCGTCGGGCGTGCTCAGCGTCTTTGCCTTCACCACCATTCCGCTGGCGGAAGTCTACGCGCTGATCTTCCTGGCGCCGTTGCTGGTCACCATCCTGTCGACGGTCATCCTGAAGGAGAGGGTCGGTCCCTGGCGGTGGCTGGCCGTCGTCGCCGGCTTCGTCGGCGTCATGCTGGTGGTGCGGCCGGGCTTTCGCGAATTGCATCTCGGCCATCTCGCCGCCTTCGCCAATGCCTTCCTCGCCGCCACCAGCGTCATCCTGATGCGCTCGCTGGCCCAGCAGGAAAAGCGCACGACCATTCTCGGCGCGCTGGTCGGCTATGGCCTGGTCTTCAACGGCGTCGGCGCGGCCGCGACGTCGTTCTCGCTCCCTGGTCTCGGCCAACTGGTCTGGCTGATGCTGGCCGGTGTCTTCACTGCCGGCGGACAGCTGCTGCAGCTGCTCGCGGTCAAATACGCGCCCGCCAATCGCATCGCGCCGACGCATTACTCGCAGATCGTCTGGGCGGTCATCCTCGGCGCGCTGTTCTTCCAGGAATATCCCGACTGGCTGTCATTGGTCGGCCTGGCGGTGGTCGGCGCCTCCGGCCTTCTGACGATGGTGCGCGAAGAGGTCAGGCTCGGCACCGTGCGCTGGAACCCGTTTTCGCGCACCAGGCTTTGAGCTTACGTGGTCCGGCAAGTTGCATGGCGACCGCGACCGCTGATATGCGGGCGACATGACGACGAAACCACTGCCGGAGCTTCCGGTCACAGCCGTGCTGCCGGCGCTCGGCGAAGCGCTTTCCCAGCGCAACAGCGCCGTGCTGGTGGCGCCGCCTGGCGCCGGCAAGACGACGCTGGTGCCGCTGGCGCTGCTCGGCGCGCCGTGGCTCGGGCAGGGCAGGATCGTGCTCCTCGAACCGCGGCGGCTCGCCGCCCGCGCCGCCGCCCGCCGCATGGCCGAATTGCTCGGTGAGGAGCCGGGCGGCACGGTCGGCTACGCCATGCGCATGGAGAACCGCACCTCGGCGCGGACCAAGATCCTGGTCGTCACCGAAGGCGTGCTGTCGCGCATGATCCTCGACGATCCGGAACTGCCCGGCGTCTCGGCGGTGATCTTCGATGAATTCCACGAGCGTTCGCTCGACGGCGATTTCGGCCTGGCGCTGGCGCTCGACGTGCAGGGTGCGCTGCGGCCGGACCTGCGTCTGCTGGTCATGTCGGCGACGCTCGACGGTGCGCGCGTCGCGCGGCTTTTGTCGGAAGCGCCGGTGATCGAAAGCCAGGGCCGCGCCTTTCCGGTCCAGATCCGCTACGACGAACGGGCCGCCGGCACGGCGATCGAGGACGCGATGGCCAAGGCCGTGCGCGCCGCCCTGGCCGGCGAGCAGGGCAGCGTGCTCGCCTTCCTGCCCGGACAGCGCGAGATCGAGCGCACCGCCGAGCGGCTCGTAGGCAATGTCGCCGCCGACACCGACATCGTTCCGCTCTACGGCCAGCTCGACAACCGGGCGCAGGACGCGGCGATCAAGCCGGCGCCGGCCGGCCGTCGCAAGGTGGTGCTGGCGACCTCGATCGCCGAGACCTCGATCACCATCGACGGCGTGCGCGTCGTCATCGATTCCGGCCTGTCGCGTCTGCCGCGCTATGAGCCGGCGAGCGGTCTGACCAGGCTGGAGACGGTGCGTGTCAGCAAGGCTTCGGCCGACCAGCGCGCCGGCCGCGCCGGCCGCACTCAAGCCGGCGTGGCGGTGCGCCTGTGGCGTGCCGAGCAGACCGTGTCGCTTCCCGCCTTCACGCCGCCGGAAATCCTCGAGGCCGATCTGTCGGGCCTGCTGCTCGACTGCGCCGCTTTCGGTGTCGCCGATCCGTCGAGCCTTTCCTTCCTCGATCCGCCGCCGGCCCCGGCGCTCAACGAGGCGAGGGTCCTCCTCGCCGCCCTTCATGCCATCGACGATGCCGGCAGGCTGACCGAGGCGGGCGCCGCGATGCGCAAATTGGCGCTGCCGGTGCGGCTGGCGCATATGGTGGCCGAGGCGGCGAAGACCGGCCATGCGCGGGAAGCGGCGACGCTTGCCGTGCTGCTCACCGAGCGTGGACTGGGCGGCGACAGCGCCGACCTGGAGCGGCGTCTGATCCGTTTTCGCGGTGAGAAATCACCCCGCGCCAATGCCGCCAGGCAGCTCGCCGAGCGTTTGGCCAGACAGGCCGGTGGCCGGCAGGACGGCGAGGCGGCCTCCGCCGGCTCGCTCCTCATCCATGCCTGGCCGGACCGCGTCGCAAGGGCGCGCGGCGAGCGCGGCCGCTTCGTGCTCGCCAACGGCTCGGGCGCCATGGTCGATGCCGCCGATCCGCTCGCCAACGAAACCTGGCTGGTCGTCGCCGACTTGCAGGGCAAGGCGCAGAACGCCCGCATCACCGCCGCCGCGCCGGTCGGCGAAGCCGATATCCGCGCCGCCCTTGCCGATCGCATCGAGATGAAGCGCGAGGCGACCTTCGATCGCGAACGCCGCGCCGTGCGCATGCGCGAGACCGCCAGGCTCGGCGCCATCACGCTGTCCGAACGCATGCTGCCGGCGCCGTCCGGCGCCGATGCCGACCGCGCCATGATAGATGCTTTGCGCGAGCACGGCCTGTCGCTGCTCGACTGGGGCAAGGAAGCGGAGGCGCTCCGCCAGCGGCTAGGCTGGCTGCATCGCGGCCTCGGCGCACCCTGGCCCGACGTTTCGGATGAAGCGCTTGTCGAAGGCCTCGACGATTGGCTCCTGCCGTTTCTCTCCGGCGACGCCTCCTTCACGGCCATCAGGCCGGCGACGTTGTCGTCGGCGCTCATGGCGCTGGTCCCGCACGACCTGCAGCGCAAGGTCGAAGCGCTGGCGCCGACCCATTTCGACGCGCCGTCGGGCAGCCACGTGCCGATCCGCTATGACGGCGAATGGCCGGTGCTTGCGGTCCGCGTGCAGGAGCTGTTCGGCCTCGACCGTCATCCGGCGATCGCCAATGGAACCGTACCGCTGACGCTGGAGCTCCTCTCGCCGGCGCACCGGCCGATCCAGACGACGCGCGACCTCCCCGGCTTCTGGCGGGGCTCCTGGGCGGATGTGCGCACCGACATGCGCGGCCGTTACCCAAAGCATGTCTGGCCGGAAAACCCGCTGTTGGCCGCCGCCACCAGCCGCGCCAAGCCGCGTGGGACGTAGGCTTGCGACGGAAGCTTCGGCGGCCTCGCGTTACCGGACGACATATGTTGGCGATTGGCGCAAACGCCCATCACGTCGTCATCCACGGGCGGAGCAAGCAGCGAAGCGACGCGCGTAGACCCGAGGATCCATGCCGTGACTTCGAAGCGCTGCGGCGCTGCGGAATTCTGCTCCGCTGCATTCCACGGTCGAGGTAACGGAATGGATCCTCGGGTCTGCGCTCCGCTTCGCGTCGCTCCGCCCGTGGATGACGAATCGCGAAGGGCCTCGGCCAGTCACTCGGCGCTCTGCTGCCGGCCTCTCAAGTCCGCTAACAGCACTACTAGCGCTTACCCTCCTGCGGCTATAATCGTAAGTCGATGATCAACATCCTGCGCGCGCCCGATACCCAGCAAAGCCAGCGGTTGCGGCTCAACACGCTGATCCGCCTGCGCTGGCTGGCCATCGTCGGCCAGAGCCTGACGGTTCTTGTTGTCGCCTATGGCCTGAAATTCCCGCTTCCGGTGTCGATGTGCTTTGCGTTGATCGCCTGCTCGGCCTGGATGAATCTGTGGCTGACCTTCCGCTATCCGGCGGCGCACCGGCTTACCCCGCTTTCGGCCTTCGCCATACTCACCTTCGACGGCATCCAGCTCACCGGCCTGCTCTATATGACCGGCGGCCTGACCAATCCGTTTTGCGTGCTGCTTTCGGTGCCGGTCGTCATCTCGGCCGCGTCGCTGCCGCTGCGCATGACCGCGGTGCTAGGCGCGCTGGTCATGATAGCCGCCACGCTGCTGGTGTTCTTCCATTTGCCGCTGCCCTGGTACGAGGGATCGCCGCTGCCGATGCCCTTCATCTATGTCGCCGGCATGTGGATGGCTGTGTTCGCCTCGATCGCCTTCACCGCCATTTATGCCTTCCGCGTCGCGGCGGAGGCGCGCCTGCTCGCCAACGCTTTGGCCGCCACCGAGCTGGTGCTGCAGCGAGAGCAGCATCTGTCTGCGCTGGACGGGCTGGCGGCGGCGGCCGCGCACGAGCTCGGCACGCCCTTGGCCACCATCACCGTTGTCGCCAAGGAGATGGAAAAGGCGCTCGGCAAGGATCCGAAATACGGCGAGGACGTGAAGCTCCTGCGCTCGCAGAGCGAGCGTTGCCGCGAGATCCTGAAGCGGCTGACCAGCCTTTCGTCGGAAGGCGAAGCGCATCTGTCGCGCATGCCGCTCACCTCGTTGATCGAGGAGGTGACGGCGCCGCATCGCGATTTCGGCATCTCGATCCGGTTGCGGCCCGGCGAGCGCATCGGCCCGGAGCCTGTCGGCCAGCGTAACCCCGGCGTCATCTACGGGCTCGGCAACCTTGTCGAGAACGCCGTCGATTTCGCCCGCAAGTCGGTCACCGTCAGCTGGAGCTGGGACAATGAGGCGGTCACCTTCTCGATCACCGATGACGGGCCGGGCTTTCCGGCCGAGATCATCGACCGCATCGGCGAGCCCTATATGTCGACGCGCCAGGGCACGGAGGCCGGCGGCGGCCTGGGCCTGGGGCTGTTCATCGCCAAGACCTTGCTGGAGCGTTCCGGCGCCACCATCGATTTCCGCAATTCGAGCGGGCTGGGCGAAGGCGCTGTGGTCCAGATCGCGTGGCCGCGCGGCGTCTTCCTCAACCAGGACCAGGCCTCGGCCACCATGTTCGACAATGCGTAAACCTTGTGATTACCGCATGGCAGCTCTGTTGCCGGCTCTAAAAATTGGACATTGCTGTTGCGGAATTGTATCTGCGTAAAAGTGAGGCATGTCGCCCAAAATTGTGCAGCCGCGTTTGGCGAGACGGCATGCCTGGAAACAAGGACTTAATGCATGTCGCCCAGAAGTGCGCAGCGGTTCTGGGACAACGACATGCATCAAAACAAGGACTTAAAGTGCGTCGCCTGAATCCGTTTCAGCTCGACGCGCTTTAAGGTGCATTCGTTAGAATTTTGATGCGAAGTGCTCTTGGTCAGTAGGATGCCGATAAGATGAGCGGAGACGAAACGACGGGCGCAATGGTCGAGGGCGAGGACACTTCGCTGCTCATCGTCGAGGACGACAAGCCGTTCCTCACCCGGCTTGCCCGCGCGATGGAGACCCGGGGTTTCGTGGTCGAAACGGCGGAGAGCGTGGAAGAGGCGGTCGCCAAGGCGCGCGCCCATCCGCCGGCCTATGCGGTGGTCGACATGCGGCTCGGCGACGGCAATGGCCTCGATGTCGTTGCAGCCATCCGCGAGAAGCGCGACGACGCCCGCGCCATCATCCTGACCGGCTACGGCAACATCGCCACCGCGGTGACCGCGGTGAAGCTCGGCGCCATCGACTACCTGTCCAAGCCGGCCGATGCCGACGACGTCTTCGCCGCGCTCACCCGCACCTCCGGCGAGCGCGCGGCACCGCCGGAAAACCCGATGTCGGCCGACCGCGTGCGCTGGGAGCACATCCAGCGTGTCTACGAAATGTGCGACCGCAACGTCTCCGAGACGGCGCGCCGGTTGAACATGCACCGCCGCACCCTGCAGCGGATTCTGGCCAAGCGCGCGCCGCGCTGAACAAACGTCGTCATCCTTGGGCGTAGCGCCGCAAAGCGGCGCGAAGACCCGAGGCTCCATGCCGTGACCTTGGCCGAAGGATGCAGCGGAGCAGAATTCTGCACCGTTGGCACCGCTCCGATGTCACGGAATCGATCCTCGGGTCTGCGCTGCGTCGCTTCGCTCCTTGCTTCGCCCGTGGATGACGATGAGACGGACGTTCGGCCTTGCATCGCCACTGACGCTGCGCATCATTGGATTACAGGTTTCCGGCCAACAGGGCTGGGTCAGAGAGGGATCATGCGAGACGAGCGGCCGAAATCGATCCTGCGCGAATTCCTCGACGGCGAAGCCGCGGGCGGCATCATCCTGATGGTGGCCGCGGCCCTGGCGCTGATCGTTGCCAACTCGCCTTTGGCCGAAACCTATTTCGCCGTGCTGCACGCTTATCTCGGGCCGCTCAGCGTCTCGCACTGGATCAATGACGGGCTGATGGCGGTGTTCTTCCTGCTGGTCGGGCTGGAGATCAAGCGCGAGATGCTTGACGGGCAGCTCTCGACCTGGCCGCGCCGCGTGCTGCCGGGCATCGCTGCCGCCGGCGGCATGGTGGTGCCGGCGCTGGTCTATGTCTTGATCAACCGCGACAATCAGGCAGCGCTCTCCGGCTGGGCGATCCCCACCGCCACCGACATCGCCTTTGCGCTCGGCGTGCTGTCGCTGCTCGGCAGCCGCGTGCCGGCCTCGCTGAAGGTGTTCCTCACCGCTCTGGCCATCATCGACGATCTCGGCGCCGTCATCATCATCGCGCTGTTCTACACCAGCGGCCTGTCGCTTGCTTATCTGGCCGCCGCCTTCGTCGTCATCGGCCTGCTTGTCCTGCTCAACCGTATGCGGGCCATGAAGCTCTGGCCGTATCTCCTGCTTGGCGCGCTGCTATGGGTGCTGGTGTTGAAGTCGGGCGTGCACGCCACGCTGGCCGGCGTGGCGCTGGCGCTGACGATCCCGCTTGAGCGTTCTCCGGGCATCAGCCACGATCTCGAGCACTCGCCGCTGCACCGCCTGGAACACGGCCTGCACAAGCTCGTGCCCTTCATCGTCATCCCGATCTTCGGCTTCGCCAATGCCGGCGTCTCGCTCGGCGGCCTGAGCTTCGCAGCCCTGGTCGAGCCGCTGACGCTTGGCGTCGCCGCCGGCCTGGTGCTGGGCAAGCTGGTCGGCGTCTTCGGCTCCTCGGCTCTCGCCATCCGGCTCGGCCTCGCCGACCTGCCGGCCAATGCCGGCTGGCTGCACATGCTGGGCATTTCGCTGCTCTGCGGCATTGGCTTCACCATGAGCCTGTTCATCGGCCTGCTCGCCTTCGCCAGCGACCCGGCGCTGCAGGACGCGGTGAAGGTCGGCATCCTGGCAGGCTCGCTGATCGCCGCGCTGCTGGGCGCCGCCGTGCTTCTCACGGCGCCGGCGGCCGGCGGGGTTGAAGAGGAAGTGGAGTAGGCAACGCCGCGCCGCCATTTCCTCGCCCCCCGCGAAGGCGGGGGAGAGGTGGCCCGGCGAAGCCGGGACGGAGCGGGGGACGCCCGTGGCGACACCAGAACCAATTCAAGAAGGAATGCAAGATCAGCAATGGGAGGCCTTCGGGAGGCATGGAGACAACAAACTTCCCAACGCCACTCTGGTCCCTCTCCAACCGACTATGCCGGCCACCTCTCCCCACTTGGTCTAGGCGATGCACACATTTCCAAGCGGCTGGCCTTTGCCGATAGCCTGCATGGCAGCTTGGCGCATGGGTTGTCTAATTTAATGTAGCGCTGGTCGACCCCCACTCTGTCTCGGCTTCGCCGAGCCACCTCTCCCCCGATCGACGGGGTAGAGGAAAAGCGCCAGGCTTTTTGCCCTCAACGCTCGTCCAGCGAGGCTCCCTTCCTTTCCCTCCGGAGGGGGAAAGGTGGCGCTGCGAAGCAGCGACGGATTGGGGGAACCACGTGGCAAGCAAGCCTCGGCCTGATCAGTCACGCCAGCCACAGAGGATCTGTGCATCTCCTACCCACTTGGTAGGGCGAGGAACCAGCGTTACTCGCTCTCGCCATCCAGCGCCGGCACCGCAACGCCGGCAAGCTCGGCTGCCAACAGCCGCGCGGCGCCCGCGCGGGCGATCCGCAGCATCAGCGCCTTGCGCGTCGCGGCCGCCATGCGGTGCTCCGGCGCATCGCGCATGATCTCCGCGCCATAGCCGTCGGAAAGGATGAAGCCGCATTCCTCGGGAAAGATCTCCTGCGGAACGCCGGGATGGGTGGCGAAGAAGAAGCGGTCCGAATGCAGCCGGTAGTCAGGCCATTTGCGGTCGACCCGAAAATCCTCGATCGAGGATTTGATCTCGATGATCCAGATGTCGCCCGGCCTGGTCAGCGCCACGAGATCGGCGCGCCGCCCGGTGGCCAAAGAAAGCTCAGGCAACACATGCGCGCCCATTTCGGAGAGCAGCCGCTGCACGCCGCGCCGCACCAGCATGGCGCGCTCCGACTGGCGGCCGTCGATCAAAGGGTTGAGGGGAATCGGGGAAACGATGGGCATGGGAAGCACCATGCCAGATTTTGTTCACGGTTTGAACCCCTGAAAGCCGGGCGATTATATATCTTACAGACCGATTGCCGAAATCCGTGGTGCTAGTAGGTGGAGAGTAAGTAGTTGGAGGCCATATTTCCTATTATCACGAGGAAGACGATCATGGTTATTATTATCCAGCCTATTATGGTCGACGGTTTCACGACGCTTTGTCCAGTGGTGCTAGTTGGTTGCCTTCTTCGGCTTGCTATCCTTCGGTGGCGGAGACTTCGCTACCTTCCTGATTGCCGCGTTCAACGGCTCTTCGGAATCGACCGTTTCAATCTTGCGCGCTAGCTCGCGGAACTTTTCGACTTGCGATTTTTGCTTCCGTTCGGGCATTCTCACGCTTCTTTCTGGGGTGTGGGAAGATTCAACAGTCCCTAATCATATACTGCGACGAATCCGACGATAAGGGCGAATTCTATTCACATTTTTACGGCGGCGCGCTGATCAATGCGCGAGATCAGGGCCACATAACAGAGATATTGAATGAGAAGAAGCTGGAATTAAATATCAATTCTGAGATGAAATGGGACAGGGTAACCGCGCCATACAAGGACAAATACATAGAGTTTATTAAGCTGTATTTTTCGTTTATCAAAAGCGGACACATCAAGGTCCGAATAATGTTCACACAAAACATCAATCAAGCACGCGGCCTAACGGACGAGCATATAGGCAATGACTACTTCCTGCTTTACTACCAGTTTGTGAAGCATTCGTTTGGACTGCGATATTGTAATGGCAATCATGCAGGCACTCGGGTAGCGCTTCTGTTGGATGACGTGCCTCAAACAAGCAAGAAGTTCGAGCTATTCAAGGATTACATGTCCTCTTTGTCTGCATTTCCGATTTGGAGGCAGGCCCAGGTATCTATCAAGAAAGAGGACATAGCGTCCGTCAATTCAAAAGCTCATCCGATTTTGCAGGGATTGGACATCATCTTAGGCGCGGTTCAATCGCGGTTAAACGAGAAGCACACCAGACCGCCAAGGCCCCGCGCCCGCAGATCGAAGCGGGCGATTGCCAAGGAAGCGGTCTACAAGGCCATCAAGGATGAAATCTGGTCGCTCTATCCAAACTTCAACGTTGGCACCAGTACAGCGTGCGCCAATGGCGTCGAAGAAAGATGGTCGCACCCTTACCGGCATTGGTTATTCAAGCCGAATAATAGCGTTCAAGACCTGAAAAGAGGTAAAAGGAAGAAGCCCCACTAAGGCCTACATCAATACCCCACGTACGAACGCAAGGCTTCGGCCAAAGCAGGGCTCACGAATCAAGATATAGCGTTTTAGGACCGATTCAAGACCATTAGGCTTGACTTGGTAAAAAAAGTCATTATATGGGCGCGCCGCCCACAGTTTTTCGTTCCATTACCGAAACTTTCGCGATTTTTTGCGCCAGCGTTCATGACCCGGCAATCTCATTGTGCGGTCAAAGTAGCACCAAAACCGGAATAGGCGGAATGCAAAGCTAGTGAGACGCTCGAGCCGTAGTCAAGAGAAGGTCAGCCCTTGCTAAGCATGTCCCCCGGCAGCAATCTCGCCATAAGAGGGATCCTGCCATGACCCGCGACCAGATGCTTGCCCACCTCCGGTCCGCCGACGCCGTCGCGCGCGAGGCGGCGGCGCATGGGCATCATCCGTTCGGTTGCGTGCTGGTCGGGCCGGACGATCGCGTGCTGATGCGGCAGGGCAATCTCGACACGGTGCGCCATGCCGAGACCGAGCTCGCCCGCCGCGCCGCGGCGGCCTATGAGCCGGAGTTCCTCTGGCAATGCACGCTGGTCTCGACTTTCGAGCCGTGCGCGATGTGCGCCGGCACGATGTATTGGGCGAATATCGGGCGGTTGGTCTACGGGGTCGAGGAAGCCAGCCTCCTGGCGCTGACCGGGGATCACGCGGAGAACCCGACGATGAGCCTCGCCTCGCGCACCGTGCTCGGCTCCGGCCAGAAGAAGATCGATGTCTTCGGCCCCTTCCCCGAAATCGCGGACGAGTTGACCGCACCGCATCGCGATTTCTGGAAGCGCTGACAGGTCCGCACCATATGTCTAGTCCTGCCGGCTTGCGCTAGGCGGTCTCGATCTCGACCGGAACGCCGTTGCGCAGCGAATTGGCAACGGTCGAGATCTGTCTCGCGCGATCGATGACTTTCTGCGGATCGGAACCATCGAGGGTTTCGCAAGACACCCTCATGACCGCGGAGGTGGCAAGGAGGGGCGACCCTTCGAGATCGAGCACGACCGTGACGGCGATCTTGCCGAGCTTCGTCTCCATCTCCGCGGCGGCGTATCGCAAGTCGTTGCAAAAGCAACCGCCGATCGCCAGGCCCAGCAATTGGCCGCCGTTGAACCCCAGTCCCTTGCCGCCTGCCTTACCCTCCGGGCGGTCGACGACAAGCGTATGGCCGCCGGCCCAGCCCATGGCCGCTTCGGTGCCTGCCACATTGCGCAATTCGACCGTCATTGAGACCATCGAGCTCTCCCGATTGGGTCGAATGATCCTAGCCGAGCAGTGCGGTGTTGTCCGCCGCGCCTGCCATGTCATCCAGGATCGGGCAGTCCGGCCGTTCGTCGCCGTGGCAGGCGTGGATCAGCTTCTGCAGCGTCGAGCGCATCGACTGCAATTCGCGCACCTTTTCCTCGATCGCCCTGACATGGGCGGCGGCGATCTCGCGCACGTCGTGGCTGGCGCGGTCGCGGTCCTGATAAAGCGCCATCAGTTGCCTGCAATCGTCGATTGAGAAGCCGAGGTTGCGTGCGCGGCGCAGGAAAGCAAGCCGGTGGATATCCTCGCCGGAGTAATCGCGATAGCCGTTCTCGGCCCGCGCCGGGCGGATCAATCCGATCTCTTCATAGTAGCGGATGGTCTTGGCCGGCAGGCCGGAACGCTCGGCGGCATCACCGACATTCATGGCGCTCTCCTCGAATAGCAGGCGGCTCCCTGAGCCCCTCATTGATTTTGCTTCACAATCCTGTGAGGCCTGTTGCGGAAATGCCGCAGTCGGGCACTTACCGGCACGTAAGGTCTTGCATATAGGCAGTGCGCGCTTGGCAAGCAAAAGAAATGCCAGCATGAATGATGGCAAGAAAGCGGCCGACTCGTGCCGCTCGTTAAGACAGGGCGTCGGACCTATTCATGCGCTTGAAGTCATTTGCAATCCTCGCCGCCCTTGCGCTGTCGACCGCGATCAGCGGGTGCAGCACCATCGGTGGGCAACTGTTCACCAACAACTATGGCGCGATGACCGATGCCGGCTATCAGCTGCCGCGCATCCCGATCGAGAAGGTCCCCGCCAGATACCACCGCCAGGAAGTGCGGTATGACTCTCCCGAGAAGCCAGGCACCATCGTCGTCGATACCCAGAACAAGTTCCTCTACTTCATCGAGGGCGACGGCATGGCGATGCGCTACGGCATCGGCGTCGGCCGCGAGGGTTTTGAATGGCACGGCACAGCCCATATCGCGCTGAAGCGCGAATGGCCGACCTGGACGCCGCCTTCGCAGATGATCAAGCGTCAGCCCGAGCTCGCCAAGTTCGCCGGCGGCATGGAGCCGGGGCTGAAGAACCCGCTCGGCGCGCGCGCCATGTATCTGTTCAACAAGGGCGGCGACATGGGCTACCGCCTGCATGGCAGCCCGGAATGGTTCTCGATCGGCAAGGCGATGTCGTCGGGCTGCATCCGGCTGATGAACCAGGACATTATCGACCTCTACGACCGCACGTCGGTCGGCGCCAAAGTCATCGTGATGTGATCACGAAAAAGTTTCGCAAGCGGACCGTCTAGGCAACAACAAGACGTCCAAAAACAGAAAACCGGGCTGTTGGGGCCCGGTTTTTTGTTTTTGGCGATAGGGGAGAGTTCGCCGCGCCGCGCCAGGCGGTCAGCGAAGTAGAATTCTCAGGCGACTTGCTCGACCTGCTGGACCTCGGGAACAAAGTGGCGAAGCAGGTTCTGGATGCCGTGCTTCAGCGTCGCCGTCGATGACGGGCAGCCGGCGCAGGCGCCTTTCATGTGCAGGAACACGGTGCCGTTCTCGAAGCCGCGGAAGGTGATGTCGCCGCCGTCCTGGGCAACGGCCGGGCGCACGCGCGTGTCGAGCAGCTCCTTGATGGTCAGCACCAGCTCTTCGTCGGCCTTGTCGTAGAATTCGCCGGTCTCGCCGGCTCCGCTCGCCGGAGCGGCCGCGGCCATGACCGGCGCGCCGGACATGAAGTGCTCCATGATGGCGCCGAGGATCGCCGGCTTCAGGTGCTGCCAGTCCGGGCCGTCCTTGGTCACGGTGATGAAGTCATAGCCGAAGAAAACGCCGGTGACGCCGGGGATCTCGAACAGGCGACCGGCCAGCGGCGAGGCCTCCGCAGCGGCTTCGGCGTTGCGGAAGTCGGCTGTGCCCTCGCGCAGCACTTCCTTGCCCGGCAGGAATTTCAGCGTCGCCGGGTTCGGCGTCGATTCGGTCTGGATGAACATGGGTATCTCCAGGCCCTTCCCGGGCCGATAGTTTGGAATAATTCTAAATAGGCTCTATCGGCTGGACATTCAAGCGAAACGCATCGCCCGAACGGCTGGCTGGCGGAATGTTTTTTCGACCCTTCATACACTTGAGAGGTGTTGAGATTCAGGTCAGGCCGAGTCGAGAACGGTGGTTTTCGAGAACCGGAGCGGAGCGTACTTGAAGTACGTGAGCACCGGAAGCGCAGGAAACCGCCGTTCGCAGGCCGGCCTCACCTGAATCTCAGCATATCTCAGGCGAGGCTGTCGATTTCTTCGTCCGACAGATTCTGCGGCACCACCGTGACCGGAATGGGGAAGGCCGCACCCCGGCCGGCAACCGCGCTGACCAGGGGGCCGGGGCCTTCCTTGCCGGCGCCGGCCGCCAGCACCAGGATGGCGATGTCCTGGTCTTCCTCGATCAGCTTGTGGATCTCTTCGGGCGGCTTGCCTTCGCGCACCACCAGCTCCGGCTCGATCCCGACGCTTTGACGCACCTTGTTGGCATAGCCGTCGAGTGCTCCGCGCGCCGTCGCGTTTGCTTCCTCGCGCATGATCTTTTCCACGCCCAGCCAGTGCTGGAAGTCGTCCGGCTCGATGACGTAGAGCAGCACCAGCACGCCGCTGGTGTGTTGCGCCCGCTTCGAGGCATAGGCGACCGCACGCTCGCATTCGGGCGTGTCGTCGATGATCGCCAGGAATTTGCGGCGATGGCCGACTTCGCGGCTGAGGCGTTTAGAGACCATGTCTATCTGCTCGGTATGGTTTCGACCGCAATCTGCCACTGCCGCGAACCGGCGGCAAGCCGCCGGCCGGTACGGCAATGGTCCGACGAGGTCGCCAGAGCGTTTCACCGTTCACGGAAACGGCGAACCGCTCTATCTTTTTTTGCTTTGACGCTATTCCGAACGGAAAACCGCTCACACTTTTTCCTGGAATTGCTTTGGATCAGTCCTGCAGCAGGCCGATAATGTCGCGCACCGTCTTCATCGTGCCCTCGGCGATCGCGCGGGCGCGGTCGCCGCCATCCTTGAGCACGGCGTCGACATAGGCGCGATCGCCCTCGATGCGGCGCATCTCGGAAGCGATCGGCGCCAGCTTCTCCACGGCAAGATCGGCAAGCGCCGGCTTGAACACGGAAAACTGCTGGCCGCCATATTCCTTCAGCACATCTTCCTTCGAGATCTCCGCGAGGCCGGCATAGATGCCGACGAGATTTTCCGCTTCGGGCCGGCTTGCCAGCCCGTCGATCTCGCTAGGCAAGGCTTCCGGATCGGTCTTGGCCTTGCGGATCTTCTTCGAGATGGTGTCGGCATCGTCGGTGAGGTTGATGCGCGAGAGATCGGACGGATCCGACTTCGACATCTTCTTCGAGCCGTCGCGCAGGCTCATGATGCGCGCCGCCGGGCCGCCGATGACCGGTTCGGTGATCGGGAAATAGCCGTTCACCGTCTCTTCGCCGACCTGCATTTCGACGCCGACGCCGAGTGCGGCGATCTTCTCGGAGAAGTCGTTGTTGAATTTCTGGGCGATGTCGCGGGTCAGCTCCAGATGCTGCTTCTGGTCCTCGCCCACCGGCACATGGGTCGCGCGGTAGAGCAGGATGTCGGCCGCCATCAGGCTCGGATAGGCGAGCAGGCCGAGCGAGGCGTTCTCGCGGTCCTTGCCGGCTTTGTCCTTGAACTGCGTCATCCGGTACATCCAGCCGATGCGCGCCACGCAATTGAAGATCCAGGCAAGTTCGGCGTGCTGCATGACGCGCGACTGGTTGAAGACGATGTGCTTCTTCGGGTCGATGCCGGAGGCCAGGAACGCCGCGGTGATCGAGCGTGTCTGGTCGCCGAGGTCCTGGTGAACGAGCTGCGCCGTCAGCGAATGCAGGTCGACGACGCAGTAGATGCAGTCGGACTGTTCCTGCAGGGCGACGAATTTCTTGATGGCGCCGAGATAGTTGCCGAGATGCAGATTGCCGGTAGGCTGGACGCCCGAAAAGACGAGTGGCTTGAAGGCGGACATTGTTTCCTCATGGCTTGTGGAGGGCCGTTTCGCGCGAGGCGAAAGTCTTTCGACGGCGCGCTTATGGACCAACGCCGTGGGCTGATCAAGAGCGGGCGGCACTGACATCGAAATGTGTGATATGGTGAGATGTGTCCCGTGATCCAGATGGAGAATGAATGCCTGTCGCGGTCGACGAACGGAAAGCCCCGAAGCGCAGGCCGGTCCACGAGGGGCCGCTGGAGACGGCGGCGCGGCTTCGGGCCGAATTCGGAGTCAAGCTGAGTGTGCAAGCACGTGAACCGTTGCCACGCTCGGCCTATGACGAATTGTCTGGCGAAGACGGGTGCCTATCGACGGCAGTCACGGATCTGGAGACTGTCCCGTAATAGGCGGTGCCTTCGACCCGCGCTTCACGTTCCTGCGGATCATGCCGAAATCGGCGCCGCCGGTGCCGAACGCGGCGATGAAGTAGAGCGCAGCGCCCCCGGCGACCAGCGCAAGCACGGTCGTCGCCTTCACGACCAGCGGCGAGCCAGGCCCGATCTGCGTGGCAAAGTGGCGCTCGGCAAAATAAAGCGCCACGGCCATGATCACCGCCGACAACACCAGCCTCGGGATGCGCTTCAACAGCGGGACGTCCCGGCCCCAATGGCCGCGCCGGATCAGCATGGCGAGCAGCATCAGCGCATTGACCCAGCCGGCGACGGCCGAGGCCACCGCGATGCCCGGCGCGCCCATCGACGGGAACAAGGTGAGCGCGGTGGCGACGTTCACGCCGACCGAGATGGCCGCGAAGATCATCGGGGTGCGCGTGTCCTCGCGCGCGAAATAGCCCGGCGTGAAGGCCTTGATCAGCACGAAGGCCGGCAGGCCGAGGCCGAAGATCGCCAGGATCGAGGCGACGATCGGCGTCGAGTGGTTGGCGGCGAAGGCGCCGCGCTCATAGACCAGCCGCACGATCGGTTCCGACATCACCCAGAGCGCCGCCGCCGCCGGCAGCGTCATGAACAAGGTGAACTCGACCGAGCGGTTCTGCAGATTGGCGGCCTCGATCAGATTGCCCGATTTCAGCGCCCGCGACAGTTCCGGCAGCAGCACGATGGCGACGGCCACGCCGACGACGCCGAGCGGCAATTGGTAGATGCGGTCGGCATAGGCCAGCGACGACACGGCGCTGTTCTGCGCCGAGGCGATCGCCGTGCCGATCAGCTGGTTGATCTGGGTGATGCCGCCGGTGATCGCCGCCGGCAGCGCCAGGATCAGGAGCCGCTTGACGTTGGGCGTCATCTTCGGCCGGCGGAAACCGATCGAGATGCCTGCATTGCGTACAGCGATCCAGACGATGGCGAGTTGCACGATACCCGCCGCCAGCACGCCCCAGGAGAGCCCGAAACCGACATCATGCGCGTCGAGCCCATGATACCAGGCATAGGCCAGCACGCCGATCAGGATGATGTTGAGGAAGGCGGGCGCGATCGCCGCCGCGAAATAGCGGCGCAGCGAGTTCAGCATGCCGGCCATCATGGCGCCGAGCGACATGCAGATCAGATATGGGAACATGATCGTCGCAAGCCGGACGGTCGTCTCGAACTTGCCCGGAATGTCGGCAAAGCCCGGCGCCACCAGGTAGCGCACGATCAGCGGCATCGCGAGCTCCATCGCGATGGTCAGCGCCAGTAGCGCCGAGAACAGCACGCCGAACACTTCCTCCGAGAAGCGCCTGGCGCCCTCATTGCCATGCTGCTCGATCTCCTTGGCGAACAGCGGCACGAAAGCGGCGTTGAAGGCGCCCTCGGCGAACAATCGGCGGAAGGTGTTGGGAAACTGGAAGGCCGCGTTGAAGGCATCGGCGACCGGCCCGGTGCCCAGCGCCGCCGCCATCAGCATCTCACGTCCGAACCCCAGCGCGCGGCTCATCAGCGTGCCGGAGGCGACGGTGGCGAATTTCTTGACGAGGCTCATGCTGGAGACGACTGCCAGGGAAATTGCGTCAAATGGATGGTCACTCGGCCGCCGCCTTGGCCTTGCCGTTGCGTTCGGTCGAATTGCCTTCGAGTGTATCGATCAGCCGCTTGTGGATGGCGGCGGTGCGCGTCGGGCTGTCGATCTTCTGACCGGTGAGGTCGGTGACGTAGAACGTATCGATGACCTTCTCGCCGAAGGTCGTGATATGCGCCGAGGCGATGTCGAGCGAAAGGTCGGACAGCGTCCCGGTGATCTCGGAGAGCAGGCCCGGCCGGTCCAGCCCCTCGACCTCGATCACCGAAAACCGGTTCGACAGCGTGTTGCGGATCTCGGCGCGCGGCGGGATGCGGAAAGCCTTGGCGCCGCGCTTCGGCTTGGTGCGCTTCTCGATCATCTCGGGCAGCCAGCTCTTGCCGGAAAGCACGTCCTCTATCAGCCGGCCGACGCGCTCGGCGCGGCGGCGCTCGTCCTCGTCGCGGTCGAATTCCCGCGAGATCAGGATGGAGTCGAGCGCGCGTCCGTCCGAGGTGGTGAAGATCTGCGCGTCGACGATGTTGCCGCCGGCCGCGGCGCAGGCGCCTGCAATGATCGAAAGCAGGCGCGGATGGTCCGGCGCCAGCACGGTGATCTCGGTCACCGCTTCGAACTCATGCGTCTTGACCATGGTGGCGAGCTTCTTGCCCGCCGCATCCGCCTCGCGGACGAATTCGGCGTGGCGCAGCTGGTCGTTGAGGTCGACGGCCAAGAGGTAATTCTCGTAGTGCTGCGCGACATAGCGCTTGCGCTCCTTGGCCGGCCAGGCCGACAGCGCCTCGGCCAGCCGTTCGCGCGCGGCGGAAGTGCGCTCGGCGCGCGACACTTCGGAGAAACCGCCGGTCAAGAGCAGCTCGGTCTCGAAATAGAGCGTGCGCAGCAGCTGGCCTTTCCAGCCGTTCCACACACCCGGCCCGACGCCCCGGATATCGCAGACGGTGAGGATCAACAGCAGCTTCAGCCGCTCGACCGATTGCACGATCGAGGCAAAATCCTCGATGGTCTTGCGGTCGTTGAGGTCGCGCGTCTGCGCCGTCATCGACATCACGAGATGGTTCTCGACCAGCCAGGCGACCGTCTCGGTGTCGGCCGCCGACAGCCCCATATGCGGGCAGATGCGCCGCGCGATCCGGGCGCCGGCTTCCGAATGGTCCTCCGGCCGGCCCTTGGCGATGTCGTGCAACAGCACGGCGACATAGAGCGCCTCGCGGCTTTTCTTCAGCCCCGGCATCAACGAATGCGACAGCGGATGCACCTTGGCGCCGTCGCCGCGCTCGATTTCGGCCAGCACGCCGATGCAGCGGATCAGGTGCTCGTCCACCGTATAGTGGTGGTACATCGAGAACTGCATCATGGCGACGATCTTGCCGAAGTCGGGGATAAGCCTGCCGAGCAGCCCCGCCTCGTTCATGCGCCTGAGATTGAGCTCGGCGTTGCGGTCAGACGTCAATATGTCGAGGAACAGGCGGTTGGCTTCTTCGTCGCGCCGGAGCGACTTGTTGACGAGGCCGAGCGAGCGTGTGAGCAGCTTGAGCGCGTCGGGATGGAACTCCAGCCCGTGCTTGTCGGCGAACCAGAAGAGTCTCAGCAGGTTGACCGGATCGCGCTCGAACACGCCGTCGTCGGCGATGTTGATGCGGTGGTTGTCGACGATGAAGTCCGACGTTCCCGCAAGCTTGCGCTTGCGCCGCGAAAAAGTGAGGAAGATGCGGTTGAAGCCCGGTACGTGCTTGGCCTGCTCTTCCTCGAGCGCCGCGCAGAAGATGCGGGTGAGGTCGCCGACATCCTTGGCGACGAGGAAATAGTGCTTCATGAAGCGCTCGACGGCCGACAGGCCGGGATGCGTCGTATAGCCCAGGCGCTCGGCGATCTCGCGCTGGATGTCGAAATGCAGCCGCTCTTCCGCCTTGCCGGTGAGGAAGTGCATGTGGCAGCGCACCGCCCACAGGAAATCCTCGGCCTTCTGGAATTCGCGATACTCGGCATCGGTGAAGACGCCCTTCTCGACCAGTTCCTCGCCGGTGCGCACGCGATAGAAATATTTGCCGATCCAGAACAGCGTCTGCAGGTCGCGCAGCCCGCCCTTGCCGTCCTTGACGTTGGGCTCGACCAGATAGCGGCTTTCGCCGGCCTTGGCATGGCGCTCGTCCCGCTCGGCAAGCTTGGCCTGCACATATTCCGGTCCGGTCGTGCGAACCACTTCATGGTCGAAGCGGGTGAGCAGCTCGTCATAGAGCTTGTGTTCGCCCCACAGGAAACGCGCTTCCAGGATCGAGGTGCGGATGGTGATGTCGCTGCGCGAGAGCCTCAGGCACTCGTCGATATTGCGGGTGGCATGGCCGACCTTCAGCCCCATGTCCCACAGCATGTAGAGCATGTATTCGACGATCTGCTCGCCCCACGGCGTCTGCTTGTAGGGCAGCAGGAAAAGCAGGTCGATGTCGGAGCCCGGCGCCAGCGTGCCGCGGCCGTAGCCGCCGACGGCCACGACAGCCATGCGCTCGGCCACCGACCGGTTCTTGACGCGGTAGACATGGGTGGCGGCGAAGTCATAAAGCGCCCGGATCAGCTCATCCATCAGATGCGAGAGCCGCTCGGCGCAGGCATTGCCGCCGCCATCCTGCTTGAGCATGGCCTCGGCGATCTTTCGACCTTCCGCCATCCGGCCTTTGAGCAACTGGAGGACGGCGGTACGGACGGCCGGGCCCGAGCCGTCGCCGGCGCTTGCCGCCGTCAACGCGGTCAAGTCGCGGCGCAAGGCGTCGCCATCGATGATTTCGTCGAGTTTCAGGGAGATCTTTGCCATTCGGCGGCGTCTATAGCCTGTTTTCGCGGCTCTGTGTATGGGGCGGGCCGCCGCGTTTCCAGCGGCGCGCGACGGACGCCATGCGGGGCCGGATGGCGAAAACCGGAAAAATCCAGACCGCCCCTTGACCTTCCAGTTACTGGAAGCACTACCTCGGCCTCAAGTTCGAAATTCAGAGGCTTGGCCATGACCCATTCAGATCATCACCACCATCATGCGCATGGCGGGGGCTGCTGCTCCGCGAAGGATGCCGCGCCCGCCGCCGAAGCGGTGATTCGCGATCCTGTCTGCGGCATGACGGTCGATCCCGCGGCCGGCAAACCGACGGCCGAGCATGGCGGCCGGACGTTTCATTTCTGCAGCGATCGCTGCCACACGAAATTCCAGGCCGAGCCGGAAGCATATCTTTCCGCCACCGACCCCGTCTGCGGCATGAGCGTCGACCGTGCGAGCGCGAAGCACTTCGTTCGCCACGAAGGTCAGGGCTTCTACTTCTGCTCCGCCGGCTGCAAGGGCAAGTTCGAGGCCGAGCCGGCAAAGTATCTAGCCGGCCGGCCCGAGCCGCAGCCGATGCCGAAGGGCACGCAATACACCTGCCCGATGCATCCCGAGATCGTCCGCGACAAGCCCGGTTCCTGCCCGATTTGCGGCATGGCGCTGGAACCGATGGGCGTGCCGACAGGCGAGGAAGGCCCGAATCCCGAGCTCGTCGATTTCACGCGCCGCTTCTGGGTCAGCGCGGCGCTCTCCGTGCCGCTCCTGGTCATCGCAATGGCGCCGATGCTGGGCTTCAGCTTCGAAAACCTCATCGACGGCCGCACCAAGACCTGGGTGGAGCTGGCGCTGGCCAGCCCGGTGGTGTTGTGGGCGTCGTTTCCGTTCTTCCATCGCGGCTGGGAATCGATCCTCAACCGCAGCCCCAACATGTGGACGCTGATCTCGCTGGGTGTGGGTGCAGCCTATCTCTTCAGCCTCGTCGCGACATTGTTCCCGGAGGTCTTCCCGCACCAATTCCGCGGTCATGACGGCGCCGTGCCGGTCTATTTCGAGGCCGCCGCCGTCATCGTGGCGCTGGTCTTCCTCGGTCAGGTGCTGGAACTCAGAGCCCGCGAGCGGACCGGCTCGGCCATTCGCGCGTTGCTCGACCTTGCGCCGAAGACGGCGCGGCTGATCGGCGCCGACGGCTCCGAGAACGACGTGCCGCTCGACAGCGTCAAGACCGGAGACAAGTTGCGCATCCGCCCCGGCGATGCCGTGCCGGTCGACGGCACCGTGCTGGAGGGACGCTCGGCGATCGACGAATCCATGATCACCGGCGAACCGCTGCCGGTCGAAAAGACCGAAGGCGACGCGCTCACCGGTGGCACGCTGAACAAGAACGGCTCGCTGGTCATGCGAGCCGAGAAGGTTGGCGCCGAGACCACGCTGTCGCGCATCGTCGAGATGGTCGCCAAGGCGCAGCGCTCGCGCGCGCCGATCCAGGGGCTGGCCGACCGCGTGTCCTTCTATTTCGTTCCGGCCGTCGTGCTGGTGGCGATCATCGCCTTCATCGCCTGGGCGGTGTTGGGCCCGCAGCCCAGCCTGATCTTCGCCATCGTCTCGGCTGTGTCGGTGCTGATCATCGCCTGTCCCTGCGCGCTTGGGCTTGCCACACCGATGTCGATCATGACGGCGACCGGGCGCGGCGCGCATGCCGGCGTGCTGATCAAGGAAGCGGCGGCGCTGGAGCGTTTTGCCTCCGTCGACACGTTGATCGTCGACAAGACCGGCACGCTGACCGAGGGTAAGCCGCAGCTTACCGATGTCGTCGCGGCCGGCGGCATCGATGAGAACGAGCTGCTCGGCCTCGCCGCCGCGCTCGAAAAGGGTTCCGAGCATCCGCTGGCCGAGGCGATCGTCGAGGGCGCCGCCGCGCGCGGCCTGAAGCTGGCCGACGCGGTCGATTTCGAAGCCGTCACCGGCAAGGGCGTCTCGGGCACCGTTTCAGGCAGGAAGGTCGCGCTCGGCAATGCGGCGATGATGGTGGATATCGGCGTCGGGACGTCGGGGGCCGATACCGAGGCGCTGCAGGCCGAAGGCAAGACGGCCATGTTCGTGGCCGTCGACGGCGGACTCGCCGGCATCGTCGCCGTGGCCGATCCCGTCAAGGCAACGACGGCCGAGGCGATCAAGGCCCTGCACGACAAGGGCCTGCGCATCATCATGGCCACTGGCGACAACGAGCGCACGGCAAAGGCGATCGCCGGCAAGCTCGGCATCGACGAGGTCCGCGCCGGATTGCTGCCGGACGAGAAGGGCGCGCTGGTCGAGGAACTGCGTGCCAAGGGCGCCGCCGTCGCCATGGCCGGCGACGGCGTCAACGACGCGCCTGCACTGGCCGGCGCCGATGTCGGCATCGCCATGGGCACCGGCGCCGATGTCGCGGTCGAAAGCGCCGGCATCACGCTGGTCAAGGGCGACCTCAACGGCATCGTGAGGGCGCGTACATTGGCCCAGGCGACGATACGCAACATCCGCCAGAACCTGTTCTTCGCCTTCCTCTACAACGTGCTCGGCGTGCCGGTCGCGGCCGGCGTGCTCTACCCGCTGACCGGCACGCTGCTGTCGCCGATGCTGGCGGCGGCGGCGATGAGCCTGTCGTCGGTGTCGGTCATCACCAACGCCTTGCGGTTGAGAACATTGAAACTCTGAGCAAAGCCCCCAGATACGCTATCCAACAGAAGGAGACCTGAATGACCTTGGCCAAGAAAATCGTGCTGCTTTTGATGGCGGCTGGAATGCTGCTTGCCGTCTTCCTCGAAAGCGTGCCGGCTTCGTCGGAAGAGATGAAGCATGACATGTCCAAGATGGCGATGGGCGCCCAGAGCCCGGCCACCGTCGGCTACGAGGCGGCGATGAAGAAGATGCACAAGGACATGATGATCAAATACACCGGCAATGCCGATGTCGACTTTGTCCGCGGCATGATCCCGCATCACCAGGGTGCCATCGACATGGCCAAGGTCGTGATCGCCAACGGCAAGGATCCGGAAATCCGCAAGCTCGCCGAAGGCGTCGTCACGGCACAGGAAGCCGAGATCAAGGAAATGAAAGACTGGCTCGCCAAGCATCCGGCGAAATAGCCGCTGCGGGAAATCCGGACAGCCGCGCGGTTTCGGTCTGGATTCCCGACTTTGGCTGTGCTGCGATCCAGCTTCACGTGGAGGAAGCGATGCCCTCGTCGATCAGAACCCTGAAGCTGCCGTCCGGCGAAACCGTTCCGGTTCTCGGCCAAGGCACTTGGAAGATGGGCGAGGACCGGCGGCGGCGCGCCGACGAGGTCGCGGCGCTGAAGCTCGGGCTCGATCTCGGCATCACGCTCATCGACACGGCTGAAATGTATGCCAGCGGCGGCGCCGAGGAGGTGGTCGCCGAGGCCATCGCCGGGCGCCGAGACGAGACGTTCGTGGTCTCCAAGGTGCTGCCCTCCAACGCCTCGCGCGCCGGCGTGAAACGCGCCTGCGAAAACAGCCTGAAGCGGCTCGCCACCGACCGCATCGATCTTTATCTGCTGCATTGGCCGGGCAGCGTGCCGCTGTCGGAAACAGTGGAGGCGTTCGAGGCGCTGAAGGCCGAAGGCAAGATACGCCACTGGGGCGTCAGCAATTTCGACACCGACGAGATGGAGGATCTGGTCGGCCTGCGAAACGGCGGCAATGTCCAGACCAATCAGGTGCTCTACAATCTGTCGCGGCGTGGTCCCGACTTCGATCTGGCCCCGTGGTGCGCGGAGCGCGGCATACCGCTGATGGCCTATTCGCCGGTCGAGCAGGGCGCGCTGGCGCGCAACGCCAGGCTGGAAGTCGTCGCTGCCCGGCACAACACCACCGCCGCGCAGATCGCGCTTGCCTGGGTGATGGCGCAGGATGGCGTCATCGCCATTCCGAAGGCCGGTCGCCAGGAGCATGTTCGCCAGAACGCCGCCGCGCTCGACATCGAGCTGACAGCGCAGGATTTCGCCGATCTCGACCGCGCCTTCCCGCCGCCGACGCGTAAGCGCGGGCTGGAGATGATCTAGAGCAATTCCAGGAAAAGTGTGAGAGCGATTTTCCGTCCGGAATTGCGTAAAAACAAGGAGATAGTGCGTTTCACCGTTTCCGTGAAACGGTGAAACGCACTAGCCGAAAACCTCAGTCCGGATTTGCGGCCGAACGGAAGGCAAGCGGTGGAACGAGTTTCAGACGGGTCTCTTCACGCGACCTACAAAGTCGGCGACATCAAGGTCACCTCGCTGCGCGACGGTTATGTCGACATGCCGGTCCGGCGGCTGCGCCAGCCAGGAGACAAGCCTTTCGGCGACGATCTCCTCTCGCAGGTGCCGCTCTTCGACGGCGCGCCGGTGCTACATCTTGGCCGGCAGGCCAAGTCGCATGCGCAGCCGCCGCAATGCCCTTGAAAACACATCGAGGTCATTGGCGGCGCGGGCAAGCGTGAGCGCGCCCTGGATGGCGGCGACGGCTTCCTCGGCCAGTTCGCTGGCCTCGCCCGGCCGGTGCCCGGATCGCTCCAGCGCATCGGCGAGATGTGTGACCCAGCGGCCGAAATAGTCCCTTATCTGGCCGGCGAAGAGGTCGCGCGATTCATCCAGCGCGAAGGCGCCGATCAGGCAGACCCGACGCCCCGAGCGGAAATAGCTGTCCGTCGCCGCGAGCATCTGTTCGATCCCGGCCAGCGGATCGGCGCTGTCGCGCAGGGTCGCGAAGACATTGTCCTCGAACCAGCCGTCGATATGGGCGATGACGGCTCTCGCCATCTCTTCCTTGCCGCCGGGAAAGAAGTGGTAGAGGCTTCCCTTGCCGAGCCCCGTCGCCTCGCCGATCAAGGCCAGGCTGGCGCCTTCGTAGCCATGCTCGCGAAAAACCTCGGCGACGACCGCCAGCAACCGGTCGCGGTCGGGCGCGATCCGACGCATGCTTAGTATTCTCGTTTGAGCATGATCTTTTCCAAAAACCCGCTACACACTTTTTGGGATCATGCTCTAGAGCCCGAGTTCCGAGAGGCCGGGATGGTCGTCCGGCCGGCGGCCGAGCGGCCAATGATACTTCCGCTCGCTTTCGGTGATCGGCAGGTCGTTGATGCTCGCCACGCGCCGGCGCATCAGGCCTGCCTCGTCGAATTCCCAGTTCTCGTTGCCGTAGGAGCGGAACCAATGCCCGCTGTCGTCGCGCCATTCATAGGCGAAGCGTACCGCGATGCGATTTTCGTTCCAGGTCCAGACCTCCTTGATCAGGCGATAGTCCAGCTCGCGCGCCCATTTGCGCTTGAGGAAGTCGACGATCTCGCCGCGGCCCGAGATGAATTCGGCCCGGTTCCGCCAGATGCTGTCCTCGGTATAGGCGAGCGAAACCCGCTCCGGGTCGCGGCTGTTCCAGGCGTCTTCGGCAAGGCGCGCTTTTTGCGCTGCCGTCTCGGCCGTGAAGGGCGGCAAGGGCGGACGGCTCATGAAGATCTCCTGTCGGCTTCGGCGACAACATTGTACCGATTGGTACAATGAGTCAATGGCCGCAGTGACCGGCGAGATAGCTGTTATTGCTTTGTCGCCAGCCCCTTCAGCCGGTAGAGCGCCTCCAGCGCCTCGCGCGGCGTCATCTCGTCGGGATTGATCGCGCCGAGCGCATCGCCCAGCGCGTCGTTCTTGACCGGCTTCGACGCTTCGCGCTTCACCGCCACCGAAAACAGCGGCAGGTCGTCGACGAGGCGGTTGGTCTTGCCCGAGACTTCGCCCTCTTCCAGCTGATGGAGAACTTCCCTCGCGCGGGCGACGACCGCCTCGGGCAGGCCGGCCAGCCGCGCCACCTGCACGCCGTAGGACCGGTCGGCGGCTCCCTTGCCGACCTCGTGCAGGAAGACGACGTCGCCTTCCCACTCCTTGACCCGCATGGTGACGTTGTGAAGCCGGGGCAATTTCCCGGCCAACGCCGTCATCTCATGGAAATGTGTGGCGAAGACTGCCCGGCAGCGGTTCTTCTCATGCAGATATTCGACCGCCGCCCAGGCGATCGACAACCCGTCGAAAGTCGCGGTGCCGCGGCCGATCTCATCGAGTATGACCAGCGCCCGCTCGCCCGCCTGGTTGAGGATCGCCGCCGTCTCCACCATCTCGACCATGAAGGTCGAGCGGCCGCGCGCCAGATCGTCCGAGGCGCCGACGCGCGAGAACAACCGGTCGACGACGCCGATATGGGCGCTTTGCGCCGGCACGAAGGAGCCGGTCTGGGCAAGGATGGCGATCAGCGCATTTTGCCTGAGAAACGTCGATTTACCGCCCATATTGGGGCCGGTAAGCAGCCAGATCGCGCCGGCCTTGGCGCCGCCTTCGGGCGACAGGTCGCAATCATTGGCAACGAACGGCCCTTCGCCGGACCGCCTGAGCGCCTGTTCGACCACCGGGTGGCGCCCGCCGGCAATGTCGAAGGCGAGGCTCGAATCCACCAGTGGCCGGCACCAGCCCTCGCTTTCGGACAGCAATGCCAGCGCCGATGAAACATCCAGAGCCGAAAGCGCGTCGGCGCCGGCGCGGATCCGTTCGGCCTCACCCACCACTTCCGCCGTCAGCCGGTCGAAGGCGGCGAGTTCGATGCCGAGCGCCCGGTCGGCGGCGTTGGCGATCTTCGATTCCAGCTCCGCCAGTTCGGTCGTGGTGAAGCGCATGGCGTTGGCCATGGTCTGGCGATGGATGAAGCGCGCCTTGGCGGCGTCGCTGCCGGTCATGATCGAGTGGTGGTTGGCGGTGACCTCGATGTAGTAGCCCAGCACATTGTTGTGCCTGATCTTCAGCGAGCGGATGCCGGTCTCCTCGATCAGCGAGCGCTCCAGCCCGGCGATCACTTTTCGCGATTCGTCGCGCAGCGCCCGCATCTCGTCGAGCTCGGCATTGTAGCTCGACCGCACGAAGCCGCCGTCGCGCTTGATCAGCGGCAGCTCGTCGTCGAGCGCTTCGCTGAGGTGGCGGGCGAGCGCCTCGGGCAAGGCTCGGATTGCGGCAAGCGCGGCGGCGAGCTCGGCGGGCAGGGCCGCCGCCGCGAACAATTCGGCGATCGCGCCCGCCGCTTCAAAGCCGGCGCGCAGCGCGCCGAGATCACGCGGCCCGCCGCGGTTGAGCGCCAGCCGGGACAGCGCCCTCGGCATGTCGGCGACGCCTTTCAGGCTCGCCCGCAACCCTTGGCAAAGCCGCGTCTCGGAGCGGAAGAAGGAGACCGAATCCAGCCTCGCGGAAATCGCGGCCGGATCGGTCAGCGGCGCCATCAGCCGGTCGGCCAGCAATCGCGCGCCGCCGCCGGTCACGGTGCGGTCGATCGCCTTGAACAGCGAGCCGTCGCGGCTGCCGGACAGCGTGCGCAGCAATTCCAGATTGGCGCGTGTCGCCGGGTCGATGAACAGCGTCGAGCCCTGCTCCTCGCGCTCGGGGCGCGACAGCGGCGGCCGCTCGGCCTTCTGCGTCTTCTCGACATAGGCGATGGCGCCGGAGATCGCCGACAGCTCGGCGCGCGAAAACGTGCCGAAACTGTCCGGCGTCGCCACCTCGAAGAAGCGGGCGATGCGGCTTGTGGCCGAAGCCGAATCGAACAGCGAAGGCGGCTGCGGGCTGGCGACCCGGCCCAGCACGTCGAAGACCGGCCTGAGCTCAGGATCGTGGAAAACCGGCTCGGCGACGATCAGCTCGCGCGGGTCGACGCGGAAGATGTCGGCAAGCAGCCGCTCGGCGCTCGTTTCGGCAACGCGGAAGGCGCCGGTCGAAATGTCGATCCAGGCCAGCGCGAAGCCGGCCTGGCTGGTCGCGGCGCCGCCGCCTTTCACGCGACCGAGCGCCATCAGGAAGCTCGATTCCGAAGGCGCGAGCAGCTTGTCCTCGGTGATGGTGCCCGGCGTGACCAGCCGCACCACGTCGCGCCGCACCACCGATTTGGAGCCGCGTTTCTTGGCTTCGGCCGGGTCCTCGATCTGCTCGCAGACGGCAACGCGAAAGCCCTGCGCGATCAGCTTCTGCAGATAGTCGTCCGCCGCATGCACCGGCACGCCGCACATCGGTATGTCATGGCCCTGGTGCTTGCCCCGCTTGGTCAAAACGATGCCCAGCGCCTGGCTTGCCTTCTCCGCGTCGTCGAAGAACAGCTCGTAGAAATCGCCCATGCGGTAGAACAAAAGCGAATCCGGGTTCGCCGCCTTGATCTCGATGAATTGCTCCATCATCGGCGTGACTCCGCCCGTGGCGGGCGCAGGCGTCGTCGTCTCCTGGGCGTCGGTATCCGTCGGCATATGCATGTTCATGCCCGAACGCTAGCAGAAGTGGCAGCCCGGTTTAATGCCGGCGGCGCGAAAAGCAGGGGAAGACCGGCGGCGGCCTGCCGTGACGGGCCGGTTGCGCCGGGCCAGCCTGGCACTCTATGGTTCCCGAGGGGAAAGTGCGGCGGGGACTTTGGTGGATCAGGACAAGCAGGAGACTTTCGATGAGATGGTCGGCCCGGTCGGCTCGACCGCCGAGCGCCTCTGGCTGCTGGCAACGCGGCGCGCCCATCGAACGGCGAACAAGCTGAGGGTTTCGGCGCGCAAGCGCTTTCCCTATATCCTGCCGGCGCGCGGTCCCTTGTCCGATCTCGACGGCGGCATCGAGATGTCGGCGCACATATTCAGCCGCGACCCGCTGGTGCTGTATATCCCGGTGGGCGGACCCCGTCCGCTGCATCCGCTGGCGGCCGTCGGTCGGCGCCTTGCCGCGCGTCGCGCCACCTTCCTGCTGATGCCGATGTGGACGATGGAGAGGCCGGCCATCGTCGCCCAGATGGGCCGCGATCTCGCCTGGTATGCGGCGCGCTTTCCTCGTCATGAGGTCATCTTCCTCTGCAACAACGAGGCGGAGCGTCGGCTCATCGTCGGCGTCGGCGGCAATGCCATGTTCTCCAATCACAATTTGATGATATCGGAAGATATTTTCCGGCCGCTGCCGGATGTGCCGGTCGTATTCGATGCCGTCTACAATGGCCGCATCTCGCCGGTGAAACGCCATTATCTCGCCTTCGAGATCGACCGGCTGGTTCACGTCACCTATTCGATCGGCGAATTGACGCCGCCGGCCGCCCGCGCCTTCATTCGCCGCCTCCAGGCACAATCGCCACGCCATCGCATCGCCAATCCGATCGTGGACGGTCTGCCTGGCCGGTTGACCTCCGCCGAGGTCAACCTTGTCTACAACCAGGCCGCCGTCGGCCTTTGCCTGTCCGCCGCCGAAGGGGCGATGTATTCCAGCATGGAATATCTGATGGCCGGGCTGCCGATCGTCAGCACGCCGAGCCTCGGCGGGCGCGACGTCTATTTCGATCCGGACTATTGCCTGATCGTCGAGCCGGAGCCGACGGCCATTCGCCGCGCCGTCGACCGGCTTCGCGATCGCGCCATACCGCGCGAGGAAATCCGCGGCAGGACACTGGAAAAGGTTCGCGCCCAGCGGCTGGAACTCACCGCGTTCCTGTCGGCGCTTCTGCGGCGCAAGGGCAGCAGCGCTCCCCCGCTGGAGAAATGGCCGTTCTCCGGCACCGAGGGCTTGATGCGCTGGGCCACGGTGCGGGAAATTGCCGCGCTCGTCAGCGAGCCGGACCGCGCCTGACCGCTTGGCCGTTTACAGCGCTGCCGTGTAGCCTTAATCCGAAGAGACATAACACGCACCTGCCTCAAGGGTGCGCGAAGGCGAGGAAACCAAAAGCATCATGGCCAGGAAAACCGAAAGCAGCGGCCCCTCCGTCAGTCCCGAGGAGGCGCTGGAATTCCACGCCATGGGACGGCCCGGGAAGCTGGAGATCGTCGCCACCAAGCCGATGGCGACGCAACGCGATCTGAGCCTTGCCTATTCGCCGGGCGTCGCCGTTCCCGTGCGCGCCATCGCCGAGGATCCGAGCCGCGCTTTCGACTATACGGTGCGCGGCAATATGGTCGCCGTCATCTCCAACGGCACCGCAATCCTCGGCCTCGGCAATCTCGGCGCGCTGGCCTCCAAGCCGGTGATGGAAGGCAAGGCGGTGCTGTTCAAGCGTTTCGCCGACGTCGATTCGATCGACCTTGAAGTCGATACCGAGGATGCCGACGAGTTCGTCAATTGCGTGCGCTTCCTTGGCCCCTCCTTCGGTGGCATCAATCTCGAGGACATCAAGGCGCCGGAATGCTTCATCATCGAGCAGCGGCTGCGCGAGTTGATGGACATCCCCGTCTTTCATGACGACCAGCACGGCACCGCCATCATCTCGGCCGCAGGGCTGATCAACGCCCTGGAGGTCACCGGTCGCGACATGAAGACCACGAAGATGGTCTGCAACGGCGCGGGCGCCGCCGGCATCGCCTGCATCGAGCTGATGAAGGCGATGGGCTTTTCGCCGGAAAACATCACCCTGTGCGACACCAAGGGCGTGGTCTTCCAGGGCCGCACCGAAGGCATGAACCAGTGGAAGTCGGCGCATGCGGTCAAGACCGAGGCGCGCAACCTGGCCGAGGCGCTGGACGGCGCCGACGTCTTTCTCGGCCTCTCCGCCAAGGGAGCGCTTACCCCCGCCATGGTGCAGTCGATGGCGAAGAATCCGATCATCTTCGCCATGGCCAATCCCGATCCCGAGATCGCGCCGGAGGAAGTGGCCGAGATCCGCACTGACGCCATCATGGCCACCGGCCGCTCGGACTACCCCAACCAGGTCAACAATGTGCTTGGCTTCCCCTATATATTTCGCGGCGCGCTGGATGTGCGCGCCACCACCATCAACGACGAGATGAAGATCGCCGCCGCCAGGGCGCTGGCCGAGCTGGCGCGCCAGGACGTGCCGGACGACGTCGCCGCCGCCTATCAGGGCAACCGGCCGAAATTCGGCCCCAACTACATCATCCCGGTGCCGTTCGATCCGCGCCTGATCTCGGCGATCCCGCTGGCGGTGGCGAAGGCGGCGATGGAATCCGGCGTCGCCCGCAAGCCGATCCTCGACCTCGACCGCTACGCGCAGGAACTGTCGGCCCGCCGCGATCCGATCGCCTCGACCCTGCAGCGCATTTATGACCGCGTGCGCCGCCAGCCCAAGCGCATCGTCTTTGCCGAGGGCGAGGAGGAGCAGGTGATGCGTGCCGCCGTCTCCTATGTGAACCAGAAGCTCGGCACGGCGATCCTGCTCGGCCGCGACGATGTCATCAAGGACAATGCCCGCAATGCCGGCATCGACCTCAACAAGCCGGGGCTGGAGATCATCAACGCCAGGCTGTCGCGCCGCAACGGCATCTACACCGACTATCTCTACGAGCGCATGCAGCGGAAGGGTTTCCTGTTCCGCGATTGCCAGCGCCTGATCAACAACGACCGCAACCATTTCGCCGCCTGCATGGTGGCGCTGGGCGATGCCGACGGCATCGTCACGGGTGTGACCCGCAACTATTCGACGGCGCTCGACGACGTGCGCCGCATCATCGACGCCAAGCCCGGCCACCGCGTCATCGGCGTGTCGATCGTGCTCGCGCGTGGCCGCACCGTGATGGTCGCCGACACCGCCGTGCACGACATGCCGAACGCCGAGCAGATCGCCGACATCGCCGAGGAGGCGGCAGGCTTTGCCCGCCGCATGGGTTATGAGCCGAGAATCGCGATGTTGGCGTATTCCACCTTCGGCCATCCGCAGGGTGAACGCTCCGAGCGCGTGCAGGAGGCGGTGCGCATCCTCGACAAGCGCCGCGTCGATTTCGAGTATGACGGCGAGATGGCGGCCGACGTGGCGCTCAACCCGCGCGCCATGGCGCAGTATCCCTTCATCCGGCTGACCGGCCCGGCCAATGTGCTGGTGATGCCAGCGTTCCACTCGGCTTCGATCTCGACCAAGATGCTGCAGGAGCTCGGCGGCTCGACCGTCATCGGCCCGCTGCTGGTCGGCCTCAACAAGCCGGTCCAGATCGTGTCGTTGAACGCCAAGGACTCGGATATCGTCAACATGGCGGCGATCGCGGCCTATACGGCGGGGAACTAAGGCGCGCCGGCTTTCGCCGATCCAAAAGCAAAGGGCCCGCGGCATCGCCGCGGGCCCTTTCTTTAGGTTTGAAGGCCAGATCAGAAATTGCGCTGGAAGCGGACGATGCCGCCGACGCTGTTCTTCTTGTCCGCCTTTGCGAAGTTAAAATCGCCGGCTTCGCCAAACTTGCCGTCGTGGGCATAGTCAACTTCGGTTGTGATCGTGAAGCCGGGAACGATCGTATAAGCAACGTTTGCCGCGACAGCGACGTTCTTGGCATCGTCGGCCGAAACCTGGAGGTTGAAAGCGGTCTTTGCGTTGAACTTATAGGTGCCACCACCCCAGACAGCCCAGTTGCCGCCCCACGGTTTGTAGAAGCCGCGACCATGCGCGTTAAGAGCATTGGTGGGGTCGTTGAGATTGTCGTCGGTGCCATAGCCGCCCATGATGAACAGCGACAGTTCCTTGGTGACGTTGACGTCCAGGCGAACCTTGCCGGCCACTTCTTCGTAAGCGCTGTCATAGGCAACGACGCCGGTAATCGCACCCCAGTCGCCCTTGTACTTCAGGCCGCCGACGACATGCGGAACATAGCTGTCGATCGTACCGTGAATGCCCTTGTCGTCCGCGCCTTCTTCAAGCGAAACAACGCCCGAGAAGCCACTGCCCGCGTCGAAGTAGTAGCTGACGACATTGGTGTCCTTGATGCCGTACGGGATGATGGTGTCCTGTACAACACTGCCGGCATAGCCGATGAACTGGTCGTAAGGTGTCTCGTCCTTGCCGACGCGCAGGCCGCCGAGTTGGATCCACGCGAAGTTCAGCGACGTGGTCGTCGGCCCGCCGTTCGGGAAGTTGAAGCGCGTCTCGGTATAAGTCTTCAACGTGCCGAGCTCGGTTTCCTGGCCGGTCCAGGTCTTCAGCGCGAAGCGGGCGTTCTTCTTCCAGCTGTTCTGCGAGTCGCCGTCCAGAACGTCGGTGGTCTTGCGGCCGTCCATCGAGCCGACATCGCCGAAGCCGGCGTCGTAGCGGATATAGCCGCCGATGCGCAGGCAGGTCTCGGTGCCGGGGATGTAGAAATAGCCAGCGCCATAGACGTCGCAGATCTTCACGTATTCGGCCGGTTCCGGCTCGGCGACGGTCACCGCGTCGGCGGCACGGGCGCCCGAAACTGCGATCAGGGCCGCAGCGGAGCCGAGTAGAAGGCTCTTGATGTTCATTTTCTTGAATCTCCAGTCAAAGGTTCAAGACAGGCCTGGCATGCCGTTCGGCGTTTGCCACCCCCGTCCCCATCTTGAAAAAGTGCGCGCACCGGCGCCGCTTCTTCGCCTTGGACATGGCTTAATCGGTCGTCACGTACAACAGAGATTGTGTCGTAAAGGCGACTTTTCGAATCTTGTGAAGTTCTTGTTGCCCAAATATCACGTCATATATTTGTAAAAATGGGACAGATTGCACAATCTATACAATCGAAACGCGCAGAAAGACATGGGAATGTGCCAAATGTGCCAATATTACAGTTTTATGACGAAAGGTTTGCCGGATAAATTTCTAAAGGAGCGGGCGAACGTAGAAAAAAGGCTCCGGGTCAGGATAGGCCGCGGGCGGCGCGTACCACGTGCTCGACCATGTCATCCCTCAACATCTCGATGGGGACGCGACCATCCAATTCAGGCGCGGCCCGGCTCAACCAAAACCAGGCGAGCCTCGGATTGGTGATCGCCGAAAGCACCTCGCTGATCCCTGGGACCGGCCTGCCGTCGATGAACTGTGCCAATGGGAAGACATGCTTGCGGCCGCCCTTGCGCAGGGCAACGACCTCGCCGCGTCGTTGCCAGCGATGCAGCGTGGAGCGCGGGATGCGGAGCTTCTCTTCCAGATAGGTCGAGCCGGCGACCTCGCCGGCCCAATCCTCGATCAGCATCGATTGCAGGTCCGCGGCCCGCTCGGCGAGTGGCTGGGCTGTCGGCCCCCCTGTCTGCGATCTCGGCGGCGAGCGCTCGAAGGCGCGGTCGGATATGGCCGAACCGTCGCTCGCAACCTTGTCCGTCACCGCACGAAGAAAGTCGGAGGCAAGGTCGGTCCACTCACCCTTGAAGGACCCGATGGCAAGGCGCTGCGCCGGCGGCAGGAAGGGGAGGGCGGCAGCCACATGGCCGGCGATGTTGCTTGCCGACGTCAGCGCCTCGGCGTCCAGCATGACGCCATGCTGCATCAGCGCCTGTTGCACGGCTTCGGCTATAAGGCCTGCCAGTGCCTCTTGTGAAATCCCCTCGGACGGGTTCTGGAATCTGGTCATGAATCTGTCTTGCGGCCCACGCTCCTCCCCAGGCGGCGGCGATTGCTGAAATTCTATAGCGGAAAGTAAAATACGCGACGGCAGCGGACGCCATGGCCCTGCAGCTTGCTGGCTTGCATCTTCACACCCCTGGTTTGGCGTGCCGAAATGTCAGTCACGAAACGCCTTATCTTGCATCTTAGAAGTCCAACGTGACAGGTCCGCGACAGCCGGCCTTGTTTGGAGACTGCCGGCGATGACGCAACGGCATCCTTCACGGGAAGGGTGACTCCGCTCTATCCTTTTGTTTCGATATGCTTTTCAGCCGAAAGGCCACCGCAACGGCGCCGAGCCAGACCGTAGGCCGGTGTTCCTGCAATCGCCCTAGAGAAGCCCGACCTGCTCGGCCTCGCGACGCAGATTCTGGCGCGGGCGCGGGCCGATCTGCTGGATCACCAGCCCGGCCGACAGCGAGCCGAGGTCGCCGCATTCCTTGAGGCTGCGTCCGGTCGTGTAGCCGTAGAGGAAGCCGGCGGCATAGAGGTCGCCGGCACCGGTCGTGTCGACCAGTTCCTTGATCTTCGTCGCCTGGATGGTGACGGTCTCGTCGCCGCGCACGATGACCGAGCCTTTTTCCGAACGGGTGACGGCGGCTATTCTGCAATCCTTGCGGATGGCGGCGAGCGCCTCCTCGAAGGAGGCGGTCTGGTAGAGCGACTTGATCTCGTGGCTGTTGGCAAAGACGATGTCGACGGTGCCCGAACGCATCAGCTCGAGAAACTCGTCGCGGTAGCGGTCGACGCAGAAGGAATCCGACAGCGTCATCGACACTTCGCGGCCTGCCGCGTGCGCCAGCTTGGCGGTCTGCCGGATTGCCTCCTTGGCGCGCGGCGGATCCCACAGATAACCCTCGAAATAGGTCACCTTGGCGCCGGCGGCCTTGTCGGCCTCGACATCCTCGGGGCCAAGCTCGACACAGGCGCCGAGATAGGTGTTCATCGAACGCTCGCCGTCGGGCGTGACGAAGATCATCGAGCGCGCGGTCGGCGGTTCGCCCGCGAGCGGCCTGGTGTCGAAGGCAACGCCCTGAGCGTGAATGTCGTGGATGTAGATGTCGCCCAGCGCGTCGTTCGACACCTTGCCGAAGAAGGCTGCCCGTCCGCCGAGACTGGCGACGCCTGCCGCCGTGTTGCCGGCGCTGCCGCCGGAAGCCTCGATCGCCGGTCCCATGCGGCTGTAGAGCAACTCTGCACGCCTGGCGTCGATGAGGTTCATCGCGCCCTTTATGATGCCGTTGGTCTCGAGAAAAGCCTCGTCGCACTGAGCGATGATGTCGACAATGGCATTGCCGATGCAAAGCACGTCATATTCCGGCATCAAAATCTCCGCCAAGCACTACCCGGCTATCTGGCATGCCGGCCGGGCGCGGGTCTAGCGACTTGGCACTGTTTTGCCTACCCCGAAAATCGCCATTGTCTTCCGTGGCGCCGACCGCCGCATCGATTGTTCGCCGGCTGCGGCAGCGTTCGCATCGAACTGGCCCATATCGACCACCAACTTCGCCGCTATGGTTTCACGGCGATCGAAACATTTCCGCGCCGCCATCGGCTAGAAGCAATTCCAGGAAAAGTGCGTAGCGGTTGGGCTCGGCGCCTTCGCCGTACGCTTCCGTCCGGAGTTGCGTAAGAACAAAGCGGATCGTTCCCGCAACAGAAGGCGCAGAAATGTCCGAGAAGACTGAAATACCCACCGACCTGGCGCTGCTTGGCGTCCTGGCGGTGCTGTGGGGCGCTTCCTACACCTTCATCAAGATCGGCGTGGAGACGATCCCGCCCGTGACCTTCATCGCCGCCCGGACGCTGATCGCCGGAGCTGTTCTCCTCACCATCATCCGCTGGCGCGGCCTCGCCATGCCCGCCGACGCGGCGACATGGCGCCGGTTCGCCTTCCAGGCCTGCCTCAACAGCGTCGTGCCGTTCACGCTGATCGCCGCCGCCGAGCGCTCGGTCGATGCCGGTCTTGCCACCATCCTCAACTCGACATCGCCGATCTTCACCTTCCTGCTGACGGCATTGATCACGCGCCATGAGCCCGTCACGGCGCGCAAGCTTGTCGGTGTCGGTGTCGGCGCCGGCATTGTCGGCATCTGTCTCATCATCGGCACGCAGGCGCTTGGCGGACTTGGCCATGAGTCGTGGGCGCAGCTTGCGATCGTCATTGCGACGATCTCCTATGCCGGAGCGGCGATCTTCGGCCGCGGCTTCAAGGGCCTCGACCCGATGATACCCGCCGCGGGTTCGATGCTCTGCGGCGCCGTGATGCTTGTGCCGCTCAGCCTGATCGTCGACCGGCCCTGGACGCTCGCGCCGTCGACGGCATCGATCCTGGCCCTGCTCGGCCTGTCGATCTTTTCGACGGCGCTGGCCTTCGTCATCTATTTCCGCCTGATCCACACGCTGGGCTCGGTCGGCACCACTTCGCAGGCCTATCTGCGCGTGCCGATCGGCGTCGGCATCGGCGCCGTCTTCCTCGGCGAAAGCCTGGGGCCCGCCGCCTGGCTCGGCATGGCCTTCGTCGTCGCCGGCGTCGCGGCCATGACGATTCCGGCCAGGCAGGCCAGGCTCGCCCAATAGTTGCGCGAGGGATCGAGCCCGCCTATCTGCGAAGCGTCGTTTCTCGATGAGAGCCTGGACCTGCCGTGATCCTAGACGCCGCCCGCGCCGCCGCCAGCCGGCTGTTCTCGCCTGAATTCCGCTCCGTCTTCCTGAAGACGCTGGGGCTGACGCTGCTTACCCTGGTGGCGCTCTGGCTTGGCCTCGAGAGCCTGCTCGAATGGCTGGCCTGGCCTTGGCTGCAAACGCTGCTGCCGGGCTTGCCGTCCTGGGCCGGATGGCTGGGCGGCATCATCGCCGGCATCGTTCTGGCCGTGGGCCTGGCCTTGCTCATCGCGCCGGTGACGGCGATCGTCGCCGGTCTCTTCCTCGACGATATTGCCGAAGTGGTCGAGCGTACCGACTATCCCAACGATCCGCCCGGCCGCCCAGTGCCGGCGCTGCATTCGCTTGTGCTGGCGATCAAATTCTTCGGTGTGGTGGTCTTCGGCAACATCGTCGCGCTGCTCTTGTTTCTGGTGCCGGGCATCAACATCGCTGCCTTCTTCATCGTCAACGGCTATCTGCTCGGCCGCGAATTCTTCGAGTTCGCCGCCATGCGTTTTCGCCCCGAACCCGAGGCCAAGGCGTTGCGCCGCAAATATGCCGGCACGGTGTTCCTGGCCGGGCTGGTCATTGCCCTGTTCCTCGCCGTGCCGCTGCTCAACCTGCTGACGCCGCTTTTCGCGGCTGCCATGATGGTGCATCTGCACAAGGCGGTTTCCGCCCGGGAGCCGGTCTAGCCCTGCTCCTTGTCCTCCCGGAACAGCGCCTGCAGCTTGCCGAACGGCATCGCCGCGCGGGTGAAGCCGAACGTGCCGTCCTGCTGGATTTCGCGCGCCGCCGTCTCCAGCATGCCATAGGCGAAATTGGTCAGCCACGGTCCAAGCGAAATGCGCTTGACGCCGGCCATGGCAAGGTCGGCGATGGTGAAACCGGGCCGCGCCATCACATTGACCGGCCGGCTCACCGACGAGCAGATCGTGCGAACCATTTCGACGTCGCCGATGCCCGGCGCATAGAGCACGTCGGCGCCGGCTTTCTCGAAGGCCTGCAGCCGCTTGATAGTGTCGTCGAGGTCGCTCTTGCCCCATAGGAAGTTCTCGGCCCGCGCGGTGAAGACGAAATCGTGCTTGAGCGCGCGGGCGGCCTCGACGGCGGCGGCGACGCGCTCGGTCGCCAGCGCGAAATCGTAGATCGGATTGGCGGCGTCGCCGGTGTGGTCCTCGATCGAGCAGCCGGCGAGGCCCGCGGCTTCGGCCGCGAAGATGGTCTCGGCCGCCTGCTCGGGGCTGTCGCCCTTGCCGCGCTCCAGATCGGCCGAAACCGGCAGGTCGGTCGCGGCCGTCACCTCGCGGCAATGATGGATCATGGCGTCGAAGGTCACGGCGCCGTCCGGCAGGCCGCGCGAGAAGGCAAAGCCGGCGCTGGTCGTGGCCAGCGCCTTGAAACCGAAGGATGAAAGAAGCTTGGTCGTGCCGACATCCCAGGGGTTGGGCATGACGAAGGTGGAGGCATGCAGGTCGCGAAAAATCTTGCCCTTGTCCATGGCGGGTCCTCGATCATGAGTGGAGGTCGTGCGGGGAATTTATCGCGGCCGCTCGAACCGGGCAAACGAATGCGTCCGGCTCAGAAGCGTTCGGCGTTTTCTGCTGACAATTTCTCGAAGGCGTCGGAATCCTTGACGTAGCGCGACGCCTTGGCGTCCCAGCGATAGGTAACGGAAATATCGTGCGAGACGGCCTTGGGTGCCGGTTCCTCGCAACTCTCGCCGCTCGGCACGGTGGCGTCGGTCACCGTCGCCTTGATCGCCGCGTAGGGCTTCCCACCGCCGCGCGTTTGGAAAGAAAGATCCTGCGTGCGCTTATAGGCGCAGACATTCTCGTCGAACGTGTTGATCTGGTCGATCGGCTCGAAACGGTCGTTGCGGACCAGGACCAGGATCGTCCCGACATAGCCCTGGTTCGAATTGAAATGCGTGCTCATGGTTATGAGTGCGTTGTCGTCGGCGCTCAAGGCGAGCTTGCCCGGATCGCGAAAATAGGTGCTCCGGTCGGTTCCGACATTGACGGCGTCGAGCAGCTTCGGCTTGCCGGTGAGATCGTAGAGCGCCAGCACGGCAAACCCTTCGGCGCTGTCCTGCGCCTGGCCGAGGTCGAGAAGCATCGTCAGCCGCTCCTTGCCGCCGGCCCTGATGGCAAGCACCGCCGCATTCGGCAGGTTGATCGTTTCGGGCGGCGATCCGCCGTCATCGCCGCCGAGGATGTCGCGCATCTCGATCGGCGCGCTGCCCTTGTAGAAACCGTCATCGCCGGCGTTGAGATCAGGCACGATCATTTTGGCGAGGTCGAAATAGGTAACGTCCTGATGTCCGGGAACGGCGCTGTTCAGCTCCGGAAAACTGACCGCTTGGGCCAGCGCGGCCGTCCACATGAAAGGCAGCAGCAGGCCTGCAAGCGTGAACCGGCGTAATTTGGAAATCATCGACCGCGCCCCTCGGATGCGCTTAGGCTAGCACGTCGTTTAGCGGTGCGCAGCCGGGTGCGGTCAGCGGATAGGCACCAGCCCTGCCAGTTCGCGCATGTCGTCGAACAGGATGCCGTCGGCCGCCTCCAGGCCGTCGCGGTCGGAGAACGGATCGGCGTAATAGGAAAACACCCGCATGCCGGCGGCAATGCCGGCCTGGGTGCCGGCGACGCTGTCCTCGATGACGATGCAGTCGGCCGGCGCGACGCCCATCGTCCTTGCCGCATGCAGGAAGAGGTCCGGGAACGGCTTGCCGCGCGCGACCATGGTCGAGGAGAACATCGCGTGCTCGAACAGCGGCAAAAGCCCTGTCTGCCCAAGCGTGATGTGCATCTTGGAGACCCGCGCCGAAGTGGCGACGCAATAGGCGATGCCGGCTTTGCGCACCGTCTCGATGAACTCGCGCACATGGGGGATAGCCTCGACACCATGCGAGAAAAGGTCCGGCAGGCCGGCATTCCAGCGCTCGACGAAGTCGGCGCCGAGCCTGATCCCGGTCGTCTCTTCGATCTCTTTTTGCACCGAGGCCATGCTGCGGCCGGAGAAGTTCTTGCGGCAATATTCGAATGTGGTGGTAAAACCGGCGGCGGTCAGCCATTCGGCAAGGCGCCTGTTGGCAAGGTTCTCGGTGTCGACCAGGACCCCGTCGCAATCGAAGATAATCAGCTTTGGAACCTGCATTACGCCGTGCCGGTCGACCCGAAGCCGCCTGCGCCGCGAGCCGTGCCGCCCGCCAGCGCTCTTTCCTCGACCGAAACCTGGGTCACGGCCGCGAAGACGATCTGGGCAATGCGCATGCCGCGCGTCACCGCGAAATCCTCGTCGCCGAGATTGATAAGCAGCACCTTCACCTCGCCGCGATAGTCGCTGTCGACGGTGCCGGGCGTGTTGAGGACGGTGAGCCCGTGCTTGAAGGCGAGGCCGGAACGCGGCCTTACCTGTCCTTCCATGCCTTCTGGGATTTCCAGGACAAGCCCGGTCGGCACCAAGGCGCGCTTTCCTGGCAGGATGAGCAGCGGCCGGTCTTCCGGCACCGCGGCACGCAAATCCACGCCCGCGGCGCCGGCGCTCTCATAGGCCGGCAGAGGCAAGCCTTCGCCATGCGGAAGCCTGACGAAACCGACGGTGGGGCCGATGACGGAAGAAGGATAGACAGCGGTGCGCATGAAATCGATCCTATCGGCGCGAGCGGCGATTCGGTCAACTCGCCCGCCATGCTATCAACGGCTTTCTTTCTGGCGTGACTATGACCTGGCCATCTACTTTGGCGATTGGCGAGAAACGCCCATCACGTCGTCATCCACGGGCGGAGCAAGGAGCAAAGCGACGCGCGTAGACCCGAGGATCCATTCCGTGACTTCGACGCACCGCCACGGTGCAGAATTCTGCTCCACTGCGCCCTTCGATCAAGGTAACGGAATGGATCCTCGGGTCTCCGCGCGTCGCTTCGCTCCCGCTCCGCCCGTGGATGACGAAGTTGAGAGGCCTTGGCTACCTACCGCAGTCCCACCGGAACCACGGTCGTCTCCTTGATCTCCTCCATGACGAAGGAGGCCGATACGTCCGACAGCGCCACCTTGGCGATCAGCCGCTGGTAGAGCCGGTCATAGGCCCTCACGTCGGCGACGCGGGCCCTCAGCACATAGTCGAGGTCGCCCGACATGCGGTAGACGCCGGTGATCTCGGCAAAGCCGGTGACCGCGGCGCGGAATTTCTCCAGCCAGTCCGGGTCGTGGTTGGAGGTGCGGATCAGGATGAAGACAGAGAGGCCGAGGCCCAGCTTCTCGGCGTCGACCAGCGCGACGCGGCCTGTGATGACGCCATCTACCTCCAGCCGCTTGACGCGCCGCCAGCAGGCATTGCGCGACAGCGCCACCCGTTCCGACAGCTGGTCGACCGAAAGCGTGCCGTCGCGTTGCAGTTCGGCCAGCAATCTTCGATCGATCTCATCAATTTCTGGTGGCATATTGGGATGAATGTCCCACAAAATAGCAAAAAGCAAGGACGATTTGGGACCGATGAACCAAAGCCTTGTGGCAAGATACTCATCATCGGGACTCATCCCGGCAGGAGGGATCACCATGACGACACGGTTTACGGCGCTCTTCACGTCTCACCCGGAGAAGGTCGGCGAGACCTATTTCGGCCACATGGCCTTCGCCGCCTGGTTCTGTTCGCGCTTGTCGATGGCCGCGGGTGCTGCGCTTGTTCACGCTTTCTTGCCATTTCTGTTCGAAACTACGGCGAGCCGAATCGTTCGCGAGCTCTATGAACGCACGCACAACAGAGGCTCACACGCGGCCAAGGAGCCTCAAGCTCTGATGGATCGCGCCTGATAAAGGTGGAATGCGATGTGCCGGTGGGCGGCCTATCTTGGTGAAGCGGTCTTCCTCGAAGACATCATCACCGCGCCCTGCCACTCACTGATCGCCCAAAGCCACTGCGCGCAGGAAGCCAAGTCGCCGACCAATGGCGATGGCTTCGGCCTTGCCTGGTATGGGGACAGGCCCGAGCCCGGCCTTTACCGCGACATCCTGCCGGCCTGGTCCGATCCCAATCTGAAGAGCCTGTGCCGGCAGATAAAATCCGGCTTGTTTCTGGCCCATGTGCGCGCCTCGACCGGCGGCGCCACCAGCCGCATGAACTGCCATCCCTTCATCTCCGGCCGCTGGTCGTTCATGCATAACGGCCAGATCGGCGGTTTCGAAAAAATCCGCCGCGCGCTGGAAAATTCGCTGTCCGACACGGTCTTCGACCAGCGCGAGGGCACCACGGATTCCGAGCTCTTTTTCCTGCTGATGATCGACGAAGGATTGTCCGGCGATCCGCAGGGCGCGGTGTCGCGGGCGACCAGCCGCGTGATCGAGACGTCGCGCCGGGCCGGTATCGAGCCCTCTTTGAAACTCACCGCCGCGTTCTCGGATGGCGAGGCGCTATACGCCGTGCGCTATGCCACCGACGATCATGCGCCCACGCTCTACACCTCTGTCTTCCGCAACGGCGGCCGCTGCATCGTGTCCGAGCCGTTCGACCGCAACGGCGGCGAGTGGCAGGCGATACCTCCGGCGAGCTTCGTCACCATGACGGGGGGCGGCACCGGCATTCGGCCGTTCGCGCCGGCAGTGGCCTCGCTCGCGTTGGTCGGCTGAACCGCAATTTCGATCAAGCGGCGCCGTCTTGCCGATGCTGAACTTGGCTTGAAGCCGTCGCACGATCCTCCATTTTGGTAGCGAGTGGCCGAAGCCGGAGCATTCGCCATGGACCTTGTCTTCTCTTCGATCGCCGAAATCGCCACAGCGATCGCGGCGCGCAGAATATCGGCAGTCGAGGCGCTCGATACGCATCTGGCGCAGATCGACCGGCACAACGAGGCGCTGAATGCCGTCGTCATCCTCGATCGGGAGGGAGCACACCAACGGGCCAGGCAAGCCGATGCGGCGCAGGCTCGCGGTGACACGCTCGGGCCGCTGCATGGCGTGCCTTTCACCCTGAAGGACGCGCACGAGACGGCGGGCGTGAGGACAACCGCCGGTTTTCCGCCTTTCGCCGACCATACGGCCAGGCAGGACAGTCCGGTCGTCGCGCGATTGAAGGCAGCCGGCGCCATCCTGGTCGGCAAAACGAACGTCGCCACGATGCTGGGCGACTGGCAGTCGGACAATCCGCTCTTCGGTCACACAGGCAACCCCTGGGACCTGTCGCGCACCGCAGGCGGCTCCAGCGGCGGTGCCGCGGCGGCGGTCGCGGCGGGGATGACGCCTTTCGAGGTCGGCACCGACATGCAGGATTCAATCCGCCTGCCCGTCGCCTTCTGCGGCGTCTATGGCCTGAAGCCGACCGAGCATCGCGTCTCGCTCGCCGGAGCTTTTCCCGATCCGGACGGTGCGCCACGCAGCGTCCGGCTGATGTCTTGCGTCGGCCCGCTGGCGCGCAGCGCCGAGGATCTGGCGCTGATTTATCGCATCATCGCCGGGCCGGACGGAGCGGACACTGATTTGCCGCCGGTTTCCGTAGAGATGATGCCGAAGCTCGATCTGAAATCTCTTCGCATTGCCTTTGCTGACGCTTTCCCCGGATTTCCGGTTGCCTCCGAAATCAGCGCGGCGGTGAAGAGGCTGGCCAAGCAACTCGCGTCCGCTGGAGCGAAAGTCGAGGAAGCAAGATTGCCGAAGCTCGATTTGCATGACGACCTCGCCGAGGGTGGCAAGTTGATCGGCATGATGCTTGAGGCCGCGCAGCCGGAGCCGCCCGAACAACCGACACCGGTGTCGCACTGGTTTGCTGCGCTCGCCCGCCGGGATCGGTCTATCCTGGCCTGGGAGCGCTTCTTCGAAGGTTGCGACGCTTTGCTGTGTCCCGTCGCCATGTCGACCGCCTTCCCGCATTGCAAGCCGGGAAGCCCGCTCAAGATCGACGGCAAGGACGAGAGCTACTGGATGCTGCCCGCCTATGGCGCAGTGTTCAATTATTCGGGCCATCCCTCAGTCGCGATACCCCGCGGGCAGGACAGCAATGGCTTGCCGATCGGTTTGCAACTGGTCGGCCGCCACTGGTCGGAAGCGCGGCTGCTTGGCATTGCGGCGGCGATCGCGCCGCTCACCGGCGGCTTCCGCCGGCCGCCGGGCTACTGAGCGAAGCGCGACAAGGCGTAAGGCGCAAGCAGCGCATCGCGCTCGCCGTCGAGAATTTCGCGGGCGGCGAACAATCCGATAGCCGGCGCCAGCGTGATGCCCGAATGCGTGACGGCGATATAGAGACCGCCGACGCCATCGGCTCGGCTGACGATTGGAAAGCCGTCGACAGGGGTGGGGCGGTAGCCGACTGTATGGAAGTCGAACTCCAGTCCATCCGCGCCGTGGAGCATCGCCTTCATCCCCGCGAACAGCTCGCGCGCAGTGCCCTCCGGGCTGTCGCCCGGGTCGCCGCCACCGAAATCCGAGCCGGCGATGATCCGGCCCTCCGCAGTCTGCCGCATATGCAGCCTTTCGGCCAGCACCAGGCCGTTGAGCAGCTTCTTGTAGGGGCGCGAATGCACGATCAGGCCCGGCGGCGTCTCGATCGGCACCGTGACGCCGGCCGTCGCGGCGATCGCCGGAGCACCGGCGCCCGCTGCAATCACCACCTCGTCGGCGGAGATGCTCGCGCCCGAAACGACGACGCCCGTGACCTTGCCGTTGACCAGCGCCAAGGCATCGACGGTCTCCGTGACGATCCGCGCGCCGCGCAGTTCGGCATCGGCCAGCAGTGCCGCCGCGGTCGCAACCGGCTCGGCCACGCCTTCCTCGGCGATATGGAGGGCGAAATCGGGAAGCTCTGTAAGGTTGGGCTCAATGCGCGCCGCCTGTTCGCGGTCGACGCGCTCGATGCCGTAGCCCCAGGACGAATGCTCGGCCGCATAGGCTTCGAGCCTGTCCGCCGGCAGGTCCCAGCACAGGCCGCCACACCAGGTGAGCGGCAGTTCCGGCAGATCGGTGGCCAATCGCTTCCATTCGGCCAGCGCGCGGATGCGCAGCCGGAAATAGGTTTCCGGGTTACCCCAACTGGCATTGATCCAGGCGAAGGAATTGGGTGTGGCGACACCGCCGGCGCCACTCTCGGAAACGACCGTCACCCGCGCGCCGGCCTTCGTCAGATGCCAGGCGATCGAAGCGCCGATGATGCCGGCGCCGATGACGATGATTTCTTTCGCCACGTTGTTCTCCATTCTCTTCCCGGTGAGGTCTTCCACCTGCCATTTGCGGGAGCTTTTGCCAACGCAAACTTCTGCGCTTGACACAAATACGTACGTACGTATTATATCGCCATGGCTAGACAATCACTCCGCGAAAACCTTCTCCAGGCCGGCTTCCAGACCATCTGGAATTCCGGCTACACCGCAGCCGGCGTCCGCGACATCGTAGCCGCGGCCGGCGCCCGTCCGGGCTCATTCACCAACCATTTCGCCTCCAAGGAAGACTTCGCCGGCGAGGTGCTGGAACGCTACTTCGCCTATGTCAGCGGCTTGGTGGGAAGCGCGCTGGCGCGTGACGGCACGCCGCCCGTCGGCAGGCTGCGCCGCTATCTCGACGTCATCACCTCGAAGCTCGAGGCGCATGACTGGGCGCGCGGCTGCATGATCGGCAATCTCAGCCTGGAAACGGCCGTCCACAGCGAACCGCTCCGGCTCAGGCTGGTCGACATTTTCGAGCGCTGGCGCCGGCCCTTCGCGGCCTGCATCGCGGAGGGTCAGGCGGCCGGCGAGATCACCACGGCCTTCGATGCCGAGGACCTTGCCGATTTCCTGCTGTCGTCCTGGCAGGGCGCCATGCTGCGCATGAAGGTCGAGCGCAGCCCGGAACCGCTCGAGCGGTTCAAGAAAATCATCTTCAGCACTGTGTTCGGAAGGGAGTGATACGGATGAATTCGACGACTGATAAACAACCGCTGCGGCGCTCTGAAGTCGCCGTGCTCGATTCCACCATGTCTTATTTGGAGGCCGGGACGACCGGACCGACAGTGCTGTTCCTGCACGGCAATCCGACCTCCTCCTACATATGGCGCAACATCATACCGCATGTCGCGCCGTTCGGTCGCTGCATCGCGCCAGATCTGATCGGTTATGGCCAGTCGGGCAAGCCCGATATCGACTATAGGTTCTTCGATCAGGTCCGCTATCTCGACGCCTTCATCGAGGCACTCGACCTCAAGGAGTTGGTGATCGTCGCCCAGGACTGGGGCACGGCGCTGGCCTTCCATTTTGCGGCGCGGCGGCCACGGCGTGTCCTCGGCCTTGCTTTCATGGAATTCATCCGGCCCTTCGAGCGCTGGGAGGATTTCCACCAGCGTCCGCAGGCGCGCGAGCTGTTCAAGGCGTTGCGCACCCCTGGTGCCGGCGAGAAGCTGGTGCTGGAGGACAATGTCTTTGTCGAAAAGATCCTGCCTGCTTCCGTCCTGCGCAAGATGAGCGAGGAGGAGATGGATGCTTACCGGGCGCCGTTCCCGACCCCGCAGTCGCGCAAGCCGGCCCTGCGCTTGCCGCGGGAACTGCCGATCGAGAACCAGCCAGCGGATGTCGCCGCGATCAGCGCGCATGACCACCGGGCGCTGCGGCTCTCCTCATACCCAAAGCTGCTGTTCGCCGGCGATCCAGGCGCTCTGATTTCGGCCCAGGCGGCAATGGAATTCGCGGCGGGACTGAAGAACTGCCGCTTCATCGATCTGGGGCCGGGCGCCCATTATCTGCAGGAAGACCACCCCGATGCGATCGGCAAGGCCATTGCCGGCTGGCTGCCTCAGATTGCCGTGGCGGAGAGCGCAGCCGAACTCGCTTGAGCCGAAGCGGCAGGCACGAGGCGTGCCCACCCATGTCGACAGGCCGGCGCCACACTGGTAGAAGCGCCGCCTGTCACACGGAACGCCTTAAAAGAAATGCCTGAAACGATACCTGAAGAGGTTGCGCGCCGCCGCACTTTCGCGATCATCGCGCACCCTGACGCCGGCAAGACCACGCTCACCGAAAAGCTGCTGCTGTTCGGCGGCGCCATTCAGCTCGCCGGCGAGGTCAAGGCCAAGAAGGACCGCATCCAGACGCGGTCCGACTGGATGAAGATCGAGCGCGAACGCGGTATCTCGGTCGTCACCTCGGTGATGACCTTCGAATATGGCGACAACGTCTTCAACCTGCTCGACACGCCCGGCCACGAGGATTTCGCCGACGACACCTACCGCACGCTGTCGGCGGTGGATTCTGCCGTCATGGTCATTGACGCCGCCAAGGGCATCGAGCCGCGCACGCTGAAACTGTTCGAGGTCTGCCGCCTGCGCGACATCCCGATCATCACCTTCGTCAACAAGATGGACCGCGAGAGCCGCGATCCGTTCGAGATCCTCGACGAGATCGAGCAGAAGCTGGCGCTGGACACCGCGCCCGTCACTTGGCCGATCGGCCGCGGCAGGACCTTTTCGGGCACCTACCACCTGGCCCAGAACGCGGTGCGCCGCGGCGACGACGAGAAGGAGCGCACGCCGGTCAACGGCCCCGATTCCAACCGCGTCGCCGGGCTTTTGCCGGATAACGAGCGCGAAGCCTTCATCGAGGAACTGGAACTCGCGCGGGAAGCCTGCCGTCCGCTCGACGTGGAAGCGTTTCGCGAGGGCCACCTGACGCCGGTCTATTTCGGCTCGGCGCTGCGCAATTACGGCGTGCGCGACCTGATCGAGGCGCTCGGCGCCTACGGCCCGCCGCCGCGCGCCCAGGAAGCCGATGAGCGTACGGTCGAGGCGACGGAGGACAAGATGACTTCCTTCGTCTTCAAGATACAGGCCAACATGGACCCCAACCACCGCGACCGTATCGCTTTCGTCCGCGTTTGTTCGGGCAAGCTGGAGCGCGGCATGAAGGCCAAGCTGGTGCGCACCGGCAAGCCGATGAGCCTGTCCGCGCCGCAGTTCTTCTTCGCCCGCACCCGCGTCACCGCCGATGAGGCGTTCGCCGGCGACGTCGTCGGCATTCCCAACCACGGCACGCTGCGCATCGGCGACACGCTGACCGAGGGCGAAGAGATCCTGTTCCGCGGCGTGCCGAATTTCGCTCCGGAAATCCTGCGCCGCGTGCGCCTCGGCGACGCTATGAAGGCCAAGAAGCTCAAGGAAGCGCTGCACCAGATGGCCGAGGAAGGCGTCGTTCAGCTGTTCTCGCCGGAAGACGGCTCGCCGGCCATCGTCGGCGTCGTCGGCGCGCTGCAACTCGACGTGCTCAAGGAGCGGCTGAACATCGAATACACGCTGCCGGTCGACTTCGAGATGTCGCGCTTTTCCGTCTGCCGCTGGATCGCGGCCGATGACAAGGCCGAAGTGCAGCGCTTCATCGAGGCCCATCGCGGCGACATCGCCCGCGACCTCGACAATGATCCGGTCTTCCTCGCCCAGCACGCCTTCTCGCTGAATTACGAAGCCGAGCGCTGGAAAGCGATCCGCTTCACCGCGGTGAAGGACTATCAGGTGCGTGATAAGGCTGCGTGATTCTGGTGAATGGTGAGTAGTGAATAGTGAATAGTGAATAGTAGGTAGTTGGTAGTTGGTAGGGAAAGGTCAGCTAATCTTCACCACCATTCACCATTCACCATTCACCATTCACCATTCACTACTCACTACCTATGCTCACCCCTTCGCCGCCGCCTCGAGCTTGTCGATCTCGATCTTGCCCATCTTCATCATGGCGTCCATCACGCGCCCGGCCTTGGCCCGGTCCGGATCCTGGAGCAGCCGGGGCAGCTGCTCCGGCACCACTTGCCACGAAACGCCGAATTTGTCCTTCAGCCAGCCGCACGGTCCGGGCTCGCCGCCGCCTTCGGTAAGCCGTGTCCAGAAATGATCGACCTCGGCTTGCGTCTTGCAGTCGATCGACAGCGAGATCGCTTCGGTGAACTTGTACTGCGGCCCGCCGTTCAGCGCCTGGAACGGCACGCCGTCCAACTCGAACGTGGTCACCAGCACTTTACCCTCGTCAGCGTGGCCTTTTGGCCAGCGCATGACGCTCAGTACCCTCGAATTCTTGAAGATGGAGGTGTAATGGTTCATCGCCTCTTCGGCCTGGCCGTCGAACCACAGGCAGGTGGTGATCTTTTGCATGCGTCTTCCTCCGAATGCTTCTTTTTTGCGGTTAAGGTCAAACGGCTGACTGCGTAAATGGTGCCGTCCCGTCTGCCCAAGGACGGCTATGCGGCCCGCGACCCGACACAGGCCTGCGGTTTTTTCGTAAGAATCTGGCGCAGTGCAAAATGGTGGTCATGCCGGGCCGTGATCGCTATAACCGCTGCCGACCAAAATTTAAGCGCCGCCCGCCGCGCATCGGCGCGGCCAGCCAAGCCAAGGACAATCCAATGCCTGCCTATCGTTCCCGCACCACCACCCATGGCCGCAACATGGCCGGCGCCCGCGGCCTGTGGCGCGCCACGGGCATGAAGGACAGTGATTTCGGCAAGCCGATCATCGCGGTGGTCAATTCCTTCACCCAGTTCGTGCCGGGCCACGTGCATCTGAAGGACCTCGGCCAGCTCGTGGCGCGCGAGATCGAGAAGGCCGGCGGCGTTGCCAAGGAGTTCAACACCATCGCCGTCGACGACGGCATCGCCATGGGTCACGACGGCATGCTCTATTCGCTGCCGTCGCGCGAGCTGATCGCCGATTCCGTCGAATACATGGTCAATGCCCATTGCGTCGACGCCACGGTCTGCATCTCCAACTGCGACAAGATCACCCCCGGCATGCTGATGGCCAGCTTGCGTCTCAACATCCCGACCGTCTTCGTCTCCGGCGGACCGATGGAGGCCGGTAAGGTGGTGCTGGCCGGCAAGTCGCAGGCGCTCGACCTGGTCGACGCCATGGTCGCGGCAGCCGACGACAAGATCTCCGACGAAGACGTCAAGGTCATCGAGCGCTCGGCTTGCCCGACCTGCGGCTCCTGCTCCGGCATGTTCACCGCCAATTCGATGAACTGCCTCACGGAAGCGCTGGGCCTGTCGCTGCCCGGCAACGGCTCGACGCTTGCCACCCATGCCGACCGCAAGCGCCTGTTCGTCGAGGCCGGCCATCTCGTCGTCGATCTCGCCCAGCGCTATTACGAGCAGAACGACGAAACGGCGCTGCCGCGCAGCATCGCCTCCAAGGGCGCTTTCGAGAACGCCATGGCGCTCGACATCGCCATGGGCGGCTCGACCAACACGGTGCTGCACATCCTTGCCGCCGCGCATGAGGGCGAGGTCGATTTCACCATGGAGGACATCGATAGGCTGTCGCGCAAAGTGCCGGTGCTGTGCAAGGTGGCGCCGGCCAAGTCTGACGTCCACATGGAGGATGTCCATCGCGCCGGCGGCATCATGGCGATCCTCGGCCAGCTCGACCATGCCGGCCTGATCAACCGCGACCTGCCGACGGTGCATACCGCCACGCTCGGCGAAGCGCTCGACCATTGGGATATTTCGCGCACCTCCGCCGAGAACGTCCGTGACTTCTTCCGCGCCGCTCCCGGCGGCGTGCCGACGCAGGTTGCCTTCAGCCAGGACCGCCGCTGGGATGATCTCGACACCGACCGGGAGAAGGGCGTCATCCGCTCGGCCAAGACGCCGTTCTCCAAGGATGGCGGCCTCGCGGTGCTCAAGGGCAATCTGGCGCTCGACGGCTGCATCGTGAAGACCGCCGGCGTCGACGAGTCGATCCTGAAATTCACCGGCCCGGCCCGCGTCTTCGAAAGCCAGGACGCATCCGTCAAGGCGATCCTCGGCAACGAGATCAAGGCCGGCGACATCGTCGTCATCCGCTATGAGGGCCCGCGCGGCGGCCCCGGCATGCAGGAGATGCTCTACCCGACCAGCTATCTGAAGTCGAAGGGCCTCGGCAAAGCCTGCGCCCTGATCACCGACGGCCGCTTCTCGGGCGGCACCTCCGGCCTGTCGATCGGACATGCCTCGCCCGAAGCCGCCGAAGGCGGCGCGATCGGCCTGGTCCAGGAAGGCGACACGATCGAGATCGACATCCCCAACCGCACGATCCGCCTGGCGGTCAGCGACGCCGAGCTCGAAGCTCGCCGGGCTGCGATGAACGCCAAGGGCGCCGACGCCTGGAAGCCGGCCGAAAAGCGCAAGCGCAAGGTGACGACGGCGCTGCGCGCCTACGCTGCCTTCGCCACCAGCGCCGACAAGGGCGCGGTCAGGAAAGTGCCGGAGTGAGAGATCTTCCCTTCTCCCCTTGTGGGAGAAGGTGGATCGGCGCGATAGCGCCGAGACGGATGAGGGGTGCTCCAGCGGAGCGAGGCGCCGGCATTCCCTGGAACACCCCTCATCCGTCGCCTTCGGCGACACCTTCTCCCGCAAGGGGAGAAGGAGAGGCGCCGCCGTCACGGCATCAGCTGATATTCGTAAAGCTTCTGGTAGAGCCCGCCCTGCTTGAGCAAGGTCTTGTGCGGGCCGCTTTCCACCACCTTGCCCTTTTCCAGCACCACGATGGTGTCGGCCTGGTGCACGGTGGAAAGCCGGTGTGCGATCACGATGGTCGTGCGCCCGACGGTAAGCTGCTGCAGCGCGTCGCGGAACAACGCTTCAGATTCCGCGTCGAGCGCGCTGGTCGCCTCGTCGAGCAGCAGGATCTCGGCGTTGCGCAGCATGGCGCGCGCGATCGAGATGCGCTGGCGCTGGCCGCCGGACAAAAGCGAGCCGTTCTCGCCGACCTCCGTGTCGTAGCCCTTGGCCATGGCGCTGATGAACTCATGCGCGTTGGCGGCCTTGGCGGCGGCGATCACCTCCTCATCCGTCGCGCCCTCGCGGCCGAGGCGGATATTGTGCATGACCGTGCCGGCAAACAGGAACGTATCCTGGCTGACATAGGCGATCTTCTGCCTGAGCGAATCGAGCGTCGCGTACGAGATGTCCTGGTCGTCGAACATCACCTTGCCGGTCTGCGGGTCGTACATGCGCATGATCAGGTTGAGGATTGTCGACTTGCCGCTGCCCGACGGCCCGACCAGCGCCGTCATCTTGCCGGCCTCGAGCGTCAGGTCGAACCCTTCGAACACCGGCGCGCTTTCCGGATAGGCGAAGCTGACATCGTCGAAGCGGATTTCGCCCGGGCCGGGTTGCAGCGGCGTGGCGCCGGGCTTCTCGGCGAGCGTCAGCGGCCGGTCGGCGAGTTGGAACATCATGCGCACGCCGACGATGCCGGTCTCGAGCGAGATGCGTACCCGGGCGAGCCGCTTTGCCGGCTCATAAGCGAGCAGCAGCGACGCGATGAAGGCCATGATATTGCCCGGCATCTGCCCGCCCTGCAGCACCAGGAACCCGCTGACAAAGACCGCGCCGGCGATTGCCAGGCCGGCAATGGTTTCCATCACCGGGCTGGTGGCCGCCTCCAGCGTGGCGATGTTGTTGGCGCGGTTCTCGACGTCGGAGACGGCCTGGTACATGCGTTTGCGCATCGCGCCTTCAAGGTTGAAGGATTTGACAACGCGTACACCGATCGCCGTTTCCTGCATGACATGAACGATCTGCCCAAGCGAGCGGAACTCCATGGCAGCGATGCTGCGGACCCGCTTCAGGATGCGGTTGACGCCGTAGATCGCCACCGGCCCGACGGCGAAGCAGATCAGCGACAGCGCCGGCTGTTGCCAGATCATGACCCCGACCAGGACGACCAGCGTCACCAGGTCGCGCACATAGGACGTGACGACAAGATCGAGCACGCCGCGCGCGGCCTGCGCGTTGTTGGTCATGCGGGCGATCAGGTCGGCCGATGAGGTCGAATGATAGAATTCGATGCCTTGCGCCAGGATGCGATCGTAGATCTTGCGTTGCCGGTCGGCGATGATGGCGTTGCCGACACGGCTCATGCAATAGGCCTGCACGAACGTTGCGAAGCCCTTGAGCAGGAAGATCCCCGCGACGCCCGCCGCGATCATGTTGACGCGGTCGAGCCTCTTGAAGACGACGAATTCGTTGGTGATCTCGCGCAGGATCCAGGCGCTGGCGCCGGTCATGGCGGCCACCACGAGCATCGAAGCTATGGCGGCGGCATAGCCGAACTTGTGCTCATGGAAGGACTCCCTCACCAGCCTTGCGATGAGGCGCTGGTTTTCCGTCGAGCGGAAGAAGCGAAACAACGGCCGATCCTGTGTCTGGCTGCGAGAAATTCGGATTCGCCACGAGGGCGAGAGGCGGCTTATAGAGCGAGTTGCGGCGCGATGGAACCTTTCGGCTGCCGAGGAAAGAAAAGGCTGCGCCAGCCTGTCTTTTCGGCCACGATGATTTGCCGATTCTTGGGAAAGGGTGACGACGGATGGATTTCGACCTCATCGTGCGCGGCGGCACGCTGCCGGACGGCAGGATTGCCGATATCGGCATTGCCGGCGAAACCATCCGGGCGATCGAGCAGAAACTGCCGGGCACCGCGTCGACCGAGGTCGACGCCCGCGGCAATCTGGTCGCGCCGCCCTTCGTCGATCCGCATTTCCACATGGACGCCACGCTCTCCTACGGCATCCCGCGCATCAACGCGTCAGGCACGCTGCTCGAAGGCATTGCGCTCTGGGGCGAGTTGAAGCCGCTTCTGACGCATGAAGCGGTGCGCGAGCGCGCTCTCGCCTATTGCGACTGGGCGGTGTCTATGGGCCTGCTCGCCATCCGCAGCCATGTCGACGTCTGCGACGACCGGCTGCTCGCGGCGGAAGCGCTGCTCGACGTGAAGAAAACCGTCGCGCCCTATATCGACCTGCAACTGGTCGCGTTTCCGCAGGACGGCCTCTATCGCTCGCCGACAGCGCTGAAGAACACCATCAGCGCGCTCGACATGGGCGTCGACATCGTCGGCGGCATCCCGCATTTCGAGCGCACCATGGCCGACGGCACGCGCTCGGTCACGGAGCTTTGCGAGATCGCCGCCAAGCGCGGCCTGATGGTCGACATGCATTGCGACGAGACCGACGATCCGCTGTCGCGCCATATCGAGCAACTGGCCTATGAAACGCAGCGCCTCGGCTTGCAGGGCAGGGTGGCCGGCTCGCATCTCACCTCCATGCATTCGATGGACAATTATTACGTCTCGAAGCTTTTGCCGCTCATCGCCGAGGCCGGCGTGTCGGCAATCCCCAATCCGCTGATCAACATCATGCTGCAGGGGCGCCACGACACTTTCCCGAAGCGGCGCGGCCTGACCCGGGTCAAGGAGATGCAGGCGCTCGGCATCCGCGTCGGCTGGGGCCAGGATTGCGTGCTTGACCCCTGGTATTCGCTGGGCACGGCCGACATGCTCGACGTCGCCTTCATGGGCCTGCATGTCGCGCAGATGTCGAGCCCGGCCGACATGGCGCGCTGCTTCGACATGGTGACCAACGTCAACGCCGCCATCATGGGCCTGGATCATCTGGGTCTCGCCGTCGGCAAGCGGGCGAGCCTCGTCGTGCTCGATGCCGGCAATGCGATCGAAGCCGTTCGCCTGCGCCCCGAACGCCTCTGCGTCATCGCCAGGGGCAAGGTCGTGGCTGAGCGGACCAGGCAGGAAACGCGGCTGTCGATCGCCGGCCGGCCGGAGAGCGTCAACCGCAGGCATAAAACAGCGTAGGTCTCTGCGTCCGGTTTGACCCGTCGCACTAGCGGCGGAACGCTCGTGACTTCGTCATTCTATGGCGGAGCAAGGAGCGAAGCGACGCAGCGCAGACCATAGAATCCATGCCATTACCTCCAAGCGTCGCAGCGGTGCAGAAAAGCCCTGCGCCGCCTCTGCCCTTCGCGCGAGGTCACGACATGGATCCTCGGGTCTGCGCGTCCGCTTCGCTTCCGCTCCGCCCGTGGATGACGAAGTTCCGGCGCCCGGCGCTGGTCTTATGATTTTCCCTCGTCAAACTGGCCGCTTGCGGCTACGGAGCGGCATGGCTCAGACCATCGCCCGCAATTTCACGATCAGGAACATGTTGCTCGCCGGCATTCTGTTGATGCTGGCCGGCGACTTCATGTTCGCGTTGAACGACGCCATGGGCAAATGGCTGGTCGCTTCCTTCTCCGTCGGACAGGTGGTGCTCATCCGCTCGATCGGCGCCTTCATCGTGCTGGGTCCGATGATCGCCAACCAGGGCACGGCCAGGCTGTTTCATATGGACCGGCCGCTCTTGCAGTTCCTGCGCGTCGTGGCCACCACCACCGATACCGGGCTTTTCTACGCTGCGGTCGTCTATTTGCCGCTGGCCGACGTGATGAGCTTCTACATGGCCGGGCCGATCTATGTCGCGGCGCTGTCCCACCTCCTGCTTGGCGAAAAGGTCGGCTGGCGCCGTTGGCTGGCGATCCTGGTCGGCTTCTGCGGCGTGCTGATCATCCTGAAGCCGTCCTCGGCGGCTTTCTCGCTGTCTTCGGCCTTCGCGCTGGTCGGCAGCATCGCCTTCGGCTTCGCCATCATCCTCGGCCGTCTCCTGCGCGGCACCAGCGACACCACACTGGTTACCTGGCAGACGATCGGCACGCTGGTTGTCGGCGGCCTGCTCACCATCGGCGCCTGGAATACGCCGTCGGCGCTCGATTTCGGGGCCATGCTGTTGCTCGGCGTCGTCTCTTGCGCCGCCCATCTGATGATCACAAGGGCGCTGAAACTGGCGCCGGCCTCGACGCTGGCGCCGCTCCACTACACCCTGCTTCTGTGGGCTGTGGTCTTCGGCTTCGTGTTCTTCGGCGATGTCCCGGGGCCACGTATTCTGGTGGGCGCGGCCATCGTCGTGCTTGCCGGCATATTCATCTTCCATCGCCAGAAGGTGGTGGAAACCGTGGTGCCGCCTGAGAACGTGCCGAAGGGCGTGAATTAAGCACTAGCCCAGGCGCACAGCCGCGAGATGACGCGAAAATTCCGCCGTCTCCATCAGCGCCTTGCAGCGCGCGAAGCGGCCGTCGGCATAGGCGCGGAAATCGTCGGCCGGATTGTCGTTGGCGAGCTGTATCAGCCCCCAGAGCGTCCATAAGAGGTCGCACATCGCCTTGTAGATGACGATCCGCCCACGCTCGGCCGGCCGCGCCTCGCCGCCGAAATAGGCGTGCATCAACTCCTCGTCCTGGCCCGCGTCGAACTTGCCCTCGACCGAAAGGTCGCCGAGATCCCACAGCGGATCGTTCATCCCGGAATACTCCCAGTCGACGATCCACATCCGATCGCCGGTATCGAGGAAATTCTCGCTCAGCGGATCGCAATGGCAGGCGGCGAGCGGGATGGCGTGCGCGGCAAGCGCCGCGCGCACCGCGCCTGCCTCGCGCACCACGTCGTGATAGCCGGCGGGCAGCGCCACATGCTTGGTCGACAAAACCTTGAGATAGTCGTCGATCATTGCAAACAGCTCGAAGCGGAAGGGAAACACCGCGCCGGAAGCATGCAGCTTGCGGAAAGCCTCGCCCGCGCGGGCGGGGCTCCCTTTGCGCGTTCTGAACGTCTCGGGCGACATCGTCTCGGCGCCGGCGATAAAGCGCGTCGCCATCAGGCCGGATGCCGGATCGGCATAGAGCACTTCGGGACTGACGCCGGCCCTGGCCGCCTCGCGCGCCGCCACCGCCTCGTTGGCGCGGTTGATATATTCTTGCGTGCCTTTGCCGGGAATGCGCAGGCACGCTTCGCCGGCCCTGTAGACCATGTTGGTCAGGCCACCCAAACGCTGCAGCGGTCCGTCATAGCCCGCCAGCGCCGGAATCGTCGCCAGCGCCGCGCGCAGCTCGTCGGTCATGTCGCGCCCCCTTCACGCCATTGTTCTGTTCGGACGGTTCCACAGTTTTAACGGCTTGGCTATGATCCTCCGCACATGAATCGGCTTCGGGAGCGACAATGACGGACGGCAAGCACAGCGGCTCGCTAAGCGCGGCCTATGCGGCGAAGCGACCAGAGGAAGTGGCCGCGATCTATGACAGCTGGTCAGAGACCTATGACGCCGACATGTCGGCCGCCGGCTATCGCCACCCGACGATCTGCCTGGCGCTGCTGGCCCGGCATCTGCCGCGCGGCGCCGAACCCTTGCTCGATGCCGGCGCCGGCACCGGCCTGATCGGCGAATGGCTGGCCATCACCGGCTATCCGAGGGTGGAGGCGCTCGACATCTCGCAAGGCATGCTGGACAAGGCAGGCGCCAAGGGCGTCTACGCGGCGCTGCATCGCCTGGCGATGGGCGACGCTTTGCCCTTCGCCGACGGCGCCTATGCCGGCATTATTTCGGCGGGCGTCTTCACCTCGGGCCATGTCGGGGTCGAGGGACTGGACGAACTGATCCGCATCTGCCGTCCAGGCGGCGTCATCGTTCTGACCGTCAAGAACACGCTGTGGCAGGCCGGCTTCGCCGAGCGCATCGCCGGGCTCGAAGCCCAGGGCAGGTTGAAGCGCGTCGAGGAAACGGCGCCCTATGCCTCGATGCCGGGCGAAACCGATACCGTGCCGAGCAGGGGGCTTGTGTTGCGCGTCAGCTGATCCGCTCTGCGCGGATCAGGCCTTTATCCTTGCTCCGGCCGGGTCATACATCGGCTCGATATGGATTTTTGCCTGCGCGCGCTCCATCGCCACCACCAGCTCATAGTCGCCCGAGGCAAGAAAATCGTCACTGATGCCGTCGGCGTTGCGCACATAGCCGTAGCCGATGTTCTTCTCCACCGTGTAGCCGTAGCCGCCGCTGGTGAGGTAGCCGACCGGCTCGCCATTGCGCAGGATCGTCTCGCGGCCGAGCAGCACGATCGCCGGGTCGTCCACCGTGAAGCCGGCAAAGCGTTTCGTCGGCGGCTTGCCGGCTGCTGTCTCCAGCGCCCTGCGGCCGACGAAATCGGTGTTCTTGCGAAGCTTCACCGCCCAGCCGAGCCCCGCCTCCAGCGGCGTGTCGTTCGGCGTGATGTCGGAGCCCCAGGCGCGATAGCCTTTCTCCAGTCGCAGCGATTCCAGCGCCCGGTAGCCGACCGGGCGAATGTCATGCGCCTTGCCCGCCGCCATCAGCGCATCGAAAACCTCGCCGGTGGCGGCGATCGGCACATGCAGTTCCCAGCCGAGCTCGCCGACATAGGTGACGCGCAACGCCTTGACGGTATGGCCGGCAATCTGGATTTCACGCGCATGGCCGAAGGGGAAGGCGGCGTTCGAGACGTCGGCATCGGTCACTGCAGCCAGCACGTCGCGGGCGAGGGGTCCCATTAGCGACTGCGTGCCGTACTCCTCCGTGACGTCCTTCAGCCTCGTGTCGAGGCCGGAGCCGATATGATCGCTTATCCAGGACAGGTCATGCGTGCGGAAGCCGGTGCCGGTGACGATGTAGAACCGGTCCTCGCCGAGCCGCGACACGGTGAGGTCGGCCTCGATGCCGCCGCGCGTGTTGAGAAGCTGCGTGTAGGTCAGCCGCCCAACCGGCTTGTTGACGTCGTTGGCGCAGATCCAGTCGAGCGCCTTCAGCGCGTCGGCGCCGGTCAGCTCGTATTTGGCGAAGGAGGACTGGTCGAAGATGCCGACCTTCTCGCGCACATGCCGGTGCTCGTCGCCGACCGGGCCGAACCAGTTCTGGCGGCCCATCGAATAGACGTCCTCGGCGGCCGTGCCGTCCGGCGCGAACCAGTTCGGCCGTTCCCAGCCCAGCTTGGAGCCGAACACGGCGCGGTGCGTCTTCAGCCGCTCATAGAGCGGCGAGACGATGCGCGGCCGTCCGGTCAGATATTCCTCATGCGGGAAGCCGATCGTGTAGTGCTTGCCATAGGCTTCCAGCGTGCGGTCGCGGACCCAGTCGCGGTCGCGGTGCAGGCTTGAAAAACGCCTTATGTCGACCACCCACAGGTCGAGAGGCGCCTCGCCGTCGACCACCCATTGCGCCAGCACCCAGCCGGCGCCGCCGCCCGACGCGATGCCGAAGGCGTTGAAGCCGGCGCCGACGAACATGTTGGCGCATTCGGGCGCGACGCCGAGGATGAAATTGCCGTCCGGCGTGAAACTCTCCGACCCGTTGATCATCTGCTTGACGCCGGCGGTCTGCAGGGCCGGAACGCGCGCGATCGCCTGGGTCATATGCTGTTCGAAATGATCGTAGTCGTCGTCGAACAGGCGGAATTCCCAGTCGTTGGGGACGTCGCCCCCGGGAAGCCCGGTTGCCCAGGCCTGCGGGTTGGGCTCATAGCCGCCCATCACCAGCCCGCCGACCTCTTCCTTGAAATAGGTGCGGCGGTCGGGGTCGCGGATCGTCGGCGCGTCGTTAGCCAGCCCCTCGATCTTCTCGGTGATGATGTACTGGTGCTTGACCGGCTGCAGCGGCACGTTGATGCCGGCCATCGCGCCGACCTGCCTTGCCCATTGTCCGGCGCAGTTCACCACCTTGTCGCAGGCGATGTCGCCTTTCGAAGTCTTCACCGCCGCGATGCGGCCGTCCTTCATCGTGAAGCCGGTGACGCGCACGTCCTCGAACAGTTTCGCGCCATGCATGCGCGCGCCCTTGGCGAGCGACTGGGCGATGTCGGAGGGGCTTGCCTGCCCGTCGGTGGGCAGCCACGAGGCGCCGACCAGGTCGCCGGTATCCATCAGCGGCCACATGCGCTTCACTTCCGCCGGCGACAAAAGCTGCATATCCATGCCGAAGCTTTTGGCTGTCGTCGCCAGCCGCTTGAACTCGGTCCAGCGGTCGGCGTTGGTCGCCAGCCGCAGACAGCCGGTCATCTTCCAACCGGTCGCCAGGCCCGTCTCTGCCTGCAGCCCCTTATAGAGCTCGACCGAATATTTGAGCACGCGCGTGATCGAGGCCGAGGAGCGCAACTGCCCGACCAGGCCGGCGGCGTGCCAGGTCGATCCCGAGGTCAGCTTGCCCTGCTCGAGCAGCACCACGTCCGCCTTGTGGTCGCGCGCCAGGTGATAGGCGGTGGAGCAGCCGATGATACCGCCGCCGATGACGACGATTTCTGCATGGCTGGGCAAGGTCATGGTTTGGTCCCGTATTTCGTCCGGTAGTTCTCCAGCGCCGCGTCGAGCCGGACGAGGTTCTCCTCGGTATAGGCGACATAGTCGATACCGGGCGCGTCGAGATAGAGCTCGGACACCATGCTCCACATCGCTTCGCGCAGCAGCGAGGCGCATTGCATGGCGGCATGCGAGCGGCGGATTTCGCCGTCCGGCTCCTTCATGAAATAGGCGGTCATGAAGGCGAAGGATTCGTCGTCACTCATGCCGGCATTGGACGCGACCCCGGCGAGGTCGAACATCGCCGTGTTGAAGCCGGCATATTCGAAGTCGATCAGCCACAGCCGCTTGCCGTCGTCGAGAATATTGGCCGGCAAAAGATCGTTGTGACCGAAGACGATCGGCAACAGTTTCTGCGCCCGCTCGAGCTCGTCGGCCAGGGACAGATAGCGCGGCAGCTCGCTCTTCTTGCGGCTGCCGCCTTCGTCCAGCGTGCGCGCATAGTCGCGGATGACGTGGAACACCCAGAACATGAAGCCGGCGCCGGAGACGTGGTTCGGCATCTCGCGATGAAAGCCGCGCAGCAGCGCCGCCACGCGGCCGAGATTGGCGCGCACATCCTCTCCCAGGAAAGTCTTGGCGCCGAGAAATTCCGTCACCAGGATGCCGGGCTCGGAATAATGCACGGCTGGCGCGAAGCCCGCCGCATACGCCGCCCGCGCCGTCATCACCTCGCGCTCGCGAAAGACGTGGTGGAACGGGAAGTCCTGGCCGAAGCGCACGACATGCCGCCCGGCTGCATCCATGACGACAAAATTGGCGTTGCTGAGGCCGCCCGGCAGCGGCTCGATCTCAATGCTGCCGTTCCAGCACGGCAGGGCGCGGATGCGGTCTTCGGCGCTCACGGCTTCGCTCCAGCCTCAGCCGGTCGCGCGGAAAGCGAGGATGGGAGAATATAAAAAAGCCTCGTCGGTGCGAGACGCCAGGATCGGTATCCCGCACCGCACCGACGAGCCCCTTGGCCAGGCATGGTATCCCGGCATCCGCCCCCGCGGATTCGATAAAAGCTCTCGCCTGGCTGTCTCCAGGCGATCTGGTCACTAGGTTGCGGCTCTGCCATCACCCTCCCGTTAGCAGTTCCGAGCCTGTCACTTGCAACCACTCTCATGCCGGTGTGGCGGAACTGTCAATCAAAAGCTGTGACCTTTTTTGGGTGTTTTGCCCGAAAATATAAGCAACTCCTTTCAAAGCGTTGTCAAAGCCTTAAATTCGGGCAAAAGCCCGGACATCCACATGATCCATTCGAAACGGCATGGCGAAATCCTGCGGCTCCTCAACGAGGAGGGCACGATCACCATAGCCAGCCTTGCCGAACGTCTCGGCGTCTCGCTGGAAACGGTGCGGCGCGACGTCAAGCCGCTCGCCGATGACGGGTCCGTGCTGAAGATGCATGGCGCCGTGGGCCTTGCCTCGATGGTGGGCGAGGCGCCGTTCGAGCGGCGCATGCGCGAGAATGCCGAAGCCAAGCGCCTGATCGCCAGGATGGTCGCGGCCACGATCCGCGATGGCGAGGCGATCATGCTCGATACCGGCACGACCACGTCCTTCCTCGCGCGAGAGCTGCTCGGCCACCGCCGGCTGACGGTGGTCACCAATTCCTCCGACATTGCCCGCACCCTGGCGACGGTGAACGGCAACAAGGTCTATATGGCCGGCGGTGAGTTGCGCAGCGATTCCGGCGCGGCTTTCGGCATTACGGCGATCGAGTTCGTCAGCCGCTTTTCGGTCGATCATGCGGTGATCTCGATCGGCGCGGTCGATGCCTCTGCCGGCCTCACCGACTACGAGCTGGAGGAGGCGGAGTTCGCCCGCATGGTGCTGTCGCGCGGCCAGCGTTCGCTGGTCGTCACCGACCATACCAAGTTCGGCCGACAGGGGCTGGTCCGGGTCTGCGGCTTCGACGGCTTTTCCGAGCTCGCCACCGACCAGTCGCCGCCGCCCGACATAGCCGCCGCGCTGAGCCAGGCCGGCGCGCGTTTGACCATTGCGACGGCCTGATCTCGCCCGGACTAGGTGTATTGAGATTCGGGTCAGGCCGAGACGAAAATGACGGCTTCCGAGAACCGGCCTACGCCGGCCGTAGCCTTCATGGAGCGAAGACCCTTATGAGGGCTTCGGCCGGCGAAGGCCGGAGCGGAGCGTACTTTTAAGTGCGTGAGCACCGGAAGCGCAGGAAGCCGCCATTTGCAGGCCGGCATCACCTGAATGTCAACACACCCTAACCGAACACCAGCGACTGATGCGCCGCAACCCCGGCCATCGCACCGCCGGACACCGCGAAGGCGATGTTGTGCATCATGCGCGCGGCATCGCCGGCTGCGAACACACCTGGCACCGATGTCTGCTGTTTGTCGTCCACGACGATCGCCCGGCCGAGCGGGCCTTCGTTGAAGGCGCAGCCCAGCTGCTCGGCGAGCGGACTTGCCATTTCGTTGCGCGGCGCGGTGAACAGCGCCCGCACGCTCGCGCTGCGATTACCCTCGAACCTGATGAGCAGGCCGTCGGAGCCGTCGTCCAGCACTTCGCTCACCTTGTCAGGCTCGAACCGTATGTTGCGCTTCTCCAGGGCCCGCGCCTGGTCCGCGTCCGGTTCGAACAAGCCGTCGGCGAACAGCGTGACGTCGCCCCAGTCGGAAATCAGTTCGGCCTGGTGCAGCGACATCGGTCCGGTCGCCAGCACGCCGAGCGGCCCGCCGGCCACCTCGTAACCGTGGCAATAGGGGCAATGCAGTACCGTCTTGCCCCACTGCCCGACCAGTCCGGGGACGTCCGGCAGGATGTCCCGGACGCCGGTGGCGAGCACCAGCCGCGTCGCGCCGAAACCCTCGCCATTGTCCATCTCGACCTCGAAGCCGGTGCCCGTGACGGCGGCCCGCTCGGCGCAGCCGTCGATCACCTTGACGGTGGGATAGGCAAGCAGCTGTGCCCTGGCCTCGTCGAGAATGTCCGACGGCGCCCGCCCGTCCTGACCGAAGAAGCCATGGGAGTGTTCGGCGAAGCGATTCCGCGGCTGTCCGGCATCGATCACCAGCACCTTGCGGCGCCCCCGCGCCGCATACATGGCGGCGGACAGGCCGGCAAAGCTGCCGCCGACGATGATCACATCATACTGCATGGCTGGATACTCCAATCAGGTCATAACGGCGGCGGAAGTCGGCCGTCAGATCGGCCAGCGTGATATGGCTGAGCCGCTCAGTGAGCAGCCTTTCCGCCTCCAGGCGAAAGTCGTCGAGCACGGCGATCACCGCCTGCTCGACCAGGCATCCGGGACTTTCCGGCTCGGTGCTGAACGGCAAAAGCGTTTCGCCCAGCGCCGCGCTGATCTCGGCCAGCGAAATCTTGTCCGGCGCGCGGCCGAGCTGCCAGCCGCCGCCATGGCCGCGCGACGAGGTGACGATGCCGGCCTCGCGCAGCCCGGCGATGGTGCGGCGCACCACCACCGGGTTGGTGTGGATGAAGCCGGCAAGCTCTTCGGAGGTCAGCGCCCGGTCGGGCGCATCGGCCATATGGACGAGGATGTGCAGGGTCGAGGACAGTCGGCTGTTGCGTTTCATGTAACTTAGTTAGTTACGAATCATTCCGCTGTCAAATCCCGTTCGACTCCAAGGCAATCGGCCGGATATCAGGCCGGGAAGATCATCCGGAAACAGGCGCCGCCCGCCTTGCCGTCGAGCACCTCGACCTTGCCGCCATGCAGCTGCATCAGGTCGCGAACCAGGTTGAGGCCGAGGCCGGCGCCATGGTCCTGCGGATGCAAGCGGTAGAAGGGCTCGAAGATGCGCTCGCGTTCGGATGCCGGCACACCGCCGCCTTCGTCGAGCACTTCGATTATCGCGGGCGGGCGTATGCGGATGGTGATGTGGCCGGCCTTGCCGCCGTGGTCGATCGCATTCTGGACGAGATTGGTCACGGCGCGTTCGATCGCCGTGCGGTCGCCGCGCACGATGAGCTTTTCCCTGGCTGGCTCAAACGACATTTCGTAGCCGGCGGCGAAAGCCATCGGCGCGAGGTCGACCACGACGGTGCGTGCAAGGGTGACGAGGTCGACCGGTCCGAAATGCTCGGCCTGGCGGTCGAGCCGTTGCAGGTCGAGCAACTGGTCGGCAAGGGTCGACAGCCTTGCGGCATCCTGCAGCAGCCTGGCGCGCTCCGGCGTTGCCGGCAACGACGCAAGCCGCGTGTTGAGAATGGCGACCGGCGTTCTGAGCTCATGCGCGGCGTCGGTCAGGAAGCGCTTGTGCCGCTCATAGCCAGCGTCGAGTCTGGACAGCGCCGCGTTCACGGCGTCGACCAGCGGCGCGACTTCCTTCGGCACGCCATCCAGCGGCAGTTGCACGCCGCGCTTGTCGATGTCGATCTGGCCTGCCGCGGTGGCCGCGCGCCCGAGGCCGGAAAGCGCGCCGCGCACCACCCAGGGAGTCGCAAACAGCGTCGCCAGCGCCATCAGCCCGGCCAGCGGCAAGATCCCTTGCATGAAGAGCGCTGGCGCCTGCCCGAGAACGCGCAGCAGCGAGAGCCCGCCCTTGGTGCCGCTCATGATCTGGACATTGCCGGCCGCGGTGTCGGTCCAGCGTATCTTTCCGCCGGGCGGGGCGGCCTCGCCCATCGCAAGGTCGATGCGGGCATCGCTGATATTGTCCAGCAGCCCGACGAAAGGCTGGTAGGCAACCGGCACGGTGCCTTCCTGAAGCCGGTGCCCTTGCTTGTCTCGGATGATGAACCAGAGGTCCGGGACATCCGAACGCAGCCTAGCCAGACCGGAATTTTCCTTCAGCACCAGCGCGCCATTGGCGTCGCGCGCCACTGCATCCGCCAGCACGTCCATCGTGCCGTCCTCATAGTCGTGCGGAATGATGCCGGTGGCGAGCATTGCGCCGATGATGCCGGCGATGATCAATGTCAGCATCACGCATTGCAGGACGGCGATGCGCAGCACCAGGCTCCATTTCAGCGAACGCGGCCGGCTGAGACTCATGTGATCTCGCGTAGCAGGTAGCCGACGCCGCGAATGCCGTTGATGACGACTCCGCCATCGGCCTCGGCAAGCTTGCGGCGCAGCCGCGAGACATGGGTATCGAGCGCGTTGGACTGGATCTCGTCGTCCAGCCCGAAGACGGCCTCCATCAGGGCCTCGCGCTGCACCATGCGCCCCGTTCGCCGCATCAGCGCCTCCAGCACCAGCAATTCGCGCCGCGGCAGGGTTAGCGGCTCGCCGCGGATCGAGGCCTCGCGATGGCCGACATCGAGCGAAAGATGGCCTGCGCGGATGGTCTGCGTCTCGATCGCCGCCGGGCGCCTCAGCAATGCCCTGAGCCGCGCCAGCAATTCCTGGAAGGCGAAGGGCTTGGCCAGGTAGTCGTCGGCGCCCATGTCGAGCCCGTCGACCTTGTCGCCGGTGTCGCCCCGGGCCGTCAGCATCAGCACTGGCGTCATGTTCCTTGCGGCACGAAGCTTAGGCACCAGCGTCAGCCCGTCGCCGTCGGGCAGTTGCCGGTCGAGCAGGATCGCGTCGTAGCCGTCGACGGCGACGAACCCTTCCGCTTCAAGCAGCGAGCCGGCATGGTCGACGACCATGTCGTGCCGCTTCAGCGCCGCCCGCAGCGCCGAAACCATTTCCGGCTCGTCCTCGACCAGCAGGATACGCATTCAAGACCTCTTGCAGTCCCACTTCTTACAATCCATCGCCGGCCGGCTATCGCGCCAAGATTGCGCAAACATGGCGCCAGTTCTCGCCGACGGCGCCAGCCTTTTCTTTCGTGAGGCTCCGCCATGCGCAATGTCCATGCAATTCGCTACCCGCAAACAGCACCTCGTCGAATGCCGGGCGGTCTCGAATCGCCCACGCAAGCAATGAGGTCAACATGCCTGCAAGTGATGCTTTGTCTTTCCTGATGGCCTGGACGCTGGCGCCGTTCCGCATGGGTTCGGTCACGCCCTCCAGCCCGAGCCTGGCGGCGCTGATGACGCGCGAGATCGGTCCCGACACAGGTCCGGTGCTGGAACTCGGGCCGGGCACCGGACCCTTCACGCGTGCCTTGCTGCAGCGCGGCGTCCGCGAGAGCGACCTGACACTGGTCGAGTCCGATCCGGATTTCGCCTCGCTGCTTAATCGCCGCTTCCCGGCGGCGCGCATCATCGAGATGGATGCGGTCGGCCTGCGCCATCTGCCGCTGTTCGATGGCCCTGTCGTCGGCGCGGTGGTCAGCGGATTGCCGTTTCGTCTGATATCGCCGCGCAAGTCGTCCGCGATCCTGGAAGGCGTCTTTGCCAGTCTTCGGCCGGGTGCCGCACTTTACCAGTTTACCTTTGGCCGCCGCTGCCCTTTCGATCAGTCGGTCCTCGAAAGGCTCGACCTCGAGGCGGTTCGGATCGGCGGCACCTTCCGCAACTTTCCGCCGGCGACGGTCTATCGCGTTTCCAGGATCAAGAGCCTGAACACCTATGACTGGCGCTTCGCATGACCGATCTCCTGTCGGCGGTGTTGGGGCTAGGCCTGCTCGGCGCCGCCTGCCTCGCTTTCACCGAAAAGATCCTGCCCGCGCCGCCGTCGCATGTGCTGCTGCTCTTTCTCGGCATGACCAGGGCGCCTGATCTTGCGGCGCTCGGCGCCTTGCTGGCGGTGACGACGCTGGCTTCAACGGCTGGTTGCCTGTTCTGGTTTGCTCTGGGCGCCCGGCTCGGGCCGGCGCGCGCCGACGCCCTGGTCGGGCGCTTCGGCCGCTACATGTTCCTGCGCCAGGAAACCTATCTGCGTTTCTCCGGCGCCTACCGCCGCAACCACATGCGGGCCTCGCTGCTGGCGCAGTTCGTGCCGACGGTGCGGAATTATCTGCCGATCGCCGCCGGCGCGCTGCGCCTGCCGGCCTTGCCCTTCGCTTTGGCCACCTTGCTTGGCGCGATGCTGTGGAATGCCGGCTTCCTTCTTGCCGGCTATGCGATGCGCGACAGCGTCCACGATCTGCCCACGGTGGCGTTTCGCATCATGGCCGTCGTGCTCGCGCTGGAAGTCGCGTTCCTCATTGCGCTGCGCTCCCACTGGCGCCGCGTCGAAGCCGCGAGGGGCTAGAAATTGCCGGCGTGAACAAGCCGGCTGCGCCGGCTTTCTTTCCCGCGCACGCCGGTGTTTAGTCCGGCCATGGCTTTCACCATCCGCCAATTGCAGTTCTTCGTCGCTGTCGCCGAGCAGGGCACTGTCTCGGGCGCCGCGCAGAACCTGTCGATTTCGCAATCCTCGGTCACCGAGGCGATCAAGGAATTGGAGAGCGATCTCGGGGTCGAACTCTTCGAGCGCCATCCGCGCGGGTTGAACATCACCCACAAGGGCCACCAGTTCCTGCGCCACGCGACCAAGATCCTGGCCGATGTCTCCGATGCACGCCGTTCCTTTTCGAGCGAGCAGGCCGCGGCGGGCGGCCGGCTTCAGCTCGGCGTCACTTCGCTGGTCGCCGGTTATGTCCTGTCCGACCTGCTCGCCCGCTACCGCCGCGCCTATCCGGGCGTCGAGGTTTCGGCCATCGAGGACAATGGCGACTATCTCGAGCACCTTCTGGTCGGCGGCAAGCTCGATATCGCCGTCATGGTGACCTCCAACCTGCGCGACCGCACCGCGCTGCAGTCGGAAATCCTCGAAGTCTCTGCCTACAGGTTATGGATCCCGCTCAGCCACAGGCTCGCCAGCGCCGACATCATCTCGATCGGCGACATCGCGTCCGAGCCGCTGATCATGCTCACTGTCGACGAGATTGAGGAGAACACCGGCAAGCTGCTGTCGGCGATCGGTGCGAGACCCCATGTCGCCTTCCGCACGCGATCGGTGGAAGCGGTGCGCAGCCTGGTCGCCACCGGCGCCGGCGTGGCGCTGCTGCCCGACCTCGTCTACCGGCCGTGGTCGCTGGAAGGCGACCGCATCGAATCGCGCGACGTTTCCGGCTCGCTGCCGGTGGTTCAGGTCGGCACGGTCTGGCGTCGCGGCTCCGGCCTGCCGCAGGCCGCGCGCGATTTCATCGGCCTCGCGCAGTCGCAGCGTATGGTCCGCCGTTAATGGGGCCTACTCCAGGCTGACCTGGCCAGTCTTGCGCTTGCGCCTTGTTGCGGGAACCGCCTCCGCCTTGAACGGACCGATCGGAGTAACCTCGAAGCGGCCGGCGCCGGCCAGCCTGACGGCGCGCCGGAAGGTCGGACACTCCATGGGTCGGGCGGCCGGACATCGGGCAGCGTGCCGCAAAGCCTCTCGCGTCGCGGTCAGGCGCTGGACGGACCGGTCCAGTTCGTCGGCTTTGGCATCCAGCCGCCGTCGATCCATTTTCGTTAGACCGTCGGGCGTCAGCATCGAGGAAATCTCGTCCAGCGCGAATCCACCTGCGCGTCCAAGCGCGATCAAGGCGAGTCGTTCCAGGACGGCCGGGTCGAACAAGCGTCGCAGGCCGCGACGACCGATCGAGGCGATGAGGCCCTTCTCCTCGTAGTAGCGAAGTGTCGAGGCGGGCACGCCGGTGCGGCGCGACACTTCGGCAATGTCCATATCTTTCATACTTGACCTCAAGTCGGCTTGAACTCGTAGAGTGCTCGCGACGATCGGCGCGAGCAACAGAAAGCGAGGTCCGTTATGCCGCAATCCGCGCAGCCAAACACACAGCAAGCCGCTCTATGGAACGACGCCAGCGGAAAGGCCTGGGTCGAGATGCAGCCGATCCTCGACGGGGTACTGGCGCCCTTCGAGCGCCTGGTGGTGGATGCCGGCTATCCCGGGGAAGGGAGTAATGTCCTGGACATCGGCTGCGGCGCCGGCGCTACGACGCTGGCGATGGCGCGCCGAATCGGGGACGGCGGACGTTGCGTCGGGCTCGACATCTCGCAGCCTCTTGTCACGCTGGCGGCGGAGCGCGCACGGGCGGACAAGGTGGCAAACGCAAGTTTTGAAGTGGGTGATGCCCAGGCATATGCGTTCGAATCTGGCCACTTCGATGCTGTTGTCTCGCGCTTCGGTGTGATGTTCTTCGAGGATCCGGTGGCCGCGTTCACCAACATAAGGCAGGCTGCAAGGCGCGGTGGCAAACTCGCCTTTGTCGCTTGGCGCAGTCCGGTCGAGAATGATTTCATGACGACCGCGGCGCGAGCGGCCGCGCCTTTCCTGCCGCCCGCACCCGCGCCCGACCCCGAAGCCCCGGGGCAGTTTGCCTTTGCCGACGGCGCCAGGGTGAAGCGGATCCTTGAAGCAAGCGGCTGGTCATCGATCAAAGTCGAGCAGGTGGACGTCCAGTGCCGGATCACCGAAGCCAATCTGATGAAATATGCCACGCGGCTGGGGCCGGTAGGCGCCGCGCTCCGCGAGGTCGACCAGGCAACGGCCGAAAAAATCATCACGGTCTTGCCCGCCGCATTCGCGCCTTTCGTGGTGGCCGGTGAGGCTCGCTTCAATGCCGCCTGCTGGCTGGCGACGGCGCTGGCTTGAAGAGCGGTTTGCCATCGGAAAAACCGATATCGGCTTTCTGATAAATGAATTTGCGAAACCGGATTTTTCACAGCACTTTTCGCTCAGGGAACAAAGCCGCGTCCTGAGAGCGCTGCCGTCGGAGCATGAAGCTCCGACCCTTTGTAGGTTGCGCATGATCCTTTCCGAAAACCGAACTGGTTTTCGGGGTCATGCGCCAAAATGGGAGATCGATGATGAATGCATTCCTGAAGTCGTGCACGGCGCTGACTGTCGCGCTGACTTTTTCCGGTCAGGCCATCGCCCAGGTCAAGGAACTCGGCAAGGGCGAGGGCGAGGTCAACATCGTTGCCTGGCCGGGCTATATCGAGCGCGGCGAGACCGACAAGGGCTATGATTGGGTGACGGCTTTCGAGAAGGAGAGCGGCTGCAAGGTCAACGTCAAGACCGCCAACACCTCGGACGAGATGGTCTCGCTGATGAACGAGGGCGGCTTCGATCTGGTCACCGCTTCAGGCGATGCTTCGCTGCGCCTCGTCGCCGGCAAGCGCGTCCAGCCGATCAACACCGACCTGATCCCGAGCTGGAAGAGTGTCGACGACCGGCTGAAGGACGCGCCATGGTTCACCGTCGACAAGGTGCATTACGGCGTTCCCTACCAATGGGGTCCGAACATCCTGATGTACAACACCGAAGTCTTCAAGGAAGCGCCCAAGAGCTGGAATGTCGTCTTCGAGGAAATGAAGCTGCCCGACGGCAAATCGAACAAGGGCCGCGTCCAGGCCTATGACGGCCCGATACACATCGCCGACGCCGCCAACTATCTGATGTTCCACAAGCCGGAACTCGGCATCAAGGACCCCTACGAGCTCAACGAGGACCAGTACAAGGCGGCGCTCGCTCTCCTGCGCACCCAGCGCACGCTGGTCGGCCGCTACTGGCATGACGCTGCGATCCAGGTCGACGACTTCCAGAACGAGGGCGTGGTCGCTTCCGGCTCCTGGCCCTATCAGGTCAACACGCTGGTCGCCGCCAAGAAGCCGGTCGCCTCGACCGTGCCGGAAGAGGGCGTCACCGGTTGGGCCGACACCACCATGATGGAAGCCGACGCCGCCCATCCGAACTGCGCCTATATGTGGCTCGAGCATTCGCTGTCGCCGAAGGTCCAGGGCGACGTCTCGGCCTGGTTCGGCTCGCTGCCGGTCGTGCCCGCCGCCTGCAAGGGCAACGAGCTGCTCGGCGACGAAGGCTGCAAGACCAACGGCTACGAGAATTTCGACAAGATCAAGTTCTGGAAGACGCCGGTGTCGAAATGCGCCAGCCAGAACGACCAGTGCGTGCCCTATTACCGCTGGGTGTCGGACTATATCGGCGTCATCGGCGGGCGTTAGCGCTCTTACCCTCCCCCTTTGTGGGGGAGGGTCGACGCAAAGCGTCGGGGTGGGGGCAGTCTGATAGGTTCGCGCTATCACCCCCACCCGCGGCTTCGCCGCGACCTCCCCCATCGAGGGGAAGGTAGGGCGCCGTGCATCCCTTCTAAACCGGCAACGAAACAAATCGACCCATGACCTCCGCCGTTTCCTTCAAACAAGTCTCGCGCCATTTCGGCAGCGTGCGCGCCGTCGACGCCGTGGATCTGGAGATCGCGCCGGGCGAGTTCTTCGCCATGCTCGGGCCTTCCGGGTCCGGCAAGACGACCTGCCTCAGGCTGATCGCCGGCTTCGAGCAGCCGACGGCAGGCTCGATCTCCATCTTCGGCGAGCGCGCCGAAGGCGTTCCGCCCTACCGCCGCAATGTCAACACCGTCTTCCAGGACTACGCGCTGTTCCCGCATCTGAACGTGCTCGACAATGTCGCCTACGGCCTGATGGTCAAGGGTGTCGGCAAGGCCGAGCGGCTCAAGGCGGCGGAGGAGGCGCTGTCGCTGGTGCGCCTGCCGGGCTATGGCGTGCGCCGCCCCGGCCAGCTTTCCGGCGGCCAGCGCCAGCGCGTCGCGCTTGCCCGTGCGCTCGTCAACCAGCCCAAGGTGCTTTTGCTCGACGAGCCACTCGGCGCGCTTGACCTCAAGCTGCGCGAGAACATGCAGGAGGAGTTGAAGTCTCTGCAGAAGGCGCTCGGCATCACCTTCGTCTTCGTCACCCACGACCAGGGCGAGGCGCTTTCCATGGCCGATCGCGTCGCCGTGTTCAATGACGGCAGGATCATGCAGATCGGCACGCCGGAAGACATCTACCAGCGCCCGAACACACGCTTCGTCGCCGATTTCGTTGGCTCGTCCAACGTGCTGCCGCCGGATTTCGTCCAGCGCTACTCCGGCCAGCATCGCTGGGGAAGCCTGCGCCCGGAATCCATACGCGTTTCAAGCGCAACCAGCGGCGACGGCGTCGCCGCGCGCCTCGTCGGCACCAACTACCTTGGCGCCACCACGAGGCTGGCGCTCGATGCCGATGGGTTGAGGCTGCATGCGGTAGTGCCGGCCGGAACAGCGCTGCCGGCTGAGGGCGGGGCGGTCATGCTGACCTTCAACCGCGACAGCCTGCATCTGATGGACGAGCCGGCATGATGAAGGTTTGCGCGAGGCGCCCCCCTCTGTCCTGCCGGACATCTCCCCCTCTAGGGGGGAGATTGGCTGTCCCTTCGGGTTTCGCCAATCTCCAACGTGGCAGAATGGGCGGGGCCGAGAAACTGCTGATCTCCCCCCTTGAGGGGGAGATGTCCGGCAGGACAGAGAGGGGGGCGAAGGATCTCGGCCTCTCAGGTAATCCCCATCAACACGCGGTGGCCCCATGACCATCGCCGCTGTCCAATCCAACCCCACCCCCGCCATTCTGCCCGGCAGCGGCGGCATGCGCGGCGCGGTCTCCGACCTCTTCTGGCGCCGACCCAGGCTTCTGCTGCTCCTGATGCTTCTGCCGCCGGTGCTGTGGCTGGGCATCGTCTACATCGGCTCGCTGTTCGCGCTGCTCGCCCAAAGCTTCTTCTCCATCGACGAGTTCTCCGGCCTCATCAATCGCCAGTTCACGCTGAAGACCTATGGCGACCTGTTCCAGGCCGCCAATCTCGACATCATCCTGCGCACGGTGACGATGGCGGCGCTGGTCACGCTGGCCTCCGCGATCGTCGCCTTCCCCATCGCCTATTACGCGGCGCGCTATGCGCGCGGCCGCTGGAAGGCGCTGTTCTATCTCGGCGTCATGCTGCCGCTATGGTCGAGCTACCTCGTCAAGATCTACGCCTGGAAGCTGATCCTGGCCAAGGAAGGCATCCTCACCTGGCTGCTCGCCAAGCTGAACCTTCTGTGGCTGCTCGACGCCTGGCTGTCGCTGCCCATCGTTGGCGGCAACTCGCTGTCGGTCTCCTTCACCGGCACCTTCATCGTCTTCGTCTATGTCTGGCTGCCTTTCATGATCCTGCCGGTGCAAGCCGCGCTCGAGCGCGTGCCCGGCAATCTGGTCGAGGCCTCGTCCGATCTCGGCGCCTCGCCCGGCCAGACCTTCCGCAACGTGCTGTTCCCGCTGGCGCTGCCAGGCATCGTCGCCGGCTCGATCTTCACCTTCTCGCTGACATTGGGCGACTACATCATCCCGCAGATCATCGGCACCTCGCGCCTGTTCATCGGCCAGGCCGTCTATTCGCAGCAGGGCACCGCCGGCAACATTCCCTTGGCCGCCGCCTTCACCGTGGTGCCCATCGTCATCATGGGCTTCTACCTCTTGGGCGCCAAGCGCATGGGGGCTTTCGATGCGCTCTGACCGCGGCCAATCCGCTCCGCTCGGCCTGAAGATTGCCGCCGCCTGCGGCCTGCTCTTCCTGCATCTGCCGATCCTCCTGATCTTCGTCTATGCCTTCACGACGGAAGAGAAGAGTTTTGTGTGGCCGCCGCCGGGGCTTACCACGCAATGGTTCGCCGTCACCTGGAACCGGCCGGACGTCTGGGACGCGCTCTCGCTCTCCGTGCGTGTCGCCGCCATCTCGACCGCCATCGCGCTGGTGCTCGGCACGCTTTGCGCCGCCGCCGTCTCGCAGACGCGCTTCTTCGGTCGCGAGGCTATCTCGCTGCTGGTCATCCTGCCGATCGCGCTGCCCGGCATCATCACCGGCATTGCGTTGCGCTCGGCCTTCGCGCTTGCCGATATCCCGTTCTCGTTCTGGACGATCGTGCTCGGTCACGCCACCTTCTGCGTGGTCGTCGTCTACAACAACGCCGTCGCCCGTTTCCGCCGCACCTCCGGCTCGATGATCGAGGCCTCGATGGACCTCGGCGCCGACGGCTTCCAGACGTTCAGGCATGTCGTGCTGCCGAACATCGCCACGGCGCTGCTTGCAGGCGGCATGCTCGCCTTCGCGCTCTCCTTCGACGAGGTCATCGTTACCACCTTCACCGCCGGCCAGCAGCAGACCGTGCCGATCTGGATGCTGGAGGAACTGATCCGCCCGCGCCAGCGCCCGGTCACCAATGTCGTGGCCATGGTCGTCGTGCTGGTGACGCTGCTGCCCATCCTCTTTGCCTATCACCTGACCCGCGACGGCGACCAGATCGCCGGCAGTGGAAAATGAAAGCAGTGAGTAGTGAATAGTGAATAGTGAATAGTGAATAGAAAATGCGCGATGGAGATCGTCACTACTCACTAATGACTACTCACCATTCACTATTCATCATTCACTTCTCTTAAGGAGAAACCCCATGGACACTCAAATGCTCATCGGCTCGAAATTCGAGAAGGGCACCGAAACCGAGGAGCCGATCCTCAATCCGAAGACCGGCGCGACGATCCTCAACCTGCCCGAAGCCAGTCCGGCGCAGATCGAGGCGGCCGTCAGGGCCGCCGAACAAGCGTTCGTCGGTTGGTCGCGCACGACGCCCGCGCAGCGTTCGGGATATCTGCTCAAGATCGCCGATCGCATCCAGGCCGAAGCCAAGGAGTTCGCCGCGCTCGAGGCGCTGAACTGCGGCAAGCCGATCAATGCCGTGCTCAATGATGAGATCCCGGCGATCGTCGACTGCTACCGTTTCTTCGCCGGCGCGGTGCGCTCGATGCCGGGCCAGGTGGCGGGCGAATATATTCCGGGCCACACCTCGATGGTCCGGCGCGATCCGATCGGCATCGTCGCCTCGATCGCGCCGTGGAACTATCCGCTGATGATGATGGCCTGGAAGCTGGCGCCGGCGATCGGCGGCGGCAACACGGTTGTCTTCAAGCCGTCGGAACAGACGCCGCTCACCGCCCTGAAGCTGGCGAAGATCCTCGCCGAGGTGTTGCCCGAGGGCGTCGTCAACGTCGTGCTCGGCCGTGGCGACAGCGTCGGCAACACGCTGATCAACCACCCAAAGGTCAACATGATCTCGATCACCGGCGACGTCGCCACCGGCAAGAAGGTGCTGCAGGCGGCCGCCAAGTCGGTCAAGCGCACGCATCTGGAGCTCGGCGGCAAGGCGCCGGTCATCGTCTTCGACGATGCCGACCTCGGCGCTGTGGTCAATGGCCTGCGCGCCTTCGGCTATTACAATGCCGGCCAGGACTGCACCGCCGCCTGCCGCATCTATGCCGGCAAGAAGGTCTACGACAAGCTTGTCGCCGACCTCTCTTCCGCCGTCTCGACCATCAGATACAACCAGCCGGACGACACCGAGAACGAGATCGGACCCTTGATCTCGCGCCGCCAGCGCGACCGCGTCTCGAGCTTCGTCGAGCGCGCATCGGAGCTGAAGCACATCGAGATCACCACCGGCGGCAAGCCGGGCGAGGGCTCCGGCTTCTATTACCAGCCGACCGTCGTCGCGGGCGCGCTGCAGGAAGACGAGATCGTGCGCCGCGAGGTGTTCGGCCCGGTCGTCTCGGTCACCCGCTTCTCGGATGTCGACGAAGCGGTGAACTGGGCGAACGACAGCGACTACGGCCTTGCCTCGTCGGTATGGACGAAGGACGTCTCGCGCGCCATGGCGACGGCCGCGCGCCTGCAATATGGCTGCACCTGGATCAACACCCACTTCATGCTGACCAACGAGATGCCGCATGGCGGGTTGAAGCAGTCCGGCTACGGCAAGGACATGTCGCTCTACGCGCTGGAGGATTACACCGCCGTTCGCCACGTGATGGTGGCGCACGGGTAAAGCAGTCCCAGGAAAAGTGCGCGCGGGTTGAGTTCGGCGGCTTTGCCGCCGTCTTCCGTCCGCAATTGCGCAGGAAAACACGTGCTATTTCGGCCGCCGCAACTGACGGCCGAAATCGGCTTACTGCTACTCCCCGCACCGGCGGGCCGCAGCCCATGAGCTACGCCGCCGTCCTGCCCTGCACCGCCGACAAGGCTGGCTTGATGTTCTGGTTGACCCGGAAGACGTTGGACGGGTCGTAAGCGCGCTTCACCTGGCTCAGCCGCTCATAGTTTGCGCCGTAGCTCGCCCGCACGCGTGCTTCTCCTTCGTCGTCCATCATGAAATTGACGTAGCCGCCCTCGCCGTTGTGGGGGTGGATGCTCGCCCAGTAGTCCTTGGCCCACTTGGTGAGGGCGGCGGCCTTGCCTGGATCGGGATCGATGGCGGCGATGACCATTGACCAGGTCGCGTCGCGCGCGTTCCATGCCGTCTCGTCCTTGCCGACACGGCGCACGGCGCCGTCGATCGGGTAAAGATGCATTAGCGACAATTCGCTCGGCGCCTCGGCGGCCTGCGCGACATGGGTGGCGATGGCTTCGTCGGGAAGCGACTTGACGAAATCGCCCTTCCAATACCATTGCAGGCCCTTCGGAAGCAGCGGATCGAATAGCGCCTGCAAGGCCGGGAATGGCATCACGCCCATCCAGTTGAAGATCGGCGGCGGCAGATTGTCGAGCAGCGGCGCCATGGCCTTGCGCCCGTCCTCCTCCGTGCCGTTGTAGCAGGAGATGATGGCGCAGGCGCGCTTGCCCCAATATTCGCGCGGGAAGGGGTCGGTCGAGGGAACCGACTTCAGGCCGACAAAAGCGCCGAGATCTTCCGGTGCCGCCGGCAGATAGTCGCGATAGGCGCGCATGACGGCCGGAGCGTCCTTGGCCTCCCAGAACACCGGGCCGCCGAAGATCATGTTTACAGGATGGGCCTGGAACAGGAAGCTCGTCACGACGCCGAAATTGCCGCCGCCGCCCCGCAGCGCCCAGAACAGGTCGGGGTTCTCGACTTTGCTGGCTGTCACCACGCTGCCGTCGGCCAGCACCAGATCGGCTTCGACCAGATTGTCGATGGTGAGACCGTATCTGCGCGTGAGATAGCCCGTCCCGCCGCCGAGGGTAAGACCGGCAACGCCCGTGGTCGAGACGATGCCGGCCGGAACAGCGAGCCCGAAAGGATGAGTGGCATGGTCCACGTCACCCGAAGTGCAGCCGGGCGCGACCCTCACGGTGCGTGTTTTCGGATCCACATGGACCCCCTTCATCATCGACAGGTCGATGACGAGGCCGTTGTCGCAAATCCCCAGCCCGGCGCCGTTGTGCCCGCCGCCGCGCACGGCGATCAGCAGGTCGTTGGCGCGCGCGTATTTCACGGCGGTGATCACGTCGGCGACATCGGCGCAACGTGCAATCAGCAGCGGGCGCTTTTCGATCATGCCATTGTAGACCTTGCGGGCCTCGTCATAGCCGGCATCGTCACGCAGGATCACCTCTCCGCGCAGGCTTTCACGCAGTTTTGCATGGGTTTCGTCGGTCATCGGTTTGCTCCCTTGATTGCGCCCACCGCCATGCGGCGTCGGCGCGACGCATTTGTTGCTTTGTTATGCCGCCTCGACGGGCGGATGCGTTGGATGGTGCAGGAAGATCACATTGCACCAATCCGGTGCTCGCCGCTTCGCCCGAAAGGACCAGCGGGGTATGGCCCGGGAGAGCCATGGTCGCGCAGCCGGTAGCTGCCGTGGAGACTAGCCGCGTCCGACGGCTACGGCATGGTGGAAGGCGGCCGCCGTCGCGGCCACCCATCCATCGTGCCAGCCTCCGCCAATGCCCAGCCGCGGCTATTCGACGATCAAAACTATTCGACGATACGGTAGATCTGCCAGAGGCTGGTGCCCGACACCACATAGGGCTCGATCTCCTTACCCCATTTGGCATGCGCATCGATCTTGCCGATCTTGGCGAAGAACTCCTCCAACTGGGCCAGGCTCTTGACCTGATGATGAGACTCGACCGTCGCCTCGCGCGCGCCGATCGAGCCGGTCATGATCTGGAACTGCAGATCGGCGAGGCCAACCTGTGAGCCGATTTCGCGTTCCCACTTCTTCAACAGCTCGAGCACGGTCTGCTTGTGCCCGAACTTGGCGTCGATCTGCCATCTGGCGCTGAACATGCTGGTTCTCCTCACGATTGCGGCCCGGGCCGCTGTTGATTGTCGGCGGTTGAACTATTCGTCCCAGGCCTGCACGACGGTCTGCTTTGCGATCCGACCGTTCTTCAGCTCCAGCATCGCCGCGCAGTACACTTTTGTGCCGTCCGGATAGGCGCAGGCCTGCATGAAGGCGAGGTTGTCGCCCTCGGCGACGGTGGTGTCGACCTTGTGGGTCATCGCCCTGCTGCAGATGTCGTCCCAGAACGTGCTGATCGCCGCGCGGCCGCGGATTTCGCGCGGCTTGCTCGGCGGGTTGTTGCGGTCGATCACCCGCACCACCGCATCGTCATTGTAGAAGCTCGACAGCAGCTTGCCGTCGCGGCCTTCGATCGCCTTCTTGATCGCGGCGCCGTCCACTGTTTTTGTCTTGGTCAGCATGTCATCCTCCATGTGCCCATCGTCCTGGGCGGTTGATATTCGAAAATGCTGCCCGGCTCGTTGCCGGGCAGGGATTTCTCACTGCGACTTGGCCTTGACGGCCGCGAACACGTCGTCCGTCTGTTTCTTGAAGGTCGCCAGGTCGACCTGGCTGCCGTTGAGCATCGTCGACCAGTGGCGCACGATCGCCGCCATGGCCACCGCCTCCTTGATCTCCTCGTCGCTCGCGCCGTTGAGCTTGGCGGCCTCGGTGTGGAAATAGATGCAGTACTGGCAGGGGATCTGCGCGGCGACCGCAAGGCCCAACAATTCCTTGGTCTTGCCGTCGAGCGCGGTCTTGGGGTTGAGCTGAACGCCCTTGATCTCGGCCCAGGCGCCGGCGACCGCCACATCGGGCAAAGTCTTGAACATGTCGGGCACCGAGCCGAGGGTGGCCTGGATGTCCTTGTAGGCGGCGGTCGCCGAAGCGTCTTCGGCATGCGCAGGGGTGACGGCCAGCAATGCGCCCGCGGCGAATGCCAGCAATCCGATCTTGCGATTGAGTTTCAGCATTTCATCCTCCATTTCACAGTGCCCTACCGGCGACATCGCCCGGCCTGCATGGGGAGAATTGATACCGCTTACAGGGCCTCCGCCGCTTCGCCCGAAAGCGCCATGGCTCTCATGGCCCGTCCGGGCCAGCGTGCCGTGCTGAGAAGGCCGCCGCTGCCGCCCGCGACGGCAGGTCTAGCTTGAGCAGGATATTGGCGACGTGCCGCTTGACCGTGTGCTCGCTGAGGTCGAGTTCGGCTGCGATCGCGGCATTGCTCTTGCCGTCGGCGATCAGGCTCACCACCTCGCTCTCGCGCGCCGTCAGCGCGGCCGGCTCGGCGGGCCTTGCCTTGGGCCGGCAGGCCGGCTCCAGATGCTGCTCCGACGTCGCCAGAACCGCCGGCATGGGCTCGTCCAGCTCGTCAAGGCTGACACGGCCGGCATCGACGAAATGCAGGCCGGAACCGACGGCGAGATCGGCGACCAATCGGGAGGCGAGGATGTCGCCGCGCCCGGCATGCGCGGCGAGCTGCATCGCCACCCGCGCCGTCAGGCCCACCGGCTGGCCGCGCATTTCGATCTCGCCGACATGCGCGCCTTGCGCGCTCGCCACGCCGATCTGCTGCGCCGCCTCGCGCAATGCCGCGGCGCAGCGTACGGCTCGGGCCGGCCCATCGAAGCGCGACATCATCATTTCGCCATGCGTGCCGGCCGTGCGGCCGCCATGACGGCCGACCAGAAGCCGCCAGGTCTCCTGGAAGCGTTGGCTGCGCTCGCCCCACATGCGATCGCCAAGCTTGGCCGTGTCGTAGATGCGCGTCACCAGCAGCGCCGCCAGCACGCGCTCGGTATCGGCCATCGCGGGTTCGCCGGTGAGGCATTCCTCGATCAGGTCGGCCACGCGATCGACATCGCCGGTCCAGATCGGATGATCGCGCCCGGCTATCTCGACCAGCCGGGCATGCGGGATCTTCTTCGCGAGGAAGCGGCTGGCATCGGGATCGACACGGACGTCGTTGCGGCGATGGATGAGCAGCGTCGGCGCGCTGATCATCGCCAAGATGCCGCGCACGTCGATCCCGGCGTTCATCCGCGCAAGGGCAGCCGCGGCCGTCGGGCTCGCCGACAGCCGCTCGAACCGGGCCCACCACTGGGCAAAATGCGCATCGTCGACCCGGCCGGGCGCGAAATTGGGCAAGGTGGCGCCGGTGCCCCAGGAGGTCTCCGCCGTTTCGATGAAGGCTTCCAGCCGTTCCGGCGGCATCACCCATTTGTGGAAATGCGCATAGGCGCCATAGAGGACAAGCGCGCGCGTCCGCTCCGGATAGATGGCGGCGAACAGCATCGCCATCGGCGCGCCTTCCGAGGCGCCCAGGATCGCCGCGCGGCCGCTTCCGGCGGCGTCCATCACCGCGCGCACGTCGTCCATGCGGGTCTCTAAGCTGGGCAGATGATGGGTATCGACGCGGTCGGAAAGCCCGGTGCCGCGCTTGTCGAACAGGATCAGCCGCGAGAAGGCGGAGAGCCGTTTCAACAGGCGGCTGTAGCCTTCGTCTTCCCAATGCAGGTCGAGATTGGAGATGAAGCCCGGCACGAAGACGAGATCGAACGAACCCTGGCCGACCACCTGATAGGCGATCCGCACCTCTCCGCTGCGCGCGTATCTGGTCTCGATCGGCCTCACGCAAGCTATCCCGCCCGGCCAGACGATTTCCTGTCGCCGACCATAGCAGAAGCGGGCCGTCTAAGGCAGCATAACTTTAGAGAGGTGAAATATAAGACCTTTGCCGCCGACGGAGCGTGTGGCGCTGTCAGCGTGAAACGGCGCGCGCCGCCTATGCCTGCCTGGCGTAGCCGAGGCTCTTGTCGGCCTGATCCGGTGTCGGTGGCCGCTTGATCCTGGCCGAGGCGGCGATCACGAGGTCGTCGAAATTCTCGGTGCCGGCGTCCAGCATCTCGAAGAACTGGCGCCGCATCCGCGGCTCCCAGAACTTGTTGATGTGCTCGGCAACGCCGGCAATGCCTTCCTCGCGCGGCTTCGAATGGAAGAAGGTGGCGATCTGGTTGGCCATGCGCACCAGCTTTTCCGTGGTGTTGGCGATGTGGTCTTCGTCATGCGACATGCTTGGCAACTCCGGAAACCACCCGTTCAGGGTGGGTGAAAATATCGAAATCGTCGCCGCGAACCAGCGCCACCAGCGTCATGCCGGCGGCCTCGGCGGTGCGGATGGCAAGCGCGGTCGGCGCCGAAACCGCCATGATGATCGAAGCGCCGATGGCGGCCGTCTTCTGCACCATCTCCACCGACACGCGCGAGGTCACGACGACGGCGCCGGCGGCACCATCGATGCCGGCCTTGGCCAGCGCGCCGGCAAGCTTGTCCAGCGCGTTGTGGCGGCCGACATCCTCACGCGCCATCACGATGCCCTTGCCGGGAACGTAGAAGCCGGCTGCATGCACCGCGCCAGTCTCGGCGTGCAGCGGCTGCACCTTCGACAGCAGCCGGACGGCGCTGGTGATGTCTTCCGCCTGAAGCGTAAGCCGCGACGCACCAACTGCGTCGACCGAGCGCATCGCTTCCTCGATGGATTCGATGCCGCACAAGCCGCAGCCGACCGGCCCGGCAAGGCGGCGCCGCCGCGCCTGGAAGCGCGTGTTGGCCTGGTCCTTCAGCCGGATCTGGATATCGATGCCGGCGCCAAGATCCTCGACCTCGATCGCCTCGATCTCTTTCGGGTCGGCGATGATGCCTTCGGTCAGCGAGAAGCCGAGCGCGAAATCCTCGAAATCGGCGGGGCTTGCCATCATCACCGCATGCGTTGTGCCGGCAAAGGAGAACGCCACTGGCGTCTCCTCCGGCACCATGCGGTTCGCGGCCGCGGTGCCGCCGGCGCGATGCGCCAGCCGCGAGATTTGCGTCGTGGCTTTGCGCCGCGCGGCCAAGAACTACTCCGCCGCCGCCAGCGGAGCGATGCGGCGGCTCTGCGTGGCCTGCTTGTTGTAGTCCTTCTGCCAGTCGGTCGGGCCGTTGGACGGCGCCACCTGCACGGCGGTGACCTTGTATTCCGGACAGTTGGTCGCCCAGTCCGAGAAATCGGTCGTGATCACGTTGGCCTGCGTGTCCGGGTGGTGGAACGTCGTATAGACGACACCCGGCGAGACGCGGTCGGTGATCAGCGCGCGCAGCGTGGTTTCGCCTGAACGGCTCGCCAGCCGCACCCAGTCGCCTTCCCGCACGCCACGAACTTCGGCGTCATGCGGATGGATCTCCAGGCGGTCCTCGGCGTGCCACATCGAATTCTCGGTGCGCCTGGTCTGCGCGCCGACATTGTATTGCGACAGGATACGCCCGGTGGTCAGCAGCAGCGGATAGCGCGGGCCGGTTCGCTCGTCCGTCGCCACATATTCGGTGCGGATGAACTTGCCCTTGCCGCGCACGAAGCCGTCGACATGCATGATCGGCGTGCCGAGCGGCGCCTTGTCGTTGCAGGGCCACTGCACCGAGCCGACGCGGTCGAGTAGCTCGAACGAAACATTGGCGAAGCTTGGCGTCGTCTTGGCGATCTCGTCCATGATCTGCGAGGGATGCGTGTAGTTCCAGTCGAGCCCGATGGCGCGGGCGAGTTCCTGCGTCGCTTCCCAGTCGGCATAGCGCGCCTTCGGCTCGATGACCTTGCGCACCATGTTGATGCGGCGCTCGGCATTGGTGAAGGTGCCGTCCTTCTCGAGGAAGGTCGAGCCCGGCAGGAAGACATGCGCGTAGTTCGCCGTCTCGTTGAGGAAGAGATCGTGCACCACCACGCATTCCATAGCCGCAAGGCCGCCGGCGACATGCTTGGTGTCGGGATCGGACTGCAGGATATCCTCGCCCTGGATGTAGATGCCCTTGAACGAACCGTCGACGGCGGCGTCGAGCATGTTGGGGATGCGCAGGCCGGGCTCGTCGTCCAGCTTCACGCCCCACAGGCTCTCATAGATGTCGCGCACCGCCTCGCCCGAGATATGCCGGTAGCCCGGCAATTCATGCGGGAAGGAACCCATGTCGCAGGAGCCCTGCACATTGTTCTGGCCGCGCAGCGGGTTCACGCCGACGCCGGGACGGCCGATATTGCCGGTCGCCATGGCGAGATTGGCGATCGCCATCACCGTGGTCGAGCCCTGGCTGTGCTCGGTCACGCCGAGGCCGTAATAGATCGCGCCGTTGCCGCCCTTGGCATACATGCGCGCGGCGCCCCGGATCAGTTCCGGATCGACGCCGGACAACTGGCCGACAACTTCCGGGCTGTTTTCAGGCAGCGCAACGAAGGACGCCCAGTCCTGGAACTCGGCCCAGTCGCAGCGCTCGCGGATGAAGGCCTCGTCGAACAGGCCCTCGGTGACGATGACATGCGCCAGCGCCGTCAGCACCGCCACGTTGGTGCCGGGCTTCAAGGGCAGGTGATAGTCGGCCTCGACATGCGCCGACTTGACCATCTCGGTGCGGCGCGGATCGAGCACGATCAGCTTGGCGCCCTGGCGCAGTCGCTTCTTCAGCCGCGAGGCGAACACCGGATGCGCGGAAGCCGGATTGGCGCCGATGATGACGGCGACGTCGGTGAATTCGACCGAGTCGAAATCCTGCGTACCGGCCGAGGTGCCGTAGGTCTGGCCGAGACCGTAGCCGGTCGGCGAGTGGCAGACGCGGGCGCAGGTGTCGACATTGTTGTTGCGGAAGCCCTGCCGCACCAGCTTCTGGACGAGGTAGGTCTCCTCGTTGGTGCAGCGGGACGAGGTGATGCCGCCGATCGCGGTGCGTCCATACTGATACTGGATGCGGCGGAACTCTTTCGCCGTGTGGGCGATCGCCTCTTCCCAGCTCACTTCGCGCCACGGGTCGGTGATCTTCTCGCGGACCATCGGCGACAGGATGCGGTCCTTGTGCGTGGCATAGCCATAGGCAAAGCGGCCCTTGACGCAGGAATGGCCGTGATTGGCCTTGCCGTCCTTGTAGGGCATCATGCGAATGACCTCGTCATCCTTGACTTCGGCCTTGAACGAGCAGCCGACGCCGCAATAGGCGCAGGTGGTGACGGCCGAGCGCTCCGGCATGCCCTTTTCGAGCACGGTCTTCTCGCGCAGCGCGTCGGTCGGGCAGGCCTGCACGCAGGCGCCGCAGGAGACGCATTCGGAAGCGATGAAATCCTCATGCATGCCGGCGACCATGCGCGACTCGAAACCGCGGCCCTCGATGGTCAGCGCGAAGGTGCCCTGCACCTCTTCGCAGGCGCGCACGCAGCGCGAGCAGACGATGCACTGCGCCGGATCGTAGGTGAAATAGGGGTTGGATTCGTCGCGGGCGATGTAGTCGACCGCCAGCGAGCCATGGCCGGGCGCCACACCGCCTTCTTCCTTGACGTGGTTGCGGCCTTCAACGCCGTAGCGGTTCTCGGAGAGACCGACCGACTTTGCCACCGCGTCGAATTCGCTGGCGCCGGTGCCGGCCTTCTCGTTCCAGCCGGTCGGGTGGTCCGAGACATAGAGTTCCATGACGCCGCGGCGGATGGCGTCGAGCCGGTCCGACTGCGTGCGCACCACCATGCCTTCGCCGACCGGCGTCGTGCAGGAGGCCGGCGTGCCGCCGCGCCCTTCGATCTCGACCAGGCAGACGCGGCAGGAGCCGAAGGAGTCCAGCATGTCGGTGGCGCAGAGCTTCGGGATCTCGACCCCGCCTTCCATCGCCGCGCGCATGATCGACGTGCCTTCCGGCACGGTGATGCTTTGCCCGTCGACGGTCAGCGTGATCTGCTTCGTTGCCTTCGACTCCGGCGTTCCGTAGTCGATCTCTTCGATGAGTGTCGGGAAGTCGGCCTTGATGTTCATCTGCCAGCTCCTATTCAGCCGCCACGCGCGCCGGCGCGGGCTTGAAATCCTCGGGGAAATGCGTGATCGAACTCATCACCGGATAGGGCGTGAAGCCGCCCAGCGCGCAGAGCGATCCGAACTTCATGGTGTTGCAGAGGTCGGTGACCAGAGCGAGGTTCTTCTCCGCCTCGATGCCTGCGGCGACCTTGTCCAGAACCTCCACGCCGCGCGTCGAGCCGATGCGGCAGGGCGTGCACTTGCCGCAGCTTTCGATGGCGCAGAACTCCATGGCGAAGCGCGCCTGCTTCAGCATGTCGGCCGTGTCGTCGAACACCGTGATGCCGGCATGGCCAATCAGACCGTCGCGCTTGGCGAATTCCTCGTAGTCGAAGGGCGTGTCGAACAAAGCGCGCGGGAAATAGGCGCCGAGCGGGCCGCCGACCTGCACCGCCTTGACCGGACGTCCCGAAGCCGTGCCGCCGCCGATGTCGTCGACGATTTCGCCCAGCGTCAGGCCGAAGGCCGTCTCGAACAGGCCGCCATTGCGAACGTTGCCTGCGATCTGGATCGGGATCGTGCCGCGCGAGCGGCCCATGCCGAAATCCTTGTAGTAGGCGGCGCCCTTGTCCATGATGATCGGCACCGAGGCCAGGCTGATCACATTGTTGATCACCGTCGGCTTGCCGAACAACCCTTGAATGGCGGGCAGCGGCGGCTTGGCGCGCACCACGCCGCGCTTGCCCTCGAGGCTGTTCAGCAGCGAGGTTTCCTCGCCGCAGACATAGGCGCCGGCGCCGACGCGGATCTCCATGTCGAAAGCGTTGGGCGAACCCAGCACGTTGACGCCCAGCACGCCCGCCTTGCGGGCGATGGCGACGGCCTTGTTCATCGTCGCCACCGCATGCGGATATTCCGAGCGGATATACACGAAACCCTTGGTCGCGCCGGTGGCGACGCCGGCGATCGCCATGCCTTCGATCAGCACGAAGGGATCGCCTTCCATGATCATGCGGTCGGCGAACGTGGCGCTGTCGCCCTCGTCGGCGTTGCAGACGATGTATTTCTGCTCGCCCGCCGTATCCAGCACCGTCTTCCACTTGATGCCGGTCGGGAAACCTGCGCCGCCGCGACCGCGCAGGCCGGACTCGGTCACCTGCTTGACCACATCGGCCGGCGTCATGGCGACGGCGTTCTGCAGGCCGCGCAAACCGCCCAGCGACTTGTAGGCGTCGAGCGACAGCGGGTCGTTGATGCCGCAGCGCGCGAAGGTCAGCCGCGTCTGCTTGGCGAAGAAGGGGATCTTATCGGGCGAGCCGAGCCAGCGCTTGTGGTGGCCGCCGGTGAGAAAGCCGCTGTCGAACAGGCTCTTGACGTCGGACGCCTTCACCGGTCCGTAGGCGACGCGGCCGTTGGCGGTCGCGACCTCTACCATCGGTTCCAGGAAATAGGCGCCGCGCGAGCCGTTGCGCACGATCTTGGCCTCGACGCCGCGCTCCTTGAGTTCCTTCTCGATCGCCTTGGCGACCTTTTCGGCGCCGAGCGCCAGCGCGCCGGAGTCTGCCGGGATATAGATGCGCGGGATCATGAACGTACCTCCGCGACGATCTCTTCGATCTTCTCGTCATCGAGCCGGCCGATGACTTCGCCGTCGAGCATCGCCGACGGCGAGCAGGCGCAAAGCCCGAGGCAGTAGACCGGCTCCAGTGTAACCGATCCGTCGCGCGTGGTCTCGTGGAAATCGATGCCGAGCAACTGCTTGACCTTGGCCGCGACGGCGTCCGAGCCCATCGACTGGCAGGCTTCTGCCTGGCAAAGCTTCAGCACGTGCCGTCCGGCTGGCTTGGCGCGGAAATCGTGATAGAAGCTGACCACGCCGTGCACTTCGGCCCGGGAGAGGTTCAGCCCGTCGGCGATCACCGGCAGCGCGTCCTTCGGAACGTGCCCGAACTCTTCCTGTATGCTGTGCAGGATCGGCAGCAGCGGGCCTTCCAGGCCCTTCATCTCGTCAATGATCGCCGCCGTGCGCAACGCGATCTCGGTACTTGCGGCCTGCATGATCACGCAGCGCCCTCCCTGGTCGTGGCGGCCAATGTATGTCACCCCTGGATATAGTGCGGTTTCGGGGCAACGACATGCATAGGGCGCAATATCGCTAAGTCCTTACGAAATCAGAGGAAACCTCCGAAATCAATAAAGCGCTCCCGTCGCTCGATAGAAAATTTCTATCGAAATCAGGTAGCCCGCATTGTCTAACCTAGCGGTGGGCGCGGAAATCGTCCGCCAGCGCCATCGCCTCGTCCAGCAGCGCCTGCACCAGCGGCGTGTGCGGCTCGCCCGGCGCCGCCACCAGCCCGACCGTGTGGCTGGCATCCGGCTCGACGATCGGGATCGCCCGGATCGGTTCGGAAAAGCCGAATGTTTCCGCAAGGTTGAGCGGCATGATCGACGACCATTTGCCGGTACGGATATGCGAGAAGAGCACGATCATCGAATTGGATTCCAGCGTCGGCCGCACCTGCACGCCGGCTTCCGCCAAATGCTGATCGATGATGCGGCGGTTCTGCATATCCGGCGTGAGAAGACACAGCGGCAGCTGGCTGATCTCGGCCCACGTCACTTTGTCGCGGTCGGAATATGGGTTCCCGACCGCCGTGATCAGCTGGTAGCGCTCGTCATAGAGCGGCACGCTGGTGACGCGCCCGAGCGGCTCGTTGTCGAGATAGGTGATGCCGGCATCGACATCGAAATTGCCGAGCAGCGTCAGCACCTCGATCGAGGTGCGCGACAGCACCGAGAAGGTGACGCCCGGATGCTTTTCGCGGAACGGCGTCGTCAGCCGCGCCACCATGGCCAACGCAGTGGGGACCGCCGCGATGCGGATGCGGCCGGCAAGGCCGTGGCGCGCCGCGCGCATCTCCTCGCGCATCGTCCTTGTGTCGCCGACGATGCGGCGCGCCCAGGTCAGCACCTGCTTGCCTTCCGGCGTCAGGCCCTGGAAGCGCGAGCCGCGCAGCACCAGCATGACGCCGAGCTGCTCCTCGAGCTGCTTGATGCCGGCCGACAAAGTCGGCTGGGTCACGCCGCACACCTCCGCGGCCCGGCCGAAATGCTCCTCCTTGGCCAAAGCGATGAAGAATTCCAGTTTGTCGATCATGCCGTCCGATCCGCAGCGGTTTGCCCAAGGTCGGGGAAATCGCCCCGCTTCGCAAGACGCATGCGCAATCGACCTCGTCCACATTTTTGAGCCGGCTATCTGTTTTCCCGCGCCGCCCATGGCGTTATGTGGGATAGGCGGAAGCAAGGAGGGACGACATGCTGGGCTGGTTTCGCAAGCTGTTGCCGCGCGAGGATCGCTTCTTCGATCTGTTCGAGCGGCATTCGCGCACCGTGGTCGGCGGCGCCGAGGCCCTTGAGCAGCTTCTCCAGGGCAAGGACATCGACCGCTGGTGCCAGAAGATCGTCGATCTCGAAAACGAGGCCGACGGCATCACCGCTGAGGTTCTGCTTGCCGTTCGACGCTCCTTCATCACCCCGTTCGACCGCGGCGACATCAAGGACTTGATCCAGTCGATGGATGACGCCATCGACATGATGCACAAGATGGTCAAGACGGTGAAATTGTTCGAGGTCAGCGAGTTCGACCCGCTGATGCGGGAAATGGGCGGCGTCATCGTCCAGGCCGCCCGATTGGTCGCGGAGGCAATCCCGCTGCTCGGCAAGGTAGGCGCCAACGCAGCGCGCCTCAACGCCATCGCCGAGGAGGTGATGCGCGTCGAGGGCCGCGCCGACGATCTGCACGAGCAGGGCCTGAAGGACCTGTTCAGGCGCCACGGCCGCGGCGACGCCATGGCCTATCTGATCGGCTCGGAGATCTATGGCCAGTTGGAGAAGGTGGTCGACCGTTTCGAGGATGTCGCCAACGAGATCAGCGGCATCGTCATCGAGAACGTCTAGGCGATGGAAGCCACGATCGCTTTTCCCCTGCTGATCGGCCTCGTCGCCGTGGCGCTGTTCTTCGATTTCCTCAACGGCCTGCACGACGCCGCAAATTCGATTGCAACCATCGTCTCCACCCGGGTGCTGAGGCCGCATTACGCGGTGTTCTGGGCGGCTTTCTTCAATTTCATCGCTTTCCTGTTCTTCGGCCTTCATGTCGCCGAGACGGTCGGAAAAGGCATCGTGGACGCCAGCATCGTCACGCCGGCGGTGATCTTCTCCGCGCTCGTTGGCGCCATCGTCTGGAACATCGTCACCTGGGTCGCAGGCATCCCGTCGAGCAGTTCGCACGCGCTGATCGGCGGGCTGGTCGGCGCCGGTGTTGCCAAGGCCGGAACCGGCGCCATCGTCTGGTCGGGGCTCGGCAAGACGGTCGCTGCCATCGTGCTGTCGCCGGCGACCGGATTCGTGCTGGCGCTCGTCCTTGTTCTTATTGTTTCGTGGCTGTTCGTGCGCCAGACGCCGTTCGCCGTCGACAACACGTTCCGCGTGCTGCAGTTCTTTTCCGCCTCGCTCTATTCGCTTGGGCATGGCGGCAACGACGCGCAGAAAACCATGGGCATCATCGCCGTGCTGCTCTATTCGCAAGGCGCGCTCGGCCCGACTTTCTATGTGCCGCTCTGGGTGGTGCTCACCTGCCAGTCGGCGCTGGCGCTGGGCACGCTGTTCGGCGGCTGGCGCATCGTCCACACCATGGGCTCGAAGATCACGCGGCTGAACCCGATGCAGGGTTTTTGCGCCGAGACCGGCGGCGCCTTGACGCTTTTCGCCGCCACCTGGCTCGGCGTTCCGGTTTCGACGACGCATACCATCACCGGCGCCATCATCGGCGTCGGCGCCGCCCGCCGCGTCTCTGCCGTGCGCTGGGGCATCGCCGGCAACATCGTCGTCGCCTGGGTGATCACGCTGCCGGCGACGGCGGCGATCTCCGCACTGACCTATCTCGCGACGCGCTTGGCCGCATGATGCGGCCCGGATCGCGGCTGCGGCATTATTCGCCCACCAGGTTCAGGATGTTGCCGTCGGGGTCCTTGAACCAGGCCACCTTCATGCCGGAGCCGACATGGATGTCGCCTTCGAGCGACAGTCCAGGCATATCGTAGTGCTCGAAGGTGATGCCCTTCGACTTCAGCGACTTGACGATAGGCTCGATCCGGTCGCCCACTGCCCAGGTTGCGGCCGTCGCCTTGTTGGTGCCGGCGAATTGCGAGTGATAGACATTGATGAGAGTATCACCGCTTTTGTAGACGATCAGTTCGCCCTCCATGTCGTCCACTTGGCTGAGGCCCAGCGTTCCCTCGTAGAACGCCTTTGCCTTGGCGATGTCCTTCACCGCGAGATTGGCTGTCACATTGCTGTTTTCGAGCATGGCTGTCTCCTTCCCCGGTTGTCGTGATGGCAATGGAAATAGCGCGGGCGGGTCGTTTGGCCATGACCTGGCCCCGAATCCGCGCCATGGCCCTGGCCAAATCCGACTCCATCCGTCGCTTTCCGGGGCACGCCGGGCGAGCCATTGCGCCACGGCTTGGTTCTGCCGGCAAACTGCACTATCTGGAACGCCAACGCCCCGAGGAAAGATCATGTTCGTTACCAAGGAATCCGTCGTCGAGCGCCTGAAGACGGTGAACGGGCCGGATTTTACCGGCAACATCGTCGATCTCGGCATGGTCTCGGAGATTTTCATCGCCGATTCCAAGGTATTCTTCTCGATCACCGTTCCCGCCGCCCGCGCCCAGGAGCTGGAGCCGTTGCGCGCCGCCGCCGAACGCGCGGTGAAGGCGATCCCCGGCGTCGCCAGCGCCGTCGTCGCGCTGACGGCGGAGAAGAAGGGCGGCGGCATGGAAGCGCCGGTTCCGGCGCGCCCTGCCGCCCCGCGGCCCGCCGCTCCGCCGCCGCAGCGTCCCGCGCCGCACGCGCCCGCATCGCAGAGCCATGGCAAGCGCGGGGTGCCAGGCATCGACGCCATCATCGCGGTCGCCTCCGGCAAGGGCGGCGTCGGAAAATCGACCACCGCCGTCAACCTGGCGCTCGGCCTTGCTGCCAACGGGTTGAAGGTCGGCGTGCTCGATGCCGACATCTACGGCCCATCGATGCCCAGGCTGCTCAACATCCACGGCCGGCCGCAGACCGTCGACGGCAAGATCCTGAAGCCGATGCAGAATTACGGCCTCAAGGTGATGTCGATGGGCTTCCTCGTCGATGAGGAGACGCCGATGATCTGGCGCGGCCCGATGGTGATGTCGGCGCTGACGCAGATGCTGCGCGAAGTCGAATGGGGTCCGCTCGACGTGCTGGTGGTCGACATGCCGCCCGGCACCGGCGATGCCCAACTCACCATGGCCCAGCAGGTGCCGCTCGCCGGCGCCGTCATCGTCTCGACGCCGCAGGACCTGGCGCTGATCGACGCGCGCAAGGGCCTCAACATGTTCAAGAAGGTCGATGTGCCGCTGCTCGGCATCGTCGAGAATATGAGCTACTTCCTCGCGCCGGACACCGGTAAGCGCTACGACATTTTCGGCCATGGCGGCGCGCGCCGCGAGGCCGAGCGCCTCGGTGTCACCTTCCTCGGCGAGGTGCCGCTGGAAATGGGCATCCGTGAGAGCTCGGACGCCGGCGCCCCGGTCGTCGCCTCGAAGCCGGAGGGCGCCGAGGCGAAGATCTACCGCGACATCGCATTGAAGGTCTGGGATCGGGTCCAGCAAGAGCGCGGCGCGGCCGAAGCCGCCGTGCCCAGCATCGTGTTCGAATAAACCCTTTCCCTTGAGGGGAGGGTCAGGCGCCGACCTTCTCGCCGAATGTCGAGAAGAACTGCCCGGCCAGTTTCTTCGAAGTCGACTGGATCAGTCGGCTGCCGAGTTGGGCGATCTTGCCGCCGACCTCGGCCTTGGCGGCATATGTGAGCACTGTCGCATCCGGCCCGTCGGCGGTCAGCGTCACGTCGGCGCCGCCCTTGGCGAAGCCGGCAATGCCGCCCTTGCCCTCACCCTGAATGGTGTAGGAATGCGGTGGCTTGAGGTTCTTCAGCGTGACTTCGCCGTTGAAGGTCGCCTTGATCGGCCCGATCTTGAGCACCACGGTCGCCGCCATCTCGGTGTTCGAGGTCTTTTCCAGGCTTTGGCAGCCCGGAATCGCCTCCTTCAGGATTTCCGGGTCGTTGAGGGCTTCCCACACTTTCTCGACGGGTGCGGCGATCCGCTCCTCGCCTTCGATCACCAAAGCCATCAAGACCTCCCGCGTTTGCTGATGCCGATTGGTCGTAGCGCGCGGGCCGGGACAAGTCTATCGCACCAAAGTCCGGGTTCTGGCTGCGCCTGCCTCTTGCCTGCATGAGCGCATTGTCCTATCGATTTGTCATACAAATACGGAGACCACCATGGCAGGCGCCCCCACCAAGAAGAAGAAATTTCGCTCGCAGGAGTGGTTCGACAATCCCGACAATCCGGGCATGACGGCGCTCTATCTCGAGCGTTACCTCAATTACGGCCTGACGCGCGCCGAGCTGATGTCGGGCAAGCCGCTGATCGGCATCGCGCAGACCGGTTCCGACCTTTCGCCCTGCAACCGGCATCATCTCGAGCTCGCCAAGCGCGTGCGCGAGGGCATCGTCTCGATGGGCGGCATCCCGTTCGAGTTTCCGTGCCATCCGATCCAGGAGACCGGCAAGCGCCCGACCGCCGCGCTCGACCGCAACCTTGCCTATCTCAGCCTCGTCGAGGTGCTTTACGGCTATCCGCTCGACGGCGTCGTGCTGACCATCGGCTGCGACAAGACCACGCCGGCGCTGCTGATGGCGGCGGCCACCGTCAACATTCCGGCGATCGCGCTGTCGGTCGGCCCGATGCTGAACGGTTGGCACAAGGGCAAGCGCACCGGCTCCGGCACCATCGTCTGGGAATCCCGGCAAAGGCTTTCGGCCGGCGAGATCGACTATGACGAGTTCATGGACATCGTCGCCTCCTCGGCACCCTCGACCGGCTATTGCAACACCATGGGCACCGCCACAACGATGAATTCGCTGGCAGAGGCGCTCGGCATGCAGTTGCCGGGCTCGGCCGCCATCCCCGCGCCCTATCGCGAACGCGGCCAGATCGCCTACGAGACGGGCAAGCGCATCGTCGACATGGTGCATGAGGACCTGAAACCGTCCGACATCATGACGCGCGGGGCCTTCGAGAACGCCATCGTCGTCAACTCGGCCATCGGCGGCTCGACCAACGCGCCGATCCACCTCAACGCCATCGCACGCCATCTCGGCGTGCCGCTCGACAATGACGACTGGCAGAAGATCGGCCTCGACATTCCGCTGCTGGTCAACCTGCAGCCGACGGGCGAGTATCTCGGCGAGGACTATCACCATGCCGGCGGCGTGCCGGCCGTCGTTGCCGAACTGATGAAGGGCGGCCTGCTGCCGCATCCCGATGCCATCACCGTCAACGGCAAGTCGATGGGCGACAATTGCAGGGATGCCGTCAACGAGAACCAGGATGTCATCCGCAGCGCCGACAAGCCGCTCAAGGCCAATGCCGGCTTCATCAATCTCAAGGGCAATCTGTTCGATTCCGCCATCATGAAGACCAGCGGCATCTCGCCCGAATTCCGCGAGCGTTATCTCTCCAACCCGAACGACCCTGAGGCTTTCGAAGGCAACGCCATGGTCTTCGACGGGCCGGAGGATTACCACGCCCGCATCGACGACCCGGCGCAGGGCATCGACGAGCACACGATCCTGTTCATGCGCGGCGCCGGTCCGGTCGGTTATCCGGGCGGCGCCGAGGTGGTCAACATGCAGCCGCCAGCCTACCTCATCAAGAAGGGCATCCATGCGCTGGCCTGCATCGGCGACGGCCGCCAGTCCGGCACCTCCGGCTCGCCGTCGATCCTCAATGCCTCGCCGGAAGCCGCGATCGGCGGCGGCCTTGCACTGCTCAAGACCGGCGACCGCGTCCGCATCGACCTCAAGAAGGGCACGGCCAATATCCTCGTCAGCGAGGAGGAGATCGCCAAGCGGCGCGCCGCGCTGCAAGGCAATGGCGGTTATCACTATCCCAAGCACCAGACGCCCTGGCAGGAGATCCAGCGCGGCATGGTCGACCAGTTCTCGGCCGGCATGGTGCTGAAGCCGGCGGTGAAGTACCAGGACGTCGCGCACACCAGCGGCGTGCCGCGCGACAATCACTGATCGTGTAGTCGGCTAAATCATGAGGGCGGCTCGCCGATGGCGGGTCGCCCTTTTCTGTTGCCCTTGTTTCGTCTCGACGGAACCCACAGATAAGCTCGACCTCGGCAGCCTGCGAAGGGGAGAGATATAGTGGCGAAACGGCGTTCTTCCCTCGGCTTCCTCGGCATGTTCGGCCGCTCCGGCGACTTGCGCCAGCTCGACGAGGCGCTGCGTGCGGCCGACCTGCATCCCGCCCTGGTTCCTGAGGGCGTGAAGCTCACCATCGTCAACCTGATGAACGACTGCTGGCCCGATGAGCCGCCGGCGGACGCCTATCAATCCGTGGCGCAGCTCTGCGGCTATTGCGTCGCCGGGCCGCAAGTGTTCGAGCAGGCCAATGGCCGGGAGCTGACATTGGCGGTCGAGCGCCGCATCGATGCGGCGCTGGACGCCGGCGACAGTTTCGACGCGCAGATCGTGCTGATGACGCTGCACGCCAAGCTGATCAATGCCGAAGTCGTCGAGCGCTATGAGTTGAGGGCCGACTGACTGGCAGGCAGGATGCGTTGAGATTCAGGTCAGGTCGGCCTGACCTGAATATTAGCCGCCCATGCCGCTGCGCGGCAGCTTGATCATCTCGCCGAAGCGGGCGCGCAACTTGTCGTCGAGCAGGCGCGAGACGTGGCGCGGGAAACGCTCGGCAAGCACGCGCTTCTTCTCCGCGATCGCCCGCGACAGGATGTCGGGCCGGCCCTTTTCGTTCCATTCCTTGGGTGAGAAACGGTCGCCGACGGCGGGATAGAAATACTCGGTCTGCATCAGCTTCAACGTCTGATCGTTGCCGAGATAGTGTCCGGGACCCTTCATGCAGACATCGGCGATGGTGTCGATCGACAGCGCCTCGTCGGTCACCTCGATGCCGCGCACGCAGCGCAGGCAGTGTCCCAGCATGTCGTTGTCGATGATCAGGCTTTCCAGGCAGAAGCCAAGCAGCGAGGCATGCATGCCGGCCGACTCATAGACGAGATTGAGGCCGGCAAGACCGGCCATCACGTCGGTGATGCCCTTTTCATAGCCAGACTGGATGTCGGGCAGTTTCGAATCCGTCATGCCGGCGGCCGAACCACCCGGCAGATCATAATATTGCGCCATCTGCGCGCAGGCCGCGGTCAGCACTGCCTGCTCGGCCGAGCCTCCGGACATGGCGCCGGTGCGGAGGTCCGAGACGAACGGCCAAGTGCCGAAGATCGCCGGATGCCCAGGCTTGATGGCATTGACATAGACCAGGCCCATCAGCACTTCCGCCACCGCCTGCACGACGGCGCCGGCGATCGCGGCGGGTGCCGTGGCGCCCGCCTGGCCGGCGGAGAGCAGCAGGATCGGAATGCCGCCTTCGACGCAGGCTTCGAGCACGCCGCAGGCGTCCTCGGCGAACTTCATTGGCGGCACGACGAAGCAGTTCGAGTTCGACACGAACGGCCGCGCGCGGAAATTCTCCTCGCCGCCGGCGATCGCGTAGAGCATTTCCAGCGCCGGCTTGACGTTCTCGCGCACGGTGAACGAGGTGCCGACATGCTTGGACGTCCCCATCACGCAGGCATAGAGCGTGTTGAAATCCATATCGAGCGGATCGGGAATGTCGCGCGGAACCATGGTGCGCTGGAAGAAATGGATGTTGTCCAGCCCGTCGACGAGACGGGCGGCGTCGTAGAGATCCTGCAGCAGCGATTCGCGGTATTCGCGCTTCTCGACATCGACCAGATGCACCGCCGCGCCCGCCGTGCCGTAGTGCACGCGTTTGCCCTGGATCAGCATGTCGTGCTTCGGATCCTGGCCGTAGAGGGTGAAGTTGCGCGCCGCTCGTTTGATCGTGTCCAGCACCAGCGCGCGCGGCAGCCGGATGCGGCCGTCGTCGCCATAAATACCGCCGACCCGGGTCAGCGCTTCGATGCAGGACGGGATGGCGTTGGCGAAGCCGACCGTCTCGAGGAGCGTCAGCACTGCTTCGTGGATGCGTTCGCGGTCGTTCTGGCTCAATGGACCATAGCTGCCGCCTTCAAGCCCCGCCCGCACCGGACGGATATCGTCGGCCAAAGGCGCCGCCCGCATCGCGCGGCGCGCTTCGCGTCCGCCGGAACGCCGCGAACGCTGGTCCGCCGACGCTTCCTGCTTCTCAAGAGCCACTGACATGGAAGCACTCCACCTTTGTCTTTTATCTGCGAGGCGGTCCGCGGCGGTTGGTCCACCATCGGTCTGCCTCGTCCCCTTCTGGCCCCGACTATGCCGCCGGCATTGGCACAGCCTATGGGCCAACCATTTCCGTCGAATATGCCAGGGCTCTAAAGCAACAGGTGCGCGCCAAAACAAAAAGAGCCGGCGCTGCGCCGGCTCCTTTTCAGGATGTCTGTGGCGATCAGGCGGCGGCGGGCCTGCGTCCGGCCGCGGTGGCAAGTTCGCGGATGCCCGGCTCGATATGCTGCAGCGAGATCGAGGAGATGCCCAAGCGCATGAAACGAGAGGGCTTTTCGCTGCGGTCGAAGAACCGGTCGCCTGGCTCGATGATGACGCTGCGCGAAGCGGCGGCTTCCGCCAGTCCGCGTGAATCGGTGCCGCGCGGCCCCTCCAGCCAGAGCGATGTGCCGCCCGCCGAGTCGGTCGAGCGCCATTCTGGCAGGAAAGCGGAAATCGCATGGACCAGACGCTTGCGCCGTTCGTCGAAGGCGGTGGAAAGCCTGCGCACCAGCGCCTCGTGATGGCCGAGCGACAGGAACAGCGCGACGGCGCGCTGGTTGTTTGCCGGCGGGTGCCTGAGCATGAAGCGGCGCAGCGCGCGAAGCTCGGCGATCAGCCCCGCCGAGGCGACGATGTAGCCAAGCCTGAGACCTGGAGCCAATGTCTTCGACATCGAGCCGACATAGATGACGCGGCCCGAGCGATCGAGGCTCTTCAGCGCCTGCTGCGGCGCCTCGTCGAGCAACTGGCTGTCATAACCGTCCTCGATGATGATCTGGTTGTTGCGGTTGGCGCGCGCCAGGAGATCCTGCCGCCGCTCCGCCGACAGCGGCACCATGGTGGGGCAATGGTGGCTGGGCGTGACGAAGACGAAGCCGGAATCGCTGGGAATAGAAGACGTTACGATGCCCGACTGGTCGACCGGGACCGGCTGAATATCGGCGCCGGCCAACCGGAAGATCGAGCGCGCGTCCGGGTAGCCTGGGTCTTCCATCGCCACCTTCGAGCCCTTGGTCATCAACAGCGTGGCCAGCATGTAGAGCGCGTTCTGCGCCCCCAGCGTCACGATGATCTCGTCCGGATTGGCGAAGATGCCGCGCCGCGGCAGAAGCCTGGCCTGGATCTGCTCGATCAGCAGCGGATCGTCGCGGTCGACCATGTCGGACGCCCAGTTGCGGATCTCGAGCACCGCCAGCGCCATGCGGTTGCACTCGCGCCATTCGGCGGTCGGAAACAGCGCCGGATCGAACTGGCCGTAGACGAACGGATAGGAGGACTTGATCCAGTTGTCGTGCTTGGCCGGCGGCGGCATGTCGCTTGCGGCGATCTGCCGGCGCGCCTTCCAGTCGATCTCGTTCTGCTGGTCGGGCGCCTTCTGATGCGGCTTGGCGGGGGTGGCCAGCACGTCCGGATTGACGAAATGGCCGCGCCGCTCGCGCGCCACCAGGAACCCCTGGTCGACCAACTGCTGAAAGGCCAGTACCACCGTGCCGCGGGCAACTCCAAGTTTTTCCGCGAGAATTCGGCACGACGGCAACGGCATCGAGGCGGCGATCTGTCGGTCGAGAATGGCCGCGACGATCGCCTGGCGGATCTGCGCCTGGAGGGTCTGGCCGGATTCAGCCGAAATCCGGAACAGGCCGGACCATATGGCCGTGTCATTGCGCTGTGGCATGGGAAATCTTCCTCGGATGGCCAGCTGTTTTCACTTGGCTGGACCAGTGGAGTGTATGGGTGGCATAAGGGGTTGCGCCAATCAATTTTTCTGATCGCTGGGATTTATGCCAGTGATCTATCAGGCGCGACGCACAGCGTCGTCGCCCCGCGTCAAAGCGCGATGCGAAGCATCCAAGCGCGATGCGAAGCATCGTCGCGGCACCCACCTAAGCGCGACGCGCAGCGTCGTCGCCTCGCGTTTAAGCGCGATGCGAAGCATCGTCGCGGCACCATAAAGGCGCGATGCGAAGCATCGTCGCGGCACCATAAAGGCGCGATGCGCAGCATCGTCGCCGCCGGCGCACGGTACCCCTTCACCGTCCAACACCACCCTCATCAAAGCGTGATGCAGTGCGGCAATCCCACGCTTGAACGAAATGGAAATCGGCTCGATAGAATGACGCGCCGACACGCGCCGGAAACATCCGGCCTGTTAAAATGGTCTAAAAACCCGCCAGGAGCCCGCCAGTGGACCAGTCATCCTTCGACAAGCAACTTGCTGCCTTGCGCGATCAGCGCGCGGCGGCCAAGGGCTCGATGCGCGAGGCCTTCGCCGCCGATCCCAAGCGCTTCGAGACATTTTCCGCCACCGATGGAGACCTTCTGCTCGACTGGTCGAAATGCGCGGTCGACGCGAACACGATGACGATGCTGGAAAAGCTCGCGGGCGCGGCCGATCTCGCGGGACGCCGCGCGGCGATGTTCGAAGGCAAGAAGATCAACATCACCGAGAACCGTGCCGTGCTGCACACCGCGCTGCGCAACCTGACCGGCAAGAGCGTGATCGTCGACGGCCAGGACACCAAGGCCGACGTGATTGCCGTGCTCGACGCCATGGGCGCCTTCGCCGACGCCATCCGCTCGGGCAAGGCGGCCGGCGCCACCGGCAAGAAGATCACCGACATCGTCAACATCGGCATCGGCGGCTCGGACCTCGGCCCGGCGATGGTGACGCTGGCGCTCGCGCCCTATCACGACGGGCCGCGCGCGCACTATGTCTCCAATGTCGACGGCGCCCATATCCATGACACGCTGAAGGGCCTCTCCCCGGAAACGACCTTGTTCATCATCGCCTCCAAGACCTTCACCACGGTCGAGACGATGACGAATGCCGAGACGGCGCGCGATTGGGTGCAGAAGGCGCTGGGCAAGGAAGCGGTCGGCAAGCATTTCGCCGCCGTCTCGACCGCGCTCGACCTCGTGGCCAAATTCGGCATCGAAGAAGACCGCGTCTTCGGCTTCTGGGACTGGGTCGGCGGCCGCTACTCGGTCTGGAGCGCCATCGGCCTGCCGGTGATGATTTCCGTCGGCCCGCGCAACTTCCGCGCTTTCCTCGACGGCGCGCATGAGATGGACGAGCATTTCCGTACCGCGCCGATGCAGAAGAACCTGCCGGTGCTGCTCGGGCTGATCGGTTGGTGGCATCGCGTCGTCTGCAAATATCCGGCCCGTGCCGTCATCCCTTACGACCAGCGCCTGTCGCGTCTGCCGGCCTATCTGCAGCAGCTCGACATGGAATCGAACGGCAAGAGCGTCACGCTGGACGGCACCGCGGTCGCCACGCCGACCGGGCCGCTGGTCTGGGGCGAGCCCGGCACCAACGGCCAGCATGCCTTCTTCCAACTCCTGCACCAGGGCACCGACTTCATCCCGGTCGAATTCCTCGCCGCCGCTGTCGGTCACGAGCCCGAATTGAAACACCAGCACGACCTTCTGCTCGCCAACTGCCTGGCGCAGTCGGAGGCCTTCATGAAGGGGCGCACGTTGGAAGAGGCGCGCGCGCAGATGCTGGCCAAGGGAATGAAGCCGGCCGACGTCGACCGCATCGCGCCGCACCGCGTCTTCTCGGGCAATCGCCCGTCGCTCACCATCCTCTACCGCAAGCTCGATCCGCGTACATTGGGTCGGCTTATCGCGCTTTATGAACATCGCGTCTTCGTCGAGGGCACGCTGTTCAACATCAATTCCTTCGACCAGTGGGGGGTCGAACTCGGCAAGGAATTGGCGACGGGCCTGCTGCCTGTCGTTGAGGGCAAGGAGACTGCCGCAAAACGCGACGCCTCGACTGCCGGTCTGGTGGGACACATCCACCACTTGCGCGGTTCGGAGTAAAAGGATTGGCAGACATCAAGGGAATTCTCTTCGACAAGGACGGCACGCTTGTCGACTTCAACACAACCTGGCTCGGCGTCGCCGACTTCATGGCGATGGATGCCGCCGAGGGCGACCGCTGGAAAGCGGATCGGCTGCTGGCCGCCGCCGGCTTCGACTTCGTCACGAAACGCTTCAAGCCCGATTCGATCTTCGCCTCCGGCTCGAACATGGACGTCGTCGAGCTCTGGTTCCCGCGTCTGTCCGACGAGGACCAGATGCACGCCGTTGCCCGCTTCAATGAGATTACCTCGGTGCAAGGGTCGGCCATGGCGGTCGCGCTGCCGGGCGTCATCGACTCGTTGCGGACATTGCACAAACGATCCTATCGCATGGGCGTCGCCACCAACGATTCGACCAGCGGCGCCGAACGGACGCTCGCTACGCTGGGCATCGCGCAGCTCTTCGACGCCGCCTTCGGCTATGACGCCGTCGCCAACTCCAAGCCGGCGCCCGACACGGTGGTCGCCTTCTGCGACCTGACCGGGTTGAAGCCCGGCGAGATCGCCATGGTCGGCGACAACCGCCATGATCTGGAAATGGCACGCGCCGGCGGCTGCGGCCTGGCGGTGGGCGTGCTCTCCGGCACCGGCACGCGCGACTCGCTGGCGCCGATGGCGGACATCGTTCTGGATTCGGTCGCCGACCTGCCGGATTTTCTGGCCGCGCGGGTGAACGTTCCGGCGGGCTAGAGCGTTTCGCCGTTTCACGGAAACGGCAAACCGCTCTATCTCCTTGTTTTTACGCAATTCCGGACGGAAAACCGTTCACACTTTTCCTGGAATTGCTCTAACCGGATTTCGCAACAAAAGCGAACACGGCGCTTGGCCTGGGCTCGCTGCCGCCGTTTCCGCCGACATCCGGCACCTGGTATTCGCCGAGCAGGCAAAGCCGTGGCCTGGGCAGCCAGGCGCGGCCGGGATCGCCGACCAGCACGTCGATGCCGGCGGCGAGGCAGCGGTCGAGGAACGGCATCATCCGCCGTCCTACGTCCTGCGCGTAGAAGACGTCGCCCGCCAGCACCAGGTCGACCGCCGGCGGCGGACCGGCGGTAATGTCCTTGTCGACGATCTCGATGGCGACACCATTGGCTTTTGCGTTGAGGCGGAGCGCCGCCACGCCGTTGCGGTCGATCTCCGCCGCGATCACCGCGCGCGCTCCGGCTTTTGCCGCCGCGATGCCGACCAGCCCCGAGCCGGCGCCGAGGTCGAGCACGCGCTTACCGGCGACGATCGACGGACGGTCGAGGATATAGCGGGCCAGCACCGCGCCGCCCGCCCAGGCATAGGCCCAGTAGGGCGGCTGCGACTCGGCCTCGTCCACACCGTTGTCGTCGTCCGGTTCGAGCAGCCGCCGCAGGCCGCTGCCGGGATGCGCCTGATAGAGCCGGACCTCCGGCAGCGACGGCACCGGCGCCAGCCGCATGTTCGCCTCGATGAATTCCGCCGGATCGAGCGGCTTGCCTCGCTCCGGTGTCTCGCCGGCGGAATCGCTCAAGCCTGGTCCCGCAGCGCCCGCCGCAGAATCTTGCCGACCGGCGTCTTCGGCAGCTCGGTGCGGAATTCGATGAATTTCGGCCGCTTGTAGCCGGTCAGGTTCTCGCGACAATAGGCCATCAGCGTCTCGACGGTGAGCGCCGGATCCTTCTTCACCACGAACAATTTAGGCACTTCGCCGGAGTGCTCGTCCGGCACGCCGATCGCCGCCACTTCGAGCACGCCCGGATGATGCGCCACCACCTCTTCCAGCTCGTTGGGATAGACGTTGAAGCCGGAGACCAGGATCATGTCCTTCTTGCGGTCGACGATCTTGGTGTAGCCGCGCTCGTCCATGAAGCCCATGTCGCCGGATTTGAAGAAGCCGTCCTCGGTCATCGCCTTGGCGGTCTCGTCGGGCCGGTTCCAGTAGCCGGCCATCACCTGCGGACCGCGGATGCAGATCTCGCCCACTTCGCCTAGCGGCACGTTGTTGCCGTCGTCGTCGCGGATGGCGATTTCGGTCGAAGGCAGCGGCAGTCCGATCGTGCCGGTGAAGTCGCTGGAGCTGAACTTGTTGGCGGTCGCCACAGGCGAGGTTTCGGAGAGCCCGTAGCCTTCGCTCACCGGACAGCCGGTCAGCGCCTTCCAGCGTTCGGCGACGCCCTTCTGCACCGCCATGCCGCCGCCCAGCGTCAGGATCAGCGGCTTGAAGTCCAGCTTGCGGAACTCCTCATTGTTGAGCAGCGCGTTGAACAGCGTGTTGAGGCCTGGGAAGATGTGCATCGGGTATTTCGCCAGTTCCTTGACGAAGCCCGGAATGTCGCGCGGGTTGGGGATCAGCACGTTCTGCGCGCCCTGCTGCATGCCCATCAGCGCGTTCACCGTCAGCGCGAAGATGTGATAGAGCGGCAGCGCGCAGATGAAGTTGAGATGCGCCGGCTTCGGCTTCACCGTATAGGCGTCCTCCACCCACAGCGAATTCTGCGCGACGTTCGAAAGCACGTTGCGATGCAGCAGCACGGCGCCTTTCGAGACGCCGGTGGTGCCGCCCGTATATTGCAGGAAGGCGATGTCGTCGCCGGAGACCGTGGGCGGCTTGAAGGCGATGGTCGCGCCGGTCTTGAGCACGGCGTTGAACTTGACATGGCCGGGCAGCGACCACGCCGGAACCATCTTCTTCACCCGCCGCACGACGATGTTGACGATGGCGCCCTTGAGGCCGCCCAGCATGTCGCCCATCGCGGCGACGATGACATGCTTGACCGGCGTCCTGGCGATCACCGCCTGCAGCGTGCCGGCGAAGTTTTCGAGGATGACGATCGCCTGCGCGCCGGAATCCTTCAGCTGATGTTCCAGTTCGCGCGGCGTGTAGAGCGGATTGACGTTCACCACGGTATAGCCGGCGCGCAGTATGGCCATCATCGCCACCGGATACTGCAGCACGTTCGGCATCATCAGCGCCACGCGCGCGCCCTTCTCCAGGCCTCTCGCCTGCAGATAGGCGCCAAACGCGGCCGACAGCCGCTCGAGCTCGGCATAGGTAATCGACTTGCCCATGCACACGAAGGCCGGCTGCCCGCCGAATTGCTTGCAGGCGCCGACCAGGAACTCGCCGATGGACTTGTAGGGCAGGGCGCCGATCTCGGCCGGCATGTTCTTCGGATAGCTTTTCAGCCAAGGCTTTTCCGGCAGGCCGACAGTGAGCGCGGTGATCGCCTTCGGCAGGCCCTTCGAGACAGGCCTGGCGGCGTTCGGCTGGGCAGCCTCCGCTTTTGCGGTTGCCGGTTTGCCCACTTTCGCGGCTACGGCCTTGGTCTTTGTCGCCGCGGGCTTGGCGGCGGCCGGCTTTGCGGCGGCCTTGGCGGGCGCCGGCTTTGCCTTGGGCGTTGCTTTGGCCTTGGCAGCCTTGGGCGCTTCGCTTTCGGCGGCGGCCTTGGCCTTTGCTTTTGCCGCGGCGGTCGTCTTGGCTGCTTTTGCCACCTGTCTCTCCCTGTCGCCTTCTAGCTGGGCGCCCGCTTCCAACGAAGCGTCCTCCACGCCGGTTGCGGATTTTCCGGGAAATCCCGCCCATCGTCTATGTATTGCCTCTATCGGCGAGCGTGCAAGCCTTGCCCCAGCGGCAGGGCGGGGAAAGATTTGCGGTCAAAATCCTATGCCTCGGCGGCCTCATATATCGTGCCTGGGCAGCAGGCAGACCGCAGGCAGTCAGGCCCCGTGAGCCCATTTCTCAAGGCGGGCAATCAATAAAAAAAAGCCGTCGTTAATAATGTCGTGAGTAGAAAAAACTACTCGCCTTTTCTACTTTCTGAGCAAAAACTAGATTCTTTTCCTGCTTCCCGTGGGGTACGCAAACGGGGTGTTCCAAAGGCGAAGAAACGGTGCTTATATGCGCCCTTCGCGAGCCTGATAGAGGGGCTTGAGAGAACATCAGGGAGTGCTCAATGAAAAAGACAATGACTTTTGCAGCCGCGTTGCTGGCTGCAAGCGTCCTCAGCGGCATGGCCAGTGCTAAGACGCTCGTTTATTGCTCGGAAGCGTCGCCGGCCAATTTCGATCCGGGTACGACGACTGGCGGCAACGACTTCGACGCCTCGTCGCGCACGGTCTATTCGCGACTGGTCGAGTTCAAGCACGGCGGCACCGAGGTCGAGCCGGGTCTTGCCGACAAGTGGGAAATCTCCGACGACGGCCTGGTCTATACTTTCCATCTGCATCCGGGTGTGAAGTTCCAGACCACCGATTATTTCAAGCCGACGCGCGACCTCAACGCCGACGACGTCGTCTTCTCCTTCGATCGCCAGTTCAACAAGGAAAATCCCTGGAACGGCGATAAGTATCTGCCGAACCTGACCTGGGACTATTACACGGGCATGGACATGCCGAAATACGTCGCCAAGTGGGAGAAGGTCGATGACCTCACCGTCAAGCTGACGCTGACCGAGCCGAACGCGCCGATGCTGGCAAACCTCGGCATGGACTTCGCCTCGATCGTGTCGAAGGAATATGCCGACCAGCTCCAGAAGGACGGCAAGATGGCCGACTTCTCGACCAAGCCGATCGGCACCGGCCCGTTCCAGTTCGTCGACTATCAGCTGGATTCGGTCATCCGCTACGCGGCCAATCCGGACTACTTCAAGGGCAAGGAAAAGATCGACGACCTGGTCTTCGCCATCACGCCTGACGCGACCGCCCGCATCCAGAAGGTGCTGGCCGGCGAATGCGATATCGCGCCGTATCCGAACCCGGCCGACATCGCCACCATCAAGGCCAACAAGGACGTGACCCTGATGGATCAGGCCGGCCTGAACATCGGCTATATGAGCTACAACACCACGATCCCACCGCTCGACAAACCGGAAGTGCGCCATGCGCTCAACCAGGCGATCGACCGGGAAGCGCTGATCAAGTCGCTGTTCCAGGATGCCGGCGCCACGCCTGCCGAAAACCTGATCCCGCCGACCATGTGGTCGTGGAACAAGGACGTGAAGGCCGACGCCTACAATCCGGACGCGGCCAAGAAGGTGCTGGCCGATGCCGGGCTGAAGGACATCCAGCTCTGGGCTTCCGACCGCGTTCGTCCGTACAACCCGAACTTCCAGCGTGCGGCGGAACTGATCCAGGCCGATTGGGCCAAGGTCGGCGTCAAGGCAGAGATCGTCAACTACGAGTGGACCAAGTATCGCTCGGAAGGCAAGAAGAAGGACCGTCCCGGCGCCTTCCAGATCGGCTGGACCGGTGACAATGGCGATCCGGACAACTTCTTCGCCACTCTCTTCGCCTGCTCTGCCATCGGCGTCTCGAACTACTCAAGCTGGTGCGACAAGGACTTCGAGGACCTGATCCAGAAAGCCAAGAAGACGAGCGACCAGGCCGAGCGCACCAAGCTCTATGAACAGGCCCAGGTGATCTTCGCCAAGGAAGCGCCCGCCTTCCTGCTGGCCCACAGCCAGGTTTACGCGGTCGTTCGCAATAATGTCAGCGGCTTCAAGATGGACCCGCTCGGCATTCATCGCTTCGACGGCGTTGACAAGGCCGAATAATATTGCGAACGGGGCGGCGCAATTCCAGCGCCGCCCCATTCCATTTGACGATGCTCAGATATCTTCTCAACAAAATCGCCCTCCTGATCCCGACTTTGGTCGGCATCACCATCTGCGCCTTCGCGTTCGTGCGGCTGCTGCCCGGCGATCCGATCCTCGCCATGGCCGGCGAGCATGGCGTTGCCCCCGCCCGCTACGAAGAACTCAAGCAGCAGTTCGGCTTCAATCTGCCGATCTGGGAGCAGTACGCGCGTTATGTCAGTGAGGTCGCCACCGGCGATTTCGGCGTCTCGATTTCGTCCAAGCGCCCGGTTCTCGAGGAGTTCAAGACGCTCTTCCCGGCGACGCTGGAACTGTCCTTCTTCGCCATGATTTTCGCCATGGCGCTCGGCATTCCGGCCGGCATCTTTGCGGCGATCAAGCGTGGCTCGTGGTTCGACCAGTCGCTGATGGGCACGGCGCTCGTCGGCTACTCCATGCCGATCTTCTGGTGGGGCCTGCTGCTCATCATCTTTTTCTCCGGCTATCTCGGCTGGACACCGGTCAACGGCCGCATCGACCTGCAGTACTTCTTCAAGCCGATCACCGGCTTCATGACCATCGACACCTTGCTCTACGGCAAATGGGATGCGTTTCGCTCGGTATTGCGCCACCTGGTGCTGCCGACAATTGTGCTCGGCACAATTCCGCTGGCTGTGATAGCGCGCCAGACACGCTCCGCCATGCTCGAGGTGCTGGGCGAGGACTATGTGCGGACTGCCCGCGCCAAAGGCCTTTCGTCGGCCCGAGTCATCGGCGTGCATGCCCTGCGCAATGCGCTCATTCCGGTGGTCACCACCATCGGCCTGCAGGTTAGCACGTTGCTCGCCGGCGCCATCCTTACCGAAACGATCTTCTCCTGGCCGGGCATCGGCAGGTGGATGGTCGAGTCCATATCCAAGCGCGACTATGTTGTCGTGCAGTCCGGCCTGCTCCTGATCGCGCTTATCGTCATGGCCGTGAACCTGATCGTCGACGTGCTCTATGCAGTCATCAACCCGCGCATAAGGGCGGCGTGATGAGCCAGTCGACCGAAATCGCCCCGATGGCGGCCGGCAATCCGGACCGTCTCACCGGCCTGAAGACCTTCTGGCATTACTTCTCGGTCAACCGCGGTGCGGTGATCGGCCTGTTCGTCTTCATCCTGCTGGTGCTGGCGGCGCTCTTCGCGCCGCTGCTCGCGCCCTATGCGCCCGATGTGCAGGACAAGACGGCGTTCCTGCGGCCCCCCGCCTGGCAGGACGGCGGCTCGGCGCAGTATCTGCTCGGCACCGACCCAGTCGGCCGCGACATCCTCTCGCGCCTGCTCTACGGCGCGCGCTTCTCGCTGCTCATCGGCGCCGTCGTCGTTACGCTGGCGCTCACCGGCGGCATCACGCTCGGCCTGCTCGCCGGCTATTTCCGCGGCTGGGTCGACGTCGCGATCATGCGCGTCATGGACCTGATCCTGGCCTTCCCGTCGCTGCTTCTGGCGCTGGTGCTGGTCACCATCCTCGGCCCCGGCCTGTTCAATGCGATGCTGGCCATCGCGCTTGTCTTGCAGCCGCATTTCGCGCGGTTGGTGCGCGCCGCCGTCATGGCCGAGAAAAGCCGCGAATATGTCGTGGCGGCGAAGGTCGCGGGAGCCGGTCATACCCGGTTGATGCTGCGCACTATCCTGCCCAACTGCCTGGCACCGCTGATCGTCCAGGGCACGCTGTCCTTCTCCAACGCCATCCTCGAAGCCGCCGCTCTCGGCTTCCTGGGTCTGGGCGCGCAGCCGCCGACGCCGGAATGGGGCACCATGCTTGCCACGGCGCGCGAGTTCATCCTGCGCGCCTGGTGGGTGGTGACTTTCCCGGGTCTCGCCATCCTGATCACCGTGCTTGCCATCAACCTTGTCGGCGACGGCTTGCGCGATGCGCTCGATCCCAAGCTGAGGAGGTCGTGATGGCGCTGCTCGACATCCAGAACCTCGTCGTCGAGTTCCAGACCGCGTCCGGTCCCTTCCGTGCTGTCGACGGCGTCTCGCTCCATGTCGACGAGCGCGAGGTGCTCGCTATTGTCGGCGAATCCGGCTCCGGCAAATCGGTGTCGATGCTGGCCGTCATGGGCCTGCTGCCGTGGACGGCGAGCGTCACCGCCGACCGCATGACCTTCAATGGCCGCGACCTGCTGAAGATCAGCCCGGCCGATCGCCGCAAGATCATTGGCAAGGACGTCGCCATGATCTTCCAGGAGCCGGTCGCCAGCCTCAACCCCTGCTTCACTGTCGGCATGCAGATCGAGGAAGTGCTGCGTTTCCATATGGGCATGGACAAGGCCCAGCGCCGCGCCCGCGCCATCGAGCTTTTCAAGCAGGTCGGCATTCCGGAACCGGCCGACCGGCTCAATTCCTTCCCGCACCAGATGTCGGGCGGCCAGTGCCAGCGCGTCATGATCGCCATGGCGATCGCCTGCAATCCGAAGCTGTTGATTGCCGACGAGCCGACCACCGCGCTCGACGTCACCATCCAGAAGCAGATCCTCGATCTGCTGGTCTCGCTGCAGGCCAAATACGGCATGGGCCTGATCATGATCACCCACAATATGGGCGTGGTGGCCGAAACCGCCGACCGCGTCATCGTCCAGTACAAGGGCCGCAAGATGGAAGAGGCCGACGTGCTGTCGCTCTTTGAATCGCCGAAGAGCAACTACACGCGCGCGCTGCTCTCGGCGCTGCCGGAGAACGCCGTCGGCGACCGGCTGCCGACCGTCTCCGACATGCTGTTCGAACCTGCGCCTTCAGGAGCCGGCGCATGACCAAGGTCGTCGAAGGCAAGGACATCAAGCGCGACTACCATGTCGGCGGCGGCCTGTTCCGCGGCGCGCGCACCGTGCATGCGGTGAAGGGCGTTTCCTTCAGTGTCGAGAAGGGCAAGACGCTTGCCATCGTCGGCGAGAGTGGCTGCGGCAAGTCCACGCTTGCCCGCATTATCACGCTGATCGACCCGGCCACCTCCGGCGAGCTTTTCATCGACGGCAACAAGGTCGATATCGCCCGGGACGGGCTCACGAAGGAAATGCGCCGCAAGGTGCAGATCGTCTTCCAGAACCCTTATGGTTCGCTCAACCCGCGTCAGAAGATCGGCGACGTGCTCGGCGAGCCGCTGCTGATCAACACCGACAAGCCGGCCGAGGAACGGCGCGACCTGGCGATGAAGATGCTGAAGAAGGTCGGCCTCGGACCCGAGCACTACAACCGCTACCCGCATATGTTCTCGGGCGGCCAGCGCCAGCGCATCGCCATTGCCCGCGCGCTGATGCTGAACCCGAGCCTCCTTGTGCTGGACGAACCGGTTTCGGCGCTCGACCTGTCGGTGCAGGCGCAGGTGCTCAACCTGCTTGCCGACCTGCAGGACGAGTTCAAGCTGACCTACGTCTTCATCAGCCACGACCTCTCGGTGGTGCGCTACATCGCCGACGACGTGATGGTCATGTATTTCGGCGAAGCCGTCGAATACGGCCCGCGCGACGAGGTCTTCTCCGACCCCAAGCACGCCTACACCAAGACGCTCTTCGCCGCGACGCCGCGCGCCGACATCGCCTCGATCAAGGCGAGGCTGGCGAAGAAGAAGGCGGCCTGACGTCTGCTTCGTCCTCCTAGAGGGCGCTGGCCTTTGGGTCCTCATTCTAGGGCGGAGCGCTGCGAAGCAGCGCGCAGACCCTAGAATCCATGCCGTTACCTCACTCGAAAGGCGCAGCGGTGCAGAATTCTACACCGTGAGCGGCGCTCATACGTCACGGCATGGATCCTCGGGTCTGCGCCGCGTCGCTTCGCTCCTTGCTCTGCCCGTGGATGACGACATTGGAATGGCTGCGTCCCCTACCTCCCCCTCGTGGGAGGTCCGGGTGGGGAAAGCGTCCACCTACGACAGCTTCGCAATAATCGCCCGCAGCGCTTCCCCAAACCGGCGCACTTCCTCGACCGTGTTGTAATGCACCAGCGAGGCGCGGATCGCGCCGCTGTCCATCGACAAATTGAGCCGCTTCATCAGCCTTGGCGCATACATATGGCCATCGCGGATGCCTATCTGCATGGCCGCCATCTCCTCGACGATGCGCTGCGGCGACAGCTTGCCGATGTTGAAGCAGAAGGTCGGCACGCGCTCGTGGATGCGCGCCTCGTCGGCGACGCCGTAGATCGTGGCGCCGCAACCCTTCAGCACCTTCATCATCTCGCGCGCCAGCATGAGCTCATAGTCACGGATGGCGTTCATGCCGGCTGCGATGTTGTCGCGGCGCGAGCGGTTGTTCTCAGGCAGGAAATTGCGGCCGATCGATTCCAGGTAGCGCACCGCCGCGTCCATGCCCGACACGTTCTCGTAGATGAAGGTGCCGGCCTCGACCTTGTAGGGCGGCTCGTCGGGAATGAAGTCCTCTCGGAAGGTCGGCAGCCGCTTCAGCGTGTCGAAGCGGCCCCACAGGAAGCCCATATGCGGCGAGAAATTCTTGTAGCCGGAGCAGACGAGATAGTCGCACTGCCAGGCCTGCACGTCCATCAATCCGTGCGGTCCGTAATGCACGCAGTCGAGGAACACTTCGGCGCCGGCGGCATGGGCGATTTTCGCCACCGAGGCGACGTCGACGATCGAGCCGATCGAATGCGCCGTCACCGTGCAGGCGACGAGCCGCGTCCGCTCCGACACCAGCGGCTTGAGGTCGTCGACATTGAGATTGCCGTCCTCACGCATGCGCCACCATTTGAATTTGGCGCCGGCCGATTCCAGCGCCAGCCATGTGGCGATGTTGGCGTCGTGGTCCATGTCGGTGATGACGATCTCGTCGCGTTCCCCATCACCGTCTTTGGCAAGCATCTGGCCGATGCCGAGGCTGACCAGGCGGATGAACGAGGTGGCGTTCATGCCGAAGCAGATTTCGGAGGGGCTGTAGGCGTTGATGAGCAACGCAACGCTCTCCCGCGCCTCGGCGACCGACTGGTCGACGGTGACGCTGCGGCCATAGCGGCCGCCGCGCTGCACATTGTGCGACACGAGGTGGTTGGTCACCGCGTCGAGCACGCTTTGCGGGATCTGCGCGCCGGCGGCATTGTCCATGAAGATGAAGTCGCCGGCCTGCTTGAGCGCCGGAAACATGGAGCGGATTTTTTCGACGGGGAACGCGGCGGCGTTCGTGTTGTCGGTCTGGTGCTTGTTCACGGGTAAGCTCCTGCGAAGGACTTGGATGGGGACTTGGTTGGCGTCAGCGCGTCTTCTCTGTCTGGAAGCGGCGCTCGAGCAGGCTGACGAGGCGAACCATCGGCCAGAGGAAGATGAGATAGACCAGCGCGGCGCCGATCAGCGGCGAGGGGTTGGCGTAGAGCGACTGCGCATTGGTCGCTTCCTTCAAAAGTTCCGGCAGCGCCACGGTCGAGGCCAGCGAGGTATCCTTGAACATCGAGACGCAGTTGCTGGTCATCGGCGGTATGACGACGCGGATCGCTTGCGGCAGCACCACCTTGCGCAAGGTGAGCATGAACGGCAGGCCAAGCGCCTGCGCCGCCTCGAACTGGCCCTTCGGAATGCTCTCGATACCGGAGCGGAACACTTCGGCCGAATAGGCCGACATGATGATGGCGAAAGCAGTGACGGCCGAGGCCCATGACGACAGGCGGATGCCGAGGAAAGGCAGCGCGTAGTAGATCAAGATCAGCACCACCAGCACCGGCAGGGCGCGGAAGATGTCGGTGTAGCCGATGGCGAGCCAGCGCAGCGGCTTCGGCCCGTAGAGCCGCAGCAGGCTGATCGCCAGCCCGACCGCGATGCCGATGACGATGCTCATCACCCCGAGCAGCAGCGTGTTGAGGAAGCCGCGCAGCAGCGCCGGCAGGCTCGACGCAATGACGTCGGGATTGAAGAAGGTGTCGATCAGCGACATGGGAGCGTTCCCGAACCGTGTTGCGTCATGCGATGCCCTAACAGGGCCCGGACGATCGAGATCGGATTAGCCGAAAGCACGGTCGTTCCGGGGACCTCATGCGTCAAACAAGACGTGCCGGCCTTTGGAGCCGGCACGTCGCTCGTTTCGCCAATGGCCGCTCAGGCCTTGGGCAGCGGCATTTCCTTGACGGTCGAAGAATCGGCCGGCGCGTCGGTGCCGAACCACTTCTTGTGGATGGCGGCCAGCGTGCCGTCCTTCTTCATCGCCGTCAGCGCATCGTTCAGCTTGCCGAGCAACGGATGGTCCTTGCTCATCATCAGCCCGTACTGCTCGCCGGTCTTGATGCGCTGCTTGACGACGAGGTCCTTCATCTTCTGGAAGGAGTACTGCATGCCGGGAATGTCGCTGACAGCGGCATCGACGCGGCCGGCGCTGAGGTCGAGCAAAAGGTTCTGCTGCGTGTCGTAGCCCTTCACGTCGCTATAGCCGTCGGCCGCCTGGTGGTTCTTGACCCAGGTCTCGCCGGTCGAGCCGGACAGCACGCCGACGATCTTGCCCTTGAGGTCGGCCTCGGTGTTGATCGCGCTGTCGGTCTTGGTGGCGATGCCCATGTCGGAATCATAGTAGGGCTGGGTGAACGACAGCGTTTTCAGGCGCTCCGGTGTGATGGTGATCGAGGAGATCGCGACATCGATGCGGTTGGAGCTGACAGCCGCAAACAGCGCCTGGAAGCCGAGATCGGCGATATCGGTGGTCATACCGATGCGCTTGGCCGCTTCGTTGATGATGTCGACCTCGAAGCCCTCGAAAGTGCCGCTCTCGTTCTTGTATTCGAAGGGCGGATTGGTCGGGTAGGCACCGACATTGAGCACATCGGCGGCATAAGCGGTGGCGGGGCCGGCGGCGATGCCGATGGCGGCGGCCAGAACAAGCAGGTTGCGACGCGTAAAGCTCATTTGGTTTCCCTCTGGGTCTTCCCTCTGGTTGTTGATCGGGCGGGGCTGACCCCGCACGGTTTCTTGCCGTCCCGCCTCCCAGCGGGGCGTCAATTCATGGCGGCGACCATGCGGGTGAGCGCCGTTTCTATCTGGCCGCTGTCGCGACACACGCACATGCGCAGGAACGCTGCGGCCGAATTTCCAAACAGATGACCGGGCGCCAGCCCGACCCGCGCGGTTTCCAGGATCCTGGCGCAGACCTGCCGCGCATCGCTTTCGCCTTCCATGGCAAAGAAGGCATACATGCCACCGCGCGGTTTGGTCGGCAGGATGATGCCGGGGATTTGCGCCAGCCTGTCATAGGCAAGGTCGAGGCCGGTCCTGATTCGCTGCCTGATTTCCTCGACCAGCGGCTCGCCCTGGCGGATGGCAGCAACGGCGCCCGCCTGGATCGGTGCCGCTGTGCCGCTGTTGATATATTGCGTCATCGCGCCGAGCTGGTCGGCAACGCCCGATGGATGCGTCAGCCAGCCGATGCGCCACCCGGTCATCGCCCAGGCTTTGGAAAAACTGTTGACCGACAGCACCCGGTCGCCGTCCTCGGCGATCTGCAGGATCGAGGGCGCGACGTCACCGTCGAAATAGAGGCGGCCATAGACCTCGTCGGAGATAATCCAGATGCCGGTGCGCCGGCTGAAGTCGAGCAGCGCCTGCATCTCCGCGCGCGTCGCGGTCCAGCCGGTAGGGTTGGACGGCGTCGACAGGAAGATCGCGCGGGTGCGCGCATCGCAGCTTGCGAACAGCCGGTCGAGATCGAGTTGCCAGTCGCCCTTGAAGTCGAGCGAGAACGGACGCGGCTCACCGCCGATCAGGTGGATGGCGTTGTGGATGTTGGGCCATTGCGGCGCGACATAGACGACGTTGGTGCCGGTATCGACCAGAAGTTCCAGCGCCAGGTACAGCGCCTGCATGCCGCCCGGCGTCACCGTGGTGCGGGCGATCGGGATGGAGCGGCCATGGATGCGGGTCTGGTAGTCCGACAGCGCCTCGTTCAGAGGTCCGTGCCCGCGCATGTTGGGCACGTAGAAGGTCAAGCCCTCGTCGAAAGCGGCCTTCGTCGCATCGCGGATGAAGGCCGGCGTCACCACGTCGCCTTCGCCGTACCAGAGCGCGATGACATCGCCGAGCTCACGTGCGCGGACCGCCAGGTTTGCGATGTTCTCCGTGTGCAGGTCGCGAATTTGCGCCCGCACGCCATCGAAAGCATAGCGCGCGCTGGACGACGACTGGGGCAACACGAACGACAAGGACTGAAACCCCTTCCACCAACGATGGACCGACCGGAAAAGCCCCTCCGCCACGGCGGTCGCATCAGCTTCGGATGCTATCCAAAGCGCTGCGCTTTTCAAGGCAAAAGTTTTAAGCTTAAAAAGTTTCTCGGCCCGTTGCCTCGCCGATAGGTCCTTTGGCTAGTCTAGCTCTGCGCGCGCGGCGGTAGCGTTCGCCGCCGCGCCGGCGCCAAGAAACATCGTGTCGCTGGCCAGCACGAAGAAGCTCGCGCCCATGGCCGCCCATCGGCCGACATTCTGCGGGCTGGCGCAGAATATGCCGGCGGTCCGCCCTTGCGCGACGGTCGCGGCGATGATCGTCCTGATCGCCTGGGAGAGCTTGTCCGCGCCCGCCGGTCCGACGGCATCGATCGACACCGAGAGATCGCCTGGGCCGACGAAAATCAGGTCGACGCCGTCGACGGCTGCGATCGCCTCGATATTGGCCAGTCCCTCGGCGGTCTCGACCTGAATGGCAACGATAATCCGGTCATTCGCGGCGGCAAGATATTCGGGAATGCGATAGCCGTAGCCGGCGGCCCGGCCGGGGCCGACACCGCGCTCGCCGAGCGGCGGATAGCGCGAGGCTCTCACCGCCATCTCGGCCTGCGCGGCGGTCGAGACGCGAGGCACGAGCACGCCTTGCGCGCCACTGTCCAGCGCCGCCTGGATGGCTTCGGGCGCATAGCCGGGAACCCGCACCATGGCCGGCACGCGATGCACGTCGGCGGCGCGCACCATGGCCTCGATCATGTCGCGCGAGATCTGTGCGTGCTCCCAGTCGATGCAGAGGAAATCGAGGCCGGACGATGCCATCACTTCGACCGCGACCGGATGGGGAATGGCGGCGAAGGACCCTATGAGGTTCGTCTTGCCGATGCATTTCTGGCGGAACTCGCTCATGTCCATCCCCTTTTCCTGTTGCCCAAATGCATATCCGCAAACGACGGTGACGCGAAGCTGTTTCAGGCTTGAAATATTTTTGCCCGAGCCTAGCGTGTGGGTCTTCCGCCGCGAGTTCGAGACATGATCAAAAAGCATCCCCTGCACGGCCCGAACAGACTGAAGCTCGGCGTCTTTTCCACCAACGCCGATGGCGGGCTGGCCATCACCGATGTACCGGAACGCTGGACGGCAAGCTGGCAGGATAATCTGACGGCGGCGCAGATAGCCGACCGCGCGGGCCTCGAATTCATGCTGCCGATCGCCCGCTGGCGCGGCTTCGGCGGCCGCAACAAGGTGCGCGAATTCTCCTTCGAGACGTTCACATGGGCAGCCGCGCTTGCCGCCGCGACCGAGCAGATCGGCCTGTTCATGACAGTGCATGTGCCGTTGGTGCATCCGCTCTACGCCGCCAAGGCGCTGGCGACGGTCGACCATGTCAGCCAGGGCAGGGCGGGGCTCAACATCGTCTGCGGCTGGAACCCGAAGGAATTCGGCATGTTCGGCACGCCGCTGGTCGAGAAGGGTTATGACCAGGCCGCCGAGTGGATCGAGATACTCGAACGTCTCTATGCCTCAAGCGAGCCGCTCGACTATGAGGGCGCCTATTACCGGCTGAAGGAGGCGGTGAGCCGGCCGGCCAGCTTGCAGGTGCCGCGGCCGGTGACGATGAACGCCGCTTTCGGCGGCCCGGGCCGCGATTTCGCCGCCGCCCGATGCGACTACCTGTTCACGACCTTCTCCGAGATGAGCGATGCCGGCAAGCATGTCGCCGATATCGGCGAGCGTGCCGCCAAGGTCGGTCGCGACGTCGGCGTCTACACCGTGGCGCATGTCGTCTGCCGCCCGACCATGGAAGAAGCGCAGGCCTATTACACGCGCTACGCCGTCACGATGGCGGACCACGAAGCGGTCGATGCCCATATGGCCGGCAAGAAGGAATTCTCGCAGTCGCACGACCCGCATGCCTATGACCGCTACCGCCAGCGTTTTGCCGGCGGCGCCGGCACCTATCCGCTGATCGGCACGCCGCAGACGATTGCCGCCGACATGGCGGAAATTGCCGGGCATGGCTACCAGGGCATCGCGCTGTCCTTCGTCAATTACACGCAGGAACTGCCCTATTTCTGCGACCACGTTCTGCCGCTGCTGAGGCAGGCGGGGCTTCGCCAGTAGCTACTCCGGTATCACCGCGGTCGCCTGGATCTCGATCTTGGCCCGGTCCTCGACCAGCGCCACCACCTGCATGGCGGCCATTGCCGGAAAATGCCGGCCGATCACGTCGCGATAGGCTTCGCCGATCCCCTTCAGGTTGCCGACATATTCGGCCTTGTCGGTGAAGTACCAGGTCATCGAGGTGATGTGCCGTGGCTCGCCGCCGGCTTCAGCGAGCACGGCGACGACGTTGGCCAGCGTCTGGCGCACCTGGCCGACGAAGTCGTCGGTCTCGAATTTGCATTCGGCATTCCAGCCGACCTGACCGCCGATGAAGACAAGCCGGCCACGCGCGGCCACGCCATTGGCGTAGCCGATCGGCTTGGCCCAGCCTTCGGGCTGCAGGATCGTGTGCATGTCTGGCCTCCCCCTATTTCAAATTTGCTTCGCAAGGCATCGCGTCATGCCCCGCCCATCACCTGCCTGGCGATAACCACCTTCTGCACGTCCGAGGCGCCCTCATAGATGCGCAGCGCCCGGATCTCGCGATAGAGGCTCTCGACGATGTGGCCTTTGCGCACGCCGTCGCCGCCATGCAGTTGCACCGCCTTGTCGATCACCTCCTGCGCCTTGTCGGTGGCGAACAGCTTGGCCATCGCCGCCTCGCGGGTCACCCGCGCGGCGCCCATGTCCTTGGTCCAGGCGGCGCGGTAGATGAGGAGCGCGGCGGCGTCGACATCGAGCGCCATGTCGGCGATGTGGCCCTGCACCATCTGCAATTCGGCCATCGGCGCGCCGAACAATTTGCGCTCAGCCGCTCTGCTGACGCTCTCGTCCAGCGCGCGCCGCGCGAAACCGAGTGCCGCGGCGCCCACCGTCGAGCGGAAGACGTCGAGCACCGACATGGCGATGCGGAAACCGTCGCCGGGCTTGCCGATCAGCGCGGAAGCCGGGACGCGGACATTATCGAAGGAGAGCCGTGCCAGAGGGTGTGGGGCGACGACTTCGAGACGCTCGGCGATGCCGAGCCCCTTCGTCTCGGCCGGCACGATGAAAGCGGAAATCCCCTTGGCGCCGGGCGCCTCGCCGCTGCGGGCGAACACGACATAGAGATCCGCGATGCCGCCATTGGAGATCCAGGTCTTTTCGCCGGAAAGCACATAGTCGCCGCCGTCGCGCGTGGCCGCCATCTCCATGTTGGCGACGTCCGATCCCGAGCGTGGCTCCGACAGGGCAAAAGCCGAGATCGCCCGGCCGGCCCGGGTCTTTTCCAGCCAGCGCTGCTGGTCCGGCGTGCCGAACAGCGTGATCGCCCCGGTGCCGAGCCCTTGCATGGCGAAGGCGAAATCGGCGAGCCCGTCATGGCGCGCCAGCGTCTCGCGCGTGATGCAGAGCGTGCGCACGTCGAGCGGGCCGGGATTGGCCGGGTCGAGCGCCGTCGGCTTCAGCCAGCCATCGCGACCGAGTTTCGCCACCAGGTCGCGGCAGGCGGCGTCGACGTCGTGATGATCGACGGGGAGGTTTTTCGCACACCAGGCGTCGAGTTGTTCGGCGAGTTGGCGGTGGCGGTCTTCGAAGAAGGGCCAGTTGAGGAAGGAACGGTCAGGCATTTGTGCCTCCGCAGTTCTGCGAGGTTAGCGCTCTACGGCGCCCCCCTCTGTCCTGCCGGATAGTCCGGCAGGACAGAGGGGGGCGCTGTCCCGCCTGCGTCTCCAAGAACGCACCCATCCTCAATTCCCCTCGAACACCGGCTTTTCCTTGGCCACGAACGCGTTATACGCCCGCTCGAAATCGCCGGTCTGCATGCAGATCGCCTGCGCCTGCGCTTCGGCCTCGATCGCCTGGTCGAGGCCCATCGACCATTCCTGGTTGAGCTGCGTCTTGGTGATGCCGTGGGCGAAGGTCGGGCCGGAAACGATGCGTGCCGCCATGTCGAGCGCATCGGCTTCGAGTGCCGCCGGCTCGACAAGGCGATTGTAAAACCCCCAGCGCTCGCCCTCGGCCCCGCTCATGGTGCGGCCGGTGTAGAGCAGTTCGGCGGCGCGGCCTTGGCCGATGATGCGCGGCAGGATCGCGCAGGCGCCCATGTCGCAGCCGGCGAGGCCGACGCGGGTGAACAGGAAAGCGGTCTTTGCCTCCGGCGTCGCGATGCGGATGTCGGAGGCCATGGCGATGATCGCGCCGGCGCCGACCGCAACGCCGTCGACCGCCGCAATGATCGGCTTGCCGCAATTCAGCATCGCCTTGACGAAGTCGCCGGTCATGCGCGTGAAGGCGAGCAGTTGCTTCATGTCCATCTTGACCAGTGGCCCGATGATGTCGTGAACATCGCCGCCCGAGCAGAAATTGCCGCCATTGGGCAGGAACACCACGGCGTCGACATCGTCGGCATAGACGAGGTCGCGAAAGGTGTCGCGCAGCTCGGCATAGCTGTCGAAGGTCAGCGGGTTCTTGCGCTCGGGACGGTCGAGCCGGATTTTCGCGACCCGACCGTCGACCTGCCAGAGAAAGTGCTTGGGCTTGAGCTTTGCCATGGCGCTCATTCGCGTCCCTCCCAATTGCTGCGGAACGATTTCAGCATGCCGGCCAGCCGCCGTGCCTCGTCCTCGCTGACATTGCCGAGCAGCTCGCCGACCCAGCTCTCATGCGCGGCGGCGATCGCGGCGAAAGATTTCGTGCCTTCCTCGGTCAGCCGCACCATCGAGGTGCGCCGGTCGCCGTTGCGCCGCGACCGCGTCACCAGCCCTTCGGAAACCAGGCGGTCGACAATGCCGGTGACATTGCCGTTCGACACCAGCAGGAAGCGCGACAGGTCGCTCATCAGCATGCCTTCCGGCACGCGGTAGAGCGCCGCCATCACGTCGAAGCGCGGCAGCGTCGTGTCGAACTCCTTCTTCAGCCGCTCGCGCAGCTCGGCCTCGATGGTGCGCGAGGCGCGCAGCAGGCGTATCCACAGCCGCAGCCTGTCCTTGCCCGGTCCGATGGATGTCGGTCCCGCTACCATGTTTCACCTCCCGAGACCGAAATCGCCTGCCCGGTGATCGACCGCGCGGCATCGCTGCACAGCCACAGCACCGCCGTCGCGACTTCTTCCGGCTGGATGAAACGCCCTTGCGGGTTCGTCGTCGCAAGGCTCGCGCGCGCCTCGTCGGTGGAGCGCCCCGTCTTCTCGACGATGCGCTGGACGGATTCCTCCAGCATGTCGGTTTCGACGAAGCCCGGGCAGACGGCGTTGACGGTCGCGCCGGATTTGGCGGTCTCTGCGGCCAGCGCCCGCATCAACCCGACGACGCCATGCTTGGCAGCCACATAAGGCGCGACATAGGCATAGCCTTTGAGGCCTGCGGTCGAAGCGACGAAAACGATCCGACCCGTCTTCCGCGCGAGCATGCCCGCCAGTGCCGGCTTCACCGTCAGGAAGGCGCCGGTGAGGTTGACGTCGAGCGTGCGCTGCCAGTCGGCCAGCGCGATCTTGTGCGCCGGCGCGCTGCCCGCCATGCCGGCATTGGCGACGACGATGTCGAACGGCCCGCGCGCGGCCTCCGCCTTCTGGTACAGGACCGCCATTTCGGCCTCGTTGGTGACGTCGGCGGCGAGTCCAAAGATGCGGTCATTCTCCTTCGCGACCTCGGCCAGCGCCGCCTCGCGCCGCCCGCAGATGGTGACGGCTACGCCTGCTTTCGCCAGCGCCAGCGCGATGGCCTTGCCGACGCCGGAACCGCCGCCGGTCACCAGCGCGTGCTTGCCGGCGATTTCGCGCGCGGCGCTCATACTTTGAGCCCCGCTGCGGCTTCGCGCTCGGCCAGCCGGTAGATCTGGTCGCGCCCGGGCAGATAGGGATCGGGCCATTTGACACCGCGGTCGCCGAGCGTCACCGCCGCGTGCAGCGTCCAGTAGGGATCGGCCAGATGCGGCCTGGCCAGCGCCACCAGGTCGGCGCGCCCGGCCATTAGGATCGAGTTGGCGTGATCGGGCTCGTAGATGTTGCCGACCGCCATTGTCGCCATGCCGACCTCGTTGCGTATGCGGTCGGAAAACGGCGTCTGGAACATGCGGCCATAGACCGGCTTGGCCGCGATCGAGGTCTGCCCGGCGGACACGTCGCAAAGGTCGACGCCGGCCTCGCGCAGCAGTTTTGCGATCTCGACCGCGTCGGCCGGGGTGACGCCCTCGATCCCCACCCAGTCATTGGCCGAGATGCGCATCGAGATCGGCTTTTCCGCCGGCCACACCGCGCGCACTGCGTGGAAGATCTCCAGCGGATAGCGCATGCGGTTTTCCAGCGAGCCGCCATAGTCGTCCGTGCGGCGGTTGGTCAGCGGCGTGATGAATGCCGACAGCAGATAGCCATGCGCGGCGTGGATCTCCAGCATGTCGAAGCCACAGCGCTCGGCCATCTGAGCCGAGGCGACGAACTGATCGCGGACCAGATCCATGTCGGCGCGGTCCATTGCCTTCGGTACCTGGTTCTTCGGCGACCATGGCACGGCCGAAGGTGCCATCACCGGCCAGTTGCCGGAGGGCAAAGGCACGTCGGTTCCTTCCCAGCCGACACGGGTCGAGCCCTTGGCGCCGGAATGGCCGATCTGGGCGCAGATCTTTGCCTCGGTCTCGGCGTGGACGAAATCGACCAGCCGCTTCCAGGCGACCTCATGTTCCGGTTTGTAGAAGCCCGGGCATCCAGGCGTTATGCGCCCTTCGGGGCTGACGCAGGTCATCTCGATATAGAGAAGCCCGGCGCCACCCTTGGCGCGCTCGGCATAGTGCGAAAAATGCCAGTCGGTCGGGCAGCCGTCGACGGCCCTGTACTGCGCCATCGGCGAAACGACGATGCGGTTGGCTAAAGTCATGTCGCGCAGCTTGAACGGCGCGAACATCGGCGCGCGGCGCAAGCTGTTGCCGCCGGCGCCGGCCTTGCGCTGGAACCATTCCTCGGCGCCCGCCAGCCATTCCGCGTCGCGCAGGCGAAGGTTCTCGTGGCTGATGCGCTGCGAGCGGGTGAGCAGCGAATAGTTGAACTGAACTGGATCGAGACCGAGATATCGTTCGACTTCCTCGAACCATTCGAGCGAGTTGCGCGCCGCCGACTGCAGCTTCAGCACCTCGGTGCGCCGCGCATCCTCATATTTGCGGAAAGCCGCTTCGAGGTCGGGTTCGGACTCGACATAATCGGCAAGCGCCACCGCGCTTTCGAGCGCGAGCTTGGTGCCGGAGCCGATCGAGAAATGCGCCGAAGCCGCTGCGTCGCCCATCAGCGCCAGGTTCTTGTACGACCAGCGCTCGCACAGCACGCGCGGGAAGTTGATCCAGGCAGACCCGCGAATGTGGTTGGCGTTGGTCATCAGCGGATGGCCGCCGAGATGTTTTGCGAAGATGCGCTCGCAGACGGCGATCGATTCCTGCTGGGTCATCTGGCCGAAGCCGAAGGCTTGCCAGGTCTCTTCGCTGCATTCGACGATGAAGGTCGCGGTCTCGCTGTCGAACTGGTAGGCATGCGCCCACACCCAGCCATGCTCCGTCTTCTCGAAGATGAAGGTGAAGGCGTCGTCGAATTTCTGCGTCGTGCCCAGCCACACGAACTTGCATTTGCGGGTGTCGATGTCCGGCTTGAAGACATCAGCGAAGGCCGCGCGCGACTTCGAGTTCAAGCCGTCGGCGGCAACCACCAGGTCATGCGTTTCCATGAACGGCCTGGGATCGGCGATATCGGTCTCGAACTTCAGGTTGATGTTGAGCTCGCGGGCGCGCCGCTGCAGCAGGATCAAGAGCCGCTTGCGGCCGATGCCGCAGAAGCCGTGGCCGGAAGACACGGTGCGCACGCCGTCATGGATGACGGCGATGTCGTCCCAATAGGCGAAATGCTTCTTGATCCAGACGGCGCTGACCGGGTCGTTTTTGGTCAGGTTTTCCAGCGTTTCTGCCGACAGCACCACGCCCCAGCCGAACGTGTCGTCCGGGCGGTTGCGCTCATAGACCGTCACCTCATGCGCGGCGTCGCGCAGCTTGAGCGAGATGGCAAAGTAGAGTCCGGCCGGCCCGCCGCCGAGAACCGCAACCTTCATGTCTTGCGATCTCCTCTAGAGCAATTCCAGGAAAAGTGCGTAGCGGTTTTCCGTGCGGAATTGCGTAAAACGCTCTAAGGGTCTCCGGAGCCGCCGAATGGACCAGCGGCTCCGAATATCAGTATCACGCTCGACGGCAATTATTTCAAGCTTAAAGTTTCACAATTGAACGATGGCCGAACAACGGATGGGTCGGATCATTTTGTCGGGTCTTTTGGGCTCCACAGCACCGTCTCCGCGCCCTTTTCATAGGCCATGCCGTCCGGGTAGCTGATCGCCTCCAGCTGCAGCCCCCACGGTGCCTGGAAATAGAGGATGGTCTGGCCCGCGGCCGGGCCTTCCTTCACCGGCAGCGGCCCCAATCGTGTCTTCACGCCCTTGGCCTCCAGATAGGTCTTCGCGGCGGCGACGTCGTCGACATAGAAGGCGATGTGATAGCCGCCGATATCGCTGTTCTTGGGCGTTGCATCCTTCTGGTCGGGCGCTGTGTATTTGAACAGCTCGATGTTCGAGCCGTAGCCGCAGCGCACCATGGTGATCTCCTCGATCACTGCCTTCGGATCGACGCCGAGCAGGTCCTGCATGAAGGTGCCCTTGTCGTCGGCGAACGGCCCGAAGGACATCGCCTTCTTGCAGCCGACGACATTGGTGAAGAAGTCGACGGCCTGCTTCATGTCGGGCACGGTGATGCCGGTATGGTCGTGTCCGCGCATGCCGGGGATCGAATCCGCCGAGGCGGCTCCCATTGCGCCGAACAAGGAGGCCGCGAAGACCGCCGCCTGGATTGCGTATTTCATGTCACCCTCCGTTGGCGGGTCGACTTGTCCCTGCGCACATCCGAGGCCCGCTGGTCGGCGTGCGGATAGTCAAAACTCACCTCATGCCGGCGCCCGAGGCTGCAGCCAGTCCGGATCGATCTCCGGCAGCGGAATGGCGGCGAGCAGGTCGCGCGTGTAGGTTTCCTTCGGGCTGTCGAACAGCGCATCGGTGGCGCTGGCCTCGACGATCCTGCCTTCGCGCATGACGATGACCTGCTGGCAGAGCCGCCGGATCACCGACAAATCGTGGCTGATGAAGGCGACGGTCAGCCCCATCTCGGCCGCCAGCTTCTCAAGCAGCGTCAGGATTTGCGCCTGCGTCGAGACGTCGAGGCCGGAGACGATTTCGTCGGCCAGCACGAATTTCGGCGACAACGCCAATGCTCGCGCGATGCCGACGCGCTGCCGCTGGCCGCCTGACAGTTCGTGGCGGTAGCGGCTGGCAAAGCTCTGCGGCAGGCCGACGCGCTGCAGGGCTTCCGCGACGCGTTCCTTCAGCCGGTCGCCAAGCCCGTTCTGCCTCAAGGGGGCGGCGATGATGTTGAAGATCGTATGCCGCGGATTGAGCGACGACATCGGATCCTGGAAGATCATCTGCAGGTCGCGGCGTAGCGGCCTCAGCTCGGCTTCCGAAAGACGGCTGATGTCGCGCCCCTCGAAACCGATCGAGCCGGCGCTCGGCTCGAGCAGCCTGACCAGCGCGCGACCGAGCGTCGACTTGCCGGAGCCGGACTCGCCGACGATGCCGGTGACCGATCCCTTGGGCAGATCGAAGTCCAGCCCTTTCAGGATTTCTGCCAACGGCGCGCGGCCGATCAGCGGCTTGCGCGTCATGTCGGGCAACGCCACCTTCAGCCCCCGCACGGAAAACAGCGGCTCAGCCATGGCCGGGCCTCCACTCCTTGTCGGCCGCTGCAATCTCGGCCGCCAGCCCCGCAAGCACGCTCTCGTCGACGGGCTTCAGCGAGGCGTAGGGATCGGTGTAGCGCGGCGTCGCCGCGATCAGCGCCCGCGTGTAGGGGTGTTGCGGGGCCGCGAAGAGGGCTGCGGTTTCGGCCTCCTCGACCATCTTGCCGGCATAGAGCACCGACACTTTCTGGCTGATCTTGGCGACGACGCCGAGATCGTGGGTCACGAACAGGATCGCCGTGCCATGGTCGCGCTGCAGTTGCGCGATCAGCCGCAGGATCTTTTTCTGCACCGTCACGTCAAGCGCCGTCGTCGGCTCGTCGGCGACGATCAGCCTCGGCTCCGCTGCGAAGGCCGCCGCGATCAGCACGCGCTGGCGCATGCCGCCGGATAATTCGTGCGGGTAACTTTTCAGCACGCGTTCCGGGTCGCGGATCTGCACCTCGTCGAGCAACTGCCGGATACGCTTGTCGGCTCTTTCGCCACTCCAGCCGAGGATGCGCACCAGCCGGTCGGTCATCTGCGCGCCGATGCGGCGCGAGGGGTTGAGCGCGGTGAGTGGATCCTGCGGGATCAGCGCCGTGCGCGCTCCGATCAGATTGCGCCGCGCCTTGGCATCGAGCCGACCCAGGTCCTCGCCCTCGATCAGCATCTCGCCTTCGACGACACGCACGCTTTTCGGCAGCACGCCGAGCACCGCCTTGCCGATCATCGTCTTACCCGCGCCGCTTTCGCCGACCAGCGCCCGCACTTCGCCCGGCTGGACGGCAAGCGACACTGAACGCAGCACGCGCTGGCCGTTGGGCAGCACGGCGCTCAAGCGGCGGATGTCGAGGCACGCGCTCATCGCAGCACCGGATCGAAACGCGCCTTCAGCGCTTCGCCGAACTGGCTGAAGGAAAGCACGGTGAGGATCAGCGTGATCAGCGGGAACACCAACACCCACCAGGCCTGATGGATCGACAGCCGGCCCTCGGCGATGATGCTGCCCCAGGTCGGATCGTCGGTCGAGATCGACAGATTGACGAAGGAGAGGATCGCCTCGACGATCACGGCGATGCCCATTTCGAGCGACAGGAGCGCCACCACCGACGGCAACACATTGGGCAGCACTTCGCGCAGCATGATGCCGATCCGGCCATAGCCGGCGATGCGCGCGCTCTCGACATAGTCCATGCGCGCCTGGCTCATCGCCTCGGCTCGGATCACCCGGCAGAAGCGCGTCCAGTCGATGATCGCGATGGCGAGGATGACGGAGCTGAGGCCCGTGCCCAGCACCGCGACCAGGAGGATCGCGAATAGCACCGGCGGGAAGGCCATCCAGACATCGACGATGCGCGAGATGATGCGGTCGGCCCAGCCGCCGAAATAACCGGCGATCAGCCCGAGCGCCGAACCGATGAGGCAGGCGGACGTTGCGGCGGCGAAAGCGACGATGAAGGCGATGCGGCCACCGAAGATCAGCCGTGACAACAGATCCCGGCCGAGGCTGTCGGTGCCCAGCCAATAGCCTGGCTCGGCGCCGTCCAGCCAGAAGGGCGGCAGGCGCTCCAGCATCAGGTCCTGCGCCAGCGGGTCCTGCGGCGCGATCAGTGGCGCGAAGATCGCCGCCAGCAGCGCCAAGAGCAGCCAGCCGCCGGCCAGCCACAGCCGCGGGCTCAGGCCGCGTCGGGCAATGCGCGCCTCATCCATGGCGCAGCCTCGGATTGAGCAGCGCATACATCATGTCGACGGCAAGGTTGATCAGCACGAAGAGCAGCGCGAACACCAGCACGATGCCCTGGATCAGCGGCAGGTCGCGATTGATGACAGCATCGATCGCCATGTTGCCGAGGCCCTCGTAGGAGAACAGCCGTTCGACGATGACGGTGCCGCCGATGAGGAACGTGAACTGTACGCCGACCAGCGTCAGCGTCGGCAGCGCGGCGTTCTTCAGCGCCTCGCGCAGGATCACCTGCGTCTCGGAAAAACCTTTGACCCGCGCCAGCACGACATAGTCGAGGTCCAGCACTTCCTTCAGCGACTGTTTGAGCAATTGGGCGATGATCGCCGCCAGCGGCAGCGCCAGCGCCACGGCCGGCATCAGCATGTGCTTCAGCAGGTCCCAGGTGAGGTCGAAGCGAAGTCTGAGAATGCTCTCGACGAGATAGAACTGGGTGACGAAAGGCAAATCGAGCTGCGGCGAAACTCGCCCTGAAATGTCGAAGACAGGCACCAGCACGCCGAACAGCAGGATCAGTACCAGGCCCCAGAGGAAATCGGGAATGGAAAGCGTAGCGCCGCTGGCGATGTCGATGCCCGCTTCGACAGCCGTGCCGCGCGAGCGCGCGCCAAGGATCGCGGCCGTGGCGCCGATCGCGATCGCCATCAGCAGCGCCACGGTCGCAAGCTCCAGCGTCGCCGGCAGCCGATTGAACACCAGGCCGAGCACGTCCTGGCGCAGCGAGATCGAGGTGCCGAAATCGCCATGCAGCACGCCGCCGAGCCAGATGAAGAACTGCTGCACGATCGACTTATCGAGCCCGTAGAGCGCGCGCAGCCGCGCAATGTCGTCATTGCTGGCGCCGGGCGGCAGCATCATGGCGATCGGGTCGCCCGGCGCCACGCGGATGACCACGAAGACGACGATGGCGACGCCGAACAGCGTCACCAGCATCGTCAACAGGCGAACGAGGAATCTCTGCAGCAGCATGCGCCCATATGTCCGAATGAAAATGCGCGCCGTCTTGCGGACGGCGCGCGTGGCAATCCAGGACCGAGGATCAGGCGGCCGGGGTCATCAGCGCCGGCAGCAGCGCGCCGGACACATGCTGCACGACATTGACTTTCTTCGAGTGCACGATCGGCTGCGCATATTGCATTAGCGGCAGCACATAGGCCTGCTCGGCGATGTACTTGTCGACGGCCTTCCAGCCGGCGATGCGCTTGGCCTCGTCCTTCTCGCCCCAAAGCGGGTTGATCATGTCGATCAGGTCCTGGCTGTCCCACACCGAGTGCGGGCTTGGGCCGTACATGGCGAAACCGGTCGAGGTGGTCGGGTCGCCGATCGAGTTGCCCCAATTGTAGAAGGCCGCCGGCGCCAGCTTGTCGGCGGCGCGCAGCTCGTAGTGCTTGGCGATCTCGTAGACCTCGATATTGGCCTCGATGCCGACCTTGCGCCACATGCCGACGATCGCCTGGATCATCTCATAGTCCTTGGGCTTGAAGCCCTTGGTGGTCTGTATAGTGAATTTCACCGGCTTCTTGGTCGAATAGCCGGAAGCGGCGAGCAGTTCCTTGGCCTTTTCCGGATTGTGCTCGACCTTGATCGACGGATCGAAGGCCGTGTATTCCGGCGTCTCCAGCGTGGCGATCGGCTGGCCGTAGCCGCGCAGCAGCCGCTTGACCAGCAGCTCCTTGTCCACCGCCATCACGGCCGCCTGGCGCACGTTCTTGTCCAGCATCGCCTCGATGTCGTTGAAGAAGATCATGCCGATGTCGGAGACGTTCTTGATCGAGCCGGCCAGCCCGTCCTTCTTGATGAGGCGGTCATATTCCTCATAGGGAATTTCGAGCGTCACCTGCGAGGAGCCGGATTCGATCTCGGCGACGCGGCTCGCCGCGTCGGTGACGAACTTGATCGTCACATTCTCGAAGGCGGGCTTCGTGCCCCAATAGTGCGGATTGGCCTTCAGCCGCAGGAAGGCGTTGCGCTCGAACTTGTCGACCATATACGGACCGGTGCCGATCGGCGCCTTCTCGAAGCCCTCGGCGCCGACCTTCTCGTAATAGGCCTTCGGCAGGATGTAGCCGGTCAGGAACGACATCCACTTGAAATAGACCGGGTCGAACTGCACGACATCGCCGGTGATCTTGTTGCCGTCGATCTTGAAATTGTTGACGTTCTTCCAGACGAACTGGATCGGGTTGCCGGTCTTCTCGTCGCCGGCGCGCTGCAGCGACCAGACCACGTCTTCCGCCGTGAAGGGCGAGCCGTCATGCCATTTCACGCCGTCGCGCACCGTCATCGTCACCTTGGTGCGGTCGTCGTTCCAGCCCCATTCGGTGAGCAGTCCGGGCGTGAAGGAAAGGTCCGGCTTCTGCCCGATGATCTGGTCGAACACCGACTGATAGAGCCCCTGGATGGTCGGGTTCACGGCCGAGGGTCCGGTCGTCGGGTCCCATGAGGGCAGGTTGACATTGTAGGCGATGGTGAGCTCGTCCGCCGCCTTTGCCGCCTTCGGCAGGCCCAGCGTCGCCGCACCGATCGCCGCGGCGCCATACCCAAGCAAGTCACGTCTGTTGATGGTCATGGTCGTTCCCCTTGTTGGTTGTCATTTGTCCGCGCGGCGTTTTCATTCGGTGGTGGGCAACCGCGCCTTGTCCATCCCGGAATTTCTAGTGCGTTTCACGGAAACGGCGAAACGCCCTATCTCTTTGTTTTTACGCAATTCCGGGCGGAAAACCGCTCACGCTTTTCCTGGAATTGCTCTAGTTCCCTCCCAGCTGTTGGGCGAGCATGAAGCCGGAGCTTGCGCCCGTCCCGGCGCCGGGCCATGTCGCGGCGCCGGTGAGGAAGAGGTTCGAGACCGGCGTGTTCCAGCGCGCGAAGCCACGCGCCGGACGGAAGAGGAAATTCTGCGCCAGATGGTGGCTGCCGCAGATCTGGTCGCCGCCGACGAGGTTCGGGTTCTCGCGCTCGAGGTCGAGAGGCGAGAAGATCGCACGGCCAAGGATCTTTTTGCGCAATCCCGGCGCGTAGCTCTCGATGATGTCGAGCACGCGCTCGGCATAGGCGTCCTTGACCGCGTCCCAGTGAGCGGGGGCGATCTTGCCGGCCGCATCGCTGACGATCTCCGCCGGCAGCATGCGCACCTGCACCCACAGCACATGCTTGCCTTGCGGCGCGCGCGACGGATCGACGGCCGTCGGCTGGCCGACCACGAGCACCGGCTGGTCGGGCAGCAGCCCGGCGATCGCCTGCTGGTAGACACGTGACATGGCGTCGAGCGACGGCGCCAGATGCACATAGGCGAATTGCCGAAGCTCGGCGCCGGCGCTCCAGTCCGGCAGGTCGTCCAGTGCCAGATGGATCATCATCGTGCCCGGCGCATGGCGGAATGTCTTCATCGCCGCATCGAAGCCGGCGTCGCCGGAGCCATTGGGCAGCAGCCTGCCCGGCAGCGCTTTCGGCGCGACACCGGCAATCACGGCCTTGCGCGCGACATGGGTTTCGCCGGATGCCAGCCTAACCCCGGTTGCCTTGTCGCCGGAAACCGTGATCTCGGCGATTTCCGCGCCGGTGGCGATCTTGCCGCCGGCCGCGGTCACCATGCCGGCCAGCGCGCGGATGATGGTGTCGGCGCCGCCTTTGCCCAGCACCATGCCAAAACTCTGGTTGGCCATCGATTCCAGGTAGGGAAACACGGCGCCGCCGGCGATGTCGGGCGAGAAGTCGAGATGCATGCCCCAGGCCGCCAGCGTCGTGCGCACATGCGGCGTCTCGAAATTCTCTTCCAGCCAGGCGCGCGGCGATGACAGCAGCAATCGAGCCGTATCGAGCGCGCCGGCCAAGCCCTTCTTGCGCCACAGGTTCCAGCCCGTGCCGGCCAGCGCCCATGCGCTCATCGGCGAGCCCAGCAGGCGGAACAGGTGTTCGGCCTCGCCCGGAAAGGCGCCGACCAGCCGGCGCCATGCGGCTGCATCGGCGGCGGAGAAGGCAGCCAGCCGCGCCGCCGTCTTTTCGAGGTCGTTGCTGACGCCGAACCATGTCCCATCCGGGAAGGCGCTGGCGAAACAATCGGCCACGGGCGCGAATTCCAGCCCGTGGCTTTTCAATTCATTTGCATATTTCCGGTGGAAGGCGGAGCCGGCGAACAGGCTCAGATTCATCGCGCCGAAATCGTGCCGGAAACCGGGAAGCGTGTATTCGGCGGTCCGCACCGCGCCGCCGATTGCCGCGCTGCGCTCGAAAACCGCTATTTTCCAGCCTTTGAGCGCCAAATGCGCGGCGCATGCCAGACTGTTGTGGCCCGCCCCGACAAAGATGGCGTCGAACTCGCTCACGCCCCGCCCCAAAAATGCTTTATGCTTAAAGATAATTGCAGATGCATATGTTTTCGTCTAGTAGGTATATTAAGGGCCGCAACGAGCCTTGATGATCACCGACAAGAGGGAACGAAAGACCATGGACACGCAGAAACTCCTCGGCGAGGTCGCCGGCCAGCTGCTCTCGGGCGCCATCAAGGTGGTCGACCTTACGGCGCCGCTCGGGCCGAACACGCCGCTGATCAAGCTGCCGCCGGAACTCGCCGTCGACACGCCGAAGGTCGAGATCCACGAGATCTCCAAATACGACAAGAACGGTCCGTGGTGGGCCTGGAACTGGCTGAAGCTCGGCGAGCATTCGGGCACGCATTTCGACGCGCCGCAGCACTGGATCACCGGCAAGGACTATCCGGACGGCGCCACCGACACCATTCCGGCGCAGAATTTCATCGGCCCGGTCAACGTCATCGACTGCTCCAAGGAGTCGGCGGCCGACCACGATTTCCTGCTCACCGTCGACCACATCAAGGCCTGGGAAGCCAAGCATGGCGCCATCAATCCCGGCGAGTGGGTGGTGATGCGCACCGACTGGTACAAGCGCAATGGCTCGGAAGCCGAGTTCCTCAACGCCAACGAGACCGGCCCGCATACGCCCGGCCCGACGGCGGAAGCCATCCAGTTCCTGATCAGCAAGGATATCAAGGGCTGGGGTTCTGAGACGATCGGCACCGATGCCGGTAAAGCAGGAGGGATGGAGCCGCCATTCCCTGCGCACACGCTGATGCACAAGGCCAACCGCTATGGCCTCGCCAGCCTGTGCAACCTCGACCAGCTGCCGCCGAAGGGGGCGATCCTGATTGCCGCCCCGCTCAAGATCGAGCGCGGCACCGGCAGCCCGATCCGCGCGCTGGCGCTGGTGCCGGGCAAGTAAGGCAGGGTGGCGGTCTTCGGGAGAAGATCATGCTCGAGGGCAATGGAGTTATGACGAGGTCGAGGGGGCCGTCCTGGAGCGTCAGTGCTCTACGGCGCCCCCCTCTGTCCTGCCGGACATCTCCCCCTCTAGGGGGGAGATCGGATGTCACGCCGGCCTTCGCCAACCTCCAAGATTGCAGGACGGCGCGGGGCGCCGAAGCTGCCAATCTCCCCCCAAGAGGGGGAGATGCCCGGCAGGGCAGAGGGGGGCGCGAAGGAACTCGGCATGGAGCGATTGACGCTCCCTTACCCGGGAGCCCCCAATGACCGCCCCCGATCACATCGTCGTCGGCAGCGGCATCAACGCCCTTGTCTGCGCGGCGATGCTTGGCGCCAAGGGCGCGAGCGTGCTCGTGCTCGAGCGCAACGACCGCATCGGCGGCTGCATGCGCACCGAGGAGGCGACAGTGCCGGGCTTCGTCCATGACGTGATGGCCACGACCTTCGTGCTGTTCATCACCTCGCCGGCCTTTGCCGCGCTCGGCAAGGACCTTGCGCGGCACGGGCTGGAGTTCTGCCACACCGCCACGCCGACGGGCGTGCTCACGCCCGACGGCAGCCATGCCGTCATCACCACGGACCGCGCCGCCAACATCGCAGCGCTGAACCGGACCGCGCCCGGCGACGGCGACCGTCACGGCGGCGATGTCGGCGGCATCGAACGCAATGCCGGGCTGCTGTTCGGCCTGCTCGGCGGCGCGCTCTGGTCCTATCCGACGACGAAGCTCATCGCCGGCGAGGCCTGGCGGCGCGGCCCGCGCGACCTTGCCGCCTTCATGGGCGAGGCGCTGGTGCCCGCGCGGGGTTGGTTGGAAACGACTTACAGTTCCGACCTCGTCCGCGCGCTCTGGGCGCCCTGGGTGCTGCATGCCGGGCTCGGACCGGAAGACGCCTTCTCCGGCCAGATCGCCAAGGTCATCGCCTTCGCGCTGGAGGCCGCCGGCGCGCCGATCGTCAAGGGCGGCGCCAGGAACCTGCTCGCCGCCTTCGAGGCGCTGATCAAGGAACGCGGCGGCGAGATCCGCGTCAACGCCGACGTTGACGCGATCGTCCAGAGCGGCGGCCGAGCCAGCGGCGTGCGGCTCGCGTCCGGCGAAACGCTGAACGCCACGAAGAGCGTCATCTGCTCGGTCACGCCGACGCAGCTCTACGGCCGCCTGCTCGGCAGGGATGCGCCTGAACGTGACGTCGAGGCGACGCGCGTTTATCGCTACGGCAAGGGCAACTTCCAGATCCACTATGCGCTGAACAAGCCGCCGGCCTGGCGCGGCGAGGGCCTCGACAAGGTGGCCCTGCTGCATCTGACGCCGGGGCTCGATAGCGTGTCGAAGGCCTGCAACGAAGCAGTGCGCGGCCTGCTGCCGGAGGTGCCGACGATCTGCGTCGGCCAGCCGCACGCGCTCGATCCGACGCGCTGCCCGGACGGCAAGGCGATCCTGTGGCTGCAACTGCCGGAGGCACCGCGCCACATCAAGGGCGATTCCGCCGGCAAGCTCGAGGCCCCGGCAGACGGTCGCTGGAACGACGCGCTGCGCGAGGCCTATGCCGACCGCGTGGAGACGATCCTCGCCAACCATATCGACGGTTTCCGCGAGACCGTGATCGCGCGCCGCGCCTATTCACCGGCCGATCTCGAAGCGATGAATGTCAACCTGGTCGGCGGCGATCCCTATGGCGGCTCGTCCACCATCGATCAGTCCTTCCTATGGCGACCGTTCAAGGCAAGCCGCAACCACGAGACCGGCATCAAGGGCCTCTACCATATCGGCGCCTCGACCCATCCGGGCGCCGGCCTCGGCGGCGGCTCCGGCTTCCTGCTGGCGGGGAGGCTCTGATGGAACAAAAGCTCGCGGAAAGGCGCCAGCGCATCTCGACACTCGGCCAGATCGGCCTGCAGCAGTTCGCGCCCTACCTGATGAACCGCATCATGGGCCGCTACAACGCCACGCTGCGTGACGACTTCCGCAAGCAGGGCCTGACCATTCCGCAGGTGCGCACGCTGGCCGTGCTGTCGGTCACCGACGGCGTCACCGTCAACGACCTCTCGGTCTACACGGTTATCGAGCAGTCGACCTTGAGCCGCACGCTTGACACGCTGGAAGGCCAGGGCCTGGTGCGGCGCGAGCAGGGCGTCAGCGACAGCCGTTTCCGCCATGTGTTCCTGACCGATGATGGACGGGCACTGTTCACGCGCGCCTGGCCGGCCATGCATGACGCTTTCGAGGCGATGTTCGACGATGTCGACGATGCCGAATACGCGGCGCTGATCGCGACGCTCCAGAAGATGCTGAAGAACATTCGCAAGCACGAAATCTAGATGTACGCGCCGCCTCCCCAAGGCAACGGGAAGACGGCAACGGAAGGAGGCGAAAATGGCCGAACGGTCTTTTGCCAAGGAAGTTGAAAAGCTGAGACTTGGCGCCGGCGAGGAATTCGCCGGCGAGGGCATCCTCGCCATCACCAAGGCGCTGCTGCAATGCGGCGTCGGCTATGTCGGCGGCTACCAGGGCGCGCCGATCAGCCATCTGATGGACGTGCTGGCCGATGCGCAGGATATCCTGGGCGAGCTCGGCGTGCATTTCGAGGCGAGCGCTTCCGAAGCCACCGCCACCGCCATGCTCGCCGCCTCCGTGCATTATCCGATCCGAGGAGCGGCCACCTTCAAGTCGACGGTCGGCACCAACGTTGCGTCCGATGCGCTCGCCAACCTGGCGTCCGGCGGCGTCACCGGCGGCGCGCTGATCATCGTCGGCGAGGACTATGGCGAGGGCTCCTCCATCATGCAGGAGCGCAGCCACGCCTTCGCCATGAAGAGCCAGGTCTGGCTGCTCGATCCGCGCCCGAACCTGCCCTCGATCGTCAAGGCGGTCGAGGACGGCTTCGAGCTGTCGGAGGTCTCCAACACGCCGGTGATGCTGCAGGTGCGCATCCGCTGCTGCCACGTCCACGGCCACTTCATCGCCAAGGACAACAAGCGCCCGCCAATGTCGGTCGCCGATGCGCTGTCGGCGCCGCGCCGCGACACCGGCCGCATTGTTTTACCGCCCGCCTCCTTCCTGCATGAGAAGGAGAAGGTCGCCAAGCGTTGGCCGGCGGCGGTCGATTTCATCAAGAGCCGCAAGATCAACGAGCTCTTCGGGCCGGACCACGGCTCGGTCGGCATCGTCATGCAGGGCGGCATGTACAATTCCGTCATCCGCGCGCTGCAGCGGCTCGGCCTCGCCGATACCTATGGCGACACCGACGTGCCGCTTTACGTGCTGAACGCCGTCTATCCGCTAGTAGACGACGAGTTCCTGTCCTTCTGCGAAGGCAAGCAGGCGGTCCTCGTCGTCGAGGAAGGCCAGCCCAATTACATCGAGCAGGCCTTTGCCGCGATGCTGCACAAGGCTGGGCGCGGCACGAAGCTGGTCGGCAAGGAGCATCTGCCGATGGCCGGCGAATATACTGGCCAGGTGATGCTCGACGGCATAGGCTCCTTCCTGCGGGCGCACGCCCCGCATCTGCTGCCGGGCGAGGTACGCGCGCCGAACAAGCTGGGCGAGGGCGTCGATACAGCTGATCTCATCAATGTCGTCCCCGGCCGGCCGCCGGGCTTTTGTATCGGCTGCCCGGAACGGCCGATCTTCGCCGCGACTAAGCTGGTCGAGCAGGAGCTCGGCAAGCACCACATCGCGTCCGACATCGGCTGCCATCTGTTCTCGATCATGCCGCCCTTCGAGCTCGGCGCCACCACCATGGGCTATGGGCTGGGGCCGGCCTCGGCTTCCGCCTTCAATTCGCCGGAAGCCAAACGCCGCTCGATCTCCTTCGTCGGCGACGGCGGCTTCTGGCACAACGGCCTGACCTCCTCGATCGGCAACGCCGTCTTCAACAAGAATGACGGCGTCATCGTCATCGTCGACAATTTCTACTCGGCCGCGACCGGCGGCCAGGACATCCTGTCCTCGCGTGCCTCGAACCGCACCAAGTCGACCAAGCATCCGATCGACGAGGCGGTGAAGGGCATGGGCGTCAAATGGCTGCGCCACATCGACCGCACCTATGATGTCGGCAAGATGCGGGCCGCGCTGCGCGAGGCGCTGACCACCGAGGAGAAGGGGCCGAAGGTCATCGTCGCCTCGTCCGAATGCATGCTCAACCGCCAGCGCCGCGAGAAGCGGCTGGTCGACAAGGCGATCAAGGGTGGCGAACGCGTGGTGAAGCCGAAATTCGGCGTCGACGAGGACATCTGCACCGGCGACCACGCCTGCATGCGGCTCTCCGGCTGCCCGTCGCTGTCGGTGAAGTCGCTTGACGATCCGCTGCGCGACGATCCTGTTGCCTCGATCGACCAGAATTGCGTCGGCTGCGGCAATTGCGGCGAGGTGGCGGATGCGGCGGTGCTCTGCCCGTCCTTCTATCGCGCCGACGTGGTCCACAATCCCGGCCGCTGGGATCGTTTCCTGGAAGGCGCGCGCCGCGCCGCGATCGGCCTTTTGCAGCGCCGCCGGGAGAGCCGACGCTTGATGTTCGCCGATGCTTGACCAGGCTTCTCCCCTGCGCCCGAAATCGGGCGCCCATGACGACGAGCGCGTCATCAAGCTTGCCGTGCTCGCCGTCGGCGGCCAGGGCGGTGGTGTGCTCGCCGACTGGATCACCGACGTCGCCGAACGCAACGGCTATATCGCGCAATCGACCTCCGTCGCCGGCGTCGCCCAGCGCACGGGCGCCACGATCTATTACATCGAGATGGCTCGCGACACGGGCCGGCTGCCCGTCTTCGCGCTGTCGCCTTCGCAGGGCGACGTCGATATCCTGATCGCCGCCGAACTGATGGAAGCCGGCCGCGCCATCATCCGCGGCTTCGTCACGCCCGAGCGCACGACACTGATCACCTCCTCGCACCGCATCGCCGCCGTCTCGGAAAAGATCGAACCGGGCGACGGCCGCGCCTCGTCGGAAAAAGTGCATGCGACGGCGCAGGCCGCGTCCAAGCGCTTCATCGCCTTCGACATGGAGAAGATCGCAGCCGAGAACGGCACGATGATCTCGGCCAGCCTGCTCGGCGCGCTGGCCGGCTCCGATGCGCTGCCCTTCACGCGGGAGAGCTACGAGCAGGCGATCGGCGCCGGCGGCCGTGGCGTCAAGGCGAGCCTCGCCGCCTTCGGCGCTGCCTGCGATCGCGCACGCGGTGTCGTGGCAGCGCCGGCCGGCGAAAAAGCGGCGGAGCCTGCCGATGCCTCACCCAGGCCAACGGCGAAGGTCAGTGGTCCCGAAACGCTGTTGAAAGGCTGGCAAGAGCTTGCCGGCCGCATCGCGGCGCTGCCGGAACCGCCGCGCGACATGGCCGAACGCGGCCTGAAAAAGGTCGTCGACTATCAGGACATCGCCTATGGCCGCGAATATCTCGACCGGCTGGACAGAGCGGTGGCGCTGGACGATGCGGCGCGCGGCTATGCTTTGTCGATTGCGGCCGCAAAGCATCTCGCCAACGCCATGTGCTACGACGACATGATCCGCGTCGCCGATCTGAAGACGCGCTCGACCCGCGACAAGCGGGTGCGCAAGGAAGTCGGCGTCAAGGACGGTTCGGTGCTGCAGGTCACTGAATATTTCCATCCGCGCATCGAGGAGTTCTGCGGCACGCTGCCGGCGGGGCTCGGCAGCTATATCGAGAGCCGGCCGAAGCTCGCCGCCTTCCTCGACCGCCGCATCAATCGCGGCCGCCACATCCGCACCGACAGTTTTTCCGGCTTCGCCATGCTGTGGTTCATCGGTGGCCTGCGCCGCTGGCGCCGCCGCCTGCTGCGCCACAGGATAGAGGTCGAGCATCTGGAGCGCTGGTACGAACTGGCGCTCGCCCATGCGCGGGACAACTACGCTTTGGCCACCGAAATCCTGAACTGTCGCCGCCTAATCAAGGGATATAGCGACACCCACGCCCGCGCCCAGTCGAAATTCGACCGCGTGCTGTCGGCGCTAGCCATGCTCAAGGGTCGTGAAGACGCCGCCGACTGGATCCGCCGCCTGCGCGAGGCGGCGCTGAAGGACGAAAAGGGCGACATGCTCGATGGCGCGCTGAAGACGGTGGCGACGCTCGGCGGCTAGCCCGGATTTGTAACGCGCGAGTTGTTGCCACGGATTGGCTATTCGCTTGCTTCCCGTCCAGAGACCTCCTCGACATGGATCCGGAAGAAGACGTGCGGCAAACTGTCTGAGACGGGAGGCATGACAGGCTTGAGCGCGCCGGGCTCCCACCAGTCCGTGTGCTTGCTCAAGACCGACCATGCATGGTCGCGCTCAACCCGGTGGCCGATTCGGTCCGGCAGTTCCTCATAGCGGCCGTCGACGATCACGCTTCTCCAGCCGCGCCCCTGCGTGTGCTCTCCCACCTGCGCACATATCAGGGGATTGGCCCGCATCCAGTCGATCTTCTTGCCCGGCAAAGAGAATGCATAGAGGTGACTGTCGGCATAGGCGTAATTGAAACATACGACGTAGGGTCGTCCGTCCTTCGCACATGCCAGATGTCCAGTGCGGTTGGCCGCCAACATTTTCGTGCATTCCAGGGTGGAGAGCGTGCGGATCATCATCTGTGTGATCTCCTTCGGCCGGCCTTCGGCCTCGCGGATTTCTGTCGATCGGTTCTTGCCGATACTAGTGCGGGACACGTCCAGGCTCATTGATATGGATCAATTTGTTACGGGGCGAAGGCCGGGGCCTGCCATGCCGCACTGATCGAAATCTGCGGCGAACCGATCTAACGAAGATGTGATCGATGCCGCTCCGACGGAATTTGGCCCCGTCCTCCGTTTCACGGATGTAGGGATGAATTACGGAGACAACGCATGTTCACCAGATACTTTCTGCCCGTTGCCTTGGCCGCCGGCACCTTGATGCTGTCCGGCGTCGGCTCGCAGGCCATGCCGATGGCCAAACCCAACGCCGCGCCGCTACCCATCGAAACCGTCGGCTGGCGCTGCGGCCCCGGCTGGCACATGAACCGCTGGGGCAGATGCGTGCCGAACGGCCGAGTGATTATCCGCCCGATGCATGTGCGCCATTGGCACCCCGGCTTCTGGTATCACGGCCGCTGGCATCGCGGTTTTTGGAGCTGATGATCCGTCGAGGGATCGACGCCCGCGCCCGGCAACGGCGCGGGCGTTTTTTGTCGAGCATCACACGAGGGCCATCTCGTTGGGCTTCGCGGGAAACCTCTCAGCTTCGTCATCCACGGGCGGAGCGGGGGCGAAGCGGACGCGGAGACCCGAGGATCCATTCCGTGACCTCGGCCGAGGGATGCAGCGGAGCAGAATTCTTCATAGCGGCGACGCCTCGGCGTCATGGAATGGATTCTAGGTCTGCGCGCGTCGCTTCGCTCCTTGCTCCGCCATAGAATGACGAAGGATATCTGATGCCGCGCCTGTCACCGCCGGGCAAAGTCGAAGCTCACACCACCAAATCTCGCATCGGCCTCACCGCCGCCGACTCCGGAAACACCTTGTCGCCAAGCACGGCCGGCGACAGTCCGAACTGGTCGGCCAACAGGCCCTTCAGCACCGCGCGCACATCGCTGGTCGGCGCTAGGTCGCGCTGTTCGTAGAGCTGCGCCGGCTTCAGGCCCGGCCAGTCGGCGATGACGCGGCCGCCCTTGATCGCGCCGCCGGCCAAAAGCACCACCGTGCCGGTGCCGTGATCGGTGCCGACCGTGCCGTTGATGCGCGCGGTGCGCCCGAACTCGGTGATGGCGACGACAGCCGTATCCTTCCAGCGTTCGCCGAGCCCCTTCTCGAATTCCTCGAAGGCGCCGTCGAGGCCGCCGAGCAGATTGGCGAGCCGGCCGGTGGCGCCGCCTTCGTTGACATGGGTGTCCCAGCCGTCGAAGGCGAGCGCGGCGATGCGCGGCCCGTCATCGGCCGCCATCAGCCTCGCCGCGCCCTGCGCCGACTGCCGCATGCCGGCGGCGTTGGCTAGGCCGCCTTTCGGCTTCATGGTCTCGCCGTTGAGCTGGTCGCCCAGCGCCATGCGGTCAGCGTCGAGGCCTTTCTGCAGTGCTGCCGCCAGCACCGGGTCGCGATGGTTGTAGAGGTCAAGCACGCGTTCGGCGAGCGCGTCGCCGGGCGTCGGCAGGGCCTGTGGCGCCCAGCCGAGCACGGGGGCTGCGCCGCGGATCACCAGCGGCGTCGACGGCCCGACCGCCAGACCGCCGAGCTTCGCCACGCGCTCGCCCGCCGGCAGGCTGGCCAAAGCCCGGTTGAGCCAGCCGGTGGTTGCGTTGCCGGGGCCGGGCAGGCCGCTTTCCAGCACGTCCTGGCCGTCGAAATGCGAGCGGTCGCGATAGCCGGTGGCAGCGGCGTGCACCACTGCGGCCTGGCTCGCCTTGAACAGGCGCGCAAACACCGGCATTGCCGGATTGACGGCGAAGAAACCGTCGAGCGGCAATGCCGCGTTGGCGCCTGAGAGCGAAAGCGCGATGTCGCCATGCAGGCCGGCATAGTCGGGATCGCCGACCGGCCCGACTGTCGACAGCCCGTCCAGCGCGCCGCGCAGCACGATGACGATCAGGCGCGGGTCGCGATTGTCGGCGGCGCGGGCAAAGCGCGGCAGATAGGCCCAGGCAAACAGCGCGCCGCCGGTCATCAAGATAGCGCGGCGGGAGAGGTTGGGAGTTTCGCAAAGAAGGCTCATGGCCGCATCTCCATTGCTAGGTCACCGGCGCTGGAATTACCGTCGCTGGAATTCTGGCGCCATCAACAGCAGCGCCAGGCCCTGCTGCTTGGACTCCGCGCGCGAAATCGCCTGCCGCGTCTCGGCCGAGACGGACGGGCCGATCAGCGACGCCAGCGTCTCGTCGGGGTCGCCGATGTCGTCCGCTTGCTTCGCGGCCTGCCAGGCGATGTCCAGGCGCGTCTTAAGGCCCTCGGCGGAAGCCCATGCGTCCGTCCGGTCGGGAAAGCCGTTCGGCCCCGGCGGCTGCCAAAGCGGTTCGCCGAGCACGCTCAGCCAGCGAAGCGATCGTTGCGGTTCGTTGCCGGCGGTGGCGCCGACCGCCCGCCGCAGCGCGACGACATAGTCCAATGGCGAGCGAAGCTTCGTGAGCGGCGTCGACCAGGCTTCGGGCATCTCGATCAGCGTCAATGCGATCGAGCGCAGGTCGCCGTCGTTCTTGGTGAAGACCGTGGCAAGGCGGGCGACAGCCGCCGGCGGCGGATCGTCCGCGATGAAATGGCGGGCAAGCTTGGTGGCGATGTGCTGCGCGGTCGCTGGATGGCGGGCAATGTCGTTGAGCGCCGCCTCCGCCTGGCCCATGCCGCCGTCGGGATAGGTCTTGCCGAGCAGAACCGCCTTGCCCGGCTGATGGGCATTGGCGTTGAAGACGAAGGTGCCCGGCTCTCCAAGCCGCCCCTCGCGTCCAGCCATCGTCCAGCCGGTCAGCATGCCGGCGAAGCTGGTCACGTCGGCCTGGGCATAGCCGCTGCCGACGCCCAGCGTGTGCAGTTCCAGGATCTCGCGGGCGAGGTTCTCGTTGAGGCCGCGGCCGCGCCGCTTGCCGGCGCGCGAGTCCGGCCCGATCGACTGCTGGTTGTCGAGATAGAACAGCATGGCCGGATGATGCTCGACGGCCAAAAGCATGTCGGCGAAGCGGCCGAGCACGAAGGGCCGGATCGCCTCGCGCTCGAAGGCGCCGGCGCATGCTCGCACGACCGGCGCCTTGGCGACGGAGACGCAGAAATGGTTCGTCCAGAAGCCGACCAGCCGTTCCACGAAACCGGGTGTCGCGGCGAGCGCCTTGTCGAAACGGGCCTGCGCTTCGTCGCGATAGATATCGGCCTCGACACGCGGCACCATTGGCTTGGCTTTTGTCCCGGCCGAGCCGGCCGGGTCTTGCATGGCTGTCGGCTGTATCGCGGCCGCCGCCTTCTCATTCCGCGCCGCCTTGCGCTCCATCGCCGCCGTCATGCTGGCCTGGATTGCCGCGGTGCTGTCCAGCAGCCCGGCATTCTTCGGGTCGTCGGGGGAAATGAGCGCGATGTCCTGCAGTTTGAGCTCGGCCTTGAGATAGCCGCGCGGATCGGCGGCGATCTTGCCGAGGTCGTCGCCGGCTTTTGCGCCGAGGCCGAAGCGGTGAAGCGTCACCAGCGCGGGATCCGGCGACAGGAACTTTGAAACCGGTGCGGCCAACGAAGCCTCCGTTCCGAATTATGCATGGATCGGGAAGGGCGCTCATGACGCCGGCCGCAGCACCGGCGTCATGAGCGGGCGATCACCAGCGGCGCCAGTGGTGCCAGCGGTGATAGGGGTGCCAGACCGGGCCGATATAGACGCGCGGTCCGCCCCAGTAATAATAGCCTGGATAGATCACGTGACGATTGGGGACGCAGCGGCCCCAGTGGTTGGGATGCCAGCCCGGACCGCAGCCCCAGGCGACGTGCTCTATCATTGCCGGCGCCGGCGCGACCGGAGCGATCGGCATCGCCGAGGCGGCGCTTGCGGCGGCCGTTCCGCCGATGGCGAGCGCGGCCGCGATCGAATATTTTGTCAGACGGTTCATGGGATACTCCCGAAAGTTTCGAGGTTGAAGAGAACCTGCCGCCGTCGAAGGCGGTCGCAGGCCTGTCCCTCTTTCCCTTGAACGGGGCGTGCTCGCCCTTTCCGTCGCTGCCTATGGCGATTTTTTTGCGGGCGGCTGCCTGCCGGCACGCCGCAGCAAGGCGTCGGCCAGCAACTGGCGGTCCTCCGGTGAGCTCGACGCGGCGAATGCGATGATGCGCTGCTCGAGCCGGGTGCGCACGGTGACATCGGCATTGCGCGCTCGCTCCAGCGCCGCGGCAAGCGCGTTGCTGTCGAGGGTCGGCTGCTGCAGGAGGTTCGCAGCCTCGCGCCGCGCGGCCTGTCCATCGAGGATCACGTCGCGGGACTCGCGACGTACCTCGCGCAGCGCTTGGCGAAAGATCTTGCGGTCGGCGGCGGGCAGCCGCCCGCCGGCCGATTCCAGCGAAAAGCCCGGATTGGATTTGCCGATCAACCAGCCGGCGCCGCCGGCCACCGCGCCGATCAGAAAGACATTCAGCACCAGGGATGCCGCGACGAGACGGGGGTTCATAGGTCCTCCTCGGCCTGGTCGGCGTCGGGACCGGCATCGCCGAACGACGTCGCATTGGCGTCCATCACATAGTGGTCGGAGGGAGCGTCCGGGGCAACGACGGTCACCAGCGCCAGCCCTGCCACGGCGCCGGCCAGGCCGACACCGGCAAGCCCGAAGCCCAGCCACCAGAACCGGTGGCGGCGCTCCTGCCTGACCTCGGTCGCGGCGTGGGCGGCAATCGCGCGATGCAGAGCCGGGCTGGGCGCTTCGACCCGATGCCGGTCGAGCATGGCGTCGAGCCTGCCGGCACGCGCCAGGATGGCGCGACCCTCGTTGGTCTCGGCAAACGGCATCGCCGCGGCCTGGTCAGCCGGCGGCCAGCGGTGCACCGCACCGCCATAGGCATCCGCCAGCGCGGCGAAGCGCCCGGCATCCATCGGTCTTGCGAAAGGTTTCTCAGCCATCTCTTTCCCCCTTCCACCGTTTTGACGTGGCCCCCCACGCCGCAGTCCTTGGAATTCGCAGTCCCTTCGAGGTCTCAGTCATCGCCATCTCCCGTGAGCATGGCCTGCAGCGAGCGACGGCCCCGCGCGAGCAGGCTTTCCAGCGCATCGACGCTGACCTGCATGGCGCCGGCGGCCTCGATGTTGGACAGCTCCTGATAATACACCAGCACGATCGCCTCACGCTGGCGCGGTGCGATGCGCTGCAGCGCCTGGTTGACCCTGCGCTCTTCGTCGCCCGGCATCGCATCGGGAAGCGGCGCTTCATCGGCCACCTCCGGCAGTTCGTCCGTCGTCCATTCGCGCCGGCGCCGCAGTCGGTCGTAGCAAAGGTTGAGCGCGACGCGGTGGATCCAGGTGTCGAAGCGCGCCTGCCCGTGGCGCCAGCCCGAGGCATGGCGCCAGATGCGCACGAAGGTCTCCTGGGCGACGTCCTCGGCCTCCGCCGCGTCGCCGAGCATCCGGGCGGCCAGGGCCAGAAGGCGCGGCAGCTTGCGCGCCACCATCGCCTGCACGGCGGCGGGATCGCCGGCGCCGATGCGGCGTACCAGTTCCTCGTCCGGATCGGCGCCCATCAACTCGGGCGCTCGCGACTGTCATTGTGCGGCATAGCCTCTTGGTCATTGCTCCTGATTGGGAGCGGATTTGTGGCCCGGCCTCTCGTCGGCGCCGAGCACGCCGTCGCCGTTCTTGTCGAGCCTGGCGAAGCGCTTGGCGAGGAAGGCATCGAGCTCGCCCTTGTCGACGAAGCCGTCCTTGTTGGCGTCCATGCGCGCGAAGGATTTGGCCGGATCGCCCTTGGCCTTGCGTCCGGTCTGGAAAGCGGTCCATTCGGCGAGGCTGACCTTGCCGTCATTGTCGGTGTCGGCCCGCATGAACGCCTTTTCGCGGCGCGCCTCGAATTTTTCCAGCGTCAGGCCGGACTTGTCCGTGGCGGCGGCCGAGCTGTCCGGGGCCGCCTGGGCCGGCACGGGGGCAGGGGTCGGCGTCGTCGTCTGGGCGACCGCGGCCGCGGTCTGCAAACCAAAGGCAACGACGAATATCGTTTGGCGGATCATGCTCTCGTCTCCGGTTGGGCGCGGCCATTGGGCGGCCACGCTTCAGCCGTTAAACGCGAGGCGGAGCAAAATCCGTCGGTTCTTTTTCGACCGGACAAAAGTCCACTGCATCCGGCCCGGCCGGACCGGAGCATCCCTGAAGGACGGAAAGCGACGACTATCTCGGGTGGTCGACCGCCACAAGTTGGTCCGGCTTGAAGCCCGCATGCTGCGGGGTCCAGACATCGCCTTCGCGGTTGAACCAGTGGCACAGATACGTGCCGGAAGCCGCACCGTCGCTGATTGTCATCTCCGGGCCTCCGGATTTCAGCCTGACGACGTCTCCGGTCTTGAAACTATTGGGCATTTTGACCTCCCATGCTGACAAGGCGAGTTTCCCACCAACAGCGATTCCCGACAATGGCCGAGATGCGCATGTAAAGTGGTGCAGGCTGGGAAGGCGTGGAAAACTGGCGCCGCGCGCGACACGCCGGATAGCGCTGAATGCATGGCCGCCAAAGCTTTGGAGCCGAAACTCGCGGCCTGCTCCCTCCTCGGGTTCAATCGGTGTCGCGCTGTGGAGCTGGCGGCTGTGTCGACCGGCCGTCTTCTCCGGCCGGGCGGACGGTCATGGACCTTTCATCGGGCCACAATGCCTGTGCCTTCATCACCGCCGCCAGAAGATTATCTGCTTCAACGCTTCCGATTTCAGTCAGAAGCGGGCCTTTGCCTCCTGCTCCGAAATCGACGTGATAGACCGTCCAACTCCTCATCGCATTTCCGACAATTTGCGTCTCGGCGCGGGCACGCGGGATGGAAGCCCGGCTTGCTTTTTGTGGTTAGGATTTTGAGGTCCGCAAGCCGGGCATGCACCGACCGATGGGCGGGGGGCTTGGGGTTATCAGCCGGTGCGATCGCGAGACTGTCTGATTTGCCCGCTAGCCCACAATCGACCGAGGTCTGTCCTGCCAAACGCATTGGTCCGAAGGGACAAAAGATATAGCCCCTTATTCCGTTAGGGAAAGAAAGCCTTGCCCTCAAGGGAAGGTGACACGCCGCCCCCGGAGCGTCCTTGTTTGGACGGAAACAGCAGTGGGAGAGGGAAGAAGGAAGATCCTGAAAAAGATTGAGAGCGCGAATGGCAGCGCAGGAAAAGGGTACCCCGCACGCTTCTGGAGTCCCGCTGACGTCGCGCAGTAAGGATTGGGCGAATGTCCTTATTGGGGACTCACGCCCAAATAAGGTCGTGCCGCAATATCCGCGCAAGCGATCCTAATTGTCGGGAGTTTTGGTGCCGCTTGCGTGACTCGAACACGCGACCCCATCATTACGAATGATGTGCTCTACCAACTGAGCTAAAGCGGCCCGGGAAGCGTCAGGCTTCCAGAATGGGCTGGGTGATAGACTCAACCGCTCGCTAATTCAAGATGGGCAGCGGTGAATTCCGGCCTCGTCGGCGGCAATTCCGATCTACGGTTACCGCGCGACGGGCGCAGGCGTTGCCCGCGGTGGCTTGCGGGCCGACCGTCTTTTGCACCTGGCTGGCCGGCGCGGCCGCGCCAGCGGTGACGAAAAATGTTGATTCTTCAACAAAAAATGCCGAAATGGCTTTGGCCGGCAAGGCAGCCGCTCGCCGTTGATCGATTGGTCGTCCGCGGCTGACGATCAGATAACGTGAGCGAACGCGCAGAGGGAGCTCGCTTGGACCCCATCGAGAAAGCGATCCGCAATGCCTTCGAGAAGGGCAATGCCGAGGACCGGGCGTTCCGCGAGAAGGTCTATCGATCGGCCTTTGCCGCGCTGGACCGCGTCCTGCAGGCCAATCCGAACGTAACCGTCGAGGCCGCCATCAGCCGCCGCAAGGCGGTGCAAGCCAAGATCACCGAGATCGAATCGGAGTTCCTGCCGGCCGTCCCGGACGTGACCCTGCCGCCGGAAAACGTCGCGCCGGCCGGCAATGGCGCGCTCGATCCGCGCGTCGAAGCGCCGGCCGTATCGGCAGCGCCGTCGGTCGACGCGCCGTTGCCGCCGTCGCAATCGGCACCCTCGCCCTCGATCACCGTCGACGGTCCGGTCCAGCCCGACGCCTCGGACCAGCCGCGTTCGCGCGTTTTGCCGCGCGTGCCCGACATCATGCCGGACGAGACGGCACTTCCCGATGCGCCGTCGCTCGATGATTCGCCGGGCGCTCCGGTCGGCAACGGCGCCCAGGTCGCGCCCGACCGTGACGAGCGGCGCATCAGGGGCCGGCGCCTGCCGCTGACCGCGATCTTCGTCGTCGCGACGCTGCTCGCGGCCGCCGGAATCGGCCTCTATTTCGCCAAGCAGACCGGTGTGTTCAAGACGGCGGCCGAGCTCAACACCGGTCCGCCGGAACCGACGCCGACGCTGGACGACGAGGATTCCTCGCAGCCGGCCGAACCCGGCTCGCCCCAGAAGCCAGGCGAGGCGGACCAGTCGAAGAACTGGATCAACGTCTTCTCGCCCGCCGATCCGACCCATGTCAGCGCGCCGTCCGACGCCGCCGCCGAGGTGATGAAGGACGACACCGGCCAGTTCCTGCGCATCCGCTCGGGCGCCTCGGGCTCGGCCATTGCCTTCGATGTCGGCCAGGGCGTGCTGGAGAAGCTTGCCGGCAAGCATGCCATGTTCGACATCATCGCCCGCTCGGAAGAGGGCAAGGAGACGCAGATCTCGGTCGACTGCAATTTCGGCGATCTCGGCGATTGCGGCCGCAAACGCTACGCGGTCGGCCACGAGCGCAACGAATATCTGTTCGATGTGCGGTTCCCGGACAAGCATCCGGGCGCCGCCGGCACCATCGCCGTCAACTCCGACTTCGACCAGCAGGGCAAGTCCGTCGATATCTACGACATCCGCGTCTCGATCGCGGAGTGACTGCGCTTACCTATCGATGCGGGCGCAGCAATCCCCAACCGCGCCCGCATCGGATTTTAGCTCTTAGCCATCCAGCAGCGCCTGCAGCGTCTCGATGCGGTCGGCTTCCGCCGCCGGCTTGTCCCAGCGCAGCCGTGAGATGCGGGGAAAGCGCATCGCGACGCCCGATTTATGCCGGGTCGAGCGGTTGAGGCCTTCGAATGCCACCTCCAGCACCAGGCCGTTCCGGTGGTCGGCGCGCACTGAGCGTACCGGTCCGAAACGCTCGATCGTGTTGTCGCGCACATATTTGTCGATCTCTCTCAGCTCCTCGTCGGTGAAGCCGAAATAGGCCTTGCCGACCGGCACCAGCTCTTCCGAGCCCTCGGGGCCGGACCAGACGCCGAACGTGTAGTCGGAATAGAAGCTGGAGCGCTTGCCGTGGCCGCGCTGCGCATACATCAGCACCGCGTCGATGGTGTGCGGATCGCGCTTCCATTTGAACCAGGGCCCTTTCGGCCGGCCGGCGAGATAGGGTGAATCCCAGCGCTTCAGCATCACCCCCTCGATGATCGGGTGCGGCGGCGCCTGGCGAAGCTTCTCAAGCGTTTCCCAATCGGCGAACGCGACAAGGGGCGACAGGTCGAAGCGGCGGGGATCGAGCGTCCCGACGAAGGCCTCGAGGCGCTTGCGGCGCTCGGCGAAGGGCAGCGCGCGCAAATCCTCGCCGTCGATCTGCAGCGCGTCGTAGCACCGCATGAAGGCCGGATATTGTTGCTGGATCTTCGGCGAGACGCTCTTGCGGTTCAGCCGCTGCTGCAGGTCCGAAAACGTACCCGTCGCCTCGCGCGGGTCGCCGACCAGCAGCTCACCGTCGAGCGCCGCTTCGAAATTCATCGCCGCGGCAACGTCCGGGAAGGCGCCGGACACGTCGTCGCCAGTGCGCGAATAGAGCCGGCGGACGCCGCCTTCGCACACCGCCTGCACGCGGATACCGTCCCACTTCCATTCCGCCGCGTAGTCTGCCGGGTCGAGCTTTGCGAGATCGCCGTCGTCTACGGCATTGGAAAGCATCACCGGCCGGAACAGCGCAAGCGCGGCACTCCTCGGCTTTTCCGCCCGGCCTTCCAGCCAGCCGAACAGCTCGGTGTAAGGCGGCGCCAGCCCGTGCCACAGCTCTTCGATCTCGGCGACATCGACCTTGCCGAGGTCGGCCAGCGCCTGCTTGGCGAGCCTGGCCGACACGCCGATGCGCAAGCCGCCGGTCACCAGCTTGATGATGGCGAAGCGCGCCGAGATGCTGGCGTCGTCGAGCAGCCGCGCCAGCACTTTCGGTCCGTCGGAGCGGCTTGCTGCCTGCAGCCTGCCGACCACCTCGGCCAGCGTCGGCGCATGATTGGGGATATGTCCTTGCGGTTGCGGCCAGACCAGCGACACCGTCTCGGCGAGGTCGCCGACATAGTCATAGGAATAGCCGAACAGCACCGGGTCCATGCGCTCGACCACCAGCGCGCGCAGCATCGCGGGCTTGACCGCCGCGATGTTGAGATCGCCGGTGATGGCCGCCAGCGCCAGCCCGCGATCGGGGTCCTCGACGCTGCGGAAGTAGTCGGTCAGCAGCGTCAGCTTGCCGTTGCGCGATGGCGTCAGCACCAGGCGGTCGAGGAGTTCGGCGAAGCGGTTCATGAAAGGGTGTGCCAAGCCAATAGCGAAAGCCGGCGCGAGGCACCCCCCTCTGTCCTGCCGGACATCTCCCCCGCAAGGGGAGAGATTAGCAGTTTCGGCCTTGCCGCCCATCCTGCAAGGTCGATGGTTGGCGAAAGCCGTCGCGACATCCGATCTCCCCCCTTGCGGGGGAGATGGCCGGTAGGCCAGAGGGGGGCGTGAAGGATCGCGGCGTTGCCAATTCCCGCGTCAAGAATCGCCATCAGTCGCCCTCGTCCTCATACCCCACGAGATGCAGCGGCCTTGCCGCGATGCCTTCCAGTTCGCACCAGCGCACCAGCGCTTCCTCGCGGCCATGCGTCACCCAGATTTCCTCCGCGCCGGTTTCCTTGATCGTGATGATCAGCTCGTCCCAATCGGCGTGGTCGGAAATGATCAGCGGCAGCTCGACGCCGCCTTGCTTGGCGCGCTGGCGGATGCGCATCCATCCCGAGGCGAAGCACGAGATCGGGTCCGGAAAACGCCGCGCCCAGCGGTCGGCGAAGGCCGACGGCGGGCCGACGACGATGGCGCCGGCGAAATCGGCCTTGCTGCCGCTCTCGACCGTCGCCGGCTCGAGCTTGCCGAGATCGATGCCCTGGCCCTGATAATATTCGCTGAGCTTGGCCAGCGCGCCATGGATATAGATCGGCCTGTCGTAGCCGGCGTCGCGCAACAGCCGCATCACGCGCTGCGCCTTGCCGAGCGCATAGGCGCCGATCAGATGCGAGCGCTCGGGAAATTGCGCCGCCGATTTGAGCACGCGGGCGATCTCCTCATGGTCCGGCGGATGACGGAACACAGGCAGGCCGAAAGTCGCCTCGGTGATGAAGACATCGCACCGGATAGGTTCGAACGGCAGGCAGGTGGCATCCTTTTGCCGCTTGTAGTCGCCGGAGGCGACGATACGCATGCCCCGGTGCTCGACGCAGATCTGCGCCGAGCCCAGCACGTGCCCGGCCGGATGGAAGGTGACGGCGACGCCATTGATGTCGAGTGTTTTGCCAAACACTGCTGCCTGCGTCGTTCCGGCGAAATCCTCGCCATAGCGCAGCCCCATGATGTCGAGCGTCTCTTGCGTGGCCAGCACCGACTGGTGGCCGGATCGCGCATGGTCGGAATGGCCGTGCGTGATCAGCGCTCGCTCGACGGGCCGCACCGGGTCGACGAAGAAATCGCCGGGCGGGCAATAGAGGCCTTCCGGTCGGGATTTGAGCAGTTCGCTGGCGCGCATCGCTCCAAGATAGTGGCTAAATTCCGCGCGGGAAGCCTGTTGCAAGAGACTGCTGACTCATCTTGGATCGCGATGGCGTTTCGTTGAAACGCCATCACGATCCAACTCTTTGTTGGAGCATGATCTCTCTCCGAAAACCGGTTCCCACTTTTCGGGATCATGCTATGGAACCCTTCGCCGGCCCGCCTCGCCGGTGGGATCCTTCAAGAGATGAAACCGCTCCAGGCCTCGTCGGGCGATCTGAATGCCGACCGTCGCGCCGATTTCGCCGAGACGCTGCTCGCCTCGGGCGAGCCCGCGCAGGCGGCGGAGCTTCTGCTCGGCGCGCTGGAACTGGCGCCGCGCTGGGCCGCGGGCTGGTTTCGCCTCGGCGAGATGCAGGAAGTGGCTGGCCTGCTCGACCAGGCCGCGCAAGCTTGGGCCATGGCCCTGAAGCTCGAGCCCGCGGATCGCCTGGGCGCCGCGCTCAAGCTTCAACTGATCGGCAAGGCGCCAGCCGCGGCGGCGCCGCCAAGCGCCTTTGTCGAGACCTTGTTCGATCACTATGCCGACAGCTTCGAGGACTCGCTCGTCAAGAAGCTCGGCTACGGGCTGCCGGACTTTCTCGGTCGCTCCATCGGCACGGCAAGGCCCGGCCGGTTCCGGCTGGCGCTTGATCTCGGCTGCGGCACCGGCCTGATGGGCGAAAGGCTGCGCCCTTTCGTCGACCGGTTGGAAGGCTACGACATCTCGGCCGGCATGCTGAGGAAGGCGAAAGCCAAGGGCATCTACGACCTGCTGGCCAAGGCCGACCTTCAGCATTTCTCCCACACCGGCGACAGAGCCGACCTCGTGGTCGCTGCCGACGTATTCATCTATCTGGGCGCCCTCGAACGCATCGTCGGCGCGGTTGCGACCGTGCTTGCCGAGGATGGCATATTCGCCTTTTCGCTCGAGACGCTTGCCGGCGGCGGTGATTTCGCCCTTTTGCCGTCACGGCGCTATGCCCATTCCGAGGCCTATGCGCGGCGCGTGCTTTGCGCCAACGGGCTTGCGGTCCTGTCGCTGGAAAGCATGGTCATCCGGCACGACCGGCGCGATCCGGTCGAGGGTCTTGCCATCGTGGCCGGGAAAGGACATCCGGTGTAAAGGATCGCCAACGCCGCGATCCTTCCCACCCCCCTCTGGCCTGCCGGCCATCTCCCCCGCAAGGGGGGAGATCGGATGTCGCGGCGGCTTTCGCCAATCGCCAACGCTGCAGGAAGAGCGGCAGGCCGAAACTGCCAATCTCCCCCCTTGAGGGGGAGATGTCCGGCAGGACAGAGGGGGGTGCTGTCCCGCCGACGTTGTATTAATTCTCTGCCCCCGAAAAAGCCCGAATCGCATGTCGGGTTACAGGGGGGCGAACGTCGCAAGGAGATATCCATGCGCTGGACCATGGTTGCGTTGGCATCCTGCCTGACGGTTGCCGGCTGCGTCGGCGGCACGTCGATGGCCGAGCGTCAGGACGAGGATGTCCAGTCCTCGTTGCAGTATGACGATGTGCCTTGCGACCAATTGCTGGCGCAGCGCAATCAGTTGGCGCAGCAGAACAATCTGCCTGTCACCGCCAAGCCGGGTTTCTCCAACCCGGCGATGGGCTTCGGCCCTTTTATGCCGGACACGCGCTCCAAGGCGCAGCGCGCCAGCAACAAGGCGAGCGGCGAGATCGACGCCATGAGCCGCTCGATCGACCGCCGCGACTGCGGCAAGCCGAAGAAGAAGGAGACGTTCGGGCTGCCCGGCTCGAAGCCTTCCTGAGAAGCCGACATTCGATATTTTAACGCCCGGCCGGATCGCCGAGCGTTTGACTGCGCATGAAAGTCCAACCGATGAACCTCTCGGACCTCGGCGACCGCATCGTTATCCTGGGACCGTCCAACAGCGGCAAGTCTACCCTTGCCGACGCGATCGCGCGCAAGCGCGGCTTGCAAGCCGTTCACCTCGATCTGCTCTTCCATCTGCCCAACACGGATTGGGAGCAGCGCCCGAGGGACGAATTCATCGCCCTGCACGATTCCGCGATAGCTGGCGAGCGCTGGGTGATGGACGGCAACTACTCGGTGTGCATGCCGCAGCGCCTTCAGCGGGCAACAGGCTTGATCCTGCTGGATATCTCCACGGCGTCGAGCCTTCTGCGCTATTTTAGGCGAACGCTGTTCGAGAAGGACAGGCTAGGCGCCCTGGAAGGCAGGCGCGACAGCGTCAAATGGGACATGATCCACCACATCGCCGTCACCACGCCGAAAAACCGCAAGAAATACCGGGCGATGTTCGAAGAGCTTGCGCTGCCGAAGCTGCGGCTGTCTTCGCTGCGGGCGATCAAGCAGTGTTTTCGCGACTGGGGTTTGACTCCCGGCTAATATCCCGCTTCGCGGTCGACCAGGTTCTCGAGCTTTTCGCCGCGCTCGAATGCGTCCATCTGCCGAAGCATGATCGGCACCAGATGGGCCGGGTCCGAGGTCGCCGCCGCGTGCGGCGTGACGAACACTTTCGGATGGCTCCATAACGGGCTGGTCTTCGGCAGCGGCTCGACTTCGAACACGTCGAGGCTCGCTTCCTTCAGCGTGCCGTCGTCCAGCGCGCGCACGATGTCGGCGTCCTTCTGCAGGCGGCCACGCCCGGCATTGATCAACACCGCGCCGCCAAGGCCGTTGCGCCGGCGCAGTTCCTTGAGCAGCCCGTAATTGACAATGCCTTGGGTTTGCGGCGTGAGCGGCAACAGCACCACCAGTATATCGGTGGCGTTGAGGAACGGGATCAGCCCCGCCTCGCCGGCATAGGTCGAAACACCCTTCATGGCCTTGTCGCTGCGCGACCAGCCATTGACGGCGAAGCCGAGCGAAAGCAGCGCCGACGCCGCGGCGCGGCCGAGGTGACCGAGGCCCATGATACCGACGGAGATGTCGCCGGCCGGCCGCTGCAGCGGCTCATGCCAGGTCTTCTTCGGCTGCTGTGCCCGATAGAGCATGCCGTGCCGATGGTGATCGAGCACCCGCCAGACGACATATTCGGTCATGTACTGGGTGAGATTATCGGCGACGACCCTGACGATCGGCACATCGGGCAGGCCGGGGTCGGCAAAGATGTGATCGACACCTGCGCCGACCGAGAAGATGGCGCGCAGGTTGGGCAATCCGGAGAGCAGGTTCGGCTTGTGCTTCCACACCACCGCGTAGGCGATCGAGGGGTCGCTGGCGCCGGCCGGCTCCAGCACCACCTCACGTTCGGCCGCCAGCAGCTGGTGCCAGCGCTGCGGATGAAACGCCGTGACGGCAAGCAGGATTTTGCCTTTTTCCATTTTCGGATTTTTCTTCCCTGTATCTCCAGCCAAGCCTACTCGCTGACCACGCCGGTCGGCGCCGTCTCGATCTTGAAGGCCGCCGCCATCAGCGCCCGCGTATAGTCGGTTTGCGGGCTGCTGAAAATCTGCGCGGAAGGTCCCGCCTCGACGATCTGGCCATTGCGCATGACGATGACGTCGTTTGCAAGGGCACGGACGACCTTGAGGTCGTGGCTGATGAAGAGATAAGCGAGATTGTGCTTGGCCTGAAGGCCGCGCAAGAGGTCGACCACCTGCGCCTGCACGCTCATGTCGAGCGCCGAGGTCGGCTCGTCGAGCATGACGAAGCGCGGGTTGAGCACCATGGCGCGGGCGATGGCGACACGCTGGCGCTGGCCCCCGGAAAACTCATGCGGGTAGCGGTGACGGGTTTCCGGATCGAGGCCGACCTCCTTCAGCACCTCCACGACCTTGTCGTCGCGCTGGTCGGCGGAGAGTTTCGGCGCGTGGATCTTCAGCCCTTCCTCGATGATCTCCGAGACCGAGAGGCGCGGGCTGAGCGATCCGAACGGATCCTGGAAGACGATCTGCAATTCGCTTCTCAGCGGCCGCATGGCGCTGAAGGACAGCTGGTTGATGTCGCGCCCGTTGAAATTGATCGTGCCGGTCGAGGAGATCATCCGGGCGAGCGCCAGCCCGAGCGTCGTCTTGCCCGAGCCGGATTCGCCGACGACGCCGAGCGTCTGGCCGGCGCGCACGGTGACGTCGATGCCGTCGACCGCCTTCACATGGTCGACAGTCTTGCGGAAGAAACCCTTCTTGATTGGGAACCAGACCTTGATGTCCTTGCCCGTCATGACGGATTTGGCGCCCGGGTCGGCCGTGGGCGGCTTGCCCTTCGGCTCGGCCGCCAGCAGATGCTTTGTATAGTCATGCTGCGGATTGGCGAAGATTTCCCTGGTCGGACCGCTCTCGACGATCTTGCCCTTGGTCATGACGCAGACGCGGTCGGCGATCCGGCGCACGATGCCGAGATCATGCGTGATGAACAACAGCGACATGCCCTTGCGGGTTTTGAGCTTCGCCAGCAGTTCCAGGATCTGCGCCTGCACGGTGACGTCGAGCGCCGTCGTCGGCTCGTCGGCGATCAGCAGTTCCGGCTCGTTGGCCAGTGCCATGGCGATCATGACACGCTGGCGCTGGCCGCCGGAGAGCTGGTGCGGATAGGCGTCGAGGCGCTTTTGCGGATCGCGGATGCCGACCTCGTTGAGCAGCTCCAGCGTGCGCGCGCGGGCCGGAGCATCGCGCATGCCTTGATGCAGCTGCAGCACCTCGACGATCTGCTGCTCGATCGTGTGCAGCGGGTTGAGCGAGGTCATCGGCTCCTGGAAGATCATGGTGATCTTGTTGCCGCGCACGCCGCGCAGGGCCTTCTCGTTCATGGCGAGCAGGTCGGCGCCGCTGAACAGGATCCTGCCCGACGGATGGCTGGCGGCGGGATAGGGCAGAAGCTTCAGCACCGACAGCGCCGATACCGATTTGCCCGAGCCCGATTCGCCGACCAGGGCCACCGTCTCGCCCTTGGCGATGTCGAATGAGATATGGTCGACGGCGATCGATTGCTTGCCGCCCTGCGCGAAGGCGACGCTCAGATCTTGGACGGACAGCAGGGCTTGGCTCATTTGAACGTCTTGCGCGGATCGAAGGCGTCGCGTGTCGCCTCGCCGATAAAGACCAGCAGGGACAGCATCACCGAGATGACGATGAAGCCGGAAATGCCGAGCCAGGGGGCGTTGAGGTTGCGCTGCGCCTGTTTCAGCAATTCGCCGAGCGAGGCCGAGCCTGGCGGCAGGCCGAAGCCTAGATAGTCGAGCGAGGTCAGCGTCGAGATCGAGCCGGAGAGCAGGAAGGGCAGGAAGGTTAGCGTCGCCACCATGGCGTTGGGCAACAGGTGCCGGAACATGATGGTGAGGTTCGGCACGCCCAGCGCGCGCGCCGCGTTGACATATTCGAAGTTGCGCGCGCGCAGGAATTCGGCCCGCACCACGCCGACCAGCGCCACCCACGAGAACAGCAGCATCAAGCCGAGCAGGATGAAGAAGCCCGGCGGCAGGATGGCCGAGACGATCAGCAAAAGGTACAGCACCGGGATCGCCGACCAGATCTCGATGAAGCGCTGGAAGAGAAGGTCGGTCCAACCGCCGAAATAGCCCTGCACCGCGCCGGCCGCGACGCCGATCAACGACGAGCCGAGCGTCAGGATCAGGCCGAACAGCACCGAGATGCGGAAGCCGTAAATCACGCGTGCCAGCACGTCGCGGGCCTGGTCGTCCGTGCCCAGCCAGTTCCAGTTGCCGACGACGCAGTTCTCGTCGGCCGCTCCCTTTGGGTATTGGCCGCAACGCTTGTTCTTGTCGTAAAGCCAGGACGGTTTTGCCGGCGCCGGTTCCGGAATGGCGTTGTTGACCGTCTGATAGGAGTAGCGGACCGGCGGCCAGATCATCCAGCCATTGGAATTGATCTCGTCCTGGATCACCGGATCGCGATAGTCGGTGACGGCATAGAAACCGCCGAACTTCTCCTCCGGATAGGCGACCAGGACCGGAAACAGGATCTCGCCCTTGTAGGAGGCGATGATCGGCTTGTCGTTGGCGATCAGCTCGGAAAACAGCGACAGTACGAACAGCAGCAGGAAAATCCAGAGCGACCAGTAGCCGCGACGGTTGGCCTTGAAATTCTGCAATCGCCTCTGGTTGAGCGGCGACAGCCATGGCCTGCGAGGCCGCGCCGGCGCGCTTTCGATCGCGGCCTCGGCCATCAGATGTCTCTCCGCTCGAAGTCGATACGCGGATCGACCCAGGTGTAGATCAGGTCGGACAGAAGGCCGACGAACAGGCCGAGCAGCGAGAAGATGTAGAGGGTGGCGAACACCACCGGATAGTCGCGGTCGATCACCGACTTGAAGCCGAGCAGGCCGAGGCCGTCGAGCGAGAAGATGTTCTCGATCAGCAGCGAGCCGGTGAAGAAGGCCGAGATGAAGGCGCCGGGAAAGCCGGCGATGACAATCAGCATGGCGTTTCGGAAGACGTGGCCGTAGAGCACCTTGTGCTCCGACAGGCCCTTGGCGCGCGCCGTGACCACATATTGCTTGCGGATTTCCTCGAGGAAGGAGTTCTTGGTGAGCAGGGTGGTCGTCGCGAAAGCCGACAGCACGAGCGCCGTCAATGGCAGCGTCATGTGCCAAAAATAGTCGGCGATCTTGCCCGGCCAGGAGAGCTGGTCCCAATTGTCCGAAACGATGCCGCGCAGCGGAAACCAGTCCCAGAACGAACCGCCGGCAAACAGCACCATGAGCATGATGCCGAACAGGAAGCCGGGAATGGCATAGCCGACGATGACGACGCCACTGGTCCACACGTCGAAGGTCGAGCCGTCCTTCACCGCCTTGCGGATACCGAGCGGGATCGAGATCAGGTAGGACAGAAGCGTGATCCACAGCCCGATCGAGATCGAGACGGGCATCTTCTCCAGGATCAGGTTCAGCACCGAGATGTCGCGGAAATAGCTGTCGCCGAAATCGAAGCGGCTATAGTTCCACAGCATCATGCCGAAGCGTTCGAGCGGCGGCTTGTCGAAGCCGAACTGCTTTTCCAGCTTCTTGATGAATTCTGGATCGAGTCCCTGCGCGCCGCGATATTTCGAGCTGACGTCGCCGGCAACGTCGAAATTGCCGCTACCGCCGGCGTCGCCGCCACCGCTGCCCAGGCGATCGTTGCCGCCCTGGTTGGTCAGCCGGGCGATCACCTGCTCGACCGGACCGCCCGGCGCGAATTGAATGACCGCGAAGGAGATCGCCATGATGCCGAACAGCGTCGGGATCATGAGAAGAATGCGGCGCAGAATATAGGCGCCCATCAGGCGTCCGACCTCGCGCGAACGTTCATGTCAGGCTTTGCCAATCTTTGCCGCCTTGCCCTTGTCGACCCACCACAGCGCCTCGACCGGAAAGCCGAAATCGGGTTTCTGCTCGGGGAAGCCGAACATATCCCAATAGGCGCTTCGGTGATTCGCCAGATACCAACTTGGAATCCAATCGCGCCGCGCGCGCAAGGCCCGGTCCAACGCGCGCATGGCGGTGGTCAGGCTTTCACGGTCCTTGGCGGCGCCGACGGCATCGATCAGCGCATCGATCGCCGGGCTTGCAATGCCTGACAGGTTGCGCGAGCCCGATACGCTGGCGCTACGCGAGTGGAAGAAAATTTCCAGATCGTCGCGGGTCGGCGTGGCGCTGAAATTGAAGGCGGCCGAGAGCAGGTCGAAATCGAACGTCGATTGCCTGAGCTGGTACTGAGCTGAATCGACCAGCCGGATCGAAGCATCGATGCCGATTGCCTTCATATTGGCGACCCAGGGCGAATAGACCTGCACGAAGGTCTCGTCGTCGACCAGGAATTCGGCGGACAGCCGCCCGCCCTTGTCATTGACCACGAAATCGCCGGAGCGTTTCCAGCCGGCCTCGGCAAGCAGCTTCAGCGCCGCGCTCAGTTGCTTGCGGTCTCGCCCGGACGCGTCCGATGGCGGTTGCGTCACCGCCTCGCCGAACGTCTCAGGCGGCAGCTGGGCGCGCAGCGGTTCCAGCAGCGCCAGCTCCTGCGGCGTTGGCGCGCCGGCGGCCCGGAAGTCGGACTTTTCGAAGCAGGATTGCGAGCGCTCATAGGAACCATAGAAGAAGTTGCGCCGCGTCCATTCGAAATCGAAGCAGAGCGCGATCGCCTGCCGCACGCGCGGGTCCTTGAATTGCTCACGCCGCTGGTTGACCGCGGTGGCTTGCATGGAAGGCGTTGTTTCGGACGGGAACTCGTGTTTGATCACCTTGCCGGCGGTGAAGGCTGGAAAGTCGTAGGCCGTCGCCCAGACACGCGAGGTGAATTCCTCGCGATAGAGGATCTCGCCCTTCTTGAAGGCCTCGAACCCAGCCGTGCGATCCTGGTAGAATTCGACGCGGATGCGCCCGAAATTGTTCTGGCCGCGATTGACCGGCAGGTCGTTGCCCCAATAGTCGGTTACGCGCTCATATTCGATCCAGGCACCCGCCGACCAGCGTCCGACCTTGTAGGCGCCACAGCCGAGCGGCGGATTGAGCTGCGAGGAATCGAACGGATTGGCCGTAAAGAAGGCCTTCGACAGGATAGGGAATCCGACCACGTTCAGGATGGTGCGGGCCGACTGCTTGCCGGAGAATTTGAGCTCGACGGTGTGAGCGTCCTTCGCCACGACATCTTCCAGATGCGTCAGCGACAGCGCGTAATCCGGATGCCCTTTGTCTTTCAGCAGCTTGAAGGTGAAGGCGACATCGTCGGCGGTGAGTTGCGTGCCGTCATGGAAGCGTGCCTGCGGGCGCAGCGAGAATGTGAAGCTGTTGCGGTCGTCCGAAATCGTCACGTTGTCGGCGATCAGCCCGTAAACCGCGTCAGGCTCGTCGAGCGCCCGCACCATCAGCGTATCGAAACACATCTCCATGCGTTGCGGAGAATCGCCCTTGGGGACGAAGGAATTCAGCGTGTTGAAGGTTTGCGGGCTCTGGTTGGCGCCCCAGTTCGGCGGCGAGAAGTTGAAGGTGCCGCCTTGCGGCGCGTCGACATTGACATAGTCGAAATGCGTGAAGTCGGGCTTGTATTTCAGGTCGCCGAAGGCCGACAGGCCATGCAGCTTGACGCCGGTCGGTGTCTCGGCAAAGGCGCGGCCAGACAGCAAGGCCGCAGCTGTTGCCGCGACGCCGAGCGCCAGGAAGTCGCGACGGGGAAGCAAAGCCTGCCGCCCCATCAATTGAGGCCTTTGTATTTGGCGGCCAATGCCTTTTCCTTCTCTGGGTCGATCCACCAGGAATCGATATCGGCGCCGCGATAGGTGGGTTGCTTCTCCGGCATGCCGAATTTGTTCCAATAGGCGAGCCACACCACCGCCCGATGGAATTGCGGGACCACATAGTAGTTCCACAACAGCACCCGATCGAGCGCATGGGTGGCCGCGACGAGGTCGTCGCGATCGGTGGCGAAGATGATGCGGTCGACCAATGCGTCGACAACCGGGTTCTTGATGCCGGCATAGTTGCGCGATCCGGGCGCGTCGGCGGCCTTCGAGCTCCAGAAATCGCGCTGTTCGTTGCCTGGCGATTCTGACTGCTGCAGCAGATTGGTGATGACGTCGTAGTCGAAATTGTTGACCCGGTTGACGTACTGGGTGGGATCGATGATGCGCAGCGTCGCATCGACGCCGATCTTGCGCAGGTTGGCGACATAGGTGCCCGAGAGGATCTGGTCCGTGTCGGACGTGCCGATGATCTCGAATTTGAACGGCGCGCCGGTCTTGGCGTTCACCATCTTGCCGCCCTTGATCACCCAGCCCGCCTGGGCGAAGAGGTCCACCGCCTGCTTCAGGTATTTCCGTTCCGCCTGCGGCGAGTCGTAGATCGGCAGCTTGAATTCCTGGGTGAACAGTTCAGGCGGCAGCTTGTCGCGGTATTTCTCCAGGATTTCGAGTTCCTTGCCTTGTGGCAAGCCGCTCGAAGCCAGCTCGGTGCCCTGGAAATAGCTCTGGGTGCGGGTGTTGAAGCCGAAGAACAACGTGCGGTTCATCGTTTCGAAATCGTAGGGATAGTTCAGCGCCTCGCGCACCCGGCGATCCTGGAACAGCGGCCGGCGCTGGTTGAGCATGAAAGCCTGCATCGGCTCAGGCGAGGTGGTCTTGAATTCCTTTTTGATCACGTCGCCGGCGCTGATGGCGGGAAAATTATAGGCCGTCGCCCAGCGCCTGGAGCTGTTTTCCGGCTTGATGTCGTCCAGCCCGCCCTTGGTGAAGGCCTGCCAGGCGGCGTTGTCGTCCAGTATGTAGGTGAAGCGCTGGGTGTCGAAATTCTCGCGGCCGACCTTCACCGGCAGCTTGGCGCCCCAATAGTCCGGCACGCGCTGCCAGACGATCTCCGAGCCCGGCTTGAAGCTGGCGATCTTATAGGCGGCAGACCCCAGCGGCGGCTCCAGCGTCGGCCTGGTGATGTCGCGCTTCTTGCCGCTGGCGTCCGTGCCTTCCCACCAGTGCTTCGGCAAAACGACGAGATCGCCGAGGATCTTGGGCAGCTCGCGGTTGCCCTTCTGGTTGAAATGGAATTCGACCTCGCGATCGGAGATCGCCACAGCGTCGGTGACGTTCTCGAAATAGCGGCTGTACTGCGGGCTGTTGGCCTTGAGCACCTGGAAGGACCAAATCACGTCGTCGACGGTGATCGGCTGGCCGTCATGCCATTTTGCCCGTGGATCGAGCCGGTAGGTGGCGGACGAGTAGTCGGAAGGGTATTTGTAGGCATCGGCAACCAGCGGGTGGCTGACGCTGCCTTCGTCGGTCGCCTGGTCCATCAGCGTGTCGTAGAGCAAACCGCCACCGAACCCGACCAGCCCCGCGGCCGGCGACCCCTGCACGATATAGGGGTTGAAGCTGTCGAAAGTGCCGGTAACGACGGAATTGTAGGTGCCGCCCTTCGGAGCATCCGGATTGACGTAGTCGTAGTGCTGGAAATTCTCGCCGTATTTGGAAGGTCCGATCAGCGACGACGTCGTGCGCCACTCATCGGCGAAGCTGGCCTGCAGGCTGGCGGCGAAGGCGAGCGCCAGCGCCGATGCGAAAAGCGTGCGGAAGCGGCCAACCTTCATGCGTTCTCCTCGTCGTGAGCCCCAGAGCGCCCATCGTTTCACGGAAACGACGGCCGCTCTATTGCCTTGTCTCGGCGCAATTCCAGACGGAAAACCGGTTCCCATTTTTCCTGGAATTGCTCTGCCCACCCGCAATCTAGATCATTTGACGCCGGTGGGAACCGCAAGCACGGCCTTTGTCGCCGTCCATGCATATTTCCTAACAGAAAAGCCGGGACGAACCCGGCTTTTCCAAGGAAGTCTCTATGACAAATTGTTTATTGAGCGGGGGCCGCAGGCTTGGACGGCGCAGCGCCTTCGGCGGGCTTGGCCGGGGCAGCACCCGCAGCCGGCTTGGTAGCGTCCGCCGGCTTTGCCGAGGCGTCGGCGGCAGCGCCCGGCTGCGGCAGCGGCTTCGGATTGTCCGACAGCGTGCGCAGATAGGCGATCACGTTGGCGCGGTCTTCATCCTTCGGCAGGCCGGCGAAGCCCATCGCCGTGCCTTTCACGAACTTCTTCGGCGAGGTGATGAAGTGGTTGAGGTTTTCGTAGGTCCAGTGCTCCTGGCCGCCCTTGGAGAAGTCCTTCATGCCGGCCGAATAGGCGAAGCCCTCATGCTCGGCAACCGGACGGTCGACGATGTCCCACAAATCCGGGCCGACCTTGTTCGGTCCGCCCTTCTCGCCGGAATGGCAGGCCTGGCACTTCTTGAAGATGGCGGCACCGGCATCGGCGCTGGCGCCGGCGAGCAGGTCGGCGATCGGCTTGGCTTCCGCCGCAGGCGCGGCGGCGCCGCCTTCGGTCGGCTCCTGGGCCTCGATGGCGAAGCCGGGCTTTTCCGGCGCCGGCGAGGCGAACAACGCGTCCGAGACGAGACCTATCGAAAAGACGATGAAGCAGGTTCCCAGAAATCCGCCGAGCAGCTTGTTGACTTCGTTGGAATCCATACGCCCCTTGCTCCCTTTTCCGGCGGACCGTCCCGTCCACTCCGTCCGTCGGTATCGCGAACTGCCTCGAAAGGCCAGTCAAATCGGGCGGAAACTAGGTCTTTTGCTCTGGCGTTGCAACACCTATAAGGGCGCTTCCAGTGAGACCTTTTGCCACTTTTCCATCCGCGTTTTTCGACTGCCCAGAAATCCGATGTCAACCTTGATCCTGATCCCCGCCCGCATGGCCTCGACGCGCCTGCCGGGCAAGCCGCTGGCCGATATTGCGGGCGCGCCGATGATCGTCCATGTCGCCCGCCGTGCCGCCGAGGCCAGGCTTGGCCGTGTCGTGGTGGCAACCGACACCGAAGCGGTCGCGCAAACCGTGCGGGCGCACGGTTTCGAGGCGGTCATGACCCGCGCGGATCATGAATCGGGTTCCGACCGCATCTTCGAGGCGCTGACGGCCCTCGACCCCGAAAAGCAGGTGGAAACGATCGTCAACGTCCAGGGCGACCTGCCGACCATCGATCCCGAGATCATCGGCGCGTCGCTGCGGCCGTTTGAGGACAGATCGGTCGATATCGCCACGCTCGGCGTCGAGATCGTGCGCGACGAGGAGAAGACCAAGCAGAATGTGGTCAAGATCGTCGGCTCGCCGCTTTCCGCGACAAGGCTGAGAGCGCTCTATTTCACCCGCGCCACCGCGCCTTGGGGCGAGGGGCCGCTCTACCATCACATCGGCCTCTACGCCTATCGCCGTGCCGCGCTGGAACGCTTCGTCGCATTGAAGCCGTCGCCGCTGGAGCGTCGCGAGCGGCTGGAGCAGCTGCGTGCGCTCGAAGCCGGCATGCGCATCGACGCTGAGATCGTCAGATCGCTGCCGCTTGGCGTCGACACCCCCGACGATCTGGAGCGGGCGAGAAAGTTCCTTTCAAACTGAGATATCGGCATGACCGCTAAGACCAACAGAATCTCCTTCCAGGGCGAGCCAGGCGCCAATTCCGACACGGCCTGCCGCAACATGTTCCCGTCGATGGAGCCGTTGCCTTGCCCGACCTTCGAGGACGCCTTCAACGCGGTCGAGACCGGCAAGGCCGAGCTCGCCATGATCCCGATCGAGAACACGATCGCCGGGCGCGTCGCCGACATCCATCACCTCTTGCCGGAATCCAAGCTGCACATCGTCGGCGAGTATTTCCTGCCGATCCACTTCCAGCTGATGGTGCTGCCGGGGGTGAAGCGCGAAGAGATCAAGACCGTGCACAGCCATATCCATGCGCTCGGCCAATGCCGCAAATACATCCGCAAGAACGGCTGGAAGCCAGTGATCGCCGGCGACACGGCGGGTTCGGCCAAGATGGTCTCGGAGGTCCGGGACCGCACCATGGCCTCGTTGGCGCCGGCGCTGGCCGCGGAACTCTATGGGCTCGACATCATCGAGAAGAATGTCGAGGACACCGATAGCAACGTCACCCGGTTCGTCGTGCTGACCAAGAACAAGGCTTGGGTGGAGCGCCCGGCGCCGGACGCCAAGATGATGACGACCTTCATCTTCCGTGTCCGCAACGTGCCTGCGGCGCTCTACAAGGCCATGGGCGGTTTCGCCACCAACGGCATCAACATGACCAAGCTTGAGAGCTACCAGCTCGGCGCCTTCACCGCGACGCTGTTCTACGCCGACATCGAGGGTCATCCGGACGATCCGCTGGTCAAGCTGGCGCTGGACGAGCTACGCTTCTTCTCGCGCGAGATGCGCATCCTCGGCGTCTATCCGGCAAGCGCCTCACGCGAGCAGTGGAAGGTGGCGGACTAGGCTGGCTAAACCTGCGAACTTAGCCGAGACGCTCACACTTCGTCATCCACGGGCGAAGCAAGGAGCGAAGCGACGCGCGCAGACCCGAGGATCCATTCCGTGACGTTGAAGCGCCGCCCACGGCGCAGAATTCTGCTCCGCTGCGCCCTTCGGCTGAGGCAACGGCATGGATTCCAGGGTCTTCGCTTCGCTCCGTCCTGGAATGACGACCTGATGGAGGCCCGCGCTAATCTCCGACGTTTGCGCTTAACCCAATTTCAGCCGAAGCCGAGCGGCACGTAGTCGATCTCCATGAACTTCTCGACCTCCGGCACCCAGCGGTCGCGCACGAAGGCGACGTGGTCGGGATGCTCGTTGTAGCGCGTGTAGGCCGCCTGGTCGGCGAACTCCATCGAGAAGCCGAACTGGTAGTCGTTCTTCGGGCTCACCTGCCGCAACTGCTCGAAATGCGTGACGCCCTTGATCCCGGTCAGGATCTTCTTCGCGTCGTGCAGGAAGCGCTTCGTCTCCAGCGACTGCAGCGGATGTTTCAGCGTGAACACGACGGTGTGGCGGATCATGTTTCTGCTCCTATTCGCTGTCGACCCAGGCGCGGATGAGGTGATGGGCGATCGCTCCCTTCGGCGGGGTAATCAAGCCGTCGGCGTGCTGCCTGTCCAGCATCGTGCGCACCTCGTCGCGGAAAAACCAGCGGCAGTCCTCCAATTCGTTGAGGTCGGCCTGGATATCCTCGTTGAGCGGCTCGCCGAAGCAGCCGATCATCAGCGAATAGGGGAACGGCCAGGGCTGGCTGGCGTGGTAGACGACGCGACCGAGCCGGATGCCCGCCTCTTCCAGCGTCTCGCGCCGTACCGCCGCCTCGATCGTCTCGCCCGGTTCGATGAAGCCGGCAAGCGCCGAATACATGCCCGGCGCGAAATGCCTGCCGCGTCCGAGCAGGCATTTTTCGCCCGTCACCGTCAGCATGATCGCCACCGGGTCGGTGCGCGGGAAATGGTCGGTGCCGCAGGCAGGGCAATGGCGCCGGTAGCCGCCGGCCCGCATTTCCGAGCGGTTGCCGCATTTCGAGCAGAAGGCGTGGCTGGCGTGCCAGGCAAGCAGCGCGGCGCCTTGCGCCAGCGCGCCGGCGGCCGCCTCGTCGACCAGCCCTTGCATATAGACGGAACGATAGTCGATCGCCTTGATCGTCTCGGGCAGCTTTTCCGGCTCGAGGCCGGCAGGCACCGCCAGCACAGGGCCTTCCTCCGAAAAGCCGAGCAGCACGCCGTGGTCGAGCGAAACCTCGAAGGCCTGGCTTTCATCCGCCTTGAACCAGGGGTCGAATTTGCCATCGTCGAGTTTGAGGTAGAGCCGGCCGGCATGCATCAGCATGAGCCGCGCGGTGCGGTCGGCCAGCGCTTTTCCGACCGCGTCGTCAGCGCGGTTCTCGGACTGCCGGTCGATCCGGTTACCGGCGAAACCGACGAATTGGCTGGGCTCGCGCAAGGGCGCGTCGAACAGGCGAAAGCTCATGGGAACTCGGGTGCGGAATTGACACTGGTCAGCTTATAGCGCCGCCTTGATCGTTTGGGCAAACCGCCTGATATCGGAGCGCTGGTAGGGTTCGCGCATGCCGTGCCCCCAGACCGGTCCCGGCCAGCCGGGATCGCCCTCGGAGCGGGCGACGACATGGACATGCAACTGGCGCACGATATTGCCCAAAGCCCCGGTATTGATCTTGGTGCAGCCGGTCACCCGCTTCAGCGCCTGCGCCACCATGTTGGTCTCGAAGGTCAGCATCGTCTGGTCGAGCGGCGTCATGTCGTGGATTTCCTCCACGCCGGGCCGTTGCGGCACCAGCACCAGCCATGGCCAGCGGCGGTCGTTCATCAGCCTGAGCTCGCAAAGGCCAAGCCACATGAGCTGCTCGCTATCTGCCTCCAGCCGGGCGTCCAGCGTGAATCCGGCCTTGAGGCCAGGCAGCATGGGCGTTTCCTTCGCTTTTGTTGTAAGCATTTTCCAAACCCGGAACGCTAGAGCGGCGGCAAGGTGGCTGCAAGCGATTCATTGCCGTCATTATCGATTTGAAGGACTTTCCGCCTTCTATGTGGCGGCAGGTTTCGGCTCGGCCCTTGCATTTCGCCGCCGAATTGCCGATATGGAGCGCGGGAGGTTGGTGGTGGACGATCCACTCGCCAACCGGGTCAGGTCCGGAAGGAAGCAGCCCTAACGAGCCCGGAACGGGTCATTGTTCCAGCCTCCCGCCTCTTCGCCTTTCTCCCGCGACATTGACGGCCCCGAGCCGTGCGGGTGAGACTATGCGCAGGAATCGGCCGCCTTCCGTCGCGGTCCTGGGAGCTTTTGACGGCGAATGAGCGAAGCCGGAAATTTGGGGCCAGAAAGCCTGGGAACAGGTAAGGCCGGCGCTTACCGCGTCCTGGCGCGCAAATACCGCCCTTCGAATTTCTCCGAGCTGATCGGCCAGGAGCCGATGGTCCGCACGCTGACCAATGCATTCGCCACCGGCCGCATCGCCCAGGCCTGGATGCTGACCGGCGTGCGCGGTGTCGGCAAGACGACGACCGCGCGCATCCTGGCGCGGGCGCTCAACTACAAGACGGCGACCGTCGATCAGCCCTCCGTCGACCTTTCGATCCCCGGCGAGCACTGCCAGGCGATCATGGAGGGCCGCCATGTCGACGTCATCGAGATGGACGCCGCCTCCCATACCGGCATCGACGACATCAGGGACATCATCGACCGCGTCCGCTACGCGCCGGTCTCGGCCCGCTACAAGGTCTACATCATCGACGAAGTGCACATGCTCTCCACGCAGGCCTTCAACGGCCTGTTGAAGACGCTGGAAGAGCCGCCGCCGCACGTCAAGTTCATCTTCGCCACCACCGAGATCCGCAAGGTGCCGATCACGGTGCTGTCGCGCTGCCAGCGCTTCGACCTGAGGCGCATCGATGCCGGCGCGCTGGTCGGCCATTTGTCCTCGATCGCGGCCAAGGAAGGCATTGCCGTCGACGATGAGGCCTTGGCGATGATCGCGCGGGCCGCCGAAGGCTCGGCGCGCGATTCGCTTTCCATCCTCGACCAGGCGATCGCCCATGGCAGCGGCACGGTGAGCGCGCAGGCCGTGCGCGCCATGCTCGGCCTCGCCGACCGCGCCCGCATCATCGACCTGTTCGAGCATGTCATGAAAGGCGATGTGGCCGCGGCCCTGGCCGAATTCCGTGCGCAATACGACACCGGCGCCGATCCGGCCGCGGTGCTCACCGATCTTGCCGAGTTCAACCACCTCGTCACCCGCCTGCGCTTCGTGCCGGCGGCCGCCGACGATGCGTCGCTTTCCGAGGACGAGCGCCGGCGCGGCGCCGAATTCGCCGGCACGCTTTCGGTGCGCGTGCTGTCGCGGACCTGGCAGATGCTGCTTAAGGGCATTCCCGAGGTGCAGTCCTCCAACCGCCCGGTCAGCGCCGGCGAGATGGTGTTGATCAGGCTCGCGCATGCCGCCGATCTGCCGACGCTGGACGAGGCGCTGAAATCGCTCGAGGGCGCGACCCTGGTGCAGAACGGCGCGCCGCCGCGCGCCAACGGAGCGCCGGCGAGTTCCGGCAATGGCGGCGGCGCGAGCGCTGTCGCGCAGACGCGGATGCCGGCTTCCACCGGTGGCGGCGCCCAGACGATGCGCCTGGTCGAAACGCAGCCCACGCCCGCCGCCTTCGTTCCGGCGCCGGAGCCCGTTGCCGAGGCGCCCGTCGTTCCGGTGAAATCGCTGGCCGATATCGTCGCGCTTGCCGACGCCAATCGCGACATGGCCTTCAAGGTGCTCCTGAAACGCTGCGTGCGACCGGTCCGCATCGAGCCCGGCCGTCTCGATGTCACCTTGACCGACGACGCGCCGAAGATGCTGCTCAACGACCTGACCGCCAAGCTGCGCGCCTGGACCGGCCGCAACTGGCTGGTGTCGCTGTCGAAGGAAGAGGGCGGCCAGACATTGGCCGAGATGGAGACGACGAAGCGCGAGAACGCCTTCTCCGATGCCAAGAGCGACCCGACTGTCGCGGCCATTCTCGCCCGGTTCCCCGGCGCCAAGATCATCGACGTGCGCATTCCGGACGTGCCGGATGTGGAAGAGGCCGAGGCCGAAGTGCCGGTCGAGCCTGCGGCCGACGACGACGAAATCTGAAACAATCTTAGAGGACCACCCCGATGAAAGATCTTCTCGGCCTGATGGGCAAGGCGAAGGAAATGCAGGCCAAGTTCCAGGCCATGCAAGACGAGATCGCCACGCTTGAGGCCACCGGCCAGGCCGGTGGCGGCCTGGTCAGCATCACGCTGACCGGCAAGTTCGAAATGAAAGCGCTGAAGATCGATCCGTCGTTGATCAAGGCGGACGAAGCCGAGATCCTGGAGGACCTCATCCTGGCCGCTCACAATGACGCCAAAAATAAGGTCGAGCAGGTGATGCAGGAAAAGACCAAGGCGTTGACGGCGGGTCTGCCGATTCCGCCCGGAATGAAATTGCCGTTCTGAGGCGGCGTCCCCCAGTTAATTGATTATGAACGGAAATTGGGCGCGCGGCGCGTTGTTAACTATTTTGCCGGCGTTGCTCACGGCTCATTACGCGGCTTTCATAAAGTTTTACCCAAGTCCAGATTTTGCTAACCCTCTAGCCATCTTTTTGCCCGAAAGAGTCTCATTCTTGCCACATCTCGGGGCGGGCTGGCATCTGGACATGAGGCTTTTTTGGTGATCGCGACGCGATGGAAGACGCCGCTGCTGCTTATCGGCATCGTCACTTCCCCCTTGCTCCTGGCCGGTTGCAGCCAGACCACTTCTTCCCATGGCATGTCGGTCTCGGGTCTGACCGACGCCCTCACGCCAAGCTTCCTCACGCGTTCCTCCAGCCCCTCGCTGAAGGACAAGGAATGCCTGCAAAGGGCGATGTTCTTCGAGTCCAACCGGTCGAGCCGCGACGGCATGATCGCCGTCGGCACGGTCGTCATGAACCGGCTTCGCTCCGGCCAGCACGGCAGCACCATCTGTCAGGTGGTCGGCGAGCCGGGCCAGTTTGCGCCCGGCGTGATGACGCGGCCGATGAACTCCAGGGCGCTGCCCGATGTCGAGGAAGCCGCCGACGCGGTGCTGCGGGGCGAGCGCAAGGCCAAGCTCAAGAACACGATGTATTTCCACACCGCCGGCCTGCATTTCCCCTACAAGAACATGCATTACACGATGGTCGCCGGCGGCAACGCCTTCTATGAGAAGCGCGGCCGCAACTGGCAGCCGCTGCCGGACGAGCCGATGGTCGCCATGAATGTGGACAACCAGCAGAAGTCCGGTCGGCAGAAGCCCGCGGCCGACGCCCCGGTGCTGGTTGCTTCCGCCGAACCGGTGGTAAAGACGATCGTCCGTCCGGACCCGGCGAAGCAGGCCGCCTTGGCCGCCGCCGCGCGGACCGAAACCGCTTCCGCCGAACAGACCTATGTGACCGCTGCCGCGGCGCCTGCAATCCCTGCACCATCCGCGAAGTCCGGTCGTCTCGCGCAGAAGCAGATGGTCGTGGCGATGCAGGAGCCGATGGCCGAACCGGACGCCTCGCGTTTCGGCGGCACGCTCAAGGGTCGCTATATCACTTCGGTGCCGAACGCACCGCAGGAAGCATCGATGGGCTTCCAGTCGACGCCTGAGAACACCGACGCCATAGGCGCGATGATCGTCAGCCAGGACCGGCCGCTCGAAGCCAACTGAACCCGATTGCATCCGCACAGGGCCCGCCATGGCAGCATGGCGGGCCCTGTGCCGTTGCTGGCTGTCCTGAAAAATCCTGGATCAGTCCGCCGTTTCACGAAACGACGAACTGATCCATCTTTTCGTTTCACGCAATTCCGGACGGAAAACCGCTTCGCACTTTTCCTGGAATTGCTCTAGATCAGGGCGATGTCGAAGAGAATCGCCGGTCCGGAAATCGAACGCCTGATCCAGCTCCTGGCCAAGGTGCCGGGGCTTGGGCCGCGCTCGGCCAGGCGCGCCGCGCTTCATCTCATCAAGAAGAAGGAGCAGCTGCTCGAGCCCTTGGCCGCCGCCATGGGCGAGGCGGTCGACAAGGTCAGGATCTGCTCGACCTGCGGCAATGTCGACACCGCCGATCCATGCATGATCTGCACCGACCCGCGCCGCGACGCCAGTACGCTGATCGTCGTCGAGGACGTCTCCGACCTCTGGGCGCTGGAGCGCGCGGCGGCCATGAACGTGCGCTATCACGTGCTCGGCGGCACGCTGTCGCCGCTCGACGGCATCGGTCCGGACCAGCTCAACATCCGCTCGCTGGTCGACCGTGTCGCCGGCGGCGAGGTGAAGGAAGTCATCCTTGCGGTCAACGCCACCGTCGAGGGCCAGACGACCGCGCATTATTTGACGGATCAATTGTCGGGCTTCGACGTGAAGGTGACGCGGCTCGCGCATGGCGTGCCGGTCGGCGGCGAGCTGGATTATCTCGACGAGGGCACGCTGGCCGCGGCGCTACGATCAAGGACGGCGTTTTGAGGGGATTTTGGGGGACTTGGAGATGACAGCATTCCTTCGCGCCCCCCTCTGTCCTGCCGGACATCTCCCCCTCAAGGGGGGAGATTGGAAACTGCACCGGCGGCGCCCTCTTTCCCATGTTGGTGATTGGCGAAAGCCGAACCGACAGCTGATCTCCCCCCTTGAGGGGGAGATGTCCGGCAGGACAGAGGGGGGCGCGAAGGAACGCGGCTTTTCCAGCTTCGCATTTCTACTGCTCGCACTACTCGGTGTCCTTTTCACTCTTCCCTCCCGCGCCGCCCCCATCGACGATCGGTTCCAGGCCTGGCTGCAAACCGACCTCTGGCCCGAAGCCAAGTCCAAGGGCATCTCGAAGAAAACCTTCGACGCCGCCTTCATCGGTGTGAAGCCGAACCTCAAGCTGCCCGATCTCGTCCTGCCCGGCGAAAAGCCGACGACGCCGCAGAAGCAGCACCAGGCCGAGTTCGGTCCGCCGGCCAACTATTTCGCCGAGAAGATCATTCGGGCCGTCACTACCGGCGGCAGGATGCGCGAGAGCGCCAACGCCCGCACGCTCGGGCTGATCGAGAAGCGCTACGGCGTTCCAGGCGAGATCGTGCTGGCGATCTGGGGCCGCGAGACCGGCTTCGGCGCGGCCAAGATGCCTTACGATGCCTTCGAGGTGCTGGGCACCGACGCTTTCCTGTCGACCAAGAAAGACTTCTTCCGCACCGAGGTGCTGGCGGCGCTCGAAATCGTCGAGCGCGGGTTGGCGCCGGTCAACGCGATGAAGTCGTCCTGGGCCGGCGCGCTCGGCCAGCCGCAATTCATGCCGACCTCCTTCTTGAAGCATGCCGTCGATTTCGACGCCGACGGCCGGCCCGACATCTGGAATTCGACGCCTGACGTGCTCGCCTCGATCGCCAATTACCTCGTCCATTACGGCTGGGTGAGGGGGCGCGGCTGGGGGACCGAGGTGACGGTTCCGGCAAATGTCTCCTGCTCGCTCGAAGGGCCTGACCAGGGCAAGAAGATCTCCGACTGGGTGGCGATGGGCATCAGGCGCGTCGACGGCAAGGCGTTTGCGGCGAGCGAGTTGAAGGCCGAGGGTTTCCTGCTGATGCCGGCCGGGCGCAGCGGTCCGGCCTTCGTCGTCACGCCGAACTTCTATGTGATCAAGCAATACAACAACAGCGATCTCTACGGCCTGTTCATCGGCCATGCCGCCGACCGCATCGCCAAGGGCGACGCCACCTTTGCCGGCGCCTGGGGCGCGGTCGGCGATCTCCATCGCTCCGATATCGCCGCCCTGCAGCATGCGCTTGAGGCCAAGGGCTACGATGTCGGCAGTGCCGACGGCCTGCCCGGCTTCAAGACCCGCCGCTCGATCGGCATCTGGCAGTCCAAGAACGGCAAGCCCGCCACCTGCTTTCCCGATGCGGGCCTGGTTGCGCAGCTGAAATAGCGGCTGCTTCCCAAGGCGCGGCCCCTGGCAAATGTTTCCGGATCGGCGGCGTCAATTAGCCGGCGCATGGGTCGACTCATGGCGGCCCGTCTGGTCCGATATGGTATCTGCACGCTGTCGGGCGAGCGCCGTCGAATGGGTGTTGACCAACTGGACAAAAACCACGACGGTACGTGGTCCAAGCCGCTGCCGGCTTCGAGAAGAATAATGAAGGCCTGAGCCGGGAACTCAGGTCAACAAAACAGGGAACGATCACCATGATGCTGGAAAAGTTTGCTGTCCGTAGCTTGCTTGCGGGTGTGGCAATGACTGCGCTGCTCGCAACGCCTGCCTTCGCTGTCACGCCCGCCGATACGCTGGTCGAGGGCTTCGCCATCGACGACATCATCACGATGGATCCGGGCGAAGCGTTCGAGCTGTCGACGGCCGAAGTCACCGGCAACACCTACGATCTCCTGGTCCGCCTCGACCTCAGCGATACCTCAAAGGTCAAGGGTGACCTCGCCGAGAGCTGGACCGTTTCCGATGACGGCCTGACCTACACCTTCAAGCTCAAGCCCGGCATGAAGTTCGCGTCCGGCAACCCGATCACCGCGGCCGATGTCGCCTATTCCTTCGAGCGCGCCATCAAGCTCGACAAGAGCCCGGCTTTCATCATCGGCCAGTTCGGCATCACCGGCGACAATGTCACCGAGAAGGCCAAGGCGGTCGACGACACCACCTTCCAGTTCGTCGTCGACAAGGCCTACGCGCCAAGCTTCGTGCTCAACTGCCTGTCGGCCACGGTGGCCTCGGTCGTCGACGCCAAGCTGGTCAAGGAACATGTCGCGGCGGTCACGCCGAGCGCCGACTACAAATGGGACAACGACTTCGGCAATGCCTGGCTGAAAACCGGCTATGCCGGCTCCGGCCATTACAAGCTGCGCGAGTGGCGCGCCAACGAGGCCGTCGTCATGGAGCGCAACGACAATTACAACGGCGAGAAGGCCAAGCTCGCCCGCGTCATCTACCGCAACATGAAGGAAAGCTCGGCGCAGCGCCTGGCGCTGGAGGCGGGCGATATCGACGTCGCCCGCAACCTCGAGCCGAACGACCTCGACGCCATCGCCAAGAACGCCGACCTCACCACCACCAGCGCGCCGAAGGGCACGGTCTATTACATCAGCCTCAACCAGAAGAACCCGACGCTTGCCAAGCCCGAGGTGCGGCAGGCGTTCAAATATCTGGTCGACTACGATGCGCTGGGCTCGACCATCCTCAAGGGCATCGGCGAGATTCACCAATCCTTCCTGCCGAAGGGCGACCTCGGCGCTATCGACGACAATCCCTTCAAGCTCGACGTCGCCAAGGCCAAGGAACTGCTCGCCAAGGCCGGCCTGCCGGACGGCTTCAAGGTGACCATGGACGTGCGCACTGGGCAGCCGACGACCGGCATGGCGGAATCGATCCAGCAGACGCTTGGTCAGGCCGGCATCAAGCTGGAGATCATCCCTGGCGACGGCAAGCAGACCCTGACCAAGTACCGCGCCCGCAATCACGACATCTATATCGGCAATTGGGGACAGGACTATTTCGACCCGAACTCCAATGCCCAGACCTTTGCCTCGAACCCCGACAATTCGGATGCCGGCAAGTCGCATACGCTTGCCTGGCGCAACAGCTGGGACATTCCGGAACTGACCAAGGAAACGGAAGCGGCGCTGCTGGAGAAGGATTCGGGCAAGCGCGCTGACATGTACAAGGATCTGCAGAAAAAGATCCTCGACACCAGCCCCTTCGTCATCATCCACCAGCAGCTCGAAGTGGCCGGCCTGCGCAAGAACCTCAAGGGCTTCGCGCTCGGCCCGAGCTTCGACACCAACTTCGTCGGCGCGGTCTCCAAGGAATAGCGTCGGCGGATCCGCCGCGTGAGCGTAGCTGAAAACCAGGTGGCGGCAGGGCGCGGCAGCGCCCGTGCCGTCGCCTTTCTATCGTCGCTTGGCCGCTTCCTGGTCATCGCGGTGACGACCTATCTCGGTCTTCTCGCGGTGACCTTCTTCATCGGCCGTGTCATCCCGATCGATCCGGTGCTGGCTGTTCTCGGCGACCGGGCGCCGACGGCCGTCGTAGAGCGTACGCGCCGCGAAATGGGCCTCGACCTGCCCTGGATCGAGCAGTTCTACCTCTATGTCAAAGCAGCGCTGAGGGGCGACTTCGGCACTTCGGTGCTGACCACCAATCCGGTCATGTCCGACATCCGCCGCGTCTTCCCGGCGACCATCGAGCTGGCGACGCTGGGCACGATCATCGGCGCCGTCATCGGCGTGCCGCTCGGCGTGCTGGCCGCCGTCAAGCGCGGCAGCCTGATCGACCAGGTCGCGCGCGTCGTCGGCCTGATCGGCTATTCGGTGCCGATCTTCTGGCTTGGCCTGCTCGGGCTGGTGCTGTTCTACGCCAAGCTGCAATGGATCGCCTTTCCGGCGCGGCTCGACGTCGTCTTCGAATACACGTTCACGCCGATCACCGGCTTCTACCTGCTCGATGCCGCGATCCAGGGGCAGTGGGACGTCTTCTACGACGCCTGGCGCCACATCGTCCTGCCGGCCGCGCTGCTCGGCTATCTCTCGCTCGCCTATATCAGCCGCATGACCCGCTCCTTCATGCTGAACGAGCTGGCGCAGGAATACATCGTCGCGGCGCGCGCCAAGGGCCTGTCGGAAAGCCGCATCATCTGGGGCCACGCGCTGCGCAACGCCGCCGTGCCGATGGTGACGGTGATCGCGCTTTCCTACGCCAACCTGCTCGAAGGCTCGGTGCTGACAGAGACCGTCTTCTCCTGGCCTGGCATCGGCCTCTACATCACCAACTCGCTGCAGAACGCCGATATGAACGCCGTGCTCGGCGGCACCATCGCCATCGGCTCGGTCTTCATCGCCATCAACCTTCTGTCCGATCTGCTTTACCGGCTGCTCGATCCGAGGACGAAGGCCGGATGAGCGCTGAAACCATCCAATCCCGTCGCGAATGGCTGCTGAGCGACCGGCCGGCCTCGCGCCTGCAGGCAAGGCTCGGCCGCGCCTATGTCGCCTGGCGGCGCTTCTCCGCCAATCACTTGGCGCTGGTCGGCATGCTGATCATCATCGGGCTCCTGGTGGTCGCCGCCTTTGCCGATGTGCTGGCGCCCTATTCGCCGACCATCGGCGATCTGAAGAACGCCCGCCTGCTGCCGCCCGGCACAGCGCACTGGTTCGGCACCGACGACCTCGGCCGCGACATTTATTCGCGCATCGTCTATGGCGCGCGCTGGACGCTTTATGTGGTGATCCTCGTCGCCATCATCGCCGCGCCCATCGGCCTTTTGGTCGGCACAATCGCCGGTTATGCCGGCGGCTGGACCGACACGATCCTGATGCGCATCACCGATATCTTCCTGGCCTTCCCGAAGCTGGTGCTGGCGCTGGCTTTCGTCGCCGCGCTCGGCCCCGGCATCGAGAATGCCGTGCTGGCGATTGCCATCACCTCCTGGCCGCCTTACGCGCGCATTGCCCGCGCCGAGACGCTGACGGTGCGCAACTCGGACTATATCAAGGCGGTGCAGTTGATGGGCGCCTCGCCCTTCCGCATCGTGCTGCGCCACATCATGCCGCTCTGCATCTCCTCGCTGATCATCCGCGTCACGCTCGACATGGCAGGCATCATCCTGACCGCCGCCGGCCTCGGCTTCCTCGGCCTCGGCGCGCAGCCGCCGCTGCCCGAATGGGGCGCGATGATCGCGTCCGGTCGCCGCTTCATCCTCGACCAATGGTGGGTGGCGGCTGCACCGGGTGCTGCCATCCTCATCGTCAGCCTCGGCTTCAACCTGCTCGGCGACGGCCTGCGCGACGCGCTCGATCCCCGGAGCGGTGACCAATGAGCGGCGAAACACTCCTCGACGTCGACGACCTGCGTGTCACATTCCCGACCCGCACCGGCCTCGTGCAGGCCGTGCGCGGCGTCTCCTTCTCGCTCGGCCGCGAGCGCCTGGGCATCGTCGGCGAGAGCGGCTCAGGCAAATCGCAGACCGGCCGCGCCATCATGGGCCTCACTCCGCCGCAGGCCGAGGTTTCGGCGAAGAAGCTCGCCTTCGACGGCATCGACCTGCTGTCCGTATCGTCGCGCGAGCGTCGGGCGCTGCGGGGGAACCGCATCGCCATGATCCTGCAGGATCCGAAATATTCGCTCGACCCGGTGATGACCATCGGCCGCCAGATCGTCGAGACGCTGCGCACGCATGAAAAGGTCTCCAGGAGCGAGGCGCGCGAGCGCGCGCTGGCCATGCTGCAGGCGGTGCAAATCCGCGATCCGGCCCGCGTGTTCGATCTTTACCCGCACGAGGTCTCGGGCGGCATGGGTCAGCGCGCCATGATCGCCATGATGCTGGTCACCGGACCCGAGCTGATGATTGCCGATGAGCCGACCTCGGCGCTCGACGTCACCGTGCAGCTCGACGTCCTCAAGATCCTCGACAAGCTCGTCGCCGAGCGCGGCATGGGGCTGATCTTCATCTCGCACGATCTGCGCCTGGTCTCCTCCTTCTGCGACCGCGTCGTCGTCATGTATGCCGGCAAGGTCGTCGAGCAGATCAAGGCTTCCGAACTGCGCGATGCGCAGCATCCCTACACGCGCGGCCTGCTCAACTGCATGCCGAGGATCGGTTTCGAACGCCATCCGCTGCCGGTGCTCGACCGCAAGCCGGAGTGGGCGGCATGACGGCTTCCATCACCGTCGAAGGGCTGGAAGTGGTCTTCGACCGGTTTCGCGCGCTGAAGGGGGTGAGCCTCGACGTCAGGGAAGGCGAATCCTACGGGCTGGTCGGGGAGAGCGGTTCCGGCAAGTCGACGCTGCTGAGGGCGATCACCGGCCTCGCGCCGGTCGCGTCCGGCACCATCACCGTCAACGGCAAGACCCTTGGCAAAACCCGCGACAAGGCTTTTTACCGTGACGTGCAGATGGTGTTCCAGGACCCGTACGGCTCGCTGCATCCGCGCCAGACGGTCGACCGCCTGCTGCACGAACCCCTCGCGATCCACGGCATTGCCGACGGCGAGAAGCGCATCGAGCGCGCGCTGGACGAGGTCGGCCTCGGCAAGGGCTTCCGCTTCCGCTACGCGCACCAGCTCTCCGGCGGCCAGCGCCAGCGCGTCGCGATTGCGCGCGCGCTGATCCTCGAACCCTCGGTCCTTCTGCTCGACGAACCGACCTCGGCGCTCGACGCCTCGGTGCAGGCGGAGGTGCTGAACCTGCTCGAAGAGGTCCGCCGCCGCCGCAAGCTCACCTTCCTGATGGTCAGCCACGACCTCGCCATCATCACCCATATGTGCGAGCGGCTGATGGTGATGCAGAACGGCGAGGCGGTCGAGACGCTGACCGCGAGCCAGCTGATCGGCCACCGCGTCAGCGAGGATTATACGCGCAACCTGCTGAGGGCGAGCGAAGGGTTTGTGCGGGTGTAGCTTCGTAGGTAGCGTTCCTTCACACCCCCCTCTGTCCTGCCGGACATCTCCCCCGCAAGGGGGGAGATTGGATGTCGCGAATGCTTTCGCCAATTGCCAACTTTGCAGGAAAAGCGCCGTCAAACCAACTGCTGATCTCCCCCCTTGCGGGGGAGATGGCCGGAAGGCCAGAGGGGGGTGGGCGGGAACTCGGCAATCGAATTTTGCGGCTCAAACCGCCCTGCCTTCCGGTACCGCTTCTGCTTCCTCACCGTCACCCGCCTCGCGCTTCGGCTCCTTGATCCTGAACCACGTCACATAAAGCGCCGGCAGGAACAGCAGCGTGATCGCGGTGCCGGCGATGATGCCGCCCATCATGGCATAGGCCATCGGACCCCAGAACACTTCGCGCGCGATCGGGATAAGTGCCAGGCTGGCGGCCGCCGCGATCCTTGCGTACTTAGACGCGGTCCTCGATGTGCACAATCAGGTTGACCGAGTGGCGTATCTGGATGCCGATCAGCGCCAGGAGGCCGCGGATGGCGACGAAGCCGAGGGGCGCCCCGCCCGGCACCAGCGCCGCCACCACGCCGATCAGGCCGAGCGGCGCCACCGCCACCACCAGGAACAGGCGCTGGAAGCTCTGCAGCTGGATCATCAGGATGGTCGCCATGACGAACAGCATCAGCGGCACCACGGCCGCGATCGGGCCTTGGCTCTTGGCGCTTTCCTCGACCGAGCCCGCGGTCTCGACCGAGTAACCGGGCGGCAGCTTGGCGATGAAGGCGTCGACCGACGGCTTCACCTCGTTGACGACGGTCGCCGGCAGCACGTCGCCGACCAGGCCGGCACGCACGGTGATCGTCGGCGTGCGGTTGCGCCGCCATACCGTCGGCTGTTCGAGGTCGTAGCGGAAGTTGGCGATTGCCGCCAACGGGATCGATTCGCCGGTGCCGGTCGGCAGTTGCAAATTCTGCAACGTCGAGATCGAGCTGCGGTCCGCCTCGCGCGAGCGCGCCACGACATCGATCAGGTAGGTGGCGTCGCGCACCTGCGTGATGGTCGCGCCGCCGACCGTGCTGTTCAACGCGCTGGCGATGTCGGACGAGGTGATGCCGAGCTGGCGCGCCTTGTCCTGCAGCACGTCGACCCTCAGCACGCGCTGCGGTTCGTTCCAGTCGAAGGTGGGGGCGGCCAGCTTCGGATTGGCCGAGATCACGCCGGCGAATTGCTGCGCGAGCTCCCGCACCGTCTGGATGTCGGGACCGCCGACGCGGTATTGCACCGGCCGGCCGACCGGCGGGCCGAGCTCGAGCGGCTTGACGAAGGCGTCGGTGCCGACGAACTCCGCGCGCAGCAGTTTTTCCAGCGCCGGCTTCACCCGGTTGCGCGCCTTGATGCTCTTGGTGACGATGACCGTCTGGCCGAAATAGGGATTGGCCGGCTGCACGTCATAGGCCAGCACGAAGCGCACGGCGCCCTGGCCGATATAGGACGAAAAGTGGTCGATGTCGGGATTGCCGACCAGCGCGCGCTGTTCGAAGCGCTCCATCTGGTCGCGCGTTTCCGTGATCGAGGAGTTCTGTGGCAGGTTCCAGTCGACGATCAGTTCCGGCCGGTCGGAGGGCGGAAAGAACTGCTGCTGGACGAGGCCGAAGCCGGCGACCGAGGCGGCGAACACAAGCACGGTCACGATGACAGTCAGCCAATGGCGGCGAACGGAGAAGACAAGCACGCGCCGGAACAGCGAGGTGAAGCGTCCGGGCTGGTCGTGGTGCTTCTCCTTCATCGTCGCCGGCAGGATGGTGACGCCGAGCAGCGGCGCGAACAGCACCGCCACGATCCATGACACCAGCAGCGACACGGCGATGACGACGAACAGCGTGAAGGTGTACTCACCTGCCGCGCTCGAATTGAGGCCGATCGGGATGAAGCCGGCGACCGTTACCAGCGTGCCGGTCAGCATAGGGAAGGCGGTCGAGGTGTAGACATAGGTCGCCGCCTTGCGCAGATTGTCGCCGACCTCCAGCCGCGCCACCATCATCTCGACCGCGATCATCGCATCGTCGACCAATAGCCCCAGCGCGATGATCAAGGCGCCAAGCGAGATGCGCTGCAGCGAGATGCCGAGATAGGCCATCACCGTGAAGGTGATGGCCAGCACCAGCGGGATCGACAGCGCCACGACGAAGCCGGCGCGCAGCCCCAGGCTGATGAAGGAGACGGCGAGCACGATCGCGACGGCCTCGAACAGCGCCCGCGTGAAGCCCGAGACCGCCTCCTCGACGATCACGGGCTGGTCGGCGACCAGATGCACGCCGACGCCGACCGGCAGGTCGGCCAGCACCTTCTGCATCTCCTCATGCAGCGCCTCGCCGAATTTCAGCAGGTTGGCATTGGGCTTCATGCCGATGGCAAGCCCTATCGCATCCTGGCCGTTGAAGCGGAACAGCGCCGTCGGCGGATCGACATAGCCGCGCCTGATCGTCGCCACATCGCTCAGCCGGAAGAAGCGGTCGTTGACGCGCAAATTGATGGCCCGCAGGCTCTCTTCGGAAGTGAACTGACCGCCGACGCGAACGCTGATGCGCTCCGGTCCGGACTCGACGACGCCGGAGGGCGTGATCGCGTTCTGCGCCTGCAGGCTGGCGACGATTTGCTGCTGGTTGAGGCCGAGCGCCGCGATCTGCCGGCTCGAGAATTCGAGATAGATCGCCTCGTCCTGCGCTCCGACCAGATCGACCTTGCCGGCATTCGGCACGGTCAGGATCTTGGTGCGGACATCCTCCACGTAATCGCGCAATTGGCGCGGCGTCAGCCCGTCGGCGGTGAAGGCATAGATATTGCCGTAGACGTCGCCGAAGCGATCGTTGAAGAACGGTCCCTGCACGCCTTGCGGAAGCTGCGCCTTGATGTCGTTGACCATGTTGCGCACCTGAAGCCAGTTCGGCACGACGTCGCGCGCCTTGGTGGTGTCCTTCAGGTTGACGAAGATGACGGTCTGGCCGGCTGTGGTGACCGATTTGGTGTAGTCGAGGCTGTCGAGCTCCTCGAGCTTCTTCTCGATGCGGTCGGTCACCTGCTGCACCGTCTCCTTGACCGAGGCGCCGGGCCAGTTGGCCTGGATGATCATGGTCTTGATGGTGAAGGCGGGGTCTTCCTCGCGGCCGAGATTGAGATAGGAGAAGATGCCGGCCACCACGAAGACCAGCATGAAGTACCAGACCATGGAGCGATGGCTGAGCGCCCAGTCGGAGAGGTTGAAGCCCTTCATCAGACCCCGCCCTCCGGCACTTTGACCTTCTGGCCTTCGGCGAGGCTGTGCACGCCGGCGGTGACGACGCGCATGCCGGCCTCGAGCCCCTCCGCCACCGTGAAGCTGCCGCCGCCCTTGGAGGCGACCTTGATCTCGCGCGTGCTCACGCTGGAGGATTGCGGATCGACGATCCACACTTTTTGCGAGCCGTCCTTTTCGAGCAGCGCCGACATCGGCAGTTCGATCGTCGGGTTGACCTTGGTCATGCGCGTCGCCGTGATCGTCGAGCCGAGCCGGAACGCCGTCGGCGGATCGACCAGCGTCAGCTTGACGCGCCGTGTGCGGGTTGTGCCTTCCGACTGCGGCGCGATCTCGCGCAGCCTGGCGTCGGTCTTGATGGTCGGCACCGACTGCAAGACGATCTCGAAGGGCATGCCTACGGTGAGATCGCCGATCAACTGGTCGGGGATGTCGACCACCGCCTCGCGCGGGTCGGTGCGCGCCACGGTGACGACGGTCTGCCCTGCCGAAACGGTCTGGCCGACTTCGGCGCCGGTAGCGGTGACGACGCCGTCGAAATCGGAGAACAGCCTTGCATAGCCGAGCTGCTCCTGCGATTTGGCCAAAGCGGCATTGGCGCGCTCCACGCCGGCTTCCGCCGCCTGCCGCGCTTGCTTCGCGGCATCGAACGTGGCTTGCGAGGTGTTGGCCGAGGCAAGCAGCTGGCGCTGGCGATCCTCGCTGGCGGCGGCGTTGGTGAACTGCGCCTGCGCATTCGACAGATCCGCTTTCGAGGCCTGGACGGCAAGCTCCAGCGCCGTCGGATCGAGCGCCGCGATGGTCGTGCCCTTGGTGACGAGGTCGCCGACCTTGACGTCGCGCGAGACGACGCGGCCGAGCAGGCGGAAGGCAAGGTCGGCGCTGTATTGCGGCTCGACCGAGCCGGCGAAGCCGAAGGTCTCGACGGTTTTCGGTTGGATCACCATCGACAGGACCGGCCGGATGATCTCCGGCGGCTTCTCTTCCGAGCGCGAGCAAGCGGCAAGCGCCGCAAGGATCAGCAGGGGAACGATACGCGGCAACCGCTTCATTGGCTCGCTCCCGACACCTCGATCGTCTGTCCGGGGCTGAGCAACTGCCCGCCGGCGGTGACGACGCTCTGGCCTTCCTGCAGCCCCTTGTCGACGACGACAATGCCGGAATCGAAGGCGAGCACCTCGACCGGCGCCGGCGTCACCGCCTTGCTCGACGGATCGACGATCCAGACGGCGGGCTTGCCGGCGGTCGAGGTCAGCGCCTGCCAGGGCAACAGGATGGCTTTGACCGACCTGGCGCTGACCGTGCCGATCACCGCTGCGCCGAGCGGCATGCCGGCGGGCGTGTCGGGAATGCCGACCTTGACCCGGATCGATCCCGACTGGGTATCGACCGCCGGCGAGATTTCGCGCACCTTGCCCACGGCCTTGATCTGCGGGTCCGACAGCAGCGTGATCGTCACCGCGGGCGACGGCGGCGTCTGGGCAACCAGAGTTTCATGAACGTTGAAGACGGCGTCGCGATCGCCGTCCTCGGCGATGGTGAACACCGTCTGCGCCGCCTGGACCACCTGTCCGGCCTCGACCTGGCGCGCCGTGATGACGCCGGCGGCGCCCGCCTTGAGCTCGGTGTAGGAGAGGTTTTCCTTGGCGTTGGCCAAGGCGCTTTGCGCGGCATCGACGCTGCCCTGCGCCACTTTCAGCGTCTGGTTGGCGGTGTCGAAGTCCCGTCTCGTCGTGAAACCCTGCGAAAGCAGCGTCTTTTGCCGCTCGTAGGTGGCCGCGGCCTGGGTCAGCTGCGCCTGCGCGGCGTCGAGATCGGCCTGGGTCGACCGCAGGTCCGATTGCTGTTCCTGCGGATCGATGCGGGCAAGCACCATACCCTGGTCGACATGCTGGCCGACATCGACCAGACGTTGGGCGACGCGGCCGCCGACGCGGAACGACAGATTGTTGAGCGTGCGCGCCGCGATCACCCCGGTCAGCGAGGTCCGTGGCGCGTAGTCGGCGAGCGCGACCGTCTGGGTCGTCACCACCACCGGCAGCTTCTTTTCCGCCGCCTGCTGTTTCTGGCAACCGGCCGCCGAAATCGCCGCGCCGGCGCAGGCCAGCACCAGCAAGGTTTTTGTACGAAAAAGCGGGCGGGGCGGCGAAGACGGCAAGGCGGACGATGTCACGTTCCTGCTCATGGTTCCCCTCAGCCCGTGGGAGCCGCTCCTGACGGCGGCACGTCGCGGATGAAACGAGACTAATCGATCGGCGGGAAAAGGAAACCATTTCCGCAGCGCCCATCGTCACTCTGGTTAAGATCGCTTCTTTCTGCCTGATGCAAGTCCGCACGCAAAACCGCGTCACACTTTTCCCGGAATTGCGTTTAGGCAGGCCCAATCGACTGGGCCATGGTGCCGACTTGAGCAAAATGTGAAATAAGGTCAGAAGAGGCCTGCAACGGCATCAACAAGAACGGCCCAGTCTCGACATAGGGATGGCCCGATTGAGGGACGAGATGAAGAATTCAGCCATTTCCGAACGCAAGAACCAGTCGATCTCGCGCGGCGTCGGCATGACGACGCAGATCTATGCCGATCGCGCCGAGAATTCGGAAATCTGGGACGTTGAGGGCCGCCGCTATATCGACTTTTCGTCGGGCATCGCCGTGGTGAACACCGGCCATCGCCATCCGAAGGTGATAGAGGCCGTCAAGGCGCAGCTCGACCGCTTCACCCACACCTGCCACCAGGTCGTGCCTTACGAGAGCTACGTGCACCTCGCCGAGCGGCTGAACGGCCTGCTGCCCGGCAAGTTCGACAAGAAGACGATCTTCGTCACCACCGGCGCCGAGGCGGTCGAGAACGCCATAAAAATCGCCCGCAACGCCACCGGCCGCCAGGCGGTCATCGCCTTTTCCGGCGGCTTCCATGGCCGCACCTTCATGGGCATGGCGCTGACCGGCAAGGTCGTGCCTTACAAGGTCGGCTTCGGCGCCATGCCGGCCGATGTCTTCCACGCCCCGTTCCCGGTTGCGCTGCACGGCGTCTCGGTCGCCGATTCTCTCGCCGCGCTCGACAAGCTGTTCAAGGCCGATGTCGATCCGGGCCGCGTCGCGGCCATCATCGTCGAGCCGGTGCAGGGCGAGGGCGGCTTCTATGAAGCGCCGCGCGATTTCATGGCAGCACTGCGCAAGATCTGCGACCAGCATGGCATCCTTCTCATCGCCGACGAGGTGCAGACCGGCTTTGCCCGCACCGGCAAGATGTTTGCCATGGATCATCATGACGTGGCGCCCGATCTCACCACCATGGCCAAGAGCCTTGCCGGCGGCTTCCCGCTGTCGGCCGTCACCGGCCGCGCCGAGATCATGGATGCGCCCGGCCCGGGCGGGCTCGGCGGCACCTATGGCGGCAGCCCGATCGGCGTCGCCGCCGCCCACGCCGTGCTCGACGTCATCGACGAGGAAAAGCTCTGCGACCGCGCCAACGCGCTGGGCGCCAGGCTGAAGCAGCGGCTGGAATCGATCCGCGACGACGTGCCGGAGATCGTCGACATCCGCGGCCCGGGCTTCATGAACGCCGTCGAGTTCAACGACGTGAAGAAGGGCCTGCCGTCGGCGGAGTTCGCCAACGCGGTCAGGCTGAAGGCGCTGGACAAGGGCCTCATCCTGCTCACCTGCGGCGTCTACGGCAACGTCATCCGTTTCCTGTCGCCGATCACCATCCAGGACGGCGTCATGACTGAGGCGCTGGATATCCTGGAAACCTCGATCCGCGACGCGCGGGCGGCTTAAGGGCACCCTGCATTCCTCCTGACGGCTTACGTCGAAGCGATTGGATGTGCCGTCAGGAGCTAGGATTCTGTAGCCAGACTGGAATATCCGTCTTGGCGTGCAGAATCCGCCAAAATGATTTATCGGCCCTGCGCTCTTCGTCGCAGGGATACGAAGTAGTTGTCGTCAACGCGATTGCCCGGCGAGGACGACGCGCCTTCTAGCAGCAAACAGCGTAGAAGTTGACGATCCTGATCGTGGCGGATCAGTTCACGCACATACCTCGCTGCTCGTGCCATAGCCGCGCTCCGCCACTTGCTGCTCGACGAAATGCTGCAAGCTGTCAGGCAGCGAGACATTTATTGTGCTCATTCGAACATTTTGCGGCGTTCTCCCAAAATTGGCAATCTCTACGCACTGGCCTTGGCCGGTTCCATTTCCTGAAACGCCGCAAGCGCCGCCTTCAGCGCGTCCGGCCCGCCTGCCACAGTCTGCGGCGTCGGCGAGAAGCCGGCGCCGAGCATCTTGCGTCCCAACATGTGATCGGCCGGCCGGTTGACGGATTCGATGCCGAGCAGCCGGCTGCCGGCATAGTGGTAGATCGAGAACTTGTTGTCGGCGAGATCGCCGAGCACCACGTGGCTATCGCCGCCTTGCGTGAGCCCCACCATCTGCAGCTTCATGTCGCCGATATCCGACCAGAACCACGGCACCGCAGAGAATGGCTCGGCATGGCCAAGGATGGTGCGCGCGGCAAGCCGCGCCTGGTCGGTGGCGTTCTGCACCGACTCCAGCCGCACGTCGCCGCCGGTGAACCAGTGCCGGTAGGAAGCGGCGTCGCCGATGGCGAGGATTTCTGGGATCGAGCTCTGCATCTGCTGGTCGACGCGGATGCCGTTGGCAATCGCGATGCCGGCGGCTTCCGCCAACTCGACATTGGGCACCACGCCGATGCCGATGATCACCATTTGCGCCGGCAGGCGCTCGCCGCCGGACGTGATCGCGGCCGAGACGCGGCCGTCTTCGCCCTCCAGGCGGGCGACGGTGGTACCGGTCAGGATGCGCACGCCGATCGCTTCCAGGCGCTGGCGCACATGCGCGGCGATGACCGGCGCCACGGCGCGGCCGAGCAGCCGGTCGACGGCTTCGACGACGGTAACGTTGCGGCCGGCGGCTCTCAGCGTCGCCGCGATCTCCAAACCGATGAAGCCGCCGCCGAGAATGACCACGTCTTCGGTCTGCGCGCTGAGCCCGCGGATCGCCCGCGCGTCGGCCAGCGAGCGCAGCGAGACCACGCCGGCAAGGCCGGCGCCGTCGAGCTTGAGCAGGCGCGGCCGCGAGCCGGTTGCAAGCACCAGCCGGTCGAAGCCGAGCGTTCCACCGCCCGCGACATTCAATTGGCCCGCGCGGGCATCGATGCTCTCGATGCGTACGCCCGGCCGGTAATCGATGTTGTTGCCGGTGTAGAAGGCTTCGCCGCGCAGGGGCTGCGGCTTGGCCTCGGCGTCCTTGATGAAGGTCTTGGAGAGCGGCGGCTTGTGATAGGGCAGTTCCTGCTCGTCGCCGATCAGGACGACAGGCCCTCCATAGCCCTCTTCGCGCAGGCTGGCTGCGGCCTGCACGCCGGCATGGCCGGCACCGACAATCACAACCCCGTTCGTCATCGCAATCCTTTTACTCAGCAAATCTAGGCTCTTGCGCCAAGTGGCGATTGTCTGCCGCCGCCGCAAGAGTAGGCGTCCGGGTCGCACCCAGAACGGCTGCCTGTCAATCCTGTCTCCGGTCGGGCGATTGTCTTAAAGTTGATAATCCCAGTTTAGAATAATTCTAAACTATTGTTTCGATTGATTTTTTTCTGCCGCGCCAGTTGACTCCCGGCCTCTCCATCGCTTTATGGAGAGCTGCGCGCAAAGCGCATCCCTTTGATGTCTGGGCCTTGAACCCTTTCGATTGGAGGCAAGTGGGTGTCTTTTCATCGCGAACCGCGCTTCGACGCGGCCACCATTTTTCCCGGCATGCTTATGCCTCGGCGCGGGTGGGCGCCTTTTGTTGAATTTCCAAAGAACTGGAGAAGGATAATGACGGCACGTAACGGCGGCAGGCTGGCTGCGGTCTGCGCCACGGCTGCACTGACGGCGGCGGTTTTCGTGTTGCCGGCGAAAGCCGAGACCGACGCCAAGGCCGTGATCAAGACCTATGCCGATATCGGGCTTGCCAAATACGAGGATTCGCTGACCACCGCGCAGGCGCTGGACAAGGCGGTCGACGCACTCATCGCCAGCCCCTCCGCCGACGCGTTGAACGCCGCGCGCGAAGCCTGGAAGGCGGCGCGCATTCCTTACCAGCAGACCGAAGTCTACCGCTTTGGCAACAAGGTCGTCGACGACTGGGAAGGCGAGGTGAACTCATGGCCGCTGGATGAAGGCCTGATCGACTATGTCGCCAAGAGCTACGGCACGGAATCGGACACGAACTCGCTTTATACGGCCAATGTGATCGCCAACAAGGAAATCGAGATCAACGGTAAGAAGGTCGACGCCTCGAACCTGACGCCCGAATTCCTTTCGGGCACGCTGCAGCAAGCTGGCGGCATCGAAGCCAATGTCGCGACCGGCTATCATGCGATCGAGTTCCTGCTCTGGGGGCAGGATCTGCACGGCACCGGCCCGGGCGCCGGCGAACGCCCCTATACCGACTACGACCTCAAGAACTGCACCGGCGGCAATTGCGACCGCCGCGCGCAGTATCTGAAATCGGCAACTGACCTTCTGGTCGCCGATCTGCAGAAGATGGTCAACGAGTGGAAGGAAGAAGGCGCGGCGCGCAGGAACCTTGTCGATGGCGAGCCGAACACCGCCATCTCGATTATCTTCACCGGCATGGGCTCGCTTTCCTACGGCGAACTGGCCGGCGAGCGCATGAAGCTCGGCCTTTTGCTGCACGATCCGGAAGAGGAGCAGGACTGCTTCTCCGACAACACCTATAACTCGCATCTCTATGATGCCGTCGGCATCCGCGACGCCTACCGTGCCAGCTACAAGCGGCTCGACGGCTCCGTGGTTTCGGGTCCGTCGGTGTCCGACATGGTGAAGGCCGCCGATCCGGCGATCGACAAGGAACTGTCGGACAAGCTCGACACCACCGTCGCCAAGATGGAGGCCATCAAGGCACGCGCCCTGGCCGGCGAGGCCTACGACCAGCAGATCGCCGAGGGCAACACCGAAGGCAACGCCACCGTGCAGGCGGCGATCGACGCCCTGATCGACCAGACCAAGTCGATCGAGCGCGCCGTCGGCTCGCTCAAGCTGAGCCAGATCGCCTTCGAGGGCTCCGACAGCCTCGACGCTCCCGACAAGGTGTTCAAGTAGGACTAAACGTACCCACCAGCCAAGCGGCGCCGGACCGGCGCCGTCAGCCAGAGCAAACAGATGCTGATCTGCCATTGCAACATCATCACCGAGAAGGAGATCGAGCAGACGATCGTCGGCCTGCTGGATGAGGATCCCTGGCAGCTGATCGTGCCCGCGAAGGTCTATCATGCGATGCGCAAGCGCGGTCGCTGTTGCGGCTGTTTCCCGAATGTGGTGGAAACGATCATTCGGGTCACCGAGAACTACCACGCCCGCTCCGAGGTGGGCGGCGTGGACATCGTTTCACACCTGGATCGCGTGCGAGACTTGCGCGGCCAATACGGGAGCAGAACCCATGAAAGGCGAACCGCAGGTCATCGAGCGGCTTAACGAAGCTCTGTTTCTGGAGCTTGGAGCCGTCAACCAGTACTGGGTGCATTATCGCCTGCTCGAGGATTGGGGCTACACCAAGCTGGCAAAGAAGGAGCGGGCGGAATCGATCGAGGAAATGCACCACGCCGACAGGCTGATCGCGCGCATCATCTTCCTCGAAGGCCATCCCAATCTGCAATCCGTCGCGCCGTTGCGCATCGGCCAGAACGTCAAGGAAGTGCTCGAATCCGATCTCGCCGGCGAATATGACGCGCGCACCGCCTACAAGCGCTCGCGCGAGATCTGCCATGAGGAAGGCGATTTCGTCTCGATGAAGCTGTTCGAGGACCTTTTGACCGACGAGGAAGGACATATCGACTTCCTGGAGACGCAGCTCGACCTGCTTGCCTCGATCGGCGAGGAAAAGTACGGCCTGCTCAACGCCGACCCGGCCAACGAGGCGGAGTAAGGACATGCGGGAATGCGCCGCCCCGTAGATTTTTTGCGCCGCGCGCGGCGGGCCGCAATCGACGGCCTGTCGCTTCGGAAGTCTCCGCGATACCGGACCGGTTGCGGGGCTTCGCTTCTGCTGGCGATCATGCTTTCCGTTCCCGCCATGGCCGGTGAGCCAGCCGCTCTGCCGACGAGCCGCACCGACCTGACGCCGAAGGATCAGGCGCGGGTTCTGGCGGTCACCAGGCCAACGACCGATTTTACCAAGCCCGAGGCGTTCGAATTGATGCAGGGCGGCGCCGGCACGTCGCGCAAGGACGTCGATCGCGACGCCTTCTCGCAGTCCTCCGCCAACATCACTTTCGAGGAGGAGGGCACCTTCAAGCTCGGCAACGCGCTTTTCCGCAAGAACTGGGTGTCGTCGCCGTCCTCGACCCAGGCTTCAGACGGGCTCGGTCCGCTGTTCAACGAGCGCGCCTGCCAGAACTGCCATCTGAAGGACGGTCGCGGCCGTCCTCCGCAAGGCGATGCCGGATCGACATCGATGTTCCTGCGGCTCGCCCGCGACGCCGCCAGCGCCGAGGAAAAAGCCGCGCTTGCCGACCACAAGGCGCCGAACTTTCCCGATCCGGTCTATGGCACGCAACTGCAGGATCTCGCGATCCCGGGCCTCAAGGGCGAGGGCCGCATGCGCGTTGAATACTCCGAGGAAAAAGTGACGCTCGGCGACGGCACTGTCGTTTCGCTGCGCAAGCCGCGCTATTTCGTCGACAATCTCGGCTACGGGCCGCTCGGTACGCGCACCACGCTGTCGCCGCGCCTGACGCCGCCGATGATCGGGCTCGGCCTGATCGAGCAGATTGCGCCAGCCGATATCCTCGCCCATGCCGATCCGGACGACCGCGATGGGGACGGTATTTCTGGCCGGCCGAACATCGTGCGCGACGCGTTGAGCGGCGCGGTGACCTTGGGCCGCTTCGGCTGGAAGGCGCAGACCGCCTCGATCCGCCAGCAGGCGGCCGATGCCTTTGCCGGCGATATCGGCATCTCCACGCCGGAAATGCCGAAGCATTGGGGCGATTGCACCGAGGCGCAGACGGATTGCCTTGCCATGCCGAACGGCGTGCAGCAACGCCTGGGGGCGGTGGAGGCGCCGCTGCCGGTCATGGACCTCGTCACCTTCTATTCGCAGAATCTGGCCGTGCCGGCGCGGCGCGACATCGCCACACCGCAAGTGCTCGCCGGCAAGAAGCAGTTCTACGAGATGGGCTGCATTTCCTGCCACACGCCGAAATTCGTCACAATGCGCGGCACGCCCAACAAGGCGCAGGCCTTCCAGCTGATCTGGCCTTATTCCGACTTCCTTCTGCACGACATGGGCGAGGGCCTTGCTGACGGCCAGCGGGTGGGGGAAGCGAGCGGCAGCGAGTGGCGCACCCCGCCGCTCTGGGGTATTGGGCTCACCGCGACGGTCAACGGCAATGTTTTTTATCTGCATGACGGCCGCGCCCGCACGCTTGCCGAGGCGATCCTGTGGCATGGCGGCGAGGGCCAAAGGGCACGCGACCGCTTTGCCGGCGCCGCGGCCGCCGATCGTGACGCGCTGATCAAATTCCTGGAGTCCTTTTAATGTTAAAACGCGTCGCTTTGATGTCGAAACGCCTGGCTGCCGCGCTTGCCCTTCCGCTTCTTTTGGTCATCTCCCTGCCCGCATCGGCCGCGGTCAAGGCTTCCGATGTCATCGGCCGCGCGATCGACGGCTTCGTCCGCCCCGCCTATGCCAGCCTAGACGAGCATGCGATGAGCCTGACCAAGGCGATGCGCCAGCTTTGCGAGGCGCCGTCTGAAAAGAATCTCGAAGCGGCGCGCTCGGCGTTTTCAGGCATTGTGGAGGCCTGGTCGGTGGCCGAGATCATCGCCTTCGGGCCGATCAAGGAGAACAACCGGCTGGAGCGCATGCTCTATTGGCCGGACCGCAAGAGCATCGGCCTGCGACAGGTGCAGGCCACGCTCGCATCCAAGGACCCGTCAGCCACCGATCCGGCGCAACTGGCGCAAAAGAGCGTCGCCATGCAGGGCCTCGGCGCGCTCGAATATGTGCTCTACGGCGACGGCGCCGACACGCTCGCCAGGAAGGACGATCCCTATCGCTGCGCCTATGGCGCCGCGGTCGCCGGCAACATCGAAACGATCGCCGGCGAGGCGCGTGACGCCTGGCAAAGGCCCGACGGCTTTGCCTCGCTCTGGGCCAATCCGGGGCCGAAGAATCCGCTCTACCGCGACGGCAACGAAGCGGTGACGGAACTGGTCGGCGTCTTCATCAACGAGCTGGAAATGATCCGCGACGTGCGGCTCAAGGGCTTTCTCGGCGCCAAGCCCGATGCCGACAAGCCGAAGCAGGCGATCTACTGGCGCTCCCAAAACACGACGGCTTCGCTGAGCGGGAATCTCGCCGGCATCGACCAGCTGTTCCAGGCCTCGAAGCTCGGCGATGCGCTGCCCGCCGATGCGCAATGGATGGCCGAGTCCATCCACATCCAGCTCGCCAATGGCGTGGCGACGGCGAAATCCATTGCCGGTCCGATCGACAAGGCGCTGGCCGATCCGGCGCTGCGCGACAAGCTCGAGCATTTCGCGCTGATCACCTCGAGCCTGTCGACCCTGATCGGCACCCGAATGACCGCCGAGTTCGGCCTGACCGCGGGCTTCTCGTCGCTGGACGGAGACTGATCGATGGCGTGGACAGGCACACGGCTCATCGACCGCCGCGATTTCCTGCGGGCCGCGGGCGCTGGCTTCGCCGCCGCGATGGCGCCGCGCGCCTGGGCCGATACGCTTGCCGCGGACGCCGTCTTTGCCACGGCCTTCGTCAAGCGTGACGGCAGCTTCGGCGCCGCCGTGCTCTCCGAGGCGGGAAAAATCCTGCACACGGTCGATCTGCCCGATCGCGGCCATGACGTCACCTTCGATCCGGTGTCGAAGCGCTCGGTGGTCTTCGCCCGCCAGCCGGGCACTTTCGCCGTCGTCTTCGACCATGCCGGTCGCGACAAGCCGCTGACCATCGCCAGCATCGCCGGCCGGCATTTCTTCGGCCACGGCGTGTTCTCACCCGACGGTGCCTTGCTCTATGCGACGGAGAACGACTTCGACAATGCCGCCGGCGTCGTCGGCGTCTATGACGCGCGGGCGAAGTTCAATCGCATCGGCGAGTTCCCGACTTACGGCATGGGGCCGCACGAGTTGCTCCTGCTTGGCGATGGCCGCACCTTGGCCATTGCCAATGGCGGCATCGAAACCCATCCCGACTATGGCCGCGCCGAGCTCAACATCGCGACGATGAAGCCCTCCTATACGCTGGTCGACCGCGTCACCGGCGACCTGATCGAAAAGCATGAATTGCCGCCGGCGTTGCATCAGCTTTCGATCCGCCACATGGATCGCGACCAGGCGGGCACCGTCTGGTTCGGCTGCCAGTATCGCGGGCCGGCGACCGACAGCCCGGCGCTGGTCGGCCGCGCCGCGCGCGGCAAGGAGCTCGAGCTTTTGGAGATGCCGCAGGACGTGCTCTCCGGCTTCCGCAACTATATCGGCTCGGTCGCCGCCAATGCCGCGACAGGCACGGTCGCGGTCACTTCGCCGGAAGGCAATTCGCTGGCCGTCCTCGACGCCGCCAGTGGACGCGTGGTCGCCACCAGGTCGCTGGTCGAGGTTTGCGGCCTTGCGCCCGACGGCGCCGGCTTCATGGCGACGACCGGCGCCGGCGAGATCGTCGGTGGCGCCGGCGCGACCCGTTCCGAGCCGGACTATGTCTGGGACAACCACATGCTGCGCATTGTCGCGACGGCGTGATCGCCGCGCGTAGAAGCAAAGCCGCTTAACATTTCTCCGCCCTGGCTCTTGCGGCGGCGGCCCATGCCGGGCAGAGGGAATTGTGTTTCGATCCAGTTCTTTAACCGGCGATATGAAGCTGCCCGCATGAAGCTGCTTGCCATCGACTGTGCCGCCAATCTCTGTGCCGCCTGCGTCTATGACGCGGGCGCGGGGAAGGAGCTTGGCCGTGAGGTGCGCGACCTCGGCAAGGGGCATGCGGAGCATCTGATGGCCGTCATCGAGGCGGCCCTGAAAGCCGGCGGGATCGGCTACCCCGACCTCGACGCCGTTGCCGTCTCGATCGGGCCCGGCTCCTTCACCGGCCTGCGCGTCGGCGTCTCGACCGCGCGCGGCCTGGCGCTTGCGCTGAAAATCCCGGCGATCGGCGTGACGACGCTGGAAGCCCTGGCGGCGGAGGGTGCCAAACTCTTTCCCGGGCGCTCGGTGCTTGCCGCGCTCGATGCCGGCCGCGAGGAAATCCACGCTGCGCTCTACGATAAAGCGTTAGTTGAAACTTACGGACCTTCGGTGGTCACACTTGCCGAGGCAGTGTCCGTGGCGACCGGCGCCGACGCGGTCTTGGTCGGGACCGCCGCGCCGCAGATTGCCAAGGCAGCGGGTCGCGCCTTCGACACCGGTCCGGTCGCCGCGACAGCCGACATCGCGACCTATGCCAGGCTGGGCTCGGCCAGGGAGCCGGGTGAAAAGCCGAAACCGCTTTATCTGCGCGGCGCCGACGCCAAGCCGCAGGCGGGTTTCATTCTGCCAAGGCAGGACAAGGGAAACGAGCCCTGATGCGCATACCGTTCTTTCAGCCGCGCCGCAGGGACTATGCGCTGGAACCGCTGACGGTTGCCGACAGCGCCGCCGTTTCGGTGCTGCATCGCGAGGATTTCGTGCGGCCCTGGACCGATGGCGAGTTCGCCGCGCTCCTCGAACAGGACACGGTCTTCGGCTACGCCGCGCGTGAGACCGGCCAAGGCTCCAAGCCGCCGGTCGGCTTCGTGCTGGCGCGGCTCGCGGCCGGCGAAGGCGAAATCCTGACCGTGGCCGTCGCCCGCACGCATCGCCGCCAGGGCCTTGGCTGGCAATTGATGGACGCGGTACTGCGCGAGCTTCACGCGCAGCGCGCCGAGGCGCTCTTCCTCGAGGTCGACGAGACCAACGCGCCGGCGATCGGGCTCTATCGCAGGCTCGGCTTCCGCCAGGTGGGTCATCGTCCCAACTATTATCGCTCGACCGAGCACGGTCCGACCGGCGCGCTTGTCATGCGCCGCGATCTTCGCTAGCCAATCCGCGCGATAGGGCGGGAGCGAATGATCAAGAAATTACGGATTTTCCTGGCGCTCTTCTATGTCGTCGTCTGTTCACTGGTGCTGGTGCCGCTGCAGATGCTGTCGATGAAGACGGGGTTGTGGCCCGAAACCTTCATCCTGAAGATCTGGCACCGCATGATCCTGAGGGCGCTCGGCATGCGGGTGCATGTGAAAGGCGCGTTGGCCAGGGAGCGGCCGCTGCTGGTGGCGGCCAATCACATTTCCTGGACCGACATCATGGTGCTCGGCTCCTTCGCCGATGTGAAATTCATCGCCAGGGCAGACATGGAAGACTGGCCGCTGATCGGCATGCTGTCCAAGCTGCAGCGCACCGTCTTCATCGAGCGCGAGCGCAAGCGCACCTCCGGCGACCAGGCAAGCGAGATCGCCAAGAGGATGGCAAAGGGCGACGCCATGGTGCTGTTCGCCGAAGGCTCGACCGGCGACGGCAACCTCGTGCTGCCGTTCAAGAGCACGCTGTTCGGCGCGGCCTCCATGGCGATTTCGGAAGGTGCGGCGGAACAGGTCTTCATCCAGCCCGTGGCGATCGCCTATACGCGCCTGCACGGCATGCCGATGGGCCGCCGTCATCGGCCGATTACCGCCTGGATCGGCGACCAGGATCTGATGCCGCATCTGAAAACCCTGCTTGCCGAAGGCGCCATCGATGCCGAAGTGCATTTCGGCGAGCCGGTGCCGTTCTCCAAGGGCTCGAACCGCAAGGAAACGGCGAGGCTGATGGAAGCCAAGGTGCTCGAGATGATGCAGGCTATCCTCGCCGACCCGGCCAAGAGCCGCTGATCGGTATGCCGCCCAAAGGCCTGTAGCGGGTTTGGGACAGGGCGGCGCGACGCGCTACAGGCAGAATCGTCTGTTTTTTGTCATGGAAAGGCGCTAGAAGCCGCCCGATGGAATTGAACACGATTGAAAGCCATGGCGCCGGCTCGCCCGCCGAGCATTCGGCCAGCACCGACCGGACGGTGAAAAAGGTCTTCGTCAAGACCTATGGCTGCCAGATGAACGTCTACGATTCCCAGCGCATGACCGATGCGCTGGCCGCCGACGGCTATGTCGCCACCGACGCCGTCGAAGACGCCGATCTGGTGCTGCTCAACACCTGCCATATCCGCGAAAAGGCGGCGGAAAAGGTCTATTCCGAGCTTGGCCGCATCCGCGACATGAAGGCCGAACGCGCCGAAGCCGGCCGCGAGCTCCTGATTGGCGTCGCCGGCTGCGTGGCGCAGGCCGAAGGCGCCGAGATCATCCGCCGTGCTCCGGCGGTCGATCTGGTCATCGGCCCGCAGACCTATCACCGGCTGCCCGACGTGCTGGCGCGGGTCCGTGGCGGCGAAAAGATCGTCGAGACCGAATACGCCATCGAGGACAAGTTCGAGCATCTGCCGCCGCCGAAGCGCGCCGAGCTTGCCAGGCGCGGCGTCACCGCCTTCCTCACGGTGCAGGAAGGTTGCGACAAGTTTTGCACCTTCTGCGTGGTGCCTTACACCCGCGGCTCCGAGGTCTCGCGCCCGGTGACGCAGATCGTCGCCGAGGCCGAGCGCCTGGCCGAGGCCGGCGTGCGCGAGGTGACGTTGCTTGGCCAGAACGTCAACGCCTGGCATGGCGTCGGCGAAAATGGCGAGGAATGGGGCCTCGGCCGGCTGCTGTTCCGACTGGCGCAAATCCCTGGCCTGGCGCGGCTGCGCTACACCACAAGCCACCCGCGCGACATGGACGACGAGTTGATCGCCGCGCATCGCGACCTGCCCGCCTTGATGCCCTATCTGCATCTGCCGGTGCAGTCCGGCTCGGACCGTATCCTCAAGGCGATGAACCGCCGCCATACGGCGCGCGACTATCTGGCGCTCATCGAGCGCATCCGTTCCGCCCGAACCGACATCGCCATGTCCGGCGACTTCATCGTCGGCTTCCCCGGTGAGACGGATGAGGATTTCGAAGCGACGCTGAAATTGGTGCGCGAAGTGAACTATGCCTCGGCTTTCTCGTTCAAATATTCGCCTCGTCCCGGCACACCGGGCGCCGAAATGGATGGCCATGTCTCGGAAGCGGTGAAGGATGAGCGGCTGCAGCGGCTGCAGGCGCTGCTCTTGAAGCAGCAGCAGGATTTCGGCCTGAGCCTGGTCGGCAGGACCATCGGCACGCTGATCGAGAAGCCTGGCCGGCAGGCCGGCCAGAAAGTTGGCCGTTCGCCCTGGCTGCAGCCCGTTATTGTTGACGACAAGGCCGGCGGAATCGGTGACATTATCGACGTACGAATCACAAGGACCGGCTACAATAGCCTGTTCGCCGAACTGGTCTGATGCATGTCGCCCAAAAGTGCCCGCGGTTTTGGGATAACGACATGCATAGCCACAAACCTCGGCAGATGAGGAGAGACGGTTGAGCGCTGCTGAACTGAAGAATCTGCCCCAGAACCAGGCGTCCGGGGCTTCCGACATGGCGCACATCGTACTGACCTTCGACAACAACAAGCTCGCCAGCGCCCTTTACGGTCAGTTCGATGAGAATTTGGCCCGGCTTGAGCAGAAGCTCGGCGTCGACATCCGCTCGCGCGGCAATCAGCTTACGATCAAGGGCTCGGCGGCCGCAGCCGAGCAGGCGCGCCGCGCGCTGGATACGCTCTATGGCATCCTGCAGAAGGGCGTCGACATCGGCCAGTCGGACGTCGACGGCGCCGTGCGCATGGCGATTGCCGCCGACGATCAGCTGACGCTGCCGACGATGGAGCGCAAAGGCAAGGTATCGGCAGCCCAGATCGCGACGCGCAAGAAGACGATCTATGCCCGCTCGCTCAACCAGGACGCCTATATGCGGGCACTGGAGCGCTCCGAAATGGTCTTCGGCATCGGGCCTGCCGGTACAGGCAAGACCTATCTGGCGGTCGCGCATGCCGCGATGCTCTTGGAGCGCGGCATGGTCGAGCGCATCATCCTTTCGCGCCCGGCCGTCGAGGCCGGCGAGCGGCTGGGTTTCCTGCCCGGCGACATGAAGGAGAAGGTCGATCCGTATCTGCGGCCCCTCTACGACGCGCTCTACGACATGATGCCGGCGGACAAGGTCGAGCGGGCGATCGCCGCCGAGGTGATCGAGATCGCGCCGCTGGCCTTCATGCGCGGCCGTACGCTGGCGCATGCGGCGGTGATCCTCGACGAGGCGCAGAACACCACGCCGATGCAGATGAAGATGTTCCTGACCCGTCTCGGCGAGAACTCGCGCATGATCGTCACCGGCGATCCGACCCAGATCGACCTTCCGCCCAACACCAAGTCGGGACTTGTCGAGGCGCTGCGTGTCCTCGACGGTGTCCCCGGCATCGTTACCGTCCGCTTCAACGAGGGCGACGTGGTGCGCCATCCGCTGGTCGCCGAGATCGTCAAGGCCTACGACCGCGACGGCAAGCTGGCGCGGGGCCTCGGCGCCGAAAGCTGATCAAAGGCCGCATGGCTGAAGACACCAAATCCTCTGCCGGTATCCCGGTCGATATCGATATTTTCGTCGAGGCCGGCGCGTGGCCCGCGGAAGCCGAATTGACACGCCTCGTCGATCGCGCCGTTGCGGCCGCCTTTGCCGAGACCGGCTTGAGCGGCGCCTCCGAGCTCAGCGTCGTCTTTTCCGACGATGCCCATATCCAAACGCTCAATGCCGGATGGCGCGGCAAGGACAAGCCCACCAACGTCTTGTCTTTCCCGGCTTTTTCCTTTCCGAAAGGCGGTCCGCTGCCGCCGATGCTGGGCGACATCGTGCTGGCTTCCGAGACGGTGGCGCGTGAGGCCGCTCTGGAAGACAAGCCGATTGCGAACCATATCACCCATCTCGTTATCCATGGCCTGCTGCATCTTCTGGGCCATGATCACGAGACCGACGCCGAGGCGGAGGAGATGGAAGCGATCGAGCGCGCGGCGCTTGCGAGGCTTGCCATTCCCGATCCCTACGCGTAACAAAAAAGCTCAATTGACCCGATGGCGATGAACGACACACCAGAAACTGCCGCCCGTCTGGACGCCGGCAGTGCTGCCAAGCCTTCCGAAAAGACGGAAGAGGGCTCGAGTCCGAGTAGTCCGACCGGCAGCGCGGCCGCTGAGCCGCATGCCGGTCCTTCCCTTGTCGACCGCGTGCTCGGCCTGTTCCGGCACCGCAACGGCACCAGCCTGCGTGAGGAAATCGCGGGCGCGCTGGCCGAAACGGCAACCGATGCCGAATCTTTCTCGCCCGGCGAACGCGCCATGCTCAACAACATCCTTCGCCTTCGCGAAGTGCGGGTCGAGGATGTCATGGTGCCGCGCGCCGATATCGAGGCGGTCGAGATCAACACCACGCTTGGCGACCTGCTCGGCCTTTTCGAGCAATCCGGCCATTCGCGCATGCCCGTCTATTCCGAGACGTTGGACGATCCGCGCGGCATGGTCCACATCCGCGACGTGCTCGCCCACATCACCAAGCTCGCCCGTGTCAAGAAGGGCCGCACCAGGGCGAAGGCGCCGGTGACGACGGCGCTCGACCTCGCCCAGGTCGATCTCGCGCGCACCATCGGCGATCTCAATCTTATCCGCGAGGTGCTGTTCGTGCCGCCCTCGATGCTGGCCTCCGACCTGATGGGCCGCATGCAGACGACGCGCACGCAGATGGCGCTGGTCATCGACGAATATGGCGGCACCGACGGCCTCGCCTCGCTGGAAGACATCGTCGAGATGGTGGTCGGCGACATCGAGGACGAGCATGACGACGATGAGCCGATGATCACGCAGACCGGCGACGGCGTCTTCGTCGTCGACGGCAAGGCCGAGATCGACGAGGTCGCCAAGATGATCGGCGAGGATTTCGCCGCCGGCGAGCATGGCGAATATGTCGACACGATCGGCGGCATGATCTTCAACACGCTGGGACGTGTCCCGGCCAGGGGCGAAGTCGTGCAGGCTATCCCCGGCTTCGAGTTCCATGTGCTCGACGCCGACCCGCGCCGCGTCAAGCGCGTACGCATCGTGCAGAGCCAGAAGGGCGAGCGTCGCCGCCGCGCCGCGCGCACCGAACAGGCCTGATATCCCGGAGCAATTCCGGGAAAAGTGCCTGGCGGTTAAGCTCGGCGCCTTCGCCGTAGCCCTTCCGTCCGGAATTGCGCAGAGACAAAGACTTGAGGCCGCATGGTGATCGACGATCCGTTCAAGCACGCGGTTCTGGGTTCGGGTGTTTTCTATAAGGATCCGCGCGCGGCATTGAGCTGGCTGCAGGCGGCCTTCGGCTTCGAGCCGAGCATGCTGGTGAGCGACGCCGACGGCCGGCTCGTGCATGCCGAAATGCGTTTTGGCGACGGCTACATCATCGTCGATTCAGAATGGGATGAGCATATCGCCAGCCCGGCCTCCGTCGGCGGCAAGAACACGCAGGCCGTCTATGTGCGTCTGCAGCAGGATATCGACGCGCATTGCGAGAAGGCGCGCGCGGCAGGCGCGGAGATCGTCGAGGAGCCCGCCGATCATTTCTACGGCGAGCGCCAATATCGCGCGCGTGACCCCGAAGGCCATGTCTGGACATTCACCCGCACCATGCGCGTTGTCCTGAAGGACGAAGCCGAGCGACTGAGCGGGCTGCGCATCGAGGGCTGGCATAGATAGCGCCATCGTGTATCAGGCCGCGCTTATCCGCGTTTGGATCGGGCGGCGCGGCCTGTTAAACCTCTAGCTCCCTGATTCGCGCGACTTGGGAAGCTGGATGCAGCGCTTTGCCGGCCGGATAATTCTGCTTTGGGGGTGGCGGCGGGCGCTGGTGGCGTTCGCCGCCGGAGCGCTGGCGGTGCTTGCCCAGGCGCCTTACGATTTCTTCGCCGTCTGCTTCGTTTCGTTCCCGGTCCTGGTCTGGCTGCTCGACGGCGCCACCGGTGAGGCTTCCGATGGCTGGTTCCGGCGTCTGAGACCGGCTTTCGCAACCGGCTGGTGGTTCGGCTTCGGCTACTTTCTCGCCGGCCTCTGGTGGATCGGCCAGGCCTTGCTGGTCGAGGCCGACAACTTCGCCTGGGCCTTGCCCTTCGCCGTTGTCGGCATCCCCTTCGCGCTGGCCTTCTTCTACGGTTTTGCCACCGTGGTGGCGCGGCTGTTCTGGAGCAGCGATATCGGCCGCATCGCCGCCCTTGCCTTCGGGTTCGGCCTTGCCGAATGGCTGCGCGACTTCCTCTTCACCGGCTTTCCCTGGAACGCCGTCGGCTATGCCGCGATGCCCGTGCCGCTCCTGATGCAGAGCGTGTCGGTGACCGGAATGATCGGCATGAACGCGCTCGCGGTCTTCTTGTTTTCGCTGCCCGCGCTGGTCGTGGCGCGCCGGCATCTGAGGCTGGGCGTTGCCCTGTTCGTCATCCTCGTCGCCGCCCATGTCGGCTTCGGCTATTTCAGGCTCGCCATGCCGGACGAGCCGGCGACACGCTCCCTCGACGTCCGCATCGTCCAGCCCGCGGTCGACCTCAGCGAAAAGTGGGACGCCTCGGTGCGCGACCGCATCTTCGCAACGTTGCTGGGGATATCGGGGAAAGCACCCGAAGAAAGTCACGCCAAGCCCCAGCTCATCCTGTGGCCGGAGACATCGGTGCCGTTCCTCTTCACCGAGCGCCCGGACGCGCTGACGGCGCTGGGCGACTTGCTGGCCGACGGCCAGATGCTGATTGCCGGTGTCGTGCGCGAGGAGGGCGGATCTGCGAGCGCCGGCAGCCGCTATTACAATTCCGTGGTGGCGATCAACGACAAGGGCGAGATCGTCGATGCCGTCGACAAGGTGCATCTGGTGCCCTTCGGCGAATATCTGCCCTTCGCCGACCTGTTCGAACGCTTCGGCATAGGCCAGCTCGTCGCCGGACCGATGAATTTCGCCGCCGGCAACGAGCGCCATCCGATCGCCGTGCCGGGCGGCCTGCGTGCCGCTCCGTTCATCTGCTACGAGGTGATCTTTCCCGATCTCGTCGCCGCCGACTCTGCGTCATCTGACGTAATTGTGAACGTCACCAACGACGCCTGGTTTGGCGACACGCCAGGCCCGTATCAGCACTTCAGGCAGGCGCAGGTCCGTGCGGTGGAGAATGGATTGCCGCTGCTGCGCGCCGCCAACAATGGCATCTCCGCCGTCGTCGATTCGCGCGGGCGCATTGTCGATGCGCTTGCCGTCGACGCGCGCGGCGCCATCGACGCGCATGTGCCGGTTTCTGGGCGCGCTCTCCTGTCCGCCGAACAGCGGCGCATTAACGGATTGCTGATCATGTTGCTGTTTGCGCTGATTGCCTTCACACTGAATGTAAGGCAGCGGCTACGGGTGAATTGACAGTCGGCACATTAGAAACTCATACTGTAACGCCTAAAATTTTCTCGAAGTCGGTTGGAGGGTTCTGTTGGGGCAGGTGGCTCCGGCTTCATATGGGCGGAACAAAATAGAAAAAGCCGGAAAAATTCGGCGAGGAAAAAATGACAGAAGAGAACAAGAAGAAGCCGAATCCGATCGACATCCATGTCGGGAGTCGCATTCGGCTGCGTCGCAATATGCTTGGAATGAGCCAGGAAAAGCTGGGTGAAAATCTCGGCATCACCTTTCAGCAGATCCAGAAGTACGAGAAGGGCACGAACAGGGTTGGCGCCAGCCGTTTGCAGGCGATCGCCTCCATCCTGAGCGTTCCGGTCGCCTTCTTCTTCGAGGATGCCCCGGGCGAGGAGCCTGCTGGCGGCAATCGAGGATTTGCCGAAGACTCCTCGATGGCGTTCGCCATCGAATTCTGCGGCAGTCCCGAAGGGCTTCAGCTCAACCGGGCTTTCGTCAAGATCGGCGACGTCAAGGTGCGCCGCCGGATCATCGATCTGGTCAAGGCGCTCTCCGCCGAGGACGCCGATTGATTTGCCTTATGCCGTCGGCGGTGTCATGCCGCCGGTGGCATAGCCGACCTTGCCTACATTCATGCCAGATCCGTCGCGCCGCTTGACGAGCGGCGCCCGGCACCGCTAACACGTGGCGCGCCAAAATCGGCAGCCCTGCCGATCTTTTTTCAAGAGGGGACACCCGTGACGCGGCAGAATTATCTCTTTACCTCGGAATCCGTCTCCGAGGGTCATCCCGACAAAGTCTGTGACCGTATCTCCGACGAGATCGTCGATCTGGTCTATCGCGAAGCCAAGAAGACGGGCATGGATCCGTGGAAGGTGCGCGTTGCCTGCGAAACGCTGGCCACCACCAACCGCGTCGTCATCGCCGGCGAGGTCCGCGTCCCGGACACGCTCTTGAAGAAAGACAAGGCCGGCAACGTCCTCAAGGACGCATCCGGCCACCCCGTGGTCAACCCGGCCAAGTTCAAATCGGTTGCCCGCAAGGCGATCCGCGAGATCGGCTACGAGCAGTCCGGCTTCCACTGGAAGACCGCCAAGATCGACGTGCTGCTGCATGGTCAGTCTCCCGACATCGGCCAGGGCGTCGACAACGCCGCCGACCGCCAGGGCGAGGAAGGCGCGGGCGACCAGGGCATCATGTTCGGCTACGCCTGCCGCGAGACGCCCGACCTGATGCCGGCGCCGATCTATTACAGCCACAAGATTCTCGAATTGCTGGCGGCGGCGCGCCACGAAGGCAATGGCGAGGCCGGCAAGCTCGGCCCGGACGCCAAGAGCCAGGTCACCGTGCGCTATGCCGACGGCAAGGCGGCGGAAGTCACGCAGATCGTGCTCTCCACCCAGCATCTCGATGCGAGCTGGGACTCCAAGAAGGTCCGCAAGGTGGTCGAGCCCTATATCCGCGAGGCGCTTGGCGAGTTGAAGATCGCCGAGGACTGCAACTGGTACATCAACCCGACCGGCAAATTCGTCATCGGTGGGCCTGACGGCGACGCCGGCCTTACCGGCCGCAAGATCATCGTCGACACCTATGGCGGCGCGGCACCCCATGGCGGCGGCGCGTTCTCGGGCAAGGACACCACCAAGGTCGACCGTTCGGCCGCCTATGCGGCGCGCTACCTTGCCAAGAACGTGGTGGCGGCCAAGCTTGCCGACCGCTGCACCATCCAGCTCTCCTACGCCATCGGCGTCGCTCAGCCGCTGTCGGTCTATGTCGACCTGCATGGCACCGGCAAGGTGGACGAATCAAAGCTCGAGGATGCGCTGCGCAAGGTGATGGACCTGTCGCCGTCGGGCATCCGCCGTCATCTCGACCTCAACAAGCCGATCTATGCAAAGACCTCATCCTACGGTCATTTCGGCCGCAAGGCTGGTCGCGACGGTTCCTTCTCCTGGGAGAAGACCGATCTCGCCAAGGCGCTCAAGGACGCCGTCGCCGCCTGACGCCAGCGGACGCAAAGGACAGGCCGAGCCGGGCGACCGAAGGATTCTTCGGTCGCCGGCACGGCAAGACTATACGCCCGCAGCAGGCGATCGCCCTTGAAAGCGGCCTGCGCGAATACCGGCTCGACCTGACGGCGCAGGCGCCGGCCGATCTCAGGACCTTGTTCAAGGCACAGATTTCGACGCTCCAGCTGGAAATCGGCTTCGGCGGCGGCGAGCATCTCCTGCATCGCGCGGCGGAAGCGCCGGCAACCGGCTTCATCGGCGTCGAGCCCTTCGTCAACGGCATGGCCAAGATGATGACGGCGCTTGGCAAGACGCCGCTCGCCAATCTGAGAGTCTATGACGACGACGCCACGCGCCTTCTGGACTGGCTGCCGTCAGCCTCGCTCGACGGCATCGATCTGCTCTATCCCGATCCATGGCCGAAGAAGAAGCACTGGAAGCGGCGCTTCGTCGGCGCCGCCAATCTCGCCCGCTTCGCCCGGGTGCTGAAAGCGGGCGGCAGGTTCCGCTTCGCCTCCGACATCGACAGCTATGTGAACTGGACGCTGCTCGCCTGCCGCGATCACGGCGCTTTCGCATGGCAGGCCGAAGACGCCGCCGGCTGGCACCGGCCCTATGACGGCTGGCCCGGCACGCGCTACGAGGCCAAGGCCATCCGCGAGGGACGGCGGCCTGCCTATCTGACCTTTATCCGGAAGTAATCGGGCGGCCCTCTGTATTGCATATAGCGCTACAGACCGCTACATTGCCGGTAAGGAGACAGTTATGGCCGCCCCGGTCGAACGCAAGGAATACCCGATCTCGATGCGCCTGCCGGAAGCGGACGTTGCGATGATCGATCGTGCCGCAACCTTGCGCGGCCGGTCCCGCACGGATTTCGTGCGCGACGCCGCCGTGCGCGCGGCCGAGGATGTGCTGATGGACAACCGTCTTGTCCGCATGAGCCCGGAAGGGTTCGCGGAGTTCATGGAGGTCCTGTCGGCTCCGGCCGCTCCCGTTCCCGACATGGTGGAACTGGCAAAGCGGCCCGCCCCCTGGGAAGCTGGTTACACGACGAAGCGCTGACCGGTGGCCTTATCGGCTCCCGAACCGCTTACGGCACTTCACGACGTGTCCGGATTTTCCTGTGGGAAGCCTGCGCTCGATCACTGGCTGAAAACCCGCGCACTTTCCAATCAGGAGAAGGGCTTTACGGCCGTTCTCGTTGTCCAGGAAGCCGGCCGGGTGGTTGGATACTATGGTTTGGCGCCGACGGCCGTCGTGCCGTCGATCCTGCCCCGGTCGATCCGCACGGGGCAACCGCCCGACCCGGTGCCGTGCCTGCTCCTCGGCCAACTTGCGACCGATACCGGTTGGGCCGGGCGCGGCATCGGCACAGGCCTGGTAAAGCATGCCCTTCAGCGCTGCGCTCAGGCGGCGGAACTGATCGGAGGGCGCGCGTTGATGGTCAATGCCGTCGACGCCGAAGCGGCGCAGTTCTGGCAGCGCCGGGGGTTTCTCCCGACGAGGGGCGATCCGCTCATCTTATTTCGCTCGATCGCGGCAATCGCCGCCTCGCTGGCGGAGGCCCAGAGATAAGGTAGGGCACCGCCATTGGCGAAGTGGTGACGGTCGGGCTTCCATTGTGAGGCTAGAAGCGGCCGATCCTGTCGAAAGCGGCCGGATCGATGCCAGGCTTCTTCAGGTCGCTGCGGCGCGGCTTGCGGCCAGCCTCGAGCGCCCGCGCCGCGGCTGCCGCGCTGCCGAATGTGTTGAAGAAATCGCCTATGACGAAAAACAATCCACGGTCCATATGATCAGCTTCGCGCGCCACCGCGCGCGTCCCTTTTTTTGCATTGCAGCATAAATGGTGACGACACGTCGATTAGCCAAAGGGCTGCATGGCCGCCATGCGCGGCGCGCAACGCAGCCCAAGCGGGTTCTTGACGAACCAATTTGGTTCTAGCACATTCATAGTGAACCAGAATGGAGACAGGATAATGAGCGCCTTCACCGTGCGGCTTCCTGATGAGACTGTGGCCAAGCTCGACCAACTGGCCGAAAAGGTGGATCGCTCTCGTTCCTACGTGGCGGCTCAAGCGATCGAAGACTATGTCGCGAGGGAAGAATGGCAACTTGCCGAGATCGAGGCTGGCCTTGACGAAGCCGATCGAGGAGAATTTGCGAGTGAGAAGGATCTGGCAGGCGTCATAGCGAAATACGTCAAGCCGGCTTCTGAACGATGAAGCGGATCCGCTGGACCCAACGCGCCGTGCGCCGTCTCGACCAGATTGGCGCATTCGTCGAAAAGGACAATCCAGCCGCCGCGGAACGGGTCATTGCCCGTATCGTTTCCTCTGCGGACAATCTCGCCGAGCAACCCGCCATGGGGCGCGTCGGGCGGGTGAAAGGGACACGAGAGCTGGTCCTGGCTGATATCCCATACATAATTCCCTACCGCGTTGTCGGCGGCGAGATCGAGATACTCACCGTGATGCATGCGGACCAGCGATGGCCGCGCCAGTTGTAGACACCGCCGCGAGCCTTTGCCTGAAGGCTTGAAACGCCGGCGCCAATCGTCTATATCAGCCTCAAATTCTTGGTCGGTATGACGAAGAGTGGGTCCACCCGGTCCCGCTCTTTTTTATTACCCGCCGGCCGGAACGCAAAAAAGCGACAGGGATCTGATGACTGCAGCGGCAAGCGAGGCCGACGACCGTATCATCCGCGAAAGCGGCATCGATGCGCGCATTGCGCTGATCGTGCAGCCGGTGCTCAAGGCCATCGGCTTCCGTCTCGTGCGCGTGCAGCTGACCGGTCAGAACGGGCTGACGCTGCAGATCATGGCCGAACGCGAAGACGGCACCATGACCGTCGAGGATTGCGAAGAGGTCAGCCGCGCGGTGTCGCCGGCGCTCGATGTCGATGATCCGATCGAAAAGGCGTATCATCTCGAAGTATCGTCGCCCGGCATCGACCGGCCGCTGGTGCGCAAGTCGGATTTCACCACCTGGACCGGCCATCTGGTCAAGCTGGAGACATCGGTTCTTGTCAGCGACCGCAAGCGCTTCAAGGGCAAGATCGCCGAGGCGGATGCCGACGGCATCCTTGTCGAGCGCGACAAGGCGGCCTATGGCGAGGAGCCGACGGTGCGCGTGCCGTTTGACGCGATCGCCGAAGCCCGGCTGGTGCTGACCGACGATCTCATCCGCGATGCCCTGTCGAAGGACAACCGGGCGCGCAAGGAAGCCAGGAAGCGCCGCGGCGAAGCGGAAGACGCCGCCGACGGCGAGGAAAACGAAACCGAACAGGAAAGTTGATTGAGCAGCCGGGCCGTATGCCCGGCGCGAAATCGGGAGAAAGACAATGGTTGTAAGCGCCAACAGGCTTGAACTGCTGCAGATCGCCGACGCGGTCGCGCGTGAAAAGTCGATCGACAAGTCGATCGTCATCGCCGCCATGGCAGATGCGATCCAGAAGGCGGCGCGCTCTCGTTACGGCCAGGAGACCAACATCCGCGCCGACATCAACCCGAACACCGGCGAGATGAAGCTGCAGCGGCTGATGGAAGTGGTCGAGAAGGTCGATGACTACGCGACGCAGATCGCGCTTTCCACGGCGCGCGAGCGCAACCCGGACGCCCAGCTCGGCGACTTCATCGCCGAGCAGCTGCCGCCCATGGATTTCGGCCGCATCGCCGCTCAGTCGGCCAAGCAGGTCATCGTGCAGAAGGTGCGCGAGGCCGAGCGCGATCGCCAGTATGACGAGTACAAGGATCGCATCGGCGAGATCGTCAACGGCACCGTCAAGCGCGTCGAATACGGCAATGTCATCGTCGATCTCGGCCGTGGCGAGGCGATCATCCGCCGCGACGAGTTGATCCCGCGCGAGAACTACAAATATGGCGACCGCGTGCGGGCCTATGTCTATGACGTGCGCCGCGAGCAGCGCGGCCCGCAAATCTTCCTGTCGCGCACGCATCCGCAGTTCATGGCCAAGCTCTTCACCATGGAAGTGCCCGAAATCTATGACGGCATCATCGAGATCAAGTCGGTAGCTCGCGATCCGGGCTCGCGCGCCAAGATCGCCGTGATCTCGCGCGATTCCTCGATCGATCCGGTCGGCGCCTGCGTCGGCATGCGCGGTAGCCGTGTCCAGGCGGTTGTCGGCGAGCTGCAGGGCGAGAAGATCGACATCATTCCGTGGTCGCCCTCGGCTGCTTCCTTCATCGTCAACGCACTGCAGCCGGCCGAAGTCGCCAAGGTGGTGCTCGACGAGGATGCCGAGCGTATCGAAGTGGTGGTGCCGGACGACCAGCTGTCGCTGGCCATCGGCCGCCGCGGCCAGAATGTGCGCCTGGCATCGCAGCTCACCGGTTGGGATATCGACATCCTGACCGAGCAGGAGGAGAGCGAGCGTCGCCAGAAGGAATTCGTGGAGCGTTCGGCGCTGTTCATGGAAGCCCTCGACGTCGACGAGATGGTCGGCCAGGTGCTTGCCTCCGAAGGCTTCACCAGCGTCGAGGAAGTCGCCTATGTCGACTCGGGCGAAATCTCCTCGATCGACGGCTTCGACGAGGACACCGCTTCGGAGATCCAGACACGCGCCCGCGAATATCTGGAGAAGATCGAGGCCGAGCATGACGAAAAGCGCAAGGCGCTGGGCGTCAAGGACGAGTTGCGCGAGATCCCCGGCGTCACCACCGCCATGATGGTGACGCTCGGCGAGGACGGCGTGAAGACGATCGAGGACTTCGCCGGCTATGCCGCCGACGACCTGACCGGCTGGAAGGAACGCAAGGACGGCGAGACCAAGGTCTATCCGGGCGTGCTCGCCAGTCACGGCGTCTCGCGCGCCGATGCCGAGCAGATGGTTCTGGCAGCCCGCCTCAAGGCTGGCTGGATCAGCGAAGACGAGCTTGCAGCCGAACAAGTCGCGGCTGACGAAGCTGTTGGTGCGTGAGGTGAAACCGCATCGCACACAACCCGCCCCAGGACGAGATGAACGATCGCACTTGCATCGTTACGCGCAGGCAGGCCGAAGCGGATGAGCTGATCCGCTTCGTCGTCGGCCCGGATTCGGCCGTCGTTCCGGACATCAAGAGAAATCTGCCCGGCCGCGGTTGCTGGGTCACCGCCGATCGCCTACATATCGAGAAGGCAGCGGCCAAGAACCTGTTTGCCCGTGCTTTCAAGGCGCAGGTGACCGTTCCCGCCGATATCGGCGGCATGGTCGACGGGCTGCTCTCCAGATCCGCTCTGGGCATGCTTGGCCTTGCTCGCAAGGCCGGCGCCGTCGTTCTTGGCGCCGCCAAGGTCGAGGGCGCGGTGCGCGACGGTCAGGCGCTGCTGGTGCTGCACGCCACCGAGGCTTCGGACGACGGTGTCCGCAAGATCAGTCAGGCGCGGCGGGCAACCGTCCATCTCGGCGGCCCCGCCATCCTTGCCTACAAACTTTTCCCCGAGGCCGAGTTGAGCTTGGCATTGGGGGGTACAAATGTGATACATGCTGCCGTCCTCGCGCAGGACGCGGGACTGGCGGTTGAGAAGCGCGTTGTTGCGCTCGACCGATATCGGGGCGGTACCCCGAACGATCTGGCAATGCTTGCGGCCGTTGCTGACGAAGATGATGCCGCAGAGGATATGGAATGAGCGATACGAAATCGGGCGACGACAAGACGTTGAGCGTGACGCCGAAGAAGACCTTGACGCTGAAGCGTCCCGGTGCCGAGCAGGGTACCGTGCGCCAGAATTTCTCGCATGGCCGCACCAAGCAGGTCCAGGTCGAGATCAAGAAGCGCAAGTTCTCGATGCCTGGCGACAAGCCGGAGCCGGTGGCTGCGTCCGTCTTCACGCCGAAGCCCGCCGCTGCCGCCCCCGTTGCCGCCGCGCCTGTCGTGCAGGAAGCGCCCAAGGCGCCGCCCCCGCCGCCGGAGCGTTCCGGCATGGTCCTGAACGAACTCTCGCGCGGCGAGATGGAAGCGCGTCGCAAGGCGCTGGAAGGTTCCAAGGTCCGCGAGGCCGAGGATCGCCAGCGCGCTCAGGAAGATGCCAAGCGCCGCGCCGAGGAAGAAGAACGCCGCAAGCGCGAGCGTGACGAATCCGCGCGCCGTCAGGCCGAGGAGGAGGCACGCCTGCAGACGGAGGCCGAGGCCCGCCGGCGCGCCGAGGAAGAGGCTCGCCGCCGCGCGCCGCTGGCGGCGGATGTCGCCACGGCTGACGACGAGGAGGAGGCCAAGCCGCGGCGTACAGGTACCGGTGCCGGTGCGAGTGCGCCGCCGCGCCGTCTTGCGACGCCGGAAGTGGCGCGGCCGGCCAAGCCGACCAAGGGCGAGGAAGATCGCCGCCGCGGCAAGCTGACGCTGAACTCGGCGCTGTCGGATGACGACGCGCGCGCCCGCTCGCTGTCGTCGATGCGTCGCCGCCAGGAAAAATTCAAACGCGCGATGCATAACGAGCCGCGCGAGAAAGTCATGCGCGAAGTGATCCTGCCCGAAACCATCACCATCCAGGAACTGGCGCAGCGCATGTCCGAGCGCGCCGTGGACGTGGTCAAGTTCTTCATGAAGCAGGGCCAGATCCTGAAGCCGGGCGACGTCATCGACGCCGACACGGCCGAGCTGGTCGCCTCTGAATTCGGCCACACGGTCCGCCGCGTCGCCGAGTCCGACATCGAGGAAGGCCTGTTCAACATCGCCGACCGCGCGGAAGACCTTGTGTCGCGTCCGCCGGTCGTGACCATCATGGGCCATGTCGATCACGGCAAGACCTCGCTGCTCGACGCCATCCGCAACGCCAATGTCGTCTCCGGCGAGGCCGGCGGCATCACCCAGCATATCGGTGCCTACCAGATCGAGAAGAACGGTCAGAAGATCACCTTCATCGACACGCCCGGCCACGCCGCCTTCACGGCCATGCGCGCCCGTGGCGCGCAGGTCACCGACATTGCCGTGCTGGTGGTGGCAGCCGACGACAGCGTGATGCCGCAGACGATCGAATCGATAAGTCACGCCAAGGCGGCCGGCGTGCCGATCATCGTGGCCATCAACAAGATCGACAAGCGTGACGCCGACCCGCAGAAGGTGCGGACCGAACTGCTGCGCCACGAAGTGTTCGTGGAATCGATGGGCGGTGAGGTGCTGGACGTCGAGGTTTCGGCGACCAAGGGCACCAATCTCGACAAGCTGCTGGAAGCGATCCTGCTGCAGGCCGAAGTCCTCGACCTCAAGGCCAATCCCGATCGCACCGCCGAAGGCGCGGTCATCGAGGCGCAGTTGGACAAGGGACGCGGGCCTGTCGCCACCGTGCTGGTGCAGACCGGCACGCTGATGCCGGGCGACATCATCGTCGCCGGCAACGAGTGGGGCCGTGTGCGCGCGCTCGTCAACGATCGCGGCGAGCACGTGCCGGAAGCGCCGCCGGCGATGCCGGTCGAGGTGCTTGGCCTCCAGGGCACGCCGCAGGCCGGCGACCGTTTCGCCGTCGTCAACAACGAGGCGCGCGCCCGCGAGATCACCGAATACCGCCAGCGCCTGGCGCGCGACAAGGCTGTGGCCAGGCATGCCGGCCAGCGCGGCTCGCTTGAGCAGATGATGTCGCAGTTGCAGACGAGCGGGCTGAAGGAATTCCCGCTGGTCATCAAGGGCGACGTGCAGGGTTCGATCGAGGCGATCAATGCCGCCCTTGAAAAGCTCGGCAATGACGAGGTGCGTGCGCGCATCGTCCATGCCGGTGCCGGCGGCATCACCGAAAGCGACGTTTCGCTCGCCGAGACGTCCGGAGCGGCGATCATCGGCTTCAACGTCCGCGCCAATGCGCAGGCGCGTGCGGCCGCGGCCGCTGCCGGTATCGAGATCCGCTACTACTCGATCATCTACAATCTCGTCGATGACGTGAAGGCGGCACTTTCCGGCATGCTTTCGCCGGAGCGGCGCGAGACCTTCATCGGCAATGCCGAGATCCTCGAGATCTTCGATATCTCGAAGGTCGGCAAGATCGCCGGCTGCCGTGTCACCGAAGGCAAGGTCGAGCGTGGCGCGGGCGTGCGCCTGATCCGCGACAACGTCGTGATCCACGAAGGCACGCTGAAGACGCTGAAGCGCTTCAAGGACGAGGTTGCGGAAGTGCCGGGCGGCCAGGAGTGCGGCATGGCCTTCCAGAACTACGAGGACATGCGCGTCGGCGACGTCATCGAGTGCTTCCGCATCGAGATGGTAACCAGAACGCTCTAATTCAGCTATACTTGCCGGATAATAACGGGCGGCGGCCGAAAGGCTGCCGCCCAGACCCCTTACGCATGTTGAGACATGTGGCGTGGTCCCATCCCGCGCTTCACGATTTCAGGACCCAGAAAAAATGCCCCGTTCGACCACATCAGGCCCTTCGCAGCGCATGCTGCGCGTCGGCGAGCAGGTGCGCCATGCTCTGTCCGAGACCTTGCAGCGCGGCGAGATCATCGATCCGGTGATCGAGAACTGCGTCGTTTCGGTTTCCGAGGTGCGCATGTCGCCCGACCTCAAGATCGCCACCGCCTTCGTCTCGCCGCTCGGCGCGGGCGACGATGGCGCTGTGGTCGAGGCGCTCAACAAGCATGCGAAGTTCATCCGCGGCCGTGTTTCCGGCGCGCTCAGGCAGATGAAGTACATGCCGGAGTTTCGCTTCCGGCTCGATACGTCCTTCGACAATTTCGCGAAGATCAACGAACTGCTGAAATCGCCCGAAGTCGCGCGCGATCTCGGCGACGGCAAGAACAACGACAAGGACGAGGAATAGGTGGCGCGTCGCGGCAAGAAGAAGGGCCGGCCGGTTTCCGGTTGGGTGGTGCTGGACAAGCCAGTCGGCATGGGCTCGACCGAAGCGGTCTCCAAGATCAAATGGCTGTTCCAGGCAGAGAAGGCCGGCCATGCCGGCACGCTCGATCCGTTGGCCTCCGGCATGCTGCCGATCGCGCTCGGCGAGGCGACCAAGACCGTTCCTTATGTGCAGGACGGCGCCAAGGTCTACCGCTTCACCGTCGCCTGGGGCGAGGAGCGCTCGACCGACGACCTCGAAGGCCCCGTGACCAACAGCTCCGACCGGCGCCCGGCCGAGGCGGAGGTGAGGGCGCTCTTGCCGAAATACACCGGCGTCATCATGCAGACGCCGCCGCAATTTTCGGCCATCAAGATCGCCGGCGAGCGTGCCTATGATCTTGCCCGTGAAGGCGAGACGGTCGATATCCCGGCGCGCGAGATCGAGATCGGCCGCCTCGACATCGTCGAGCACGGTGCCGACAAGACCGTCTTCGAGATCGAATGCGGCAAGGGCACCTATGTGCGCTCGCTGGCCCGCGACATGGGTCGCGACCTCGGTTGCTTCGGCCATATAGCCGAATTGCGCCGCGTCGAGGTCGAGCCGTTCACCCCGGAGGATTTCGTCACGGTTGCCGAGCTGGAAGCGGCCCGCTTTGGCGACAAGGAGGAGCCGAATACGGACGAAGCCGAGGCGCCGATCGATTTCAGCGCCATCGACGCGCTGCTGGTCGAAACGGCGGCGGCGCTCGACTGCCTGCCGCAGGTTGCGGTCAGCGACGATGCGGCGACGAAGATCCGGCTCGGCAATCCCGTCATCATTCGCGGCCGCGATGCGCCGGTCGAGGCTGAGGAGGCCTGCGCCACCGCCCGCGGCAAGCTCGTCGCCATCGGCGCCATCGAGCAGGGCATGTTCAAGCCCAAGCGGGTCTTTGTCGGGTGAATCCCGTCTGGAGCAATTCCAGGACAAATGTGAGCGGTCAGGTTCGGCGCCTCCGCCGTAACTTTCCGCCCGGAATTGCGTCAAAACAAAGAGATAGGGCGTTTCGCCGTGAAACGTCGAAACGCCCTGGTGCATGTCGCCCAAAAGTGCGCAGCGGTTTGGGAGAACGACATGCATCAACACAAAGACTTGAAGCGCGTCGACTGAATCCGTTTCAGCGCGACGCGCTTAAGTGGTTGTTATTTACACAATTCCGGACGGAAAACCGCTGCGCACTTTTCTTGGAATTGCTCTAATCTCGGCCGAACGCTGAGTCCCGAGGATATCTCATGGCCAAGGCTGATGCAGGCAAGAAGCGGGCATCGCTGAAAACCCGCAGGCCACCGGTCGGGGCGTCGCCCGGCACGCTTATCGCCGATCCGGCGGCGCGGCGCAGCGAGCTTCGGCTGACACTGATCTCGCCGCAAAAATACAAGACCATCGACAATGCCTCGATCGACGATCTCAACGCCCATTGCGAGAAATGGCCCGTCGTCTGGCTGGACTGCACGGGGCTTGCCAACATCCCGCTGATCGAGGAGATCGGCCGCATCTTCAATTTGCATCCGCTGGCGCTGGAGGATGTCGTCAACACCGGACAGCGGCCCAAAGTGGATTTCTTCGAGGATCATGCCTTCGTCGTTATGCGCATGATCGACGATGTCACCTCGCACCGCTACGAGCAGATCGCGCTGTTCTTCGGCGGCAATTTCGTCGTCACCTTCCAGGAGCGCGAGGGCGACCCGTTCGATCCGGTGCGCAAGCGCATCGCCAGCGCGATGCCCAACCGCCTTCGCTCGCGCGGCGCCGACTATCTCGCCTATGCGCTGATCGATGCCATCGTCGACAGCTATTTCCCGCCGATTGAGGCGGCGAGCGAATTGGTCGACGGCATCGAGGACGAGATGCTGAACAAGCCGCACAAGGATCAGATGCGGCAGCTGCATGAATTGCGGCGCGACGCCGGCGTGCTGAAGGGCGTGCTGTGGCCGATGCGTGATACGTTGGCGACGTTGATCCGCAACGACGTGACCTTCGTGAAGGCGGAGACCAAGATCTTCTTCAACGACACGCTCGATCATTCGCTGCGCCTGATCGAGCTGGTCGAGAACCAGCGCGACATGCTCACCGGCCTGATCGAGATGCATGTCTCGCTGACCCAGGCCCGCACCAACGATGTCATTTCCTATCTGACGATCGTCTCGGTGATCTTCATGCCGCTGACCTTTCTGGTCGGCGTCTGGGGGATGAATTTCGATCCGGGAAGCTCGCCCTGGAACATGCCGGAGCTGAAAGCCTATTACGGTTATCCGGCGGCAATTCTGTTCATGGCGGTTGTCGCTGTCGGGCTGATCCTCTTCTTCAAATGGAAGAAGTGGCTCTAATGCATGTCGCCCGGAAGTGTGCAGCGGTTCTGGGACAACGACATGCATCAAAACAAAGACTTAAAGCGCGTCGCCTGAATCCGGTTCAGCGCGACGCGCTTTAGCCGCTGAACCCTTTGTTTTCACGGCAAGACCTGCGACAAGCCGGCTTGACATTTGGGCTGGCGTTTTTTCCGGAATTGCACTATATGCGCCGCAGCTTCGCGCCCTGACGCGTCGCTTGCACTGGCCTCTGCTGGACGACATCCCGGCTGTGGGCGTCCCGTTTCCTCCAACAGATAAGGAAAAACACGATGTCGATCACTGCCGATCGCAAGAAGGAATTGATGACTGAATTCGCGACCGCCAAGGGCGATACCGGATCTCCGGAAGTCCAGGTTGCCATCCTTTCCGAGCGCATCAAGAACCTGACCGAGCACTTCAAGGACCACAAGAAGGATAACCATTCCCGCCGTGGTCTGCTTGCTCTGGTCTCGCAGCGCCGCAGCCTGCTTGACTATCTCAAGCGCAAGGATGACGCGCGCTATCAGACGCTGATCGACAAGCTCGGTCTCCGTCGCTGACGAATTGACCGGCGGGCTCTCGAAGGGGGCCCGCCGGTCGCACATTGGCGCATCGGATGGTCCGGTGCGATAATGCCGGAGCGTGACGCGCTCCTGAAATTCGCATTCGCGCAGGGCGCGTTCCGGAAACAGCCGTTTCCGGCGTCATGCGCAAAGCCGGCCGATCGGTCGGCCAAACACGGTTCCGGACGCGCAGAGGGCCATTCGGAACCGCCCCATGGACGGTCATGGGGCAGGATTGCAGGATGCTCGCTCGGCTGAGGCCGTACTTATCGAGCTTCCCGTTGTCTTGCCCGTGGCTGCCCGACAAGGAAGCCAGGGAAGGGACATCCGCGAACCGTGAGACGGCGCGGCCCTTTCCGCATACGAAGGACAAGACATGTTCAATCAACACAAAGTGGAAATCGAATGGGGCGGCCGTCCGCTCATCCTGGAAACCGGCAAGATCGCACGCCAGGCTGACGGCGCGGTGCTTGCCACCTATGGCGAGACCGTCGTTCTCGCCACCGTCGTTTCGATGAAGGAGCCGAAGCCCGGCCTCGATTTCTTCCCGCTGACCGTCAACTACCAGGAAAAGACCTACGCCGCCGGCAAGATCCCGGGCGGCTACTTCAAGCGCGAGGGCCGTCCGAGCGAAAAGGAAACGCTGGTTTCTCGCCTGATCGACCGTCCGATCCGCCCGCTTTTCGCCGACGGCTACAAGAACGACACCCAGATCGTCGTCACCGTCGTCCAGCATGATCTCGAGAACGATCCGGACATCCTGTCGATCGTCGCCACCTCCGCCGCGCTCACGCTTTCGGGCGTGCCCTTCATGGGCCCGATCGGCGGCGCCCGCGTCGGCTACATCAACGGCGAATATGTGCTCAACCCGCATATCGACGAAATGCAGGAATCCAAGCTCGACCTCGTCGTCGCCGGCACCGCCGACGCCGTGCTGATGGTCGAATCCGAGGCCAAGGAACTCTCCGAGGACCTGATGCTCGGCGCCGTCGTGTTCGGCCACAAGAGCTTCCAGCCGGTGATCGAGGCGATCATCAAGCTGGCCGAGGTCGCCGCCAAGGAGCCGCGCGACTTCACCGCGCCGGATTATTCCGCGCTCGAAGCCGAGATGCTGAAGATCGTCGGCGACGAGCTTCGCGAAGCCTACAAGATCACCGACAAGCAGAAGCGCTACGCCGCCGTCGACGCCGTCAAGGCGAAGGTCAAGGCCGCGTTCGCGCCGGCCGAAGGCGAAGAGGCCAAATACACCTCCGAGCAGATCGGCTCGGTGTTCAAGGAGCTCCAGGCCAAGGTCGTGCGCTGGAACATCCTCGACACCGGCTCGCGCATCGATGGTCGCGACCTGAAGACGGTCCGCAAGATCGTCTCCGAAGTCGGCGTCCTGGCGCGCACCCATGGTTCGGCGCTGTTCACCCGCGGCGAGACCCAGGCGCTGGTCGTTGCCACGCTCGGCACCGGCGAGGACGAGCAGTATGTCGATTCGCTGACCGGCATGTACAAGGAGAAGTTCCTCCTTCACTACAACTTCCCGCCCTACTCGGTGGGTGAGACCGGCCGCATGGGCTCGCCCGGCCGCCGCGAGATCGGCCACGGCAAGCTCGCCTGGCGCGCCATCCGCCCGATGCTGCCGAGCGCGGACCAGTTCCCCTACACGCTGCGCGTCGTTTCGGAGATCACCGAGTCCAACGGCTCGTCCTCGATGGCGACCGTCTGCGGCACCTCGCTGGCGCTGATGGATGCCGGTGTGCCGCTGGCAAAGCCGGTCGCCGGCATCGCCATGGGCCTGATCAAGGAAGGCGAGCGCTTCGCGGTGCTCTCCGACATCCTCGGTGACGAGGACCATCTCGGCGACATGGACTTCAAGGTCGCCGGCACCGCCAACGGCGTCACCTCGCTGCAGATGGACATCAAGATCGACGGCATCACCGAGGAGATCATGGGCATCGCGCTTGCCCAGGCCAAGGACGGCCGCCTGCATATCCTGGGCGAGATGGCGCATGCGCTCTCCGGCGCCCGTGCCGAGCTCGGCGAGTTCGCGCCGCGCATCGAGGTCATGCATATTCCGACCGACAAGATCCGCGACGTCATCGGCTCGGGCGGCAAGGTGATCCGCGAGATCGTCGAGAAGACCGGCGCCAAGATCAACATCGAGGACGACGGCACGGTCAAGATCGCTTCGGCCAACGCCAAGGAGATCGAGGCGGCGAAGAAGTGGATCCACACCATCGTCGCCGAGCCGGAAGTCGGCGAGATCTATGAAGGCACCGTCGTCAAGACGGCCGACTTCGGCGCGTTCGTCAACTTCTTCGGTCCGCGCGACGGTCTCGTCCACATCTCGCAGCTCGCCAATGAGCGCGTCGCCAAGACCTCCGACGTCGTCAAGGAAGGCGACAAGGTTTGGGTCAAGCTGATGGGCTTCGACGAGCGCGGCAAGGTTCGCCTGTCGATGAAGGTCGTCGACCAGGCGACCGGCAAGGAAATCGCCCAGGACAAGAAGAAGTCGGACGGCGAGGAAGACGCCGCCTGATAGACCTGAACGGGTAATCCATGACGGGCGCGCCGCAAGGTCGCGCCCGTTTTGTTTGAAGGACTATGCGAATGGCCGCCGAGCCGCTGAAGACGCTGTTCTACCCGTTCGCGGCCGAGGCGGCGCCTTTGCCGCGAAAGGATGCCCGCGTCCTGTTTCTCGGCGCCGAGCCCGGCTTCCGCTTGCCTGCCGGCTTCGAGGCGGCGCTGCATATCGTGCAAGGCTTTCGGCCGCATTTTCGAACGCTGCAGGCGTCAGGTTACACTGTCACGCCGCGCGCTGAGGGTGCCGGCTTCGACATGGCGTTGGTGCTTGCGGGCCGTCATCGTGGACAAAATGAGTTGCGCATCGCCGAGGCGATAGAACGCACCGTGCCAGGCGGGCTGATCGCGATCGCGGGTGGCAAGGAGGACGGTATCGACAGCCTGCGCAAGCGGATCGACGCGCTGGCGCCGCTCGAAGGCCATCTGCCGAAGCATCACGGCGTTGCCTTCTGGTTCCGCCGGACCGGCACGGAGGCGGCTGCGACGCTGCGCGCCGGCAATCCCGATCTTGTCGTTGAAGGCGGCTTCAAGACCAAGCCCGGCATGTTTTCCTTTGATCGTGTCGACGCCGGTTCAAAATTGCTTGCCGCAAGCCTGCCCGGCGACCTCAGGGGCAGCATCGCCGACTTCTGCGCCGGCTGGGGCTATCTGGCGGCCGACGTTCTGCAGCGCTCGCAGGGCCTCGTTGCCCTTGATCTCTACGAAGCCGATTTCGACGCCCTGGAGGCAGCCAGGCTGAACGTCCATGGCGCCATCGAGCCCCGCTTCTTCTGGATCGATCTGCTCACCGAGGCGGTCGAACGGCGCTACGACGCAATCGTCATGAACCCGCCCTTCCACCGCAGCCGCGCCGCCGAGCCAGAAATTGGCGTCGGCATGATCCGTGCCGCGTCGAAGGCGCTGAAGCCGGGCGGGCGCCTGTTCATGGTCGCCAACCGCCAGCTTCCTTACGAAGAGGTATTGGCTGCCGCTTTCGCTAGCCATGCCGAGTTGGCCCGTGACGGCATGTTCAAGGTGTTTTCGGCACGCCGCTAAAGCTTGTTCTATTGAATGCTGACGATGCGGGCGGGCTCGTTCCTGCCGAAGGCGGGCCGCGCTTCGCCGAGTTCGACCTTGAGCGGCGCCGGCCTGCCGAACAGATAGCCCTGCACCACCTCGCAGCCGGCCGCTCGGAGCAGGGTGGCCTGGTTCTCGGTCTCCACGCCTTCGGCGATGATGCCGACGCCCAGCGCCCGTGACAGGCCGACAATGGTCGAAACGATCGCGCCGGAGCTGGAGTCGGTGTCGATGCGGCTGACGAAGGAACGGTCGATCTTCAGCTTGCCGAAGGAGAAATCGATCAGGTAGCTCAAATTGGAATAGCCCGTGCCGAAATCGTCCACGGCCACGGAGATGCCCATCTCGGCAAGCTGCTCCAGGATCGCTGCGGCGCGGTCGCGGTCCTGCATCATCGCCGTTTCGGTGACCTCGAGCTCCAGCCGGGACGGCTTGATGCCGGTCGATGCCATCACTTCCCGCACGATGCCGACGAAATCCCTGGTCATGAACTGGACCGGCGAGATGTTGACGGCGACGAAGCAGTCCTCCGGCAGGTAGCGGGCGTCGCTGCAGGCCTTGCGCAGCACCCACTCGCCGATCGGATTGATCATGCCGGTTTCCTCGGCGATCGGGATGAATTCCATCGGCGGGATCATGCCGCGCTCCGGATGCTTCCAGCGGATCAGCGCCTCATAGCCGACGATGCGGCCGCTCGGCAGGTTGAGCTGCGGCTGATAGTGAAGACTGAAATCGCCGCGGTCGAAGGCGGTCTTCAGCTCGGATTCGATCCACTGCCGGTAGTCCGCCACCCGGCCCATGTCGGCGTGGAAGACAGACCAGTTGCCGACGCCGCTGGCGCGCGCGTTCTGCAGCGCCAGGTTCGAACGGCGCAGGATGAGCACCGGGTCGACGCCGTCCTTCGGCATCGCCACGATGCCGACCGACAGGCTGACCGATTGCAGATGGCTCTGCAGCGGATAGGGCTCCATCATCTCGTTGATGAGCTTCTCGATGAGCCGCTCGATCGAACCCCTGATGTCGCGATCCGGCAAAAGCACGCTGAATTCGCCGGCGCCGATGCGCCCGATCACCGCGTTCTTCGGCATGTTCTCTTTCAACCTGCTGGTGAAGGCGCGGATCAGTTCGTCACCCTGGCTGTAGCCGATGGCGTCGTTGATCTGCTTGAAGCGGTCGATATCGATGTCGATCAGGAACACCGGCTCGCCGGTTCGGATCGTCCCGGAGGCGGCCTCGGCTATCTTGCCGACCATGGCCTGGCGCGACAAAAGGCCGGTCAACTTGTCGAAATGGGTTTCCTTGACGACATAGGCCACCGATTCATCGACGCCCGCGAAGAACGACAGCGCCGCACCGCCGGCGGCCAAGGCGCAGAGCGCGGCGATGACGCCGGCCATCGTTTCGGCCGGCATACCGGCCATGCCGTCGCCGAAGCCGAACCGCAGCCCCCATAGTCCAAGGATGAAACTGCCCATGCCCGAGCTGGCGATGGTGATCAGCCGGAACAGCGGAGTCCGTTTGGGATTGCTGACTGCAGGCATGCATTGTCCCTAGATTACGGGGCCTTATAGCGGATATCTCCTTAAAATGAGTTTCCGCCAATGCATCCAATTTTACTGGAGCGCTACTATCGCGACTGCAAACTATTCGCGCGTGCCGTCGTTCTGCTTCAGTTCCTCCAGTGCCGGCATCGAAACGATGTGATAGCCGGAATCGACATAGTGGATTTCACCGGTCACGCCCGACGACAGATCGGAGAGCAGGTAAAGTGCCGAGCCGCCGACTTCGTCGATGGTCACGGTCCGCCGCAAAGGCGAATTGCGCTGCTGGTAGGAGAACATGTGGCGGGCGTCGGACACGCCCGAGCCGGCCAGCGTCCGCACCGGCCCGGCCGAGATGCCGTTCACCCTGATGCCGCGCGGGCCGTAGTCGTTGGCAAGGTAGCGCACGCTGGCTTCCAGCCCGGCCTTGGCGACCCCCATGACGTTGTAGTTCGGCATCACCCTGACCGAGCCGGCATAGGTGAGCGTGATCATCGAGCCGCCATTGCCCATCAGCGCGGCGGCGTTGCGGGCGATCTCGGTGAAGGAATAGCAGGAGATCACCATGGTGCGCACGAAATTGTCGCGGCTGGTGTCGGCATAAAGGCCCTTCAGCTCGTTCTTGTCCGAAAAGCCGATGGCGTGCACCACGAAATCCAGCCCGCCCCAGGCCTTGCCGAGGGTCTCGAAGGTCGCGGTGACCGAGGCGCTGTCCTCGACATCGCAGGGCACGATCAGCGAGGCCCCCACCTTCTCGGCAAGCGGCTTGACTCGCCGCCCGAAGGCGTCGCCCTGGTAGGTGAAAGCGAGCTCCGCCCCGTGTTCCGACAGCTTTTTGGCGATGCCCCAGGCAATCGAATGGTCGTTGGCGACACCCATGACAAGCCCGCGCTTGCCCTTCATCAACCCTTCCATGCCTGGCAATCCTTATGAAAAATGCTGGCGTTTATGCGGAATAGCGCTGGAAAATCAGCGTTGCGTTGGTGCCGCCGAAACCGAAGGAGTTGGAGAGCACGGTGTCGATCTTGGCGTTGTCGATACGCTTGCGCACGATCGGCATGCCCTCGAATTCCGGATCGAGCTCCTCGATATGGGCGCTCTCGCCGATGAAGCCGCCCTGCATCATCAGGATCGAATAGATCGATTCCTGCACGCCGGCCGCCCCCAGCGAATGGCCGGTAAGCGACTTGGTCGAGGTGATATAGGGCATCTTGTCGCCGAACACCTCGCGGATGGCGCCCATTTCCCTGGAATCGCCGACCGGCGTCGAAGTGCCGTGGGTGTTGATGTAGTCGACCGGCGAAGACACCGTGGCAAGCGCCTGGCGCATGCAGCGCATCGCGCCTTCGCCCGAAGGCGCAACCATGTCGTAGCCGTCGGAAGTAGCGCCGTAGCCGACGATCTCGGCATAGATCTTGGCGCCGCGCGCCTTGGCGTGTTCCAGCTCCTCCAGCACCAGCACGCCGGCGCCGCCGGCGATGACGAAGCCGTCGCGGTTGACGTCATAGGCGCGCGAGGCGGCCGAGGCATTGTCGTTGAATTTCGACGACATTGCGCCCATGGCGTCGAACAGGTCCGACATGGTCCAGTCGAGGTCCTCGTGGCCGCCGGCAAACATCACGTCCTGCTTGCCCCATTGGATGAGTTCATAGGCATTGCCTATGCAATGCGCGGAGGTCGAGCAGGCCGACGAGATCGAATAATTGACGCCGTGGATCTTGAACCATGTGGCCAGGGTGGCCGACGCCGTCGACGACATGGCTTTCGGCACGGCGAACGGGCCGATGCGCTTGGGGCTGTTGTTCTTGATCGTGGTTTCTGCCGCTTCGACGATGGTGCGGGTCGAAGGCCCGCCGGAACCCATCACGATGCCGGTCCGCTCATTGGTGACGTCGCTTTCGCCTAAGCCGGCATCGGCGATCGCCTGGTCCATGGCGACGTGGTTCCAGGCAGCGCCCTGGCTCAGGAAGCGCATGGCGCGGCGGTCGATCATCGGGGTCGGATCGAGCGTCGGCGCGCCCCAGACCTGGCAGCGGAAGCCGTGTTCGGCGAAGGAATTGGAAAAGCTGATGCCCGATTTGGCATCGTAAAGCGAGCTCTGCACCTCGTTGGCATTGTTGCCGATCGACGACACAATGCCGAGCCCTGTCACTACGACCCGTCTCATTCGCAACTCCTTCCGGCGTATTCGGGCGAAAAACCTAGCCGGTTTTCGCCCTTGATCCTACGCAAATAAACTGACTTGGCGTCCATTGGCTACGCGGACGCCGTGGCGAAAAACGGTCAGGCGGCCGGCTGCTTGGACAGGCCGACCTTCAGATCCGTCGCCGCGTATATGGGTTCGCCATCCGCCTTGAGCCAGCCATCGGCGATGCCGAGCACCAAACGGCCGCGCATCACGCGCTTGAAGTCGACGCCGTATTCAACCTTCTTCACCGATGGCGTCACCATGCCCTTGAACTTCACCTCGCCGGTCGACAGGGCCATGCCCTTGCCGGGCTCGCCCAGCCAGCCGAGATAGAAACCGGTCAGCTGCCACATGGCGTCGAGGCCGAGGCAGCCCGGCATGATCGGGTTGCCGATGAAGTGGCAGGCGAAGAACCACAGGTCCGGCTTGATGTCGAATTCGGCGCGGATGAAGCCCTTGTCGAAGGCGCCGCCGGTCTCGCTGATCTCGGTGATGCGGTCGAACATCAGCATCGGTGGGTAGGGTAGCTGGGCATTGCCCGGCCCGAACAGGTCGCCGCGGGCGCAGGCGAGCAGTTCCTCGTAATCGTAGCTGGACTTTTGACCCGCCATCAAATTTCTGTCCCCGTGTTCTTCGCGGGCGGCAGGGCGCCCTTGTCGTTGGTTTCCTAACACACTCTGTTTGCGGCCGGAAACCGGCGTTTGCGCTTAACCCGTGCGCCTGCCCGGGTCAATGCGCGCTATTGATCGCATTCGGACTACAGAATATATGTCGGCTGATGTCCGGTTTTGGCTTTTGACGTCTTTTTGCCATGCTGGACCTGTTGATGGGCTGGGCAACAAAGCTTCGACGCGAAGATGGATTCGGGCTACCGGAAGGAAAATGTCGCTGTGGACAAGCGGGTTCGCGAAGCCGGCCTGAGGCCGACCCGCCAGCGCATCGCGCTGGCCGACCTGCTGTTCGCCAAGGGCGACCGCCACCTGTCTGCCGAAGAACTGCACGAAGAGGCGATTGCCGCCGGCGTGCCGGTTTCGCTGGCGACGGTCTACAACGCGCTCCACCAATTCACCCAGGCCGGTCTGTTGCGCATCCTGGCGGTCGAAGGCTCGAAAACCTATTTCGACACCAACACCTCCGACCATCATCACTTCTATGTCGAGGGCGAGAACCGGATTTTCGACATCGAGAGCGGACCGGTGACCGTCTCCAACCTGCCGGCGCCGCCGGAAGGCATGGAGATCGCCAATGTCGACATCGTCGTGAGGCTGCGCGCGAAACGCGGCAACTGATCCTGTGGCGATGCGGCCCGTCGACCTGATTGTCCGGTTTGAATGGGTCACAGTCGCCGCCTTGGCCATCGTTTGCTACGCAATGGCCCACTTTTCCTGGTGGTTGTTTGCGCTGTTTATCCTGGCGCCGGACCTGTCGATGCTGGGCTACCTCGCCGGGCCGCGCCTCGGCGCCGTCACCTATAACGCCTTGCATATCCTGATTGCCCCGCTGGTCCTTCTGCTCGCTGGCGCGTTGCTCGCCGGCCCGCTCACGACCGCGGTGGCGCTTATCTGGATAGCGCACATCGCCGTCGACCGTGCCCTCGGCTACGGCCTCAAGCTGTCCACCGGTTTTCAGGATACGCATCTCGGCCGCATTGGCCGCGACCGCAGCGGCGCGACCGGCTAGAGGTGTGTCGAGATTCAGGTCAGGCCGGCATCACCTGAATATCGGCAGGCCCTAGGCCGCGTACCCATAAACCCATGCGCTCTTAACTAAGGCTCTCCCTCCGGCTGCGAAACGAAAGCCGGTTGATCCTTGCATCAGACCGGCAGTCCGAACCGCTTTCGTAGACTCTTGTCGAATGCGGACGCGGGGACGAAACGGCGCAGGAAACTGATCTGACGCGCCGTTTTCCCAGCCGTATAGCGCCTCTTCGGAGCCGGATCGGTCGCAGCCGCCAATACGGTCTGGGCTACCACTTCGGGCGCATCGCCTTTCTCCATCTCCTTCCGTACCGCTCCATTCATGGCTGCGCGCGCCGTCTCATAGATATCCAGGAACTGGTCCGGCTTCGCGAGGTTCTCTTCGAAGGACGTGCGGGTATAGGCGGGCTCGACCAACGATACGCGAATTCCGAACGGGCGCAGTTCATGGTCGAGCGATTCGGAATAGCCTTCAACGGCATGTTTGGTCGACGAATAAAGCGCGAAAAAGGGACCCGGGATGAACCCCTGCACCGAGCTCAAATTAACAATTCTACCCTTTCCTTGGCGTCGCATTGTCGGCAACACCGCATTGGTCACGCGAAAGACGCCGAAGACGTTCACGTCGAAAAGCGCCTGCGCCTGAACCGTCGAGGACTCCTCCGCGGCGCCGAGAAGGCCCATGCCGGCGTTGTTAACGAGCAGGTCGAAGCGGCCGGCCTCGGCAAGGACGCGATCGACCAGTTTCGCCACGGACTCGTCGTCGGTAATGTCACAGGTCAGCATAGTAATACCGTCGGATCTCTCCGTCGCGGCGCGGCGGCTGGTTCCGAACACTCGAAAGCCCGCATTCCGCAAGGCTTTGGCGGTGGCGAGACCGATGCCGGAGGATGCGCCGGTCACCAGGGCGACGCCAGGACTGGTCCTATTCATGAGGGTCACTTCCCTTCTTGCTTAGATTGGAGCACCGCCGCTGGGCTTGGCCAATTGGGACCCGAGAAACTCTGCTCTCAAGTCAGCATCGACTGCTGGGCGAAGATGCCCGCCATCGCGCCTTGCCATGATGCCGTGGTGACCGAGGGTATGAGGGGGTTGGTGAGGTCCCCGGCGGCATAGACGCCGGCCATGCTGGTTTCACGGCGCTCGTCGACCTTGAGGACGATGCCGAGAGGTGTATCGAGCGTGGCGAGGCCCAGCGATTCATGCAGGCTTGCAGATGGCTTGTTGCGCGGATGCGCGAACAGGATGTCGACAGCCACATCGGGGCCGGTATTGAGCCTGACGGTGGCATTATGGTCCCCGTGACGGGCGATTTCGGCGATCCGGCCGTCGACGATAGGTGTGTTGCGACGCTCCAGATCGGCCCGGATATCGGGTGGAATGTCGTGACCATCGGAGAAGACCGTCAACCTGTCGGTCCAATCGTGGAACAGCCTGACCTGATTTAGCGACTGCGGGCCGGACCAGACGAGACCCCAATGCTGGCCGGCGACTTCAAAGCCGTCGCAATAGGGACAGGGCACGATGGACGTGCCCCAGCCTTCGGCGAAGCCCGGCACATCAGGCATCTGGTCGGCAATACCATAGCTCAGGATCAGCCGGCGCGCCTCTAGGCTTTCGCCATTGTCACTGAGAACGGAAAAATCGTCGATGCCGCCGGAGATGCCGTCGGCCCGGGCATTGAACAGCCTGATCGCCGGATAACGCGCCAGCTGCTGCCGCGCCTCGGCCAGGATGTCCAGCGGTGGCTTGTGATCGTGGCCGAGCAGACCATGCGAGCGGCCGGCGAAGCGATTGCGCGGCAGGCCGGTATCAAGAACAGTGACCTTGCGGCGGGCACGGCCTAGCTGCAGGGCGGCGGCGAGACCGGCAAAGCTGCCGCCGATGATGATGACGTCATCCATGGTGATAAGCTCCGTGTTGTGGATGGAGGGGGCGGCTGGTGCTGAAGCCTATCCATTGGCTTGCATATTTTAGGAACTGCGTGGTATCGTAATTCGAGAATTAGGATACTGTCAAGGACTTGAATTGTGGTAACCGAGAAAAACACTCGGGCCCGGCGCGGCCGGCCCGCCAACGAGGCGCTTGGACAAACGATCGTCGACACCGCGGGCGAACTTTTTGCCGAACTGGGTTTTCAAGCGACGACATTGGACAAGGTCGCCCAGCGAGCGAAGATATCCAAGCTCAGCATCTATCGGCACTTCGAGAACAAAGAGGCGCTGTTTGGCGCGGCGTTTGCAGCCCGCTGCCAGCAGTTAATACCACAGGCCCTTTTTGAAGGCGTCGAGGGTTCGGCCGAAGATCAGCTCATGGCGGTGGGATCATCACTGCTTCGCACGCTGTTGCGCCCGGACGTCCGCAATGTCGAAGCGATGGTCATGGCCGACATGACGAGTCAAAAGTCGTTGAGCAAGCTCCATTACGAAGCCGGTCCCGCCCATATCATCGCCCAAGTCGAGGCCCTGTTGCGTCAGTTGCATGCGATGGCGGTTCTGAACGTGCCCGATCCTCTCCGGTCCGCCCGCTTGTTTGCCGCGCTTTTCAAAGGATCCGATCTCCTGATTATCGCACGCTTCGATGAGCCCAGAGCAGAGGACGACAACGAAATCGAATCCTATTGTCGGTCGGCCGTCGCCATGTTTATCGCCGCGCACGGTGGCAACGACCACGCGGGAGGATATTCGCCTGCCTCCAGGTCAAAAAGCAAAATTTGAATCGTGGGTGACCGAGTCGGCCAGCAGGTCAAGGCAGGCCAGCAGATCAGGAAAATTGAGGAGTCGGCGCACGGTCCTATCTCTATCGCGCTCGCAACCAGGTCGAGCTGTTCTTCAACAGGATCAAACAATGTCGTCGGGTGGCGAACGCGCTACGACAGGCTCGCTGCCAATTACCGAGCCTTCGTTCAACTCGCGTCAATCAGGCTATGGCTGCGCCTTAATGAGTCCGCGCTCTAATGCATGTCGCGCAAAAGTGACCTCGGTTTTGCGGCAACGACATGCATCAAACAAAGGCCTAAAGCGCGTCGCCTGTATCCGTTTCAGCGCGACGCGCTTTAGTTCTTGAACTTCTCGCCGGGGTAAGCGCCCCACACCTGCGACTGGGCCATCCAGCCGGTGTGGCCGTCGAAGGTCATCTCGCACCATTGGCCGTCGCATTTCTTGATCGCGCCGATCACGCCCGGCTCGATGATGGCGACGACGCCGGCATCCTTGTCGGGCTCGTAGAGCAGGTTGATTCGCCCGCCCTTGCCGCGCTGCCAGGGCGCGACGATGGCGGTGCGGCGGCCGGAGAGCAGCGACTGGTTGATCCAGCCTTCCGAGCCGTCGGCATCGCGCACGCGGCGCCAGGTGTCGAATTCCTGGATGATTTCCATCGGCAGGCCGGCCTTCAGATACATCCAGTTGACGGAATAGTTGGCGCCGGGGCCGACGCGCGAGTTGACCCGGGCCGGTTTCAGGCTGACGAAACGCGGCAGCGGCAGGCCGCTTGGGCCAAGCGTTATGGTCTGCGCCGGCGCGGCCGCGCTCTGTGCGAACGCCTGCGGCGCGCAGATGAGGGCGCCAAGAAGGGCTGCGCTGAAGGCCAGGCGAAGCGACGCGAAACCAGACACTTTCGTTCCTTTCGGCGCCGGTCCGTCGGGACGGGCGCCCCTTTTTCTTTGTCTTCGGCGGCACTGCTTGTTACAGGAGTGAGCTGATGCCGCGACTGGCTACAAGTTTCGCCGGTCTTGGTTAAAGAGGTCTCAACGAGATCGGATTCGAGAGCATGATCCCGAAAAGTGGGAACCGGTTTTCGGAAAAGATCATGCTCCAAAAAAGAGTAGGATCAGGATGACGATTCAACGAAACGTCATCCTGATCCAGGAAGCTTCGGGGATAAAATGGCAGGCAAAAAACGGCCCCTCGTCGTCATCACGCGCAAGCTGCCCGACCCGGTCGAAACGCGCATGCGCGAACTGTTCGACGCAAGGCTGAATGTCGAGGACCGGCCAATGACGCAGCCGGAGCTGGTCGCGGCGGTCAAGGAAGCCGATGTGCTGGTCCCCACCATCACCGACCATATCGATGCCGCGCTGATCGCCCAGGCCGGCGAAAATCTCAAGCTGATCGCGAATTTCGGCAATGGCGTCGACAAGATCGACGTCGCGGCCGCCGCCAAGAAAGGCATTACCGTCACCAACACGCCGAACGTGCTCACCGAAGACACCGCCGACATGACCATGGCCTTGATGCTCGCCGTGCCGCGCCGGCTGGCCGAGGGCGCCAACGTGCTGACGGGCGAGAAGAAATGGGCCGGCTGGTCGCCGACCTGGATGCTCGGCCGGCGCATCTGGGGCAAACGTCTCGGCATCGTCGGCATGGGCCGCATCGGCACGGCGGTCGCAAGGCGGGCCAAGGCCTTTGGCCTGTCGATCCACTACCACAATCGGCACCGCGTGCTGCCGGCGGTGGAAGAGGAACTGGAGGCGACTTACTGGGAAAGCCTCGACCAGATGCTGGCCCGCATGGACATCATCTCGGTCAACTGCCCGTCGACGCCGGCGACCTTCCACCTGTTGTCCGGTCGTCGCCTCGCGCTGATGCAGCCTTCCGCCTATATCGTCAACACCGCTCGCGGCGACATCATCGACGAGGAATCGCTGATCAAGCTCATCCATGACGGCAAGATCGCCGGCGCCGGCCTCGACGTCTACGAGCACGAGCCGGCGCTGAACGCCAAGCTTTTGAAACTTGCCGCCAAGGGCAAGGTGGTGCTTTTGCCGCATATGGGCTCGGCCACGCTCGAAGGCCGCATCGACATGGGCGAGAAGGTGATCATCAACATCCGCGCCTTCTTCGACGGCCATCGCCCGCCGGACCGCGTCCTGCCGCTGAGAACCTGAAGGTTTAAACGGTGCCGGTCACTGCGCCGTCCGAAGCGACCGTCACGGCGGCTCCGCGGTAGGTATTGAACGCGCCGCGTTCGAGCCGCACCGCCATGGGCGTCTCCCAGCCCATTTCCCGGGCGACGATCAGGCCGAGCAGCAGGATGGCGTCCGGCTCGTGCAGCACCAGGGCGGCCGGCGCGCGGCCGTTATGGACGAGCTCCATCAGCACCGCCGAAGCGGATGACGAGCCGATCGTGCCTGGCAGGAACAGCACCCGGCCGGCAATGACTTCGCCATGCTGCGGGTGGCGGACATCGGCGATGCGGCCAGTCTTGGGGTCGACGCCGCCCCAGAAGCTGATCGGCCCCGTCAGCACCAGCGCCTCGCCTTCGCCCGCTCTGCCCGGCACCAGGATTTCGCCAGTCGCGCTCATGCGGCGATCTCCGTGAAGACCGGCCTGCCGAGGACCGCGCTTTCGACGCAGTCGGCGAGCGAGGCGTAGAGCACCGCATAGCCGGTGTTGCCTGGCGCGTAATGCGCGAACTTGCCCGAATTGGTCATCAACACCCCATTGCCGAGGTCCGGCATGATCGGTGTCACAACCACGCATGTATCGGCGACGATGACGACGCCGCTGGCCTCGAGCCTCTTTCGCCGGCCGTCCAGCTCCAGCAGGGCGAGCGCGTGGCGGCCGGTGCAGGCATAGATCGGCACCGCGAGCCTGCGTCCTGCGATCAGCCGCTCCAGGCTGTCGAACTCGGCGTTGGACAGATGCGGGCTGCCGATCGCCACCGCGTCGATGGTTTTGGCGGCGGCAGCGGTCGACAGGCCGGCGCGCGCCTTGGCCACCATGTCGGGCGTCACGCGGATCATCGCTTCCGGTTCCGGCCCGGCCAGGATGGTTTCGACGTCGGGTGCCTCGGGCGTCACGCCGGCAATATGGAACAGGCCGACCGCGCCCGACGACGCGGCCGCCGCGCCGAAGGCCTTCAACGCGTCCTCGCCGGGATGACTGGTCACGCCGGTGACGACACCGATCGCATTGCCGACCTCGCGGCCATAGAGGCTGCCCAGCACCGGCCACGCGATCTCCGAAGCGAGGAAGGATGGCGACAGACCCGAGACATCGAAGACAAGCCTCGCACGGCGGTTTTCGGGCCGATGCAGGCCATAGTCCGGCGCGCGGCCGACAATCGCGCAGGCGATGTCGAGAAAATCGCCGTAGCGGTTGGTGCGCGCGCCGAGGACCGAGTTGCAGAAGACGACCGCGTTGGACTCGCCCCAGGCCACGTCGCTGCCGAGCGCCGGCCTGTGTCCGGCCTGATAGGGCGCGCAGGTCCAGCTCTGCTCGCAGCCGAGCTTGCGATAGGCCTCCATCATCCGCCGAGCCATGCCGCGTTGCGGCTCCTCGAGGCGAATTCGCGAGCAGCCCATGAGGTCGAGCGCCCCGACATTGAGCGTCGAGCGCACCGCGACCCTCGCGCCGCCTTCGACCAGCCTCTCGGCAAACAACGTGCCGGAATCGCCATGATAGAGCGCGCCGTCGATATGGGTGGAAGCGATCGGGATGAGACGCGGCGCGCCGAGCAGGCGGGCGCTTTCGGCGACGATGCGCATCGCAATTGCCGCGCCGTCCCGGCCGGCGGCGATTGCCTGCTCTTCCGGGCTGAGTGAAAGGCTCACGACAGCACCTTGCGCATGGTGATGGAGGTCGGCCTGTCATAGCCCGCATGCGCCGTGCGCTCGGTCTCGCGAAAGCCGAGCCGGGCGAAGGCTGCATGGTTCGCGGTCAGTTCGATGCGGGTCTGCAGCTCGATCGCATCCTTGCCGCGTTCGCGGGCAAGATCTTCCGCAGCCCGCATCAGCCGGGTTCCGATGCCTTGGCCCTGGAACCCTGGCTCGACCGCGAGCTTGCCGACGTAGAAATCCCGCGCCCTCTCCAGCGCGAACACGCAGCCGACGATCCGGCCGTTCTCCACAGCCAGGAACGCCATCTCCCGCTTTGCCTTCTCGCCAAGGCTGTCGGCGGTCAACAGATGCGCCGATGACGACGGGTCGATGACACCGTCCATATAGGCAAAGGCGCGCCGGATCAGCGCGAGCAAGTCGTCCCAGCGGTCGAAGTCCGCGGCAAGCCCGACTATGGAGATGCCGACGCTCTGGTCCATGCGCTCACACGGCCTTGTAGCGGATGGTGTCGAAGCGGGCCGCGAGCCCATCATAGAGCAGCAGCCGGCCGATGAGCGGCTCGCCCATGCCGGTGATCAGCTTGATCGCCTCCATCGCCTCCAGTGTGCCGATGACGCCCGTCAGCGCACCGACGATGCCGGCAACGGCACAGGACGGCACCAGCCCTTCGGGCGGCGCTTCGGGGAACAGGTCGCGATAGCCCGGATTGCGCTTGCCGTCGGCTCCCGTCTCGAAAGGCTTCAGTACCGTCACGGAGCCGTCGAAGCGCCCGACGGCGGCGGTCACGAGGGGTTTCTTCTCGCCGGCGCAGGCATCGGCGACCGCGTAACGGGTTTCGAAATTGTCGGAGCCGTCGACGACGATGTCGTAGCGCGCGACGAGGGCAGGGGCGTTCGCTTCCGTCAGCCTCAGGAGATGCGATTCCACCGCGACGTTGGGGTTGATGCGCATGATCGCTTCCCGTGCGCTGTCGGTCTTGGCCATGCCGATCGTGTCTGTCCCATGGATCACCTGCCGCTGCAGGTTGGACAGCGAGACCGTGTCGTCATCGACGATGCCGAGCGTGCCGACGCCGGCCGCGGCAAGATATTCGAGCACCGGCGCGCCGAGTCCCCCGGCGCCGATCACCAGCACCCGCGCCCGTTTCAGCTTCTGCTGGCCCGGGCCGCCGATCTCGGGCAGCACGATGTGGCGGGCGTAGCGTTCGAGCTCTTCGTCGGTCAGCGCGGCATTGGTCATGGCAGGACCTTATCGCTGGCACAAGGCGTTGTCAGCCGGTCGGTCCGACGCTGCCGTGATCGACCGTCAGGAACTGCGCCCGGCCCTCGAGGCTGGAAAACAGCGCGGCATCCGTGCCCGTCATGAAGGCCTGGCAGTTCAGCTCCTCCAGGATGGAGAACAGCGCCGCGCGCCGGCCCGCGTCGAGATGCGCGGCGATCTCGTCCAGGAGGAGGATCGGCGTCAGCCCCGACATCTCGCCGGTCAGCCTGGCATGCGACAGCACGATGCCGACCAGCAGCGCCTTCTGCTCGCCGGTCGAACAGAGCTCGGCCGGCATCGACTTCGGCCGGTGCCGCACCACGAGATCGGAACGATGCGGGCCATCCAGCGTGCGGCCGGCGGCACGGTCGCGCTCGCGGCCATTGGCAAGCGCGCGGCGGTAGCGCTCCTCGACATCGACGGCCGGCGCGGCGGCGACCTCGCTTTCCAGGTCACCGGCAAGGCTGATGTCGGCTTGCGGAAACGGCCCGCTGCCGGGCAACCTGTCGATCATGGCGGCGAGCAGCCGCACCAGCTCGGCCCGCGCCGCGGCGATCGCCACTCCGGTCTCGGCCATCTGCGTCTCGATCGCATCGAACCATGCGCCGTCGCGGGAGCCTTCGGTAAGCAGGCGGTTACGGCCGCGCATCGCCTTTTCATAGTCAAGCGCGCGCTGGCCGTGGCCTGGGTCGATCGCCAGCACCAGCCGGTCGAGGAAGCGGCGGCGGTCCGCCGCCGGACCGGGGAACAGCCCGTCCATCGCCGGTGTCAGCCACACGACCCGCAGCCATTCCAGCATATCCTCCGCCGATCGCGCCGGCGCGCCGTTGATCCGCACCTTCCTGCCGCCTTCGCCGGCGGCCTCGCCCCCGGAAATCCCGGTGCCGATCTCGACCTGGCCTTCCGGCCCCTCGATGCGCGCATGCAAGGCGAAGCCGCCGTCGCCGCCTTCGCGCGCCACATCCGCATAGGGCGCGCGGCGCAAGCCACGGCCCGGCGTCAGCAACGAGATCGCTTCCAGGAGATTGGTCTTGCCCGCTCCATTGTCACCCGACAGCACCACGGCGCCGGGTGCGAGCTCGAGCGACAGCGCCGCGTAGTTGCGGAAGTTAGTAAGCGTTAGCTTACTTAGATAGCTTTGCTGCCGAAGCTGTTTCGCATCCGCGGTCACGGTGACATATCAGAGGTCCGTCTCGGACCTACACTCGCATCGGCATCAGCACGTAGAGTGCCGTCTCGTCGGCCATGTCATGGATCAGCGTCGGCGAACCGGCATCGGCCAGCATGAACTTGGCTTCCGAGCCGGTGAGTTGGGCCGCGACGTCGAGCAGGTATTTGGCGTTGAAGCCGATCTCGATCGGATCAGACGAATAGTCCGCCGCCAGTTCCTCCGTGGCGCTGCCCGAATCCGGGTTGTTGACGGCAAGTGTGACTTGACCTTCGTTGATCGAGAGCTTCACCGCGCGGCCGCGTTCGGAGGAAATGGTGGAAACGCGGTCTACCGCCGCAGCGAAGCTCTGGCGGTCGATGATCAGCTTCTTGTCGTTGCCGGTCGGAATGACGCGCTGGTAGTCGGGGAAGGTGCCGTCGATCAGCTTCGAGGTCAAAACGACGCTGCCGATGGTGAAGCGGATCTTGGTGTCCGACAGTTCCGTGGTCACCGCCACGTCCGGGTCGTCGACCAGCTTCTGCAGCTCGCTCACGGTCTTGCGCGGAATGATGATGCCGGGCATGCCTTCGGAGCCTGCCGGCGCGTCGATCTCGGCCCGCGCCAGGCGATGCCCGTCGGTCGCCACCGAGCGCAGCTTCAATTTGCCGCCCACCTCATGCGTGTGCAGGAAGATGCCGTTGAGATAGTAGCGCGTCTCTTCGGTGGAGATGGCGAATTGGGTCTTGTCGATGAGGCCCTTGAGCGCCGCCGATTCCAGCCGGAAGATGTGCGAGAACGAACCGGCCGAAAGCTCCGGGAAATCGGATTGCGGCAGGCACTGCAGACGGAAGCTCGAGCGGCCGGAGGTGACGGTCATCGCGTTGCCGTCCTCGTCCGTCTTCAGCATCACCTCGGCGCCGTCGGAAAGCTTGCGCACGATGTCGTAGAGTAGATGCGCCGGTACCGTCGTCGCGCCGCCGCGCTCGACCTTGGCGGGCGTCGCTTCCGTCACTTCAAGGTCGAGGTCGGTCGCCTTCATCTCGAGGCTGGCGCCCTCGGCGCTGAGCAGCACGTTGGACAGGATCGGTATGGTGTTGCGCCGCTCGACCACGCGGTGCACGTGGTTGAGGGACTTCAGGAGGTTTGACCGTTCCAGGATAACACGCATGACGAAACAGGCTCGCTTCAATGGATGAACGGGTCACCGGCAGGCGGTATCCCGTGAAAGCCCTGAAAGGCCTTCGGAATCTCTGTAAGCTGACAGTAAAAAGCCTGCGAACGCAAGCCCGCGACACCGGTTCCGGCCGGTAGCGCGGGCTTTCTGGGGATAAAGCCCGCGAAGCGCGTCGCCGGCTATTTCCACGCCCCTTCAGGCCTGGTCGTTGATCAGCCTTCTGAGCAGTTCGAGTTCCTGCGCCAGCGTGTTGTCCCCGCCCGAAAGGTCCTCGATCTTGCGCACGGCATGCAGCACGGTCGTGTGGTCGCGGCCGCCGAAGCGGCGCCCGATCTCCGGCAACGAGCGCGGCGTCATCACTTTCGACAGATACATCGCCACCTGCCGCGGCTTGACGATGGTGCGCGTGCGCCGGTTGGACAGAAGCTCCGTCTTCGACACGTTGTAGTGGCGCGCCACGATGCGCTGGATGTCCTCGATGCGTACCCGCTTCGGCTCGCCGGAACGGTAGATGTGGCCGAGGATCTCGTCGATGCGGTCGATGGTGATCTGCGGCTCGAAGGACTGGCGGAACAGAAGCTGGTTGAAGGCGCCTTCAAGCTCGCGCCCGCTGCCGGTCACCGTGCGCGCGACGTGCTCCAGGATCTCGTCCGAAATGTCGAGCGAGGTATCATCGGTCTTGGCGGTGGCACGGCGCAGCTTCAGCATGCCGAGCCGCATGGCGAAATCCGGCGCCGACATTTCCAGCGCCACGCCGCCATTGAGGCGCGAACGCACGCGCGGCTCCAGCGATTCCAGTTCCGACGGCGGCCGGTCGGCCGCGACCACCACCTGCTTGGCGCTGTCGAGCAGCATGTTGATGAGATGGCAGAACTCGTGCTGGATCGACTTGCCCTGCAGGAACTGCATGTCGTCGATGATCAGGAGATCGATGTCGCGCAGCTGCTCTTTCAGCGTCAGCGCGTTGTTGTCGCGGATCGCGGTGGCGAAGCGCCACATGAAATACTCCGCCGTCAGATAGACGACGCGCGACTTCGGGTTGTGCCGAAGCGATTCCGCTGCGATCGCCTGCAACAAGTGCGTCTTGCCGAGCCCGACGGTCGCATGCAGGAAAAGCGGGTTGAAACGCACCGCGCTCGACTGCGATTCCGCCACCGCCTTGGCCGCGGCGAAGGCCACTCTGTTCGACGGTCCTTCGATGAAGGAGGCGAAGGTGTAACGCGGGTCGAGCGGCGACCCCAGCACGTTGTGGCGGAACTCCGGTTCCGCGGACGCGCCCTGGCGGGGCGCCGGCGCCCGCTGTTCCACGCGTCCGGCGCTCGCGGTGCCGTTGGCGAGCGCGGTATGCGCCTGCTTGGTCATCTTGCGCGCCGGCACGATTTCCGGCTCGATAGGGTTGCGCCCCTGGCGCGTCGCGGTGCGCACGACGATCTCGATCTTGAGGATGTCCGGATCCTCGTGCCGCCACAGCTCCGCGATAAGCTCGAGATAATGGCCGTTGATCCAGGACCGCAGGAAAGCCGTGGGCACCGAGATGCGGACAACGCCGCGGGAAGCTTCGGCGACCTTCATGCGGCCGAACCAGCTCGAATAAACCTCGGCTCCGAGACGCGCCTTCAGCTGGGTCTTCACCCGCTCGAACTTCTGTTCCGCGTCGCTGGATGCCGCCACGTCGTGCCCCCCGGCAAAAGTTGCTGGAAATGGAAGCTCGCCCGCTAGCTCCCTCTCGATGCCGCTCTGCATGATCAAAGTCCCTTGTCTCTCGTACCCTTTTCCCGCCGGGGATGCGCCTCCTGCATCCTTGGTCCGGCGACCTCATTTCGCTGCGATGCCGCTGCCGCCGCCGGCAACGATCGCCGCAACACGCGCAAGGGACCAGCTGCCGGCTCCGCACGCCGGCTTCCGACAAAGACAAGGCAACACCGCACCCTCCGGCGAAAACGCCGGCGAGACATCGACTGCCATGTACAATTACGCCAGTCCCCTACCCGCACCGAAGAGACAAACCAAGCCACACGCGGAATTGCTCCACGTCATGAATTCTGCCATTTTGTGCTGGCCGATTCAGGCTGGGTCAGGGGCTGAAGCCCGTCCCTTCGATGGATGGACATTACCGAAATCGTTGTGGATAGGGCAAGGCCACGTCTAACGGTTTTTTAACGAATCTGGTTACCGGACGGGGCTTGAAATCGGGTGCCGCCACGGCACGTTTTGACAAAGCCATTGTGATTCAAACCCTTTTCCGGCGAATATGAAAAAGGCCGCCCGAAACGAAATATTCTGAAATAATTCTCTTGACAGCTACTTCTCCCCCGCCGCTCGACCTTGAGTTGAACAAGCTGTGGATGACCGGCTGTAAGTCTTTGAAAAAACTGCGGATTTTTTGCCAGGCAAATTTGGGCAGGTGCCGCGGGGAGGGCGTGCCGCTATCAATGGCGTTGAATATGCCGGCAAAACATTACTGGCCTTGGAATCGCACCACAAGCAGCGCTCGCGGGCATTTTTTTTAAGTACTTGCCGGCAAACGAAAAAACCCGGCCTGTGCGACCGGGTTCAACGTCGATGGATTAAGGATTGAGTCGGTCAGGCCGACAGCGTCTTGACCCGCTGGGCCAGCCGCGAAACCTTGCGGGAAGCCGTGTTCTTGTGGACGACGCCCTTGGTGGCGGCGCGCATCAATTCCGGCTCCGCCGCCTTGAAGGCTGCCACCGCCGCGGCCTTGTCGCCAGCGGCCAGCGCCTCTTCGACCTGGCGGACATAGGTGCGGACACGCGAGCGGCGGTTCTTGTTGACCGCGGCGCGGCGGGCGATCTTGCGCGTTGCCTTTTTGGCCGAAGATGTATTGGCCATGATGCCTCTCTTCTGATCTGGTGGGCGCCAGCGGGGTGCCGCGGGGCGCAAAAAACAAACGGGCAGCCACAGGGCCGCCTCGGTTGGTGCGGCTTATAGTTCAGCTTTTCCGGCGCGTCAACGCCACTTGTCGGTCTTTTTGGAGGCTGAAAGCGCGTCGGGTCATGGCCAGCTTTCCGTCATTGGGCAGCATGCCCTAGCGGTTGTTGAAATTCGGCTTCCGTTTCTCGACGAACGCGGCCATGCCTTCCTTCTGATCATCGAGCGCGAACAGCGAATGGAACAGGCGGCGCTCGAAGCGCAGCCCTTCGGCGAGCGTCGTCTCGTAGGCGCGGTTGACGGCCTCCTTGGTCATCATGACCGACGGCAGAGAGAACTCGGCGATCTTCGCCGCCGCCTTCAGCGCTTCCTCGGCGAGCTCGGCGACTGGCACCACCCGTGATACCAGTCCGCTGCGCTCGGCTTCGGCCGCGTCCATCATCCGCCCGGTCAGGCACATGTCCATCGCCTTCGACTTGCCGACGAAGCGGGTCAGCCGTTGCGATCCACCCATGCCCGGCATGACGCCGAGCGTGATTTCGGGCTGGCCGAACTTGGCATTGTCGCCGGCGATGATGAAGTCGCACATCATGGCCAGCTCACAGCCGCCGCCGAGCGCATAGCCCGCGACCGCCGCGATGATGGGCTTGCGCGTGCGCGTGAATTCCTCCCAGCCGATGAAGAAGTCCTGCGTGTAGGCGTCGGCGAAGGACATCGCCTGCATTTCCTTGATGTCGGCGCCGGCGGCAAACGCCTTTTCCGAGCCCGTAAGCACCATCGCGCCGATCCCGGGATCGGCATTGAAGGCGCTCGCCGCCGCCACGACCTCCGCAAGGACTTGCGAATTCAGCGCATTGAGAGCCTTGGGCCGGTTCAGCGTGATCAGCCCGACCTTTCCGCGCGTCTCGACGATAATGGTTTCATGGGCCATGGCTCGCTTCCTTTCCGCGGCAGAGATGATCGATACCGTTCCTAGCTTACCGCTGACAGGTCCGGCAATAGAAGGTCGAGCGGCCGCTTTGCACGACGCGCTCGATGTGGCCGCTGCAGCCCGGCTTCGGGCATGGCTCCCCCTCGCGATCGTAGACCGCGAAGGAATGCTGGAAATAGCCGAGCGATCCGTCGGCCTGGACATAGTCGCGCAACGAGGAGCCGCCGGCGGCGATCGCGTCGGCGACGACCGAGCGGATCGCCTCTGCGAGGCGCCCGCTTTGCTCTTTCGCCTTCCTGGCCGACCCGGCGATGGTACCGGCTTCGCGCAATGGCGAGAGGCCGGCGCGCCACAAGGCCTCCGCCACATATATATTGCCTAGTCCGGCGATCAGGCGCTGATCGAGCAGCGCTGCCTTGAGCGGCGATCTGCGATCCTTCAGCAGCGAGGCGAGCAGGGGACCGTCGAGCGCGTTGCCGGTTGGCTCGATGCCTAGCCCGGCCAGCATCGGATGCGTGTCCGGCGCCCCTTCGGCAAACAGCATGAAGCCGAAACGGCGCGGGTCATTGAAGACGACGCGGGAGCGCTCGTCCTTCGGCGAGACGACATCGAACACGACATGGTCGTGCGCGGTGCTTTTCGAGCGCTCGTGGTGGAAGGTGCCGGGGATGTCGCCGCCCTCGGCGGCCTCGACGCGGAACGATCCCGACATGCCGAGATGGCAGATCAGAACCGGGCCGTTCTCGATATGCATCGTCAGATATTTGGCGCGGCGGCCAAGCGCCGTCACGGTCTTGCCGGTAAGCCGCTCCGAAAAACGCTCGGGAAAAGGAAAGCGAAGGTCGGGCCTGCGCGCCTCGACCTTGACGAGCCGCGCCCCTTCCAGGACCGGCTGCAGTCCGCGCCGGACGGTTTCGACTTCGGGCAGCTCAGGCATGGCCGCCTATCGTCGCGAGGAAGGATGTTCCGTGGCGACCGGCGGCCAGGCCGAGGTGGTCCGCGACGGTTTCGCCGATATCGGCGAAGGTCGGCCTGAGCCCGATGTCGCCACCCGTCAGCCCCGGCCCGGTGCCGATCACCGGAATGCGTTCGCGCGTATGGTCGGTGCCGCGCCAGGTCGGATCGTTGCCATGGTCGGCGGTGAGGATCAGAAGGTCGCCCGGCCCGATGCGCGATAGCGCCTCCGGCAGCCGGCGGTCGAACGCCTCGAGCGCGGCGGCATAGCCGGCGACGTCGCGCCGGTGGCCGAACTCGGTATCGAAATCGACGAAATTGGCAAAGACCAGGTCGCCGTCGCCGGCATCGTCCATTGCGCCGAGCGCCTTGTCGAACATCGCCATGTTGCCACCGGCCTTGCGCACTTCCGAAATGCCGCGATGAGCGAAGATGTCGCCGATCTTGCCGACGGCGATGACCTTGCTGCCGCGCCCGGTCAGCCGGTCGAGCAGGGTCGGCTCCGGCGGCGGCACCGCATAGTCGCGGCGGTTGTGGGTGCGCAGGAAGGTGGCTTTTGTCTCGCCCACGAAAGGCCGCGCGATCACGCGCCCGATCTTGAGCGGATCGACCAGCCGACGCACCGCGAGGCAAAGCTCATAAAGCCGCTCCAGGCCGAAATGCGTTTCATGCGCGGCGATCTGCAGCACGGAATCGACCGACGTGTAGCAGATCGGTTTGCCGGTACGGATATGCTCTTCGCCGAGCCGTTCGATGATCTCGGTTCCCGGCGCATGGCAATTGCCGAGGATCCCAGGCACCTTGCCCTCGCGGATGATCGCTTCGGTCAGTTTGGCCGGAAAGGCTGGGACCGTGTCGGGAAAATAGCCCCAGTCGAAACGCACCGGCAGGCCGGCGATCTCCCAGTGGCCGGAGGGCGTGTCCTTGCCGCTCGACACTTCCTGGGCAGCTCCGTGGAAGGAAGAGGCAAGCAACGGCGTGTCGACGTCGAGCTTGAGTCCGGTCGCCGTCTGGGCCGCCCGGCCAAGTCCGAGCGACATCATGTTGGGCACGGCCAGCGGCCCGTTGCGCAGACCCGCCTGGTCGGCATGCCCGCCGACGCAGGTCTGAAAAATATGCCCGAACGTGTCGGCGCCGGCATCGCCATAGCGCTCGGCGTCGGCCGCGCCGCCGATGCCGAAAGAATCGAGAACGAACAGGAACGCGCGCGCCATGGGTATCTTTGTTGTCAGTCTGGGTTGCCAGACATAAGGTTCCCCGGCGGTGTTGGCAAATCGGAAACCAAACCGCAACGGCTTGTCGCCATAGTTGCGGCGAGGCGCGGATGCGGCGGGAGCGGACGAGGTATGGCAAGGCGCGGCAAAACCGCGGCAAGGCAGGCCCTGAAAATATGCGCGGCCGCCCTCGCGGCGTACTGCACCGCCTCCTGGCCGGCACGCGCCGACTGGCGTGACGACATCGGCACCTTCCGCATCGGCATCGTCGCCGAACCGGGCGGCGGCAACACCGTCCCGGGGCTCGCGCGCCTGACCGACGCCTATGCCAATGCGCTCGGCATGAAGGTCGAGTTCGTCGTTGCGCGCGACTACGCGGCGCTGATCGAGGCACAGGCGAGCGGGCGTGTGCAGTATGCGATCTATTCCGCTCTCGCCTATGCCACCGCCTCGGAGCGCTGCGGCTGCGTCGAGCCTCTGGTGGCGCCGGTCGATGCCGACGGCGCCGTCGGCATCCGTTCCATCCTGGTGACGCGCGACGGCAGGCTTCCCGACCTTGCGGCGATCGCTTCGCACCGGATCGCGATAGCGCCGGCCGAAAATGTCGGCGGCGCGTTGCTGCCGCTGGCGGCGTTATCGGCCGAAGGCGTCAAGATCGCACAGGACTCGCCCTTCCTGGCGCGCGCCGCTTCGGCCACCGCGGCCGAGACGATGCTGAGTGGCGGCGAAGCGGACGCGCTGTTCGGCTGGGAACCGGCCGATGCCGAGGGCCGGTCCACCCGTTCCGAGGGCACCGTCGCGCGGTTGGAGGCCGTCGGCATCCCCGAGGCGTCGCTTCGGGTGTTATGGACCTCGGGCCTGTTGCGCTATGGCCCGCACGCTGTCCGCAGCGATCTCGATCCGGAGGCAAAGCGGCGACTGACGGTCTTCCTGACCAATCTCAAGTCCCAGACGCCCGACGTGTACGACCTGGTTGAGGCGACGCATTCCGGCGGTTTCGGGCCGGCCGCGCAGAAGGACTATGCGATGGCCGTGGCGATCGTGCGGCAGGAAACGGCCGGGCAGGAATAGCGTATCAGCAGTCGCTGCAGGGAATCGTCGGACTCCGGCGCGGCCTTAGATAATAGGTTTCGCTCATCGATATGTTGCTGAAGGCCGAGGTCAGCCCGAGCGTCTGCGAATTGCTGGCGGACCAGGTGATGATCGGCTTGTAGCCGAGGTCGCTTTCCACGCGGATCAGGAAAGTGTTGCGGATTATCAGCGCCGACGGGACGGTGGTGATCGTGTTGGCGGCCGCGTCGGCGCTGTAGGTGGTGCCCACCACCTTGCGCGACCAGGCAACCTGCACCTTCGGCGACGCTTCGTCCGTGATCTGTATGCCTGTGATGATGATCGTCGGCAATGAACGGTTATAAGGCTGCAGCGTCGATGTGCCGATCTGCATCATTGCATCGAGGTTCGCCTTCACGACGGTCTGCTGCTGCGTGACGAGATCCGCGACCATGCTGCCGATACGGCTGACCTTCTTGCCGGTCTCGATGGCCTGCGAGGCCTCCATCGTGATGAAATACATGATGAGGAGCACCGGCACGATGAACGCGAACTCGATCGCCGCGACGCCGCGGCGATCGCGGCAGAACCGCTCCACCTTTGCCGAAATCCCCTGGAGTGCCCCCGCACTATGCATATCGTCCTCCACACCGCGGCTTAGCCGTCGAGCAGTCTCAATTGTCGTCGAATGGTTCGTTCTGCCAGGTCACGGACGCGAAATGCAGCGTTTTGCTGTCCTTCAGATTTGCCATCGACTTGGCCAGGAAATCGGTCATTACCGGCCATTTGTAGAACACCCGAAGCATGTTGATGGACTCCGCCAGTCCGGGCGAGACGGTAGGAGACATCGTATTCGCGCCCTGCGTCAGCACAATATCGCCGCTCACGATCTTGAAACCCGCCGTCGCGGCGTCCGCGAAGGTCGAGTATTCGCGCAGATCGACCAGCAGTGGAGCATCTGGCCCGGTATCGGTGCAGTTGTTGGAAACCATGATCTGCAAGCGATTGCAGATCAGTTGCTTGATCGAGGCTTCGGTGACGTTGTTCTGCTGAAGCTGCCCGGTGCGCAACTGACGGGCCACGTCGTCGGTGACGTTGGCCATCACCTCCTGGCCGGCGAACGAAATGCAGCTTTCGAGGATGGCGAAGACGAGAAGCGCGAAAGGGATGGCCAGCATCGCGAATTCCATCGCCGTGCTGCCGCGCCTGTCGCTGAAGAAGCCAGGGCGGGCTTTGGCGCGCGCCTTGCTGTCCATGCCGTTGCCGGATGTGGCATCCTTGCTCATATCAAAGTTCCTGCCGATCCCCTTTGCGGTACCGGCGGCAAGGTTAGCGAAAACCCATTGAGTTCCGGTATGGATGATCGTTAAATTCGCCGGGCAAGCCTTAAGCTGTCTTTAATGCCACTGGGCCTGCCCTCGCAGGGCTCAGTGCCCGGCGCTCATTTCGGTCTCGGAAGCTTTCTCGGCCTCGCTCTTGAACGCGCTCTCGCAATAGGGCGTGCAGGACATGGTCTGGACGTCGGCGCGTCTGTAGATGCGCACCGACGAGGCGGCCTGTCGCACGACGGTCACCTGCTCATCGACGATCGGGCTGCCGTCCGAATCGAGCACGACCAGATTTGTGACACCGAAGCCCTTGCCGGTGAGAACGATGGTCGAGGCGTCCTGCACCGAGGCGTCGGCGATCGCCGGATTGCCGATGACGACCGTGTCGGCCGCGCGTGACAATTTGACGATCTTGGCCTGGTTCATGGTGACTTCTATACCCGCGCCGGCCCTGGCCGGCATGACCAAGGCGGCAGTTGCCAGCAGCGCGGCGACTGGAAACAGCGATCTCGACGTCATTGAAGCGCTCCTGGCGGGCAGATTCTTCAACGGAACATGAACGAGATTGGTGAACCAACGGTTAAGCCGGGCCCGGCCATGATTAAGGATCGGCTCGCTTGGCGGGTCATGCGCCGATGGCGCTTACTGTTTTAGGAATATTGCACAAGCGCCGGTTTCCCCGGGTCCCGAGCTGGTTGGCGATGTTTAGCCCGCGGTTAACCACACAATGCGTTCGCCACCGGAAAGGAATCGGTAAGGCTGTTTATTAAGCCGATCGAAACGGCTTCTCCCTAGATTTGCAGCATCCGATCAACCGCGAAGAGAAGTTGACGGAAGTGCTGTAACACGTGGAGTAGGAGCTCTCGCATGTCTAATCTCATTGCACGTTTCGTGAAGGACGAATCCGGCGCGACCGCCATCGAATACGGTCTGATCGCCGCTCTCATCGCGCTCGCCATCATGGTCGGCGCTACCTCGCTCGGCAGCGCGCTGAACGCCAAGTTCGCCAACATCGCCGCTACCCTCAACAGCGCGGCTCCGTAATAAGGCCGCGTATCGCGCCTTTTCGACACACAGAAAAAGGGCCGCCGGCTGGCGGCCCTTTTTCATGTGGTCGGCCGATTTTGATCGGCCGGCCTCATCGATCGTTAATCCGGCGCGCCTAGGATGCCGCTGGAAACTGCCATGGGCGCGCCGCATCGATGCTTGAAGCCGTGATCTTCGTCGTCTTTCCGTTCTGCATGCTGTTCGCGGCGGTCTCGGACGCCTTGTCGATGACGATCGCCAATCGTGTTCCGGTGCTGTTGGTGGCGACATTCGCGCTTGTCGCGCCGCTCACCGGTATGGACTGGACAACCTATGGCTGGCACTTCGCAGCAGGCGCCCTCGTGCTTGCGGTGACGTTCGGCCTCTTTGCGCTCGGCGGCATGGGCGGCGGCGACGCCAAGCTTCTCGCCGCGACCGCTCTATGGATGGGCCTCAACATCAACCTGATCGGCTATCTGGTGACGTCGGCTTTCATCGGCGGGCTGCTTACCCTCGCAATCCTGGTTTACCGGAAATCGCCGCTCGCCATGTACACCGGCCACAACCGACTTCTGCGCCATTTCGCAGACCAGAGCGTTGGCATTCCCTATGGCATCGCGCTTGGCGCGGGTGGGCTGATCACTTTCCCGGATTCGCCGCTGATGGTCTGGGCGCTGGAGAGGCTCACAACCTGATGCATGTCGCCCACAAGTGCGTGCGCTGCGGTTCTGAGGCAACCATCAAAACAAAGGCGGCCTGGCCGCCTTTTTCGTTAACGGCGGGGCCGTTCAATCGAATTTGAGTAAACCTTAAATTAATCACGATCGTAAGCATTGCATTAACCTTGTTTTGACGATTGCGGCTGCAAAGTCCGGCCTTGCGAGGTGGTTTGCCTTGAGGCGAAGGGTATCGGACGAATGCCAGCATCCCGATTGATTATTCTGGGCGTGGCTGCGGTCGCGGCGGGTGGCGCGGGCTATGTCGCGAAAAACATGGTCGTGGCGCCGCCGCCTCAGGTCGTCGTCGATGCGCCCAAGCAGCCGGCAATCGCATTGCAGGATGTGCTGGTGCTTTCCGGCGACGTGGCGATGGGCAGCCAGCTCGGCACCAATATCAGCTGGGAACAATGGCCGGCCGATGGCGTCAACGCCAATTTCATCACGCGCGCCGCCGAACCTGACGCGATCGAAAAGCTAAAGGGCTCGGTAGCGCGCGTCGCAATGTACACCGGCGAGCCGCTGCGCCGCTCCAAGCTGGTCGGCGAGGGGCAGAGCTTCATGTCGTCGATCCTGCCTTCAGGGATGCGCGCTGTCGCCACCGCGATATCGGCCGACACGTCCGCCGGCGGCTTCATCCTGCCCAACGACTTCGTCGACGTCATCATGACCCGCCGTGCCGACACAGGCAACGGCGGCACCGGCTTCAACACCTCGACCATCCTCAAGAACATCCGCGTGCTGGCCATCGACCAGACCATCCAGGAAGACGAGGAAGGCAAGAAGACCAGGGTCGGCCAGACCGCGACGCTGGAACTGACGCCGCAGCAGGCCGAGATCATCACCGTGGCGCAGCAGATGGCGGACCGGCTCACACTGGCGCTGCGTCCGATCACCGACATCCATGAAAAGAGTACGGACGAGGCCGACTATCTGGTCAACGGCAGCGGCCGGCGCGGAACAGTACGGCTGATCAAGTCCGGTGAGGTTTCCGAGGTGGGAGCAAGGAAATGAGGCTAAACGGTAAACTGCTGCCCTCCCTGGCCGCCGCGGCGATCGGTTTTTTCCTGCTCGGCACCAGCGCCCCGGGACTGGTCGAAGCCAAGGCCGCGAGTGCCGGCGTGTCGGCTTCCATCGCCACGCAGCGCGTCAAGCTCGGCCTCAATAAATCAGTGGTCATCGACCTGCCTAACGACGCCTATGATATCCTCGTCGCCAATCCGGCGGTTGCCGATGCCGTGACCCGCACAGCGCGGCGCATCTACCTGTTTGGCAAGGCGGTCGGCGAAACCAACATCTTCGTTTTCGGCCCCAATGGCGAGCAGATCGTCAGCCTGGATCTGGCCGTCGAGCGCGACGTCGCCGGGCTGGAGGACTATCTGAAGCGCTTCATCCCGTCCTCGCAGATCAAGGTCGAGCTTCTCAACGACAACGTCGTCCTGACGGGCATGGTCGACACGCCTCTCGATTCCAAGCGCGCCGTCGACCTGGCGACCATCTTCGTGTCCGGCGGTGAAGCGACGACGGGTCAATATTCGCAGACCGCCGCCGGCGGCTCGGTCAATGGCGGCGTCGACATCAACAACCCCGACCAGGAGCGCCGGACCTCCAAGATCGTCAACCTCTTGCAGATCGTCGGCGACGATCAGGTGACGCTCAAGGTCACCGTCGCCGAAGTCAGCCGCTCGGTGATGAAGCAGCTCGGCGTCAATATGCTCGCCAGCGGCGCCAGCAACGGCATTTCGTGGGGCGCGCTCAGCGATCCTTACATGGGTCTTGGCAAACCGCTGTCTAATGCGGGCGTCGGTATTAGTTCGTCGGGGCTGCAGTCTTATATCAACGCAATGGAGCAGTCGGGGGTCATGAAGACTCTGGCCGAGCCGACCTTGACCGCCGTGTCAGGTGAAAAGGCGACCTTCAAGGTCGGCGGCGAATACAATATGGTGACCAGTGTTTCCGCCAACGTCTCCAACAGCAATCAGACTGGTCTGCAGAACTACTCGATCTCCAAGATCGAGTACGGCATCGGCCTGGAATTCCAGCCGGTGGTTCTGTCGCCGGGTCGCATAAGCCTGAAAGTCAGAACCTCGGTTTCCGAACCGACAACAGAAGGATCCGCGTCGGCATCCACGGACAATAGGAACATCGGCATGAACGCTTTGTCGCTTCGCAAGCGCCTGGCCGATACGACGGTGGAACTGCCATCCGGTGGTTCGATGATGATAGCAGGCCTGGTGCGAGACGATATCAGGCAAGCTGTCACTGGATTACCCGGCCTGACCAAGATCCCCGTGCTTGGCACGCTCTTTCGCAGCAAGGATTTCGTGCGCAACGAGAGCGAGCTCGTCATCATCATCACGCCCTATCTGTCGCGGCCGGTGGCGCGCAACGACCTGGCCAAGCCGGACGACAACTTCAATGCGCCGAGCGATGGCGCCGGCATGTTCCTCGGCCGCGTCAACCGCGTCTACGGCACCATGCAGACCGATAGACCGCCGGGCCGCTATCACGGCGTCGTTGGCTTCATCTACAAATGAGTGGGAATGCGGATATGTCCAAGTCAGCATCGAAGGTCATGACGGTCCGGACAGCATCCGGTATCGCAAGGATCCGTCGGCAGGTGGTCCCGGCACTGGCGGTCATGCTTGCGGCATCGCTCGCAGGCTGCGCCAACTGGCACCGCGACAGTGTCACGGTCGGCTCGATACCGGACGATTACCGCACGACCCATCCGATCGTCATCGCCGAGAAGAACCAGAAGATCGACCTGCCGGTCGGCGCCGGCGATCGCGGCATGACCGGCGCGCAGCGCGATACGCTGCTCGGTTTTCTCGACGGCTACGACAAGAGCGCCGCGCCGGCGCTGACGATCGCGATGCCGGCCGGGTCCGCCAACGAGGTTGCCGCCCGGGCCGCCGGCCGCGATTTCGCCAGGCTCGCCATGGCGGCGGGCGTCAAGCGCAACCGCATCGTGATGACATCCTATCAGTCGCCTGTGCCCGAGGCGTCCGCGCCGGTGCGTGTCGCTTTCGTCGCGGTGCGGGCCCAGACCGACAAATGCGGACGTTGGCCAGATGATCTGACGGAGACGTCGGAGAACAAGCACTATGCCGACTTCGGCTGCTCCTATCAGAACAACCTCGCGGCCCAGGTGGCCAATCCCAACGATCTGATCGGACCGCGCAAGCAGTCCGACATCGACGCCGAAAATCGCGGCGCGGTGATCGACAAGTACCGCGAGAGGGGTATCTCCGAGGAGTTTCTCAGCAATTCAGAAGTAACCTACTGAGCCGCGCCGGACGACGAAGAGAGCAGTCACGGAAAGAGCATGACGATGAGCAATCTTGCCTACGACACGCCCGCGGAAACCGGCGAACTTTCGCAGCAGGACATCGCCGCCATGCAGGCGCTGCGTCCCGTGCCGCGCATTTCGATCCAGGCCTTCTGCGAGACCGAGGGGGTCGCCAATCCCGTCGCGCGCGCCGGCGAGGATCGGCGGATGGCCAAGGCCCATCTCAAGGTCCATATGGGCGGTGTCCCGACCGCGATCGAGTTCTACCAGTCCGCGCCGACACCGAACCTGATCCTGCTGGAATCGCGCAGCGAGCCGCAGCAGTTGCTCGAACAACTCGGCCAGCTCGCGGAATATTGCGATCCGTCCTCCAAGGTCGTGGTCATCGGCCACTACAATGATGTCGGGCTATACCGGGAGCTTATCCGGTCAGGCATTTCCGAATATGTCATCGCGCCGGTCTCCATGACCGACATCGTCAGCGTCGTGTCGTCGATCTTCGTCGATCCGGAATCGGAGCCGATCGGCCGGTCGATCGCGTTCATCGGCGCCAAGGGCGGCGTCGGCTCGTCGACCATCGCTCACAATGTCGCCTGGGCGATGTCGTCCCTGTTCAAGTCCGAGGTCGTCATCGCCGATCTCGATCTCGCCTTCGGCACTGCCAACATCAATTTCGACCAGGATCCGGCGCAAGGCATCGCCGAGGCGGTGTTTTCGCCCGAGCGGGTCGACGAGGTCTATCTCGACCGCCTGCTCGCGCAATGCGCCGAGCATCTGTCGCTGCTCGCGGCGCCCTCCACGCTCGAGCGCGTCTATGATTTCGATCCGGAGGCCTTCTCGCAGATCATAGAGACGGCGCAGCGTAGCGCGCCGCTGCTGGTCCTCGATATCCCGCACGTCTGGAGCGGGTGGACGAAGAGCACCCTGATCAAGGCGGACGAGATCGTCATCACGGCCACGCCCGAGCTGGCAAATCTCCGCAACACCAAGAACATGGTGGATATGCTGAAGCGGCTGCGTCCGAACGATCCGCCGCCGAAGCTGATCATCAACCAGGCGGGCGTGCCGAAACGGCCCGAGATCGCGGCTTCCGATTTCGCCGAACCGCTCGGCATCACGCCGATGGCCGTGATCAACTTCGAACCGCTGCTGTTCGGCAATGCCGCCAACAACGGCCGCATGCTGAGCGAGATGGACGCCAAGAGCCCGGTCGTCGCCACCATCAACGAAGTAGCGCATGTGCTGACCGGACGCAGTGAAATCAAGGCAAGGAAGAAGGCAGGCCTGGGCTCGATCCTCGGCAAGCTCTCGCGCAACAAGAAGTGACGCTGATTGAGCGGCATCGGGTAGTCGATCATGTTTGGTAAAAGAGGCAAAGACGACGGCAGCCGGGCAACGCCCGAATTCCGTCCGCCGGCATCCGCTGCTCCCGCCGCCGCTCCAACGGCGACGATGACGGCCGAACGACCGGCCGCGCCGCCGTCCAGCACGCCGGCCGCGCCGCCGGCGCGCCGGCCCGTCGAGGCGCCGCCCATGGCGCCGGAGCCGGCAAGAAGGGTCCAGCGCGAGCGCTCGGAGACCTATTACGACACCAAGAGCCAGGTGTTTTCGGCGCTCATCGATACGATCGACCTGTCGCAGCTCGCCAAGCTCGATCCCGAGAGCGCGCGCGAGGAAATCCGCGACATCGTCAACGACATCATTGCGATCAAGAACTTCGCGATGTCCATCTCCGAGCAGGAAGAGCTGCTCGAGGACATCTGCAACGACGTTCTGGGCTATGGACCGCTGGAGCCGTTGCTTGCCCGCGACGACATAGCCGACATCATGGTCAACGGCTCCAAGAACGTCTACATCGAAGTCAATGGCAAGGTCGAACAGACCGGCATCCGTTTCCGCGACAACCAGCAGCTGCTCAACATCTGCCAGCGCATCGTCAGCCAGGTCGGCCGCCGCGTCGACGAATCGAGCCCGATCTGCGATGCGCGCCTGCCCGACGGCTCGCGCGTCAACGTCATCGCGCCACCGCTGTCGATCGACGGCGCCGCGCTCACCATCCGCAAATTCAAGAAGGACAAGCTGACGCTGGACCAGCTGGTCAAGTTCGGCGCCATCTCGCCGCAAGGCGCGGAAGTCCTCAAGATCATAGGCCGCGTCCGCTGCAATATCGTCATTTCGGGCGGCACCGGCTCCGGCAAGACGACGCTGCTCAACTGCCTGACCAACTATATCGACCGCGAGGAGCGCGTTATCACCTGCGAGGATTCGGCGGAGCTGCAGCTGCAGCAGCCGCACGTGGTCCGTCTCGAAACCCGGCCACCCAATCTCGAGGGCGAGGGCGAGGTGACCATGCGCGACCTGGTCAAGAACTGCCTGCGCATGCGTCCGGAGCGGATCATCGTCGGCGAAGTGCGCGGACCGGAAGTGTTCGACCTGCTGCAGGCGATGAATACCGGTCACGACGGCTCGATGGGAACGATCCACTCCAATAGCCCGCGTGAATGCCTCAACCGTATGGAATCGATGATCGCCATGGGCGGCTATACACTGCCGCAGCGCACGGTGCGCGAGATCATCGTCGGCTCGATCGACGTGATCATCCAGGCGGCCCGCCTGCGCGATGGCTCGCGCCGCATCACCCACATCACCGAGGTGGTCGGCATGGAAGGCGATGTCATCATCACCCAGGATCTCGTCCTCTACAACATCAAGGGCGAGGACTCGAGCGGCCGGCTAGTCGGCGAACATGTGTCGACAGGCATCGGCCGCCCGCATTTCTGGGACCGCGCCCGCTATTATGGTGAGGAGCAGCGCCTCGCCAATGCGCTCGAGGCAATGGAGAAGCGCGCTGACTGATGCATCTGGTGGTTGGAAGCAATTCCAGGAAAAGCGTGAAGCTGCTTTCCGTCCGGAACTGCGTCAAAACAAGGAGATAGGGCGGTTCGTCGTTTCTTTGAAACGCCGAAACGCCTAGGGGCCCCGGTCGATGTTCGGAATTGACACCACCGTACTGGCTTTCATCGTGCTCGCCGGCTTCAGCGCCGGCGCGGTGGCCTATGCGTTCCTGTTCACGCGCATCGACAACGAGAAGCAGGCCGGCAAGCGGCTTCAGACCATCAAGACGGCCGAAACCGACCGCTCGGTGGTGAAAGCCACGCGCGACCGCGCCGCGGAAGCGGTCAAGCGGCGCAAAAGTCTTCAGGACTCCCTCAAGCAGCTCGACGAGAAGCAGAAGACCAACGACCGCAACGTCAAGAAACCGCCGCTGAAGGCCCAGATCCGCCAGGCCGGCATGCAGGTTTCGCTCGAACGTTTCTATCTCTACTCCGCCGTCTGCGGCCTCGTGCTCACGGCCCTTCTCTTTTTTATCGGCGCGCCTTTGTGGGCTCTGCCCGGCGCCTTGCTGGCGGGCGGCCTCGGCCTGCCGCGCTGGTTCGTATCGTTTCGCCGCACACGCCGCGTCAAGGCCTTCCTGGAAGAGTTCCCGAACGCGCTCGACATCATCGTGCGCGCGGTCAAGTCCGGCCTGCCGCTCAACGATGCGATCCGCCTGATCGCCAACGAATCGCCCGAACCGGTCCGGTCCGAATTCCGACGCATCGTCGATTCCCAGCAGATGGGCATGTCGGTGCCTGACGCCGCCATGCGCATCTCCGAGACCATGCCGTGCAGCGAGGCCGGCTTCTTCGGCATCGTCATCCAGATCCAGTCGCAGGCCGGCGGCAACCTGTCCGAGGCGCTGGGCAACCTTTCGCGCGTCTTGCGCGACCGCAAGAAGATGAAAGCCAAGGTCCAGGCGCTGTCGATGGAAGCCAAGGCGTCCGCCGTCATCATCGGCGCCTTGCCCTTCGTCGTCGCCTTCCTCGTCTATTTGTCGAGCCCGAACTACATCATGCCGCTGTTCACCACCAACGTCGGCAACCTGATTCTCGGCTGCTCGGGTGTGTGGATGTCGATCGGCATCCTGGTGATGCGCAAGATGATGAACTTCGAAGTGTAGGGGCGCGGATCCGGTGACAGAGCAAGTCGTCAAAACACTCACCGACCCTTCCTTCCTGATCGCGATGCTGGTCGGCATCGCCGTGTTCGCGACCGTCTTCACGCTCATGCCGGCGTTCGGCGGCACGTCGCTCAAGTCGCGCATGAAGAGCGTGGCGCTCGAACGCGACAAACTGCGCGCCGAGCAGCGCCAGCGTCTTGCCAACGAAGCCGACCGCCGCCGCAAGGGCCTGCGCGAGGAACAGTCCATCGGCATGCGCAACATCGTCGACCGCCTGGATCTCAGGCGCGCGCTCGCCGATGAAAGCACGATCCAGAAGCTCAAGGTCGCGGGCTTCCGCGGCCAGAACCCGTTGACGCGCTTCCTCTTCTTCCGCCTCGTCCTGCCATTTGTCGGTTTTGCCCTGGCGGCCGTTTATCTGTTCGTGCTCGGCGGCCTGCCGCAGCAGCCGGCGTTCATCAAGCTGTTCGTCTGTGTCGTTGTCGCCTATGGCGGCTTCTACGCGCCGATCCTCTACGTCAACAACCGCGCGACCAAGCGCAAGCAGTCGATCCAGCAGGCGTGGCCGGACGCGCTCGACCTGATGCTGATCTGTGTCGAATCCGGCATGTCGGTGGAGGCGGCGCTGCGCAAGGTTGCCGACGAGATCGGCGCGCAGTCGGTGGCGCTCGCCGAGGAGTTCGTGCTCACCAACGCCGAGCTGTCCTATCTGCAGGAACGCAAGGTCGCCTATGAGAACCTGGCAAGCCGCACCGGCCTGGAATCGGTGAAGTCGGTGTCGCAGGCCCTGGTCCAGGCCGAACGCTACGGCACGCCGGTGGCGCACGCGCTGCGCGTGCTCGCCTCGGAAAGCCGCGACATGCGCATGAACGCCGCCGAGAAGAAGGCCGCGGCACTTCCGCCGAAGCTCACCGTGCCGATGATCCTGTTCTTCCTGCCGGTTCTGTTCGCCATCATCCTGGGTCCGGCCGGCATCCAGGTCAGCCAGCGCGGCATCTTCGGCGACCAGCACAGCTCCTCGAGCAAGTAGGCGAGCCCGTAAGCATCAATCAAAAAAGCCGCGCGGGGTCCGCGCGGCTTTTCATTGTCGAAGCGGTCGGCGCTTGGCAGCGTCCGTCAGTTCGTGGCGACTTTCGCCTTGCCCTTGTCCTGGTCCTTCAACTGGCTCCAGGCATTCTGCTGGGCGAGCATCTGCCGCAGATAGGCGATGTTGGCCTGCGCCTGCTCGGGCGACAGTTCCTGCGAGGCGATCTTCTCGGCCTCGTCGAAGCGGCCCTGCAGGCCGACGACCAGCGCGAGGTTCTGCCGCACCCGGCTGTCGGCGCCGGGCTGCTGCGCGGCCGAGCGCATATAGGTTTCCGCCGTGCGCAGGTCGCCCTCGAGCACATAGGACATGCCGAGATTGGACAGCACCGAAGGTTCGTTCGGCTTCAGTTCCAGCGCCTTGCGATAATCCTGCCGCGCTTCGTCCTTCTGTCCCATCTGGTCGAGAATGGCGGCTTCCGCCGAGACAAGCTTCCAGTCTGGATATTCGGGCGTCTGCGCGCGCCGCACGGCATCGAGGGCCGGCGCGAACTGGCCGTTGGCGGCAAGCGCCTTGCCGTAGGCCGCAAGGACCTCGCGATCCTTGGGATAGGCGATCGCCAGCTTGCGCATCACCGCCAGCGACTGGTCGGCATCGCCGTCCATCTGCAGCGCCGCCGAGAAATTCATCGCGATGCGCTTGTCGTTCGGATTGCTGGCGTAGGATTGGCCGAGCCTGGACGTGGCGGTACGCAATTCGCCGGACGACATCGTTTCCAGCGGCCTGCTGTCGGAGCGGGAGATGGAGCCGGTGGTGAACTTGCTGGTGCTGCCGCAACCCGCCACGCTGGCCGCCAGCGCCGCAATGAAGGCCGTGGTGATCAGACGCTTGGCTGTAAGGTTCAACGCTTTGGTCGGCATCGGCGCCCGGTCTCCATTCCTGTGCGGCCATTGGCTGGCCGTCTTCCCTCCCGCAGAAATATTCTGTTAACCCTAACGGACCGTTAAGAAGCGCCGACTCAGCTGTTTCGGCCGGAGATCATTGCATGCCTGTCGAACTCGTTGAGCAGAAGCCGGAAGCCGCCTTGCCTGTCTATCTGGTGGCAAAGGGCGCCCTTGAAGCCGCGGCCTTGCCGCCGTCCGCCATCGCTTGGGCGAGGGCCAACGGTTTTTCCGGCGAAGCGGGGCGCACGCTGGTCCTGCCGGGCGAGGGCGGCGGCCTTGCCGGCGCGCTGTTCGGCACAGGCGACGGCGAAAGCGTTCTTGGCCTCGGCGCGCTCGCACGAGCGTTGCCGGAAGGCGACTGGCATTTCGCGTCGAGCCTGGCGCAACCCGAACTCGCCGCGCTCGCGCTTGCGTTGGGCGGCTATGTCTTTACACGCTACGGCAAGAAACCAGGCAAGGCACTGCGCTTTGCGCTGCCCGAAGGTGCCGACGCCGCGCATGTCCGCCGCGTCGCCGACAGCGTGTTCCTGGCACGCGATCTCGTCAACACGCCGACCAGCGACCTGGGTCCGGTCGAGCTGGAGGAAGCCGCCCGAAAACTGGCGGCCGCCCACGGCGCCGATATCTCAGTGATCCATGGCGACGATCTCCTGGCGCGGAATTTCCCGATGATCCACGCGGTTGGCCGGGCCTCGACCGGCGCGCCGCGGCTGGTAGACATGAGCTGGGGGCCGGGCGATGCGCCGAAGGTGACGCTGGTCGGCAAGGGCGTCTGCTTCGATACCGGCGGCCTCGACATCAAGCCGTCCTCGGGCATGCTTCTGATGAAGAAGGACATGGGCGGCGCCGCCAATGTGCTGGGCCTCGCCTCCATGATCATGGCGGCGAAACTCAATGTCCGGCTGCGCGTGCTGATCCCCGCCGTCGAGAACTCGATCGCCGGCAATGCCTTCCGGCCCGGCGACGTGCTCAGGAGCCGCAAGGGCATCACGGTCGAGATCGGCAACACGGACGCCGAAGGCAGGCTGGTCCTGGCCGACGCGCTGGCGCTGGCCGATGAGGAACAGCCCGCTTTGCTGATCGACATGGCGACGCTGACCGGCGCCGCCCGCGTCGCGCTGGGGCCGGATTTGCCGCCTTTCTACACCGCCGACGAGACGCTTGCCGCGGACCTGGCCGCGGCATCCGTCGCGGTCGAGGATCCGCTCTGGCGCATGCCTTTGTGGCGCCCCTACGATGCAAAGCTCTCCTCGAAGATCGCCGACATCAACAATGTGACGACGGACGGCTTTGCCGGATCGATCACCGCGGCCCTTTTCCTCAAGCGCTTCGTCGAGAAGACGCACAGCTGGGCGCATTTCGACATCTTCGCCTGGAACCCGGTCGACCGCCCCTACGGCCTGACCGGCGGCGAGGCGCAAGGCATTCGAGCGCTGGAGCGCGTCATCGCCGGCCGTTTCGGCTAGACCATGATCCCGAACCGCAGGCCAGCGTAGCAAAAAGTGGGGATCGGTTTTCGAACAAGATCATGGTCCAACCAACAAATCTCCACTGAAACGGAACCGAAACAATTTGCCGGCATGCTTCGCGCATGTCGATCTCGATGCGCCCGAGCCAGGCCTTGCGACTGTGGCAGCAGGTGATGCTGGCCCAGGTGCGCGATGGCGCGCCGGATCTGACCATGCGCCAGACGGCGATCCTGTTCACCATCTATCTCGATCCGCCGCCGCACACCGTGCGCGGGCTGGCCGCCAAGCTCAACGTCACCAAGCCGGTCATCACCCGCGCCCTCGACACGATGGGCGCGCTGAAACTGGTCTCGCGCCACCGCGACGAGCTCGACAAGCGCAACGTGCTGATCCGGCGCACGGTGGAAGGCGCGCTCTTTGTCGAGCGCTTCGGCGATGGTATCGTCGCCAGGGCGCACGACCTTCCCATCTGATCTCGGCGCCCCATCTGAGTTCATTGCTGATTTGACTGGATTATCGATTTGACCGCCAGGGATGCCCGCCTTCACGCCTTCCGTTCCGACCTTGCCGATGCAAGGCTGAAGGGCGAGGTCGCCGCCGACCGCTTCGTCACCGGCCGCCCGGCCCGGATCACAGCGTCGGTCGCCGACCTGCGCAAGGCGCCGCGCCCCGATGCCGGAGTGAACACCCAGGCGTTGTTTGGCGACGACGTGCTGGTCTTCGAGGATGCCGAAGGCTGGGCCTGGGTGCAGGCCGAGAGCGACGGTTATGTCGGCTATGTGGCCGACAATCTCCTTGGTCAGCGCGAACATGCGCCAACCCACATCGTCTCCGTGCCGCGCACGTTTCTCTATCCCGGACCGGATCTGCGCTTTCCGACAAGTGGACAGCTGTCGATGGGCTCGACCGTGACGGTGACCGGCTCGGCCGAAACGCGCGGCACGCATTATGCGTTGCTGCCCTCCGGCCAGGCGATCGTCGCCGGCCATCTGCGGCCGATCGCCGAACCGGCAAAGGATTACGTCGCCGTTGCCGAGAGCTTCCTCGGCACGCCCTATCTCTGGGGCGGCGCCTCCGGCTTCGGCATCGACTGCTCCGGGCTGGTGCAGCTTGCGATGCGCATGGCCGGCAGGCGAGTGCTGCGCGACTCCGACATGCAGGCGAGCATCGGCACGCCGTTAGAGCCGGGTCCGGACTTTGCCGGACTTCAACGCGGCGACCTCGTCTTCTGGAAAGGCCACGTCGCTGTTATGACTGACGAAAAGGACATGATCCACGCCAACGGCCACACCATGCTGGTCTCGCGCGAAGGCCTGAAAGAGGCGGTCGACCGCATCGGCTATCTCTATGGCGGCCCGACGGGGTTCAGGAGGCCGTAGCGCCTTCACCTCTCCCCCTGTGGGAGAGGTCGGATTGCCCCGATTTGCTCTTCGCAAATCGGCTGGCAATCCGGGTGAGGGGTAAGCTTGGCGCCAAGCTGGAACACCCCCTCATCCGTCTCGGCGCTGCGCGCCGATCCACCGCCCGGGGGCGAGCCACGGGTCTCGCCCCGTCCTTCGACCCCACAAGGGGAGAAGGAACGCTGATCCCCTTTTGTTCCGATTTTCCTTGGCGATTTCGTGCCGCCGCGCTACCTGTTGCGGGTGACCGAGCAGCCGCGCCTTGCCGAACAGAATGCCGCCGTCCTGCTGCCCGAGCCATTCGTCAAATGGTTCGGCGAGAAGGGCTGGTCGCCGCGCGTCCATCAGCTCGAGCTGCTGGCCAAGGCTCAAAGCGGCCAATCGGTGCTGCTGATCGCCCCGACCGGCGCCGGCAAGACGCTGGCCGGCTTCCTGCCATCGCTGACCGAGCTTGCCAATCGACCCAAGCGCAAACCGGGCCAAGCGCATCGCGGCATCCACACGCTCTACATCTCGCCGCTTAAAGCGCTGGCCGTGGACATCGAGCGCAACCTCGGCAAGCCGGTCGAGGAGATCGGCCTGCCTGTCACCATCGAGACCCGCACCGGCGACACGCCCTCGCACAAGCGCCAGCGGCAGAAACTGGCGCCGCCCGACATCCTGCTCACCACGCCAGAGCAGCTCGCGCTGCTGATCGCCTCGAACGACGCAAGGCGCTTCTTCGAGGATCTGCGCTACGTCGTGCTCGACGAGCTGCATTCGCTTGTCACCTCGAAGCGCGGGCATCTGCTGGCGCTCGGCCTGGCGCGCTTGCGCGCCTTTGTCCCCGGGCTGCAGACCATAGGCCTGTCGGCGACCGTGGCCGAGCCGGATGAATTGCGGCGCTGGCTGGTCAGTCAGGCCTCTCCCGGCGCGATGTCCGAGCTGATTGTCGTTACGGGCGGCGCCAAACCCGAGATATCGATCCTCGATTCGGAAGAGCGGGTGCCCTGGGCCGGGCACTCGGCCCGCTACGCCACGCCTGAGATCTACCGCGAGATCAAGCGGCACAAGACCACGCTGCTCTTCGTCAACACGCGCAGCCAGGCAGAGCTGCTTTTCCAGGAACTTTGGCGCGTCAACGAAGACACTTTGCCGATTGCGCTCCACCACGGCTCGCTGGACGTCGCCCAGCGCCGCCGCGTCGAGAAGGCCATGGGCGAAAACGCGTTGCGCGCCATCGTCGCCACCTCGACGCTGGATCTCGGCATCGACTGGGGCGACGTGGACCTGGTCGTGCATGTCGGTGCGCCGAAAGGCGCCAGCCGTCTGGCGCAGCGCATCGGCCGCGCCAATCACCGCATGGATGAGCCGTCGAAGGCGATCCTGATCCCGGCCAACCGTTTCGAGGTGTTGGAGTGCCGGGCCGCGCTGGACGCCAACTATCTCGGCGCGCAGGACACGCCGCCCTTGGTCAATGGCGGGCTCGACGTGCTGGCCCAGCATGTGCTCGGCTGCGCCTGCGGCGCGCCGTTCCGTGCCGACGCGCTGTTCGAAGAGGTAAGGACGGCCGCGCCTTACGCCACCCTGGACAGGCCGACCTTCGACCGGGTTATCGACTTCGTCGCCACCGGCGGCTACGCCCTGAGAAATTACGAACGCTACGCCCGTATCCGCTTGAACAAGGAAGGCCTTTGGCGGGTTTCAAATCCGGCTGTCGCCCAGCAATACAGGCTCAATGTCGGCACCATCATCGAAGTGCCGGCGCTCAACGTTCGTTACGTCCAGGCCGGCAGCAGGGGGGCAGCCTCGCGCGGCGGCAGGGTGTTGGGAAAGATCGAGGAAGCATTTCTGGAGACTTTGACTCACGGCGACACCTTCATGTTCGCAGGCAAGATCCTACGCTTCGAAGGCATCCGCGAGAACGAGTGCTTCGTCTCGAACGCGCCCGGCAGCGATGCGAAGGTTCCCTACTACGGCGGCGGAAAATTTCCGCTTTCGACCTATCTCGCCGAGCAGGTTCGCGCCATGCTCGACGACCCGCAACGCTGGAAGAAGCTGCCTGAGCAGGTCGCGGATTGGCTGCGGTTCCAGGCGGAGAAGTCTGTGTTGCCGAAACGCGACGACCTGTTGATCGAGACTTTTCCACGCGGCAACCGATATTACCTGGTCGCCTATCCGTTCGAAGGCAGGCTTGCGCATCAGACGCTCGGCATGCTGCTCACGCGCCGTCTGGACCGGGCCGGCGCCAAGCCGGTCGGCTTCGTCGCCACCGATTATGCGCTGGCTATCTGGTCGTTGGCCGACATGGGCTGGATGTTCAAGCACAGGAAACCGTCGCTGGCCACGCTGTTCGATCAGGACATGCTTGGGGATGATCTCGAAGCCTGGTTCGCCGACAGCTGGCTGCTCAAGCGTACCTTCCGCAACTGCGCGCTGATTTCGGGCCTGATCGAAAAGCGCCACCCAGGCAAGGAAAAAAGCGGTCGCCAGGTGACCATCTCGACAGACCTGATCTATGACGTGCTGCGCAGTCATGAACCCGACCATATTCTGCTGCAGGCCACCCGTACGGATGCCGCGACCGGCTTGCTCGATGTCAGCAGACTTGCCGAGATGCTCTCGCGCATCCGCGGTCGAATCATGCATAAGAACCTCGAACAGATATCGCCGCTGGCGGTGCCGATCATGCTCGAAATCGGCAAGATGCCGGTGAATGGCGAGGCGGACGAAACACTGCTGATGGATGCCGCTACCCTCGTCGAAGAGGCCATGGGGCCGGAGATGGCGGGCTGAAAGAGAGAGTCGAGAGGGGATGAATTTTTCGCTGTCGCGTGCAACGCTGATCGCCGAGGCCGACCTTGTCGGCATCGCCGGCGAGCGCGCGGTTTGCGACCGGCGTGGCGTCCTCTATTTCCCCGATCTGCGGCTGCTCGCGGTCTCCGACCTGCATCTCGAAAAAGGTTCGTCCTTCGCCAGGCGCGGCGCGCTGATCCCGCCTTATGATACGGGTGCGACCTTGCTGCGGCTTCAGGCCGTGATCGCAGATTACCAGCCGCGGATCGTCGTCAGCCTGGGCGATTCCTTCCATGACGGCGCCGGCGCCGAGCGGATGCATCAAAGCTTCCGCGAACAGCTGGAAGCGATGATGGCCGGCCGCGACTGGTTCTGGGTCGCCGGCAACCACGATCCCGATGCGCCCGCCGACCTGCCCGGCGAGACGGTGCGCGAACTCGCCATAGGCTCGCTGCTCTTCCGCCATGAGCCGTCGAACCTGCGGGTCGAGGGCGAGATTTCAGGCCATCTCCACCCATGCGCCCGCATCGTCCAGCGCGGCCGCTCGGTCAGGCGGCGCTGCTTTGCCGGCGACGGCGGCCGCATGATCATGCCGGCCTTCGGCGCCTATACCGGCTCGCTCAACGTGCTCGACCACGCCTATGCCGGCCTTTTTCGGCTGGAAACGCTGATGGCCTATATGCTGGGCGCCGAGCGTATCTTCGCGATTTCGGGTTCGATGTTAAGGCCGGGTTAGAGGCTACTCTCGTCCATAGTACAGCATAACCGTATGCTTCGCCTCAGCGAAGAACAGCCAGCGCTCGACCAGTATGCCGGCGAGCTGGGAGATAGCCGCGGCCACCGACACAATCGCCGCGAAGGGCCACGGTAAGGCGAACGTGACGGCAAGCAGGACAGCTGGCGTGCCAAAGGCCATCGCCTGCGTGATCCGCCGCAGCTTGGCGCTATGCTTGCGGGCGATGCGGAAGCCCATTTCCTTGAGCAGGTAGTTCTCTTCCGTGTGCGGCCATTCCATAGAACGCACCGTGCCGCCGGCGAGGCCCGTCGCCGTGTTGGCGGTCGTCGGGATCTCCAGCCGGTCATTGTAGCGCCAGGTCGCGAGCTTCCAGCCCCAGCCGGCGAGCGTGGCAAGCAGAGTGCCGATGAGCATCGCCGTTGAGCCCTGCTTGAACGCCTGAAGCAAGGCGTTGGCGAGAACGCTTCCGGTCATGCCGGCGAAAATAAGATAAGCCGGCAAAGTATAGCGGCTGTGCCACTGCGCAATCGGCTTCAATGAGGCGTAGATCATGCCTGTCGTGCAAACGGTCGTCACCGCGCCTGCCGCCGCCAGCAGCCCGGCAACCGCCACCCAGCCGCCGCTTCGGCCGAGAAACACCCAGCCGATGCCGAACAGCGTGGCCGGGATGAAGGTCGCGACCGAGGCCACGCCTTCGCGCGACAGCCACGAGCTGCGCCATTGCGAGAAGGCGCGCCAGGCGCGCTCGGGCCGGCCGAGATGGCCCGTGGACGACAACAGACCGGCGACGATCAAGCCGAACGCCAGCGCCATGCCGACAGGGCCGAGCCAGAAATCGGCGGGAATGAACCCCAGCCCGCCAAGCAGGCCGAGCAGCGCCAGCAGGCCGTAGCCTGCCCCGGTAGCGGTGGTGAAGAAGACGACCGAGAAAGCAGGATGCATGATCAGTTCGAAAGCATGCGGTCGATCCAGCCGAGGAAACCGCCCTCGGCCCGGATCGGCTCCAGCGCCGGCGCATCCACCCTCGCCGCGCGCTGACCGCGCGCGCGCGGCGGCAGGTATCTGTTGGTCGGCTTGTAGCCAAGCTCCGGCATCAGCGCCACGCCGCCACGCTCCTCGACAAGTTGCGAGATCGCCGAAGCCGGATCGCCGAGATCGCCGAAATGCCGGGCGCTGGTCGGACAGGCGGCGACGCAGGCCGGCACGCGGTCCTCTTCCGCCAGATTGTCGTTGTAGATGCGGTCGACGCAGAGCGTGCATTTCTTCATCACGCCGACATCGGTGTCGAACTCGCGCGCGCCATAAGGGCAGGCCCAGCTGCACAGCTTGCAGCCGATGCATTTATCCTCATCGACCAGCACGATGCCGTCCGAGGCGCGCTTGTAGGAGGCGCCGGTCGGGCAAACGGTGACGCAGGCCGGTGTCTCGCAATGCAGGCAGGAGCGCGGGAAGTTCACCGTGCGGCCGCCCAGCTCCGTCATGTGCTCGTAAGTGTGCACCCGGTTGAACCAGACGCCGTCGACATGCCCGCCATAAGGGTCGATGTCGGTCAGCGGCGCCATGTGGCCGCCGGTGTTCCACTCCTTGCAGGCGGTGACGCAGGCCTGGCAGCCGACGCAGGTGTCGAGGTCGATGACGAGGCCGAGTTTCTTTTCGGTCCGGGCGGGAAGGCAGGTCATTCGGCGGCTTCCCTCTTCATGCGAAACGCGGCGCCGAAGCGGAGCACATCCGGTGAATGCTCGAAATGTGGCGGCCGGGCGAAACGCTCGAATTGCGGCTCGGTGAAGCCGGCTTCCTCAGGCGCGCATTTTGCGATCCGCACGCGCACGTCGAACCATGCCGCCTGTCCGGTGATCGGGTCTGAATTCGAATAGCGCTTGCCGTTGGCGTCGGCGGACGTCTGGTCGCCGATGATGTGGTTGAGCAGGAAGCCGCGATTGCTCTCTGCCGCATCGTCCTTCAGGCCCCAGCTGCCGCGCCGCTTGCCGATCGCGTTCCAGGTCCACACCGTGTCCGGGTTCACGCCGTCGATCAGCTTGATCTGGCCCTTCACCCTTCCGTTGACGCTCTCGATCCACACCCAGTCGTCGTCGGCAAGGCCAAGGGTGGTGGCGGTGTCTGCATGCACAAACAGCCGGTTCTGGCTGGTGATCTGCCTCAGCCAGGCATTTTGCGAGCCCCAGGAATGGTACATGTGCATCGGCCGCTGCGTCAGCGCATGCAGCGGATATCTTTCGAGATCGACGGCGTCTTCCTCGACAGGCGCGTACCAGAACGGCAGCGGGTCCATGTAGGTCTCGATGCGGTTGCGCTCGGCATCGGGTGGCTGCACCGTGCCATGGCCGCGCGCGGCGAGGCGAAAGCGCTGGATCGGCTCCGAGTAAAGCTGGAAGACGATAGGCTCGGCCTTGGGGATGAAACCCATCTCGACGGCGAAATCGAGATAGGCGCGGTTGCCCATTTTGTAATAGCGTTGGTCGTCGGAAAAATCTTGGTGCCAGAAGCCGCCATTGTCGATGTAGCGCTGCAGCTGGTCAGGATTGACGTCGCCTCTGCCGATCGAGCCGCCATCCTTGCCGCGCCAGCCGGCTAAAGGGCCGATGCCTGGCGTGCGCTCGTGGTTGACGATGTAATCGGCATAGTCGCGGTATTTCGCCGAACCGTCCTCCTCGACGAAGCAAGGCAGGCCGAGCCGCGCGCCGAGCTCGATCAGCACCGATTGGAACGGCCGCACGTCGCGATCCGGCTGCACCACCGGATGGCGGATGGCATCGCCCGGACCGTCCGCATGGCTGATCGGCCGGTCGAGCAGGCTGATGCAATCATGCCGCTCGAGATAGGTGGTGTCGGGCAGCACCAGGTCGGCGAAAGCCACCGTCTCCGAATAATAGGCGTCGGAATAGATGATGAATGGGATCTTGTAGGCGCCGGCCCCGTCCTTGTCGGTCAGCATGGCAATCGTCTCGACGGTGTTCATCGACGAGTTCCAAGCCATGTTCGACATGTACATCATCAGCGTGTCGATCGGATAAGGATCGCCGGCCCAGGCATTGCGGATGACCGAATGCATCAGCCCATGCGCGGCCAAAGGCGCTTCCCAGGAATAGGCCTTGTCGATGCGGGTGGGCCGGCCGGCTTCGTCGACAAGAAGATCGTCCGGGCCGCAGACGAAGCCGAGCGGCATGCCGTCGAGCGGCGTCATCGGCCGGACGTTTTTTCCGCATGGCTTCGGCCCCGGCGGCGCCGGACGCGGGTAGGGCGGCTTGAAGCGGAAGCCGCCGGGGACATCGACGGTGCCGAGCAGCACCTGCAAGAGATGGATGGCGCGGCAGGTGTGGAAGCCGTTGGAATGGGCGGAGATGCCGCGCATGGCGTGCATCGACACCGGCCGGCCCTTGATCGTCTCGTGCCGCCGGCCCGCCCAGTCTGTCCAGGCGATCGGCAGCTCGATCGTCTGTTCGAAGGCGACATGCGCCAATTCGGCTGCGATCCGGCGGATCGTCTCGGTGGCAACACCGCAGCGCTCCGCCACCGCGTCCGGCGCGTAGGTCTCGTCTAGATAGCGCTCGGCAATGAGTTGGAACACCGGCACGCAGCGCCGCCCACCGATCTCATAGCTACCGGTCAGCGCCAGCTTCGCTACGGGGTCGGCTGCGTTGGCCGGCCGCTTCGCCACCCTGTCCCAGGCAAGTGGGTTGCCATCCGCGTCGCGAACGAACAACCCGTCGTCGGCGGATCCAGGCGCCTGCACGACAAGCACCGGCGCGTTGGTGTAGCGCAGCAGATAGTCGAGATCGATGCGTCCGGCCTTGAGCAGTTCATGGACCAGCGCCAGCACGAACAGGCCGTCGGTGCCTGGCCGGATGCCGATCCAGTCGTCGGCGATCGCATTGTAGCCGGTCCGGCAGGGGTTGATCGAAACCACCTTGGCGCCGCGCGCCTTGAGCTTGCCGAGGCCGATCTTGATCGGATTGGAATCATGGTCCTCGGCGACACCGAACAGCATGAAGTATCTGGTGTTGTCCCAGTCGGGCTCGCCGAACTCCCAGAACGAGCCGCCGATCGTGTAAAGCCCGCCGGCCGCCATATTGACGGAGCAGAAGCCCCCATGCGCGGCGAAATTGGGTGTGCCGAATTTCGACGCCCACCAGCCGGTCAGCGATTGCGACTGGTCGCGCCCGGTAAAGAAGGCGAGTTTTTTCGGGTCGGTGCGGCGGATCGCCGAGAGGCGCTCGGTGGTGATGGTCAGCGCTTCGTCCCACTCGATCTCGCGGAACTCGCCCGAGCCGCGCGGGCCTGTCCTCAGCAGCGGCTTCTTCAGCCGCGCCGGGCTGTAATGCTGCATGATGCCGGAGCTGCCCTTGCCGCAGATCACGCCGCGGTTCACCGGATGGTCCTTGTTGCCGTTGATGTAGCGGACCTTGCCGTCCTTGATGTGGACGTCGATGCCGCAGCGGCAGGCGCACATGTAGCAGGTGGTCTTGGCGATGCGGTCGGAGACGCTTGGCGAGGTCTCTACGCCGTCGCCCTCATCCGGCGCTCGGCTGTCGGCCAGCGGCCGCTGCGAGGGTGCGGAATTGGCGCCGCGCGGCGCGGCTTTGCTCATGATCCGCGAATGCTCTTGCCGCTCGCCATCTTGGCCTTTGTCTTGGGTCCCGGGCCGCGCATGTAGTGGAGCTCGGGATGATAGCGCTCGCCGGCCAACTGCCGCTTCAGACGGCGGTTCCAATGCGCGAACAGGGATTTGAAGCGCCCGATCATTTCAAACCTTGGCGGCAACGCACCAATTTTTTCCAACTTCCGATAAAAACTTAGAACAAACCCATTAATGCGTCTAACAAGCAGCTCTTGTAATTCCGATCGATTTTGCTTCTTAGTTGGCCCATGACTCTCGACCAGTTACGCATCTTCGTCGCCGTCGCCGAGCACGGCCATATGACCAAGGCCGCCGAGCGGCTCGGCATCTCGCAGTCGGCGGCGTCGGCCGCTATCCGCGCGCTCGAAAGCCAGCATGGCGTGCGGCTGTTCAACCGGGTTGGCCGCAATATCGAATTGGCCCAGACCGGCCACCGCTTCCTGCCGGAGGCGAAGGCGGTCCTGGACCGCGCCGCGGCTGCGCGCGGCGTGCTGGAGGATGTCTCCCAGACCGTAGCCGGCAGCCTGTCGATCGCGGCCAGCCAGACCATCGCCAGCTACTGGCTACCGCGTCGCCTCGCGTCCTTCCATGAAGCCTATCCTGCCGTGAAGCTGAGCGTGACGATCGGCAACACCAGGCAGGTCGAGACCAATGTGCTGGACGGCCGCGCCGATTTCGGCCTGGTCGAAGGCCGCACCGAGTCCGACATCCTGCGCCGCGCCACCGTCGACGAGGATCGCATGATGCTGGTGGTGGCGCGCTCGCATCCCGAGATTCCGATGACCAGGGCGGGCAACCTCGACATCAGGGCATTGCGCTGGATCATCAGGGAGGGCGGGTCGGGCACGCGCGAGGCGCTGGAGGATTTCGCGCACAATCAGGGGGTTCCGCCGGCGGAGCTGCAGATATTCCTCGTCCTGCCCAGCAACGAAGCCGTGCGTCAGGCGGTCGAGGCCGGCGCGGGAGCCACGATCATCTCGGAGCTCGTCGTCGCGCGCTCCCTGGCGGAGGGCAGCCTCAGAGCCGTGCCGGTCGAACTGCCGAAACGCGACTTCGCCATGATCACGCACCGCGACCGCCAGGCGAGCCTTGCCCAGATGGCGCTGAAGGCGCATCTGGGTGGAAAGGTCGGCTGAGCCCAGGGCGCAGCCGGATTGCGTTGTTGGGTTGCAGATCATCGCGGACGTTCGCGATTGGGCCGAAGCCTGCGAACTTCGTCATCCACGGGCGGAGCGACGCGAAGCGGAGCGCAGACCCGAGGATCCATGCCGTTACCCCGGCCGAGGGGTGCTGCGGAGCAGGATTTTGCGCCGTAGCAGCGCTCTGAAGTCACGGAATGGATCCTCGGGTCTGCGCCGCGTCGCTGCGCTCCTTGCTCCGCCCGTGGATGACGAAGAGACGGGCGTTTTGGCCAATCTCCTAGGCATGCCGCCCGCCACTGGATGCACTGCCCCAGCTAATTGCGACAAACAACGCTCACGCGAACTTCCGCCGCGCATCCAGCGCCAGGCCAAGCCCGACCGAGCCGAACATGTCGCCTTCGATGACGGAGGACTGCGGCACCCGCGAGAGGATCCGCCGTTGTTGCGACAGCGTGATCATCAGTATCCGGCAAACACCTCCACGCGGACGTTTTCGGCCTTCACCCCTGCCGCTTTGAGCAGAGTTTCCATCGCCGCAACCATTGCCGGGGGACCGGCGAGACTAAAGACCGGGCTGGCGATGTCGCCGAGATGCCGTTCGATCATTTCGCGCGTGATGAAACCGCGCTCGCCTTGCCAGTCCCCCGCATCGGTCATTGTCGCCACCAGCTTGAAGCCGGGGTTCTCCCGCGCAGTCTGCTCTAGTTCGGAGAGGAACGCGGCGTCTTCTGCGCTTCGATTGCTGTAGAAGAGAATGAGGTTACGGGCGCGCGCGTGCGTGGCGGCGTCACGGATCATGCTGCGAAACGGTGTGATGCCCATTCCGCCCGCAAGGAACACCGCCGGCCGCGCGGCATCGCCATGCAGCGTCAAATCACCGTAGGGGCCTTCTATCTCGACAGCCGATCCGACAGGCAGGCTTGCAAGACCGCGCTTTAAGGCGGAGTCGGTGAGCCTGGTCGCAATCACCAGATCGGCGTCGTCCGGCGCGCTTGCGATGGAAAAGGTCCGCACGCGGCCCTTGCCGTCCGCTTCCTTCAATCCAGGCAAAGTCACATAGACGGCTTGACCGGCTTTGAAGGCAAAGCCCTCCGGCTTCTTCAGGTGGATCGCAAGCGTGCCGCGAGCGACGTTTTCCTTGCCGATGAGGCTGGTCGTATAGGCGACGCCCCGCTTGAGGAAGCTGCCACGCCGCCACTTCGTCAGCTTCATACCGTCCCGTATCGCCAGACCGAGGAGCGTGATGTTTGTTGCGCCGGCGATCAGTTCGAGCGCCTGCACGATGTAGAACGTCGTGTCGAACTCGCCCACCCGTGCCTTCGAGGCGAGAAACAGTGCCGCCGGGATGAGGACGACAATGCCGTTCACCGCTATGAACGGCATACGCTTCAGCTTCGTGCCGACAAGCCCTTGGCGCTGCCCCTTCGACCAGGCGAAGCCCGAACCGCCGGTGGCGGCGAGAGCCGGGATCAGGATGAAGAGACCCCATGGGATAGCCGTCTTCACCGCGACTACGGCCGCTTCGGAGCCGAAGAGTTCGGAAAGCGCAGTTGAGAGCCAGAAGGTCGCGATGGTGAGGACGGCAATCAGGCCCGCAACGGGATGGACGATCTTGAGCATCGCTGCCCCCCTTAACGGCTGACCGCCCACACGCCGAGCACTGAGAAGGGACATAGTGGCTCTCCGTCCAAATTGTCTCTATGGTGTCAATTCGTAGCAATGGACACATAATATCTTGACATGATGATGTCAATAAAGATAGGTGATGACAAATGAACGACGCCATTCGCACCCCGGAAGGCGAAGCCTTGACCGATCTGATCCTCACCGTGTTCCGGGTGAACAACCTGACGCTGACATGGGGCGACCGGCTCGTCGCTCCGCTCGGGCTGACCAGTGCTCGGTGGCAAATTCTCGGCGCAATTGCCTTGGCCGACCGTTTGCAGCCGGTGGCGTGGCTTGCCCGCGATCTCGGCGCAAACCGGCAAAACGTCCAGCGCATCGTCAACGATCTCGCGAAGGAGGGCTTGGTCGAGTTCCAGCCCAATCCGCACCATCGTCGGGCGCACCTCGTCGTGCTGACCGACAAAGGGCAGCGAACCTACGACGCTGCGATTAGGGCTTACGACCCGCGCGCCAACGCGCTCGCAGAAGGGCTCTCGGTTCAAGACATCAAAACCACGCACCGCGTCATGCTGGCGCTGCGGCAAAAACTTGAAGGTGAAAACGATGCTGAAAAGCACGGCTGATCGCTATGGCGCGATCCCCATCACGATCACCGGTTAAGTGCGATCCTCGTCTTTGTAGCGATTGGCCCCGGATTCCAGACAGGCAACGCTATCGACCCGGCAGCCAAGGCCGCGCCCAGATGGCGCTGAAGGCGCATCTCGGCGGGAAGGTCGGCTGACGCCAAGCCGCGTCCCAGGATGAGGATTGTCGCAAAACGCTCGCGATTGGCTGGCACCTCCGAACTTCGTCATTCTGGGGCAAAGCAGTCGCGTAGCGACCCTAGAGTCCATTCCGTTACATCCGCCCGGGAATGCAACGGGGCAGAATTCTGCACGGTTGTGACACTCGGATGTCACGGAATGGATCCTCGGGTCTGCGCCGCGTCGCTGCGCTCCTTGCTCAGCCCGTGGGTGACGAAGAGACGGGCGTTTTGGCCAATCTCCTAGGCATGCCGCCCGCCACTGGATGCACTACCCCAGCTAATTGCGACAAACAACGCTCAAGCGTATTTGCGCTGCGCATCGAGCGCCAGGCCAAGCCCGACCGAGCCGAACATGTCGCCTTCGATGACCGAGGCCTGCGGCACCAGCGACAGGATCCGCCGCTTCGCCAGCTGGATGGCGGTCGAGCCGCCAGTGAGGAACACGGCGGTGATGGCGGAGGCGGCAACGCCGGCATCGGCGATCGTCTGTTGGACCGTCTCGGTCACGCGTTCGATGTCGCCACCGATCGTCTCTTCGAGGCCCGCGCGCGTGATCTCGGCCGCGAAGCGCGCGCCGGGCAGCGACACTTTCACCTGCGCCGAGGGCTGGTCGGTCAGCGCGATCTTCGCCCTTTCGACCAGGCCCGCCATCGCATGACCGTAGCGATGCTCGACGACGTGGATGAAGCGGTCGACGAGGTCGGCACGCTCTGCCTCGTAGCGGATCTGCCGCAGGTCGTTCATCGCCTTGGCCGTGTAGACGAGGTTGATGCGCTGCCAGGTCGCCAGATCGATGAAATAGGCCGCGGGCAGGTTGCGCTTGTGGTCCTTGGTCCGGGTCAGATAGCCGAGCTCGGGCATCACATGGGCGATGCTCAGCAGCCGGTCGAAGTCGGTGCCGCCGATATGGATGCCGCGATTGGCGAGGATGTCGGCCTTGCGGTCGGTCGAGCGCGCGCGCTCCGGCGAGACCCGCACGATCGAGAAATCGGAGGTGCCGCCGCCCATGTCGACGATCAGCGCCAGCTCCTCGCCGGTGACCGTCTGCTCGTAGTCGAGCGCCGCCGCGATCGGCTCGAACTGGAAGGCGATGTGCCTGAAGCCCTGCGCGCGGGCTGCTTTTTCAAGCTCGCCTTGCGCCTTCATATCGGCGGCCGCATCGTCGTCGACGAACTGCACGGGCCGGCCGAGCACCACGTTATCGACCGGACCGCCCGCATCTTCTTCCAGACGCTTCTTCAGATGATCGATGAACAGGCCGATGATGTCGACGAAACCGATCTGGCGCGCCTTGATGCGTGTCTTCTCGTTGGCCAGCGAACTGCCGAGCACGCTCTTCAGCGAGCGCATCAGACGGCCCTCGATGCTGTCGGTGTAGTCACTGATCGCACGGCGGCCGAAATAGGTGTAGCCGTCCTCGAAGTTGAAGAACACGGCGCTGGGCAAGGTCGGTTGCTCGCCTTCCAGCGCCACCAGTCGCGCGCGGCCGTCGCGGATCACGCCCACCGTGGAATTGGACGTGCCGAAATCGATGCCGCCGAATGCCGATCGCATCGCAGCCTCCTGTCGTTGTTTCATAGCGGCAAGCCGACGCATTGCGCGCCGTCATCCGGAAGGCCGGACCGCTCTATCGAAATTGAATGTGTTGCTTGTCCCCAGGGCTGGGAGGCGGCGATGTATCGCAAAACCGGGAAAAGGGAAACCCTCTTTTGACGGGAAATCGGCCCTTCCATTTTCCCGGAAGATCAATCCTTGCGGAAGATGAGGCGCCCGAGCCAACCGGTCAGCATGGCGAGCGATATGGCGAACACGCCATAGAGGAAGGAATAGTCGTGCGCGACACGGAAGATCGACTGCTCGAAGCCGGATTTGCGGATTTCGAGCTGGGCCGAGCTTTCCTTGACGAACATGCCGCTCTTGAACAGGAACGCGCGCGCCTTGTGCGTGCCGACCGGAACATTGGGCGCCAGGCGCACGGTAGCGCGAAACAGGTTCTGCGACAGGAACTGCACGCCGCCGACATTCTCGCTGTAGAGGCCGGTCGCCGCCTTGCGGTCGCGTAGTGCGGCGGTGAACTCCTCGATGGTTGCCGGGCTGTCGGTCTCGTCGGCGGGCTTCATGTAGAGGTTCTGCGCGCCAAGCGAGAGCTGCTTGTACTTGGCAGGCTCGGCGATGTCCTGCAGCGGCCGCGTCGTCGCCACCGAATAGGAGACCGGCACGTTCTCGAACGTCTCGGAGTCCAGGTTGATCCAGACGCCGAGCACCCGGTCCTTGCGCCGCACCACGACGGGCCTCGGCGGCCCTTCGAGCACGACGATCACGTCGTAGCGTCCTTGGCGCGCGACCAACGGATCGGGATTTTCCAGCGATCCGAAGATGGTGAGGTCGGCGCCGGAGAAGCCTGCCGTGATGGAAATGGCGTCGGTCGACAGGCCGATCTGGATGCTTTCGGCGGGCGGCGTCTGCGCCGTCGCCGGGGAAAGGGCAAAGAGCATCGACAACAAGACGGCGGCTGCAAATGCTTGTCGTGCCGCCATCAGTTGAGGCCCGCGGCGGTAAGCGAATAGAGATTGGGCGGCGTCACGAAGAGATCGACGGCAAGGCGTATGGCGACGGCCAGAACCAGCATCGCCAGCAGCGCCCGCAATTGCTCGCCGCGCAGCCTCTGGCCGGCCTTGGCGCCATATTGCGCGCCGGCGACGCCGCCGGCCATGAGCAGGAAGGCCAGGATCACGTCGACCGTCTGGTTGGTCGTGGCATGCACCAGGGTCGTATAGGCCGAGGTGAAGATGATCTGGAACAGCGAGGTGCCGATAACGACGTTGGTCGGCACCTTGAGCAGGTAGATAAGCGCCGGCACCATGATGAAGCCGCCGCCGACGCCCATGATCGACGAAAGGAAGCCGATCCCGGCGCCGAGGCCGAGCACCGGGATGACGCTGACGAACAGCTTCGAGGCGCGGAAGCGCATCTTGAACGGCAGCCGGTGGATCCAGTTGTGCTGTCCGGATTTCTTCAAGACGGGCGCGGCGCCGCTGCGGCTGGCGCGCAGCGCGTTGACGCTCTCGACCAGCATCAGCCCGCCGACGGTGCCGAGCAGCACGACGTAGAGCAGCGAGATGAACAGGTCCAACTGCCCAAGACGGCGCAACAGTGCAAAGACGAAGATGCCTGCCGTCGAGCCGACGATGCCCCCGGCCAGAAGCACGCCGCCCAGCTTGAAATCGAGCGTGCCGCGTTTGAAGTGCGAGAGCGCGCCGGAGAAGGAGGAGGCGATGACCTGGTTGGCGCCGGTGGCCACCGCAATCGCCGGCGGGATGTTGTAGAAGATCAGGAGCGGCGTGATCAGGAAGCCGCCGCCGACCCCGAACATGCCCGACAGGAAGCCCACCGCCGCGCCCATCGCCAGCAGCACGAAGACGTTGACGGAAATTTCCGCGATCGGGAGATAAATGCCCACCCGGCTGTCTCGATCAGTTTGTCTTTCGGCGCATAGTGCCGTCCCCGGACACTAAAGCACCGAAAAGCCAATTTTTTATTGCGCCGGCGCGGCGGCGGGGTTCAAACCCCGCCGCCGCGTCGAAACAAAAACCATCTCAATCAGTTAACAGGCAAATGTGTGGCAAGGCGTCGCGTATGCGACGCGCCTGCCGTTATTTGTGCGCCAGGAGCGCCTTGACGAGCGGCGCGTCGACCTCGCCGGTCGGCTTCATCTTGTTGTCGGTCTGGAAGGCCATGATGGCGTTCTTGGTCTTGCCGCCCATCACGCCGTCGGCACCGCCGGCATCGTAGCCGTTCTTGTTGAGGATCAGCTGGATGTTCTTCACCGCCTTCTTCATGTCGATGCCGGCGGTGGTCTGCGGCGCGCTGTCCTGCCAGGATTCCGGAACGTCGGCAGAGTTGGCGGCCGCGTTGAGCGGCTTGGCCTTCCACAATTCCGTCGCGGCACGCGCCCGCTCAAGCTGCTCGGGCCGCAGCGCATTGGCGATCTCGTCGCGCTTGGCAGCGGCGTCCTTGTCGCCGGTCTTGGCGACGATCGCGAACCACTTGTAGGATTCTTCCAGGTTCTGCTTCATGCCGACGCCCTTGGCGGCCAGGATGCCGAGGTTGAACTGGCTGTCCTTGACACCGAGGTCGGCGGCTTCCTGGAACCAGTGCGTGGCCGATTCATTGTCGGTCACGCCGTCCGCCGCCATGGCGAACAGCACCGCCAGATTGTGCATGGCGCTGGCGTTGCCCTGTTCGGCGGCAAGCTGGTAGTAGGTCTTGGCCTTCTTGATGTCGCGCGCGACGCCGATGCCTTTTTCGTAGAAATTGCCGATCCGGTATTCGGCCGGCGCGAAGCCTAGCTCGGCCGATTGCTCATACCATTTGGCGGCCGCCTTCATGTCTTCCTTCACGCCGCGCGATTCCGCATAGCGCGAGCCGACCTCGAACAGCGCCTTGGCGTCGCCGCCGGCGGCCGCGTCGCGCAGCGCCACCGGACCGATTTCGGAGGGAATGTCGAATTTGGCCGCGGCCGTCTGGCTTGCCGCGGACGGCACCGCGCCTGTCGTGTCGGCGGAGGTAGTCGTCGGCGCGCCCGCCGGGGTGCTCTCGGCTGCGGGACCGGTCGTCTCCGGGGCGTTGGCCATCGGCTGCGTATCGCCATCCGTGTCCGTCGCGGTGGCGGCTGCGGCAGGCTCGGACGGCGTCGCCGAAGCCATCGGCGCGGACGCCGGTTCGGCCGGCATGGCTGCGGCCGCCTCAGGACTTGCAGGGATGGAAGCGGCCGGTGCCGCGTCAATGACGGGCTCCGCCTGCCTGACGGGGTGGGCAGGGGCGCTTTTGGCCTGCGTGGTGTCCGCGTCGGTCTTTTGCGTGTCGGCCTTCGGCGCGGCTGTGGCATCGAGAGAAGCCGTGTCGACCCTCTGCGTGGAGACGATCGGGGCGAGCTGGTTGTTGGCCGTTTCGACGGGATCGGACAAGAAAGCCTTGCCCAGCTGCAGGCCGGCCAGCGCCATCATGATCGCGGCGGCCGCCATCAGGATCGGCTTGCGCCGCGCCTTGAGCAGGTCGCCTATCCTCAGCGCCTTCACCGGGCCGGTCATGGTCGATTGCCGCTTCAGCGTGTCCGCTTCCGCGGCGGCGGCCTGGGCCGCGCGGCGGGCCGCGGCGATGAAATCGGACTTGGCGGCGTCGCCCTCGGTGCGCCGGGTCGGCTGGCCGCCGCGTTCGTCGCGCACGCGCTTCATGATGGCGTTGAGGTCCGGCGCGCCGGAGCCGGGTTCCAAGGGCCGGTTCGCGGCCCTGGGGTCGAGCGGCTCGTCGATGTCGACGCTCGGCACGTCGCCGACCGGCGCCGAGCCGGCAAGCGGCTGCGTGTCCGCTTCCTTCTTGCCCTTGAAGGCGCGCGCTAGGCCGCTGAACATCGATTTCCTGCGGCCGGCCGTCTCGCTCTTGTCGCCGATCGCGTCCGGCCCCAGGGCTGCCAAGGCCGCTTCAGCCGCTGCCTCGGCGGGCGTGCGCTGCTCGCTTGTCTCATCGCGCATGATGGCCGCCGCGCGGCCTTCCAGGCCGGCCATGTCTCCGGTGAGCGGCAGCGGCTGGTCGATGTCCATCGACGGTGCGTCCTGCACCGCGATCTTGCCGCCCCGGCCGCCGCGCTTGCCGGCCGGTTGCGGATCGACCAGTTCGCTGACCGCTTCGCTGGTCTCGCTCGTTTCCAGCGAACCCAACCGGTCGACGATCTTGAGCAGCGTGTCGTGGATCGCCTCGAATGTCCGCGAGTTGCGTTCGTCGGAGCGGCGGGTGAGCGCTTCGAGCGTCTTCAGGTCCTGGGCGAGGCCGGCAACGGCGGTCGCGTTGGTCTGGGCCGTGCTGGACGTCGAATCGGCAAGCGATTTGACGGCGCTCTCGGCCGCCTCGCGCGCCACGCTCAAGATGGAATCGCGCGTGCCGGCCAGCGACTTCTCGATCTCGTTGAGGCGCGGGCTGATATCTTCGAATTCGGGCAGCGGCGTGCCGGGCTTGGAGAGATGTGCCGACAGGCCGGCGACCTGCGCTTCCAGGCTGCGGATCAGGGCAGGATCGATGCCCGCGACCTGCTGCGCGGACGATTCCAGCCGGCTGGAAATGTCCTCGAGCCGACTTTCCAGCCCGCGGATCGCCATGTCGTTGGCGGGATCCGGGATGCGCGTCTCGATGCGCTTGGCCAAAGCGGTGAAGCGGGCGTCGATCGCTTCCATGATGCCGGCGCTGTCGTCCTGGCGCGTGCGCTGGTCGAGCCTGTCCGCCACCTCGTCCAGCCGCCGCTCGAGATCGCGAAACAGGATGTTGCCCTGTTCCATCGCGTCGCCCTGGCGGCGCTCGAGCAGCATCGACAGCGCGTCGAAGCGCTGCTCCAGGCCCTGGAAGATATGTTCGGCATCGGGCATGGCCGGTGCGCGGTCCATCTTGTCGGTTATCAAGGCGATCTGCTGGCCGAGCCGCTCCATGGCCTGCTCGGGCAGGTCGGCGCGGCCAGCCAACTGGTCTACGCGGCTGGACAGAAGGTTGAGGTGATCGAGAACTTCCGCTCCAGGCCGCGACTGCGCGACCTCTTCGATCTGAACCGCCAGCGATGCCATGCGCTTCTCGATCCGGCCGAAGGTTTCGGGGTCGAAGGCATTGGCCTGCGCAGCCACGGTCGAGGCGACGATGGCGCGGGAGATCTCGTCCAGCCGCTCGTCGATCATGGCGAGCGTTTCGCCGCCGCGCGCGGTCTGCTGGCCGGCGAACCGGTCGACCGCGCCGGCAAGCGTGCGCACCTTTTCCTCCAGCGAGCGCAGCGAAAGCGATTCCGGCAGGCTGTTGACGGCGCTGCTGATCTGTTCGAGCCGGTCGGTCAGCACCGAAAGGCCCGGGCCTTCCGCGCGCTTGCGCTGGTCGGCATCGACGCGGTCCTCGAAGGCGCTCCAGCGGCGGTCGAAATCGTCCCAGCGGCGGTCGACCTTCTGCAGGCTTTCCTCGCGCGCCAGCGTGTCCAGCGCACCCTTCACCTGTTCCAGTTCCAGCCGCAGCAGGTTGATGCTGCGATCGTCGCTCTTTTCGGCGAGCGACTGGATGGCGCCCGAAAGCCGTTCGAATTCGAGGCCGAGTTCGGCGCTGCTCTTGTCCGGCATGCCACCCGACGGAGCGCCGCGCTGGCTGTTGGCCTGCATGGCGCGGTCGATGTCCTGGCGGAACGCCTCGAATTCGCGCTGCAGGCCGACGGTCATCTGGTGGCGCAATTCCTCGCGCAGGCCGCGCAGTTCGACGGCGATCTTGCCGACCATGGCGACGCTGTCTTCCTGGCCGCGCACCCGGTCGATGTCGCGCGCGATCGCCTGATAGGCCGGCGCGGGATTTTGCGGGGCGCGATCTTGCGGCCGCGGATTCTGCGGCGCCGGGCTTTGTGGCACCCGCTCCAGGGGCCTTTGCGGGGAATAGGGATCCTCGTACCAGCGCGGTTGGCCATAAGGCTGCGTGCTTGGATAACGCGGCTCGGCCGGCCGCCGCAGGTCGGGGCGATCGGGCATGTCGGCCCGCGTCCGGTCCAGCCGCTGCTCCAGCGTTTCGAGCGAGCGGTTCAGTTCTTCGAGCGAGGGCTGCGGCCGGCGTTGCCTGCCGGCGTTGAGTGTATCGAGATAGGACCGCTTGCTGTTCATCGATGCGCCCGTGTTCAGAATGGCCGGCCAAAGCCGGTTTCCCAAAGTCCTGCCGGGAACGAAGCGAGCCGAGCGGTTTTGCTGCGGAGGAAGACGGGCTTCCCGGGTTTCACCCACGCTTCGAAAAACCGTGAAAAATTCGCTACAGGATAAACACGGGTGACCGACATGCGCACATTTCGCCCAACGTGGTAAACAAGGCGTTAACCAAGCTTAAGAAGTCGCGCATAAATCGTGAGCCGCCTGACAAGCTGGTATCCGGGTGCGGCATAAAGGTCCGTTTCGACAACGCCCTTGCGTCACCCTGCTGCTGTCGATATAGAATTGACGTAAACGTAAAAGGTGCGAAGCCGTGCCTCTTGCGATTGACTTGTTGCAACCACGATTGGAAGCACGCCCCCGCTTCCATTCAGGCGACGCTTGGTCCGCGACCGCGACGCCACCAGGGGAAAGCCAGTGACCATGAAACTTGTTTCGCCCGGCGAGGCCGCGGCCAATACCAATGACATACCGGTCGAAGCCGGCGAGGAATTCGTCCGCATCGGCGAGATGGCCAAGAAATACGGCGTGACGTTGCGCACGCTGCGTTTCTATGAAGACAAGGGCCTGCTCAATCCGCATCGCGATGGCTCGACCCGTCTCTATACACGCCGCGACAAGGCCCGGCTGAAGCTGATCCTGCTCGGCCGCAAGGTCGGGTTCTCGCTGCGCGACGTCAAGCAGATGATGGACCTTTACGATCCGAGCGGCACCAACACCAAGCAGTTGCGGCTGGCGCTCGACAAGTCGGAGAAGCAGCTCGCCCGCCTGCAGAAGCAGCGGGCGCTGATCGACGATGCTATCGGCGAGCTGAGCAACTCGATGTCGGTCGTGCGTCAGATGCTCGTCGAGCGCGCCGCGCCGGCGCAGGCCAGCGCCGCCGGCTGATCGCCCGCTCTCCGGAAACACCCCGGACGTAGAAGCCGCGTGGCCATAGCCGCGCGGCTTTTTTGTCGCCACAATGCCTGACCGCTCACATAAATTTTTGGCTGCGACGAAGTTGACGTTTACGCAAACGTCAATATTTGCTATCGGGGCATCGACATTGGCCCGGTCTCCTGTCCAGGACAGGCAACTTGCCGGCCGGCACTATAAGGGTGGAGGAAGGCATGACGATCTACAGGGCGCCGATCCAGGATACGCTGTTCGTTCTCAACGACGTGCTGGGCTATCAGCGCTATTCCAACCTTCCGGGCTTCTCGGACGCGACGCCCGACGTGCTCGAGGCGATCCTCGCGGAGGGCGCCAAGCTTGCCGAAAACGTCATGCATCCGCTGAACCGCGTCGGCGACATGGAAGGCTGCGTGCGCCATGACGACGGCTCGGTGACGACTCCCAAGGGCTTCAAGGACGCTTACGACCAGTATCGCGAAGGCGGCTGGATGGGGCTTGCGGCACCTGCCGAGTTCGGCGGCCAGGGCCTGCCTTATGCCGTCCACACCGCCGTCTCCGAATACATGATCTCCGCCAACATGGCGCTGATGATGTATCCCGGCCTGACGCAAGGCGCGATCGCGGCCATCGTCACCCACGGCACGGACGAACAGAAGGCCACATGGCTGCCCAGGCTGATCGGAGGCACCTGGACCGGCACCATGAACCTGACCGAGCCGCATTGCGGCACCGATCTCGGCCTGTTGCGCACCAAGGCCGCTCCCAATGGTGACGGCACCTACAGGATTTCCGGCCAGAAGATCTTCATCTCCGCCGGCGAGCACGACATGTCGGACAACATCGTCCACCTGGTGCTGGCCCGCGCCGAGGGCGCGCCGGAAGGCGTGAAGGGCATTTCGCTGTTCATCGTGCCGAAGTTCAAGCTCGATGCCTCGGGAAATCCCGGCGAGCGCAACACGCTCTCCTGCGGTTCGATCGAGGAGAAGATGGGCATTCACGGCAACTCGACCTGCGTCATGAACTATGACGAGGCCGAGGGCACGCTGCTCGGCGAATTGAATGGCGGCCTGAAGGCCATGTTCACGATGATGAACGAGGCCCGCCTCGGTGTCGGCCTGCAGGGGCTTTCGGTCTCCGAGATCGCCTATCAGAATGCCGTTTCCTACGCCAGGGACCGCCTGCAGGGCCGTTCGCTGTCGGGTGCCAAGGCGCCGGACAAGAAAGCCGACCCGATCATCGTCCATCCCGACATCCGCCGCTCGCTGATGACCATGAAGGCCTTCAACGAGGCCGGCCGCGCGCTGGCGCTGTGGACGGCTATCAAGTCCGACGTCGCGCATCGCTCCGGTGACGACAAGGACCGCCAGGCGGCCGACGATTACACCGGCCTCATGACGCCGGTGGTCAAGGGCGTGCTCACCGACAAGGGTTTCGATCACGCGGTGATGGCGCAGCAGGTGTTCGGCGGCCACGGCTACATCGAAGAGCACGGCATGAGCCAGTTCGTGCGCGATGCCCGCATCGCCATGATCTATGAAGGCGCCAACGGCATCCAGGCGCTCGACCTCGTCGGCCGCAAGCTGGCGCAGAATGGCGGCCGCGCGGTGCAGGCCTTCTTCAAGGAAGTCGGCGAGTTCTGCGAGGAAAACCGCGCCGACGAGAAGATGGCGCCCTTCACCAAGTCGCTGAAGAAGGGCCTCAACGACCTGCAGGCGGCCACCATGTGGCTGGTGCAGAACGCGATGGCCAAGCCCGACAATGCCGGTGCCGCCTCCACCGACTACATGCATCTCTTCGGCCTGGTGGCGCTGGGCTACATGTGGGCGCAGATGGCGAAATCCGCACAGGCGAAGTTGGCGGATGGGGCCAACGGGGGCTCGCCCTTCTACGACACCAAGCTGGTGACCGCGCGCTTCTTCATGGAGCGCGTCATGCCGGAAACGGCAACGCGGCTTGCCCGCATTTCCAGTGGCGCGGACACGCTGATGGCGCTGCCGGCGGAAGCGTTCTAGGTTTGGCGGGCCGGCACCGCCGGCCCACAATTGTCGGAACGCGGAGGAAATCGTGGCGACAAATCCAGCCGAAATTCTTGGCCTGCCGAAGCCCGCATGGGCGGCGGACGAGGTCGGCATGCTCTACGACATGGCGTCCCGCTTCATGGCGGAGGAGATCGCGCCGCGCTACGACGAGTTCGAGAAGAACGAGATGTTTGATCGCGAGAGCTGGCTGAAGGCCGGAGCCGCTGGTCTGCTCTGCGCCTCGATGCCGGAGAAATACGGCGGCTCGGGCGGCACTTTCGCCCATGAGAGCGCCATCATCGAGGCGATCGGCCATGTCGGCGTCGACGGCTTCGGCATCGGCCTGCACAATTCGATCGTAGCACCCTACATCCTGCATTACGGCTCCGAGGAGCAGAAACAGAAATGGCTGCGCAAGCTTGCGACCGGTGAGCTGATCGGCGCCATCGCCATGACGGAGCCCGGCGCCGGCTCCGACCTGCAGGGCGTGAAGACGCGCGCCGAGAAGGACGGCAATCATTACAAGATCAGCGGCTCGAAAACCTTCATCACCAACGGCCAGCTCGCCAACCTGATCATCGTCGTCACCAAGACCGATCCGGAAAAGGGCGCCAAGGGCACCTCGCTGATCGTCGTCGAGACCGACGAGGTCGAGGGCTTCGAGCGCGGCCGCAACCTCGACAAGATAGGGCTGAAGTCGAACGACACGTCCGAGCTGTTCTTCAACGATGTGCGCGTGCCGACCTCGAACCTGCTCGGCCACGAGGAAGGCAAGGGCTTCGTCCAGCTGATGCAGCAACTGCCGCAGGAGCGGTTGCAGATCGGTACCGGGGCGATCGCCATGATCGAGCGGGCGCTGGCGCTCACGATCGACTACGTCAAGGAACGCAAGGCCTTCGGCAAGGCCGTCATCGATTTCCAGAACACCCAGTTCAAGCTGGCCGAATTGAAGACCGAGGCCACGATCGGCCGCGTCTTCTACAATGACTGCGTCGCCCGCCATATCGATGGCGGCCTCGATCCGGTCACCGCCTCGATGGCCAAATACTGGCTTTCCGACCTGCAGGGCAAAGTCGTCGACGAATGCCTTCAACTGCACGGTGGCTATGGCTACATGAATGAATATCCGATCGCCCGCATGTACCGCGACGCCCGCGTCCAGCGCATCTACGGCGGCACCAACGAAATCATGAAATTGCTGATCGGGCGCTCTCTCTAAGCGTGGCGGCCGGCAAAGCCAAGGAGCACGAAAATGACTGAGGCTTACGTCTATGACGCCGTGCGCACGCCGCGCGGCAAGGGCAAGAAGGATGGCTCGCTGCACGAGGTGCCGGCGGTCAGGCTCGCCGCCAGGACGCTCGAGGCACTGCGCGATCGCAACGGGCTCGACACCGGCACTGTCGACGACATCATCTTCGGCTGCGTCGATCCGGTCGGCGAGGCGGGCTCCGTCATTCCGCGCGCCGCGGCCTTCGAGGCCGGCTACGCGACCTCGGCGCCCGGCATGCAGATCTCGCGCTTCTGCGCCTCGGGTCTCGACGCCATCAATTTCGGCGCCGCCAAGATCGCGCAAGGGGCGGACGAGATCGTTATTGCCGGCGGCGTCGAATCCATGTCGCGCGTCGGCATGGGCATGTCCGGCGGCGCCTGGTTCATGGACCCCTCCGTCGGCCTGCCCGGCTGGTTCGTGCCGCAGGGTATCTCGGCCGATCTGATCGCCACCAAATACGGCTTTTCCCGCGACGATGTCGACGCCTATGCGGTCGAGAGCCAGAAGCGCGCCGCGAAATCCTGGGCCGATGGCCGCTTCAAGAAGTCGGTGATCCCGATCAAGGACCAGAACGGGCTCACCATTCTCGACCATGACGAGCACATGCGGCCCTCGACCGACATGCAGTCGCTGGCTTCGCTCAACCCGTCCTTCGTCATGCCCGGCGAGATGGGCGGCTTCGACGCGGTCGCCGTGCAGAAGCATCCGGAGGTCGAGGAGGTCAACCACGTCCACCACGCCGGCAATTCCTCCGGTATCGTCGATGGCGCCGCCGCCGTGCTGCTCGGCTCGAAGAAGGCCGGGAAAACCATGGGTATCAAACCCCGCGCGCGCATCCGCGCCTTCGCCAATATCGGCTCGGAACCGGTGCTGATGCTGACCGGTCCGGTCGACGTCACCGAGAAGCTGTTGAAGCGCGCCAAGATGAAGCTGTCGGACATCGACCTGTTCGAGCTCAACGAGGCCTTCGCTTCCGTCGTGCTGCGCTACATGCAGGCTTTCGAGATCCCGCACGACAAGATCAACGTCAATGGCGGCGCGATCGCCATGGGCCATCCGCTCGGCGCTACCGGCGCCATGATCCTGGGCACGGTGCTGGATGAGCTGGAACGCCGCGACCTGAACACCGCGCTGGTCACGCTCTGCATCGGCGCCGGCATGGGCACCGCCACCATCATCGAACGCGTCTGACGGGGAGAGAAGAGATGAGCTACACCAATTTCACCCTCGACATCGACGCCGGCGGCATCGCGCTGATCACCTGGAACATGCCGGACCGCTCGATGAACGTGTTCACCGAGGAGGTGATGCGCGAGTTGAACGCCATCGTCGATCATGTGGCCGGCGATGCCGCCATCAAGGGCGCGGTCATCACGTCGGGCAAGGACTCTTTCTCCGGCGGCGCCGACATCACGATGCTGCAGAAGATGCTGGCCACCTTTGCCGTCGACAAGGAGAAAGACCTCGAGAAGGCGACCAAGGCGCTGTTCGAGAATGCCGGCTACATGACCGGCCTTTTCCGCAAGATCGAGACCTGCGGCAAGCCGTTTGTCTCGGCGATCAACGGCACCTGCATGGGCGGCGCCTTCGAGATGTCGCTCGCCTGCCACGGCCGCGTCGCCGCTGATTCCGACAAGGTGAAAATGGCGCTTCCCGAGGTGAAGATCGGCATCTTCCCGGGCGCCGGCGGCACCCAGCGCGTGCCGCGGCTGACCGACCAGCAGCAGGCGCTGCAGATGCTGACCACCGGACAGAACCTGACGCCGCAGAAGGCGAAGGCGATGGGCCTGATCCACGAGATCGCCGAGCCTTCGAAACTCGTCGAGACCGCCAAGGCGATGATCAGGAACGGCCTGAAGCCGGTGGCGCCCTGGGACGAGAAGGGTTTCAAGCTGCCGGGCGGTCCGATCTATTCGGCGGCCGGCGCCAATCTCTGGCCGCCGGCGATCGCCATCCTGCGCCGCGAAACCTACGGCAATTATCCGGCCGCGGCCGCGATCCTGAAATGCGTCTATGAAGGCCTGCTGGTGCCGTTCGATACCGCGCTCAGGATCGAGCAGCGCTATTTCACCGAGATCATGCAGTCCAAGGAAGCGGCGGCGATGATCCGCTCGCTGTTCCTGTCGCTGCAGGAGTTGAACAAGGGCGCACGCCGCCCCACCGGCGTGCCGGACACCAAGTTCAAGAAGATCGGCATAATCGGCGCCGGCTTCATGGGCGCGGGTATCGCCTATGTCACCGCGCGAGCCGGGATTCCGGTGGTGCTGCTCGACCGCGATCTGCCGTCGGCCGAGAAGGGGAAGGCGCATTCCGACAGCCTGATGGCCGACCAGGTCAAGAAGGGCCGCGCCAAACCCGAAGACAAGGACAAGCTCCTGTCGCTGATCACGCCGACGGCGGACTATGCCGACCTTGCCGGCTGCGATCTCGTCGTCGAGGCGGTCTTCGAGGATTCGAACGTCAAGAAGGAAGCCACCGAGAAGGCGGAAGCGGTGCTGAAATCGTCGGCGATCTTCGCTTCCAACACCTCGACGATTCCCATCACCGCTCTGGCGAAGAACTCGTCGCGGCCGAAGAACTTCATTGGCATCCATTTCTTCTCGCCGGTCGACAAGATGATGCTGGTCGAGATCATTCTCGGCAAGAAGACCGGCGACAAGGCCTTGGCCGTCGCCTTCGACTTCGTGCGCGCCATCAAGAAGACGCCGATCGTCGTCAACGACACGCGCGGCTTCTACGTCAACCGCTGCGTGCTGCGCTACATGTCGGAAGCCTACAAGATGCTGATTGAGGGTGTGCCGGCGCCGATGATCGAGAATGCCGCCAAGGCCGCCGGCATGCCGGTCGGCCCGCTGGCGCTGACCGACGAGACGGCGGTCGACCTTGCCCAGAAGATCATGAAGCAGACCATCAGGGATCTCGGCGAGAAGGCCGTCGATCCCAGGCAGATGGCGCTGATCAACACCATGGTCGACACGCATGGCCGCTTCGGCCGCAAGAATGGCAAGGGTTTCTACGACTATCCGGCCAAGCCGGCGAAGAAGAAGCTGTGGCCGGGCCTGAAGGATCTCTATCCGCAGCTCAACCCCGACAAGGTCGACTATGAGGAGCTGAAGCAGCGCCTCTTGGTCACCATCGCGCTGGAAGCGGCGCGTGTGATGGAGGAAGGCATCGTCACGGATCCGCGCGAGGCGGATGTCGGCTCGATCCTCGCCTTCGGCTTCGCGCCCTTCACCGGCGGCGCGCTGTCCTACATCGACGGCATCGGCGCCAAGCGTTTCGTCAAGATCGCCAAGGGCCTGCAGAAGAAGTATGGCGCCGAGTTCAAGGCGTCGAAGCTTCTGCTCGACATGGCCGAGAAGGGCGAGACCTTCTACCAGCGCTTCGACCCTTACCAGAAGGGCGAGGTAAAGCAGGCGGCCTGATCAACCAGCATGTATGTCTGGGGGCGAATGGCCCGCACCATGGCCACGGCATCGAGCCGTGGCCCTTACCGGGTCGGCGATGAAAGCCGGCTGGCCTTTCGCTGCCTGCCGATCGACATCGACTTCAACCTGCATCTCAACAACGCCCGCTACATGATGTTGGCCGATCTTGCGCATGACCCCGAAATCGGAATCGATTTCGGAAAGGATCATGCGCCACTCAAAGTGCTACAGCGTCCTTTGCGCATCCAATAGGACGCGCGGCGCTGTAGGCGCATCGACATCTTCCTGCGCGTCGGCCTCATCGCGCTTGCGCGCAAGAACGGCTGGGCGCCGATGATCGGCGGGCTGCAGGTGGGCTATGTGCGCGAGATCAAGCTGCGGCGCCGCTTCGAGGTGGTCTCGTCGATCGAGACCTGGGAAGGCACGTCGGTGATCGGCAGGCATCGTTTCGTGCTCGATGGCGGCGAGACGGCGGCGCTGATCCTGACGACGGGCGGCGTCTATGACCGCGGCGGTCGCCGCTTCCTCGACATCGACGAGGTCGTCGCGGCGCTTGGCCACGCCGCCAGCCCACGCCCGCCGACCGAACCCGAGCGGGCCTTCATGCTTTCGCACCGGAATTTGCGCGAACAGGCCAAGGCGGCCTGATCACGTTTCGAAGCGAGTGAGGCTGATTTGCCGAGCCGGCGGATCACTTTCTAGCCCGGCCCGCCGCTACCGGTGGACAATGGTGCGGTCGCACGCTAGACAGGCTGAGGCATTTTTTCCTGTTTTGAGGGAGAGCGCGCGTGCTCTCACACGACCGCGTATGGGCCGCAATAGACGCTCTCGCCGAGCGCTATTCGCTGTCGGCTTCCGGCCTTGCCCGGCGCGCCGGCCTCGATTCGACGGCCTTCAACAAATCGAAGCGCCTGTCTTCCGACGGCCGGCCGCGCTGGCCCTCGACGGAATCGCTGGCCAAGATCATCGAGGCCACCGGCGCGTCGCTGGAGGAATTCACCGGACTGGTCGAAGGACGCGGCGCCGCAGCCATTGCCCAGCATCGCAGCGCGGTGCCGTTGCTCGGTTTCGCCCAGGCCGGCGCGGGGGGCTTCTTCGACGATGCCGGCTATCCGGCGGGGCAGGGCTGGGATCTGGTCGAGCTTCCGGCGCGGGCGACCGAGACGTCCTACGCGCTGCAGGTGCAAGGCGATTCCATGCTGCCGCTTTACCGCAATGGCGACGTGCTGATCGTCGAGCCCGGGGCGCCGACCCGCAAGGGCGACCGTGTCGTCGTCAAGACTACCGCCGGCGAAGTGATGGCCAAGGTGCTCGACCGGCAGACGGTGAAATCGATCGTGCTGGTCTCGCTCAATCCGGCTCACCCGGACCGCGACATCCCGACGCGCGATATCGAATGGGTGGCGCGCATCGTCTGGGCGAGCCAGTAGGTCCGGACCGGTGCGGCTTCTTCAAGCAGCTTTTGCCGTTCTGGCAATACCGGTGATGGCGGCGCTTGTCGTGACCGGCGGGCGCGCAATCAAAGGCCATGACAGCACGATCGCGGTGGATCGGATCGATCCGGACGCGCTTGCAGATCCAGGCGCTGAGACGCCGCCGGAAGAACCGGCGACCTCGGCCATTCCGGCGCCTGCCGCTCCGCAGCCAGCCGTTCATTCGAGGGCCATCGATCCCGAAACCGTGGCGCCGCCGGAACTGTCGGACCAGGAACTCGAACGGGTGGAACCGCGTGCGCCGCTCAGCGATCTGGCGCTGGCCGGGCCGCCCAAGCCGCCCAAGACGAAGATGCCAGGCGACTGGAACGGCACGAAATTGTTCCAGCCGGTCGCCACCGCCGCCGGGCTGATCGAGTCGAAGGGCTATGCCGTCGCCGTCTCCGGCGTGGATGTCGTCACGGCGGACGAAATCTGCGGCGACGAGGGCAAGAGTTGGGCCTGCGGCGCCCGTGCCAGGACGGCCTTCCGCGCTTTCCTGCGCGGCCGGGCGGTCGCCTGCACGGTGCCGCCGGAGGGCGATCGCGACACCATTTCCGCCGAATGCCATATCGGCAATCAGGATATCGGCCAGTGGCTGGTGGAAAATGGCTGGGCGCGCGCCGCGCAAGGCGGTCCCTATGTCGAGGCCGAGAACAAGGCCCGCGCCGCCAGGAAGGGTATTTTCGGCCCGGCGCCGAAGCTTGACGGCCTGCCGGCGCTGCCGGCCGCGTCAAGACCGGCGCCGGAGGCCCCGGATTCCATCCTGCCGGCGGAAGGCGGCGACCTTACGCCGCCAACTGACCAGCCAGCGCCCGCTCAATAAGCGCGCGCGTCTCGGCAATGCCATAGAGTGCTGCGAACGACCCGAAGCGCGGGCCGCGCTCCTGGCCGATCAGCACCTGGTAGATCATCTGGAAGAAGGCCACCGACACGCCGGGCCCCCCTTCCGGGCTCTGCTTGGAATGGTCCTGATAGCGCTCGATCTTGCGCGCCACGTTGAGCGCGGCATTCTGGATCGCCTCGCCGTCGGCGCCCTGCGGCAGCGCGCCGAGCGCGTCGGAGAGCTTCGCCAGCGCCTCGCGCTCCACCTCGTCGGCGGCGCGGTAGACCTTGGTCGGCTTCACGAAGTCGTCGAAATAGCGGATCGCATAGCCGGTCAGCCGGTCGAGCTCCGGATGCGTCTTCGGCGTCACGCCCGGCGCATGCCGCGAGATGAAGCCCCACAGCACCGCCTTGTCATGCGCGTTGGAGGCGCTGACCAGGTTGAGCAGCAGCGCGAACGGCACCGGCAGGTCGATGGCCGGCGGGTTGCCGTCATGCATATGCCAGACCGGGTTGCCGAGCCGTTCCTTCCAGTCCTGGCGCGGATAGGCGCCAAGGAAAGCGTAATACTCGTCCACCGCCTTCGGGATGACGTCGAAATAGAGCTTCTTCGCCTGCCGTGGCCGCTGGTACATGTAGAGGCCGAGGCTCTCCGTCGGCGCATAGGTCAGCCATTCGTCGATGGTCAGGCCATTGCCCTTCGACTTCGAGATCTTCTGGCCTTCCTCGTCGAGGAACAGTTCGTAGACGAAATGCTCCGGCGCGCGTCCGCCCAGGATGTTGCAGATGCGATCATAGATCCCGGCATTGGTCTGGTGGTCCTTGCCGAACATCTCGAAATCGACACCGAGCGCTGCCCAGCGCATGCCGAAATCCGGCTTCCACTGCAGCTTCACATGGCCGCCGGTGACAGGCAGCGTCGTCTCGGTGCCTTCGTCGTCGAAGGTGATGGTGCCGGCCTTGGCGTCGACATTTATCATCGGCACGTAGAGCACTCTGCCGCTCTTCGGCGAGATCGGCAGGAACGGGCTGTAGGTCGCCTGGCGCTCCGGCCCCAGCGTCGGCAGCATCACCGCCATGATCTCGTCATAGCGCTCCGCGGCGCGCAGCAGCACCTCGTCGAAGCGACCGGCCTTGTAATACCGCGTCGCGCTGGCGAATTCGTAGTCGAAGCCGAACGTGTCGAGGAAACGGCACAGCATCGCGTTGTTGTGGTCGGCGAAGCTCGCATAGTCGCCGCCGAACGGATTGGGCACCGCCGTCAGCGGCATATGCAAATAGGGTTCCAGCGCCGCGCGGTCCGGCACGTTCTCCGGGATCTTGCGCATGCCGTCCATGTCGTCGGAGAAGCACAAAAGCTTTGTCTTGACCTTGTCTTGCGTCAGCACCCGGAAGGCATGCCGCACCATGGTCGTGCGCGCCACTTCACCGAAGGTGCCGATATGCGGCAGGCCCGAGGGGCCGTAGCCGGTCTCGAACAGGACGGTCTCGGGAAAGTCCTTGCCCTTGTAGCGGGCGATGATTTTCTTGGCTTCCTCGAACGGCCAGGCCTTGCTCTCGGCGGCCGCGGCAAGCATCTCGGGCGTGAGATCGATGATGTTTGATCCCGTCATGTTATTGTCTTCCAGGTCAGACGCCGGCTTTGCGGCGGATAGAGTTTCAACCGGTCTCTAGGCGGGAGAGACCTGAGCGTCAACGATTTGCGGTGGTTTTCCTTGCGGCGCCATAATGGCGCTCCTACGTTCGAGCCTCACTTTCAAGTGCATGTCACCCCAAAGCGTGTCGCGGTTTTGGGGAAATGACATGCACGCTACTAGGAGTTTTGAATGCCTTTGCTGAGCCCGCACGAAGCGCTGATCCACCTGATGGTCATCACATCGGCCTCCGACCGCGACATGACCGATGTCGAGCTGGCGCGGATCGGCGACGTCGTCCGCTCCTGGCCGGTGTTCGTCGATTTCAACCAGGACAGGCTGGTTGCGGTGGCGCAGGCCTGCCAGAAGGCGCTGCATGACAAGGACGGGCTGGAAGGGGTGCTGGCGCGTGTTGCCGAGGCGCTGCCGGAGCGGTTGCGCGACACTGCCTATGCCGCTGCCTTCGAGGTTGCCGCCGTCGATCTCGAAATGCGCATGGAGGAGGTGCGCGTGCTGCAGCTCGTCCGCCTCAAGCTCGACCTCGACACGCTGACCGTCGCCGCGATTGCCCGCGCGGCGAAGGCGCGCCTGCGCACGCTCACCTGACATTGCACGGACCGAGGCCGCTGAGATTCAGGTCAGGCCGGCATCACCTGAGTCTCAGTAGCCTCAGAAGAAGCTGACGGGAAAATAGCGCAGATAGAACTCGGCGAAGGTGCCCTTGATCGAGATCTCCTGCAGCGCGTAGTCGAAGGCGGCGGCAAGCGCGGTGTCGCTCTTGCGGGTGGCGATCGCCATGCCCGAGCCCAGATATTCCGGCGCCAGATACGGACCGCCGGCGAAGCGGCAGCAGCCGGCGGCGTCCGAGCCGCCCAGCCAGAAGGAAAAGCGCATGCCGTCGCCGAAGGCGGCGTCGACCTTGCCGGCCTTGAGGTCGGCATAGAGGCCTTGCGGTGTGTCGAAGGTCACCACCTGCACGGCCTTGAAATAATCGCGCAGCATTTTCTCATGCGCCGAGCCGGCGGCGACGCCGACCCGCTTGCTGCGCAATTTGTCGAGAATCGGCTCGGCAAAGGCCTTTGCCTTCGGCATGATGAAGCGCGCCGGAAACTGCATATAGGAGCGCGAGAAGGTGTATTTCTCCCGGCTTTCCGGCGTCGCGGCGATGCCGGCGATGATCGCCTCGCCTTCGCCCTTCTGGAGCGCGTCCTCCAGCTCGTTCCACGGCAATGCCTGGACCTGGCATTTCTCGACGACGCCCAGTTCCGCGCAGATCGCCCGCGCCAGATCGATGTGGAAACCCGACAGGCGGCCCGCGCCGTCAAGGAAGTTGAAGGGCGGAAAATCGGTGGTGGTGAGGAATCTGAGTCGCGGCAGCGCCGAGAGGTCGGGCTTCGGCAGCCGCTCCTTGGCATCCCACAGCACCGGCACCTGCGGCTCCGCCGCTTGAGTCGCGCTGGCAGGCGGCAGCGCGCCGCCCACCACCGCCATCAGGGCCAGAAATATCCACCGCAAGATCACGATATGGCTCCGCGCCTGTCCGCGTTCCTTGGCTTTTCGTATGAAAATGCGGCAGGCACAACGGTTTTTGATTTCAAGCGGCCAAATTAAGCGTATGGTTTAGCGCGTTTGCAAATGACCTGCGCGCCGGAAGGGGGGAAGCTGCCGGCATAGCTGAGGAGATTGCAAAGTGGGGGGTTGATGGCGAAGGGGTGTTCGTCCATCTATCGTCGGTAAAGAAAAAGCGGAAGCAACATGGGGTAGATGTTGCGATGGGCCTGTTCGACAGAACTCTGGAATACATAGACCAGTTGCAGCAAGCTGGCACCGCGGCCGCGGTTTGCGAGAGGCTGCTCGGCGTCACCTCGAACTTCGGCCTGACCGCATTGATGGCGGGAACCGTGCCGCAGCCTGGCACGCCGCGCGGCCAGCAGAAACAGCATGTGATGCTTTGCGATTGGCCCGGCGATTGGCTGGAGCGCTATGTGGCGCGCAACTATGTCGACCACGATCCGGTCGTCAGTCACATGAAGCAGCTTCAGGCGCCGTTCCAATGGCGCGACGCTTCCAAGAACGCCGTGATCGACAAGAGCAGCGACGAAGTCATGGGCGATGCCCGCGAGTTCAAGCTGCGCGATGGCCTGGCGTTTCCGCTGGTCACGCTCGACGGCCAGATCGTCATGGTCTCGCTGGGCGGCGAATCCGTCGAACTGTCGGATGCGGAATTCGGAATGGTCTCGCTCGCGTCGACCTATGCGATCGGCCGCGCCATGCAGCTGCACACCAAGGCCGAAAGCATCATCGATCACATAGAATTGACGCCGCGTGAGCGGGAGTGCCTGCAATGGGCCGCTGTCGGCAAGTCCGAATGGGAGATATCTCAAATTTTAGGCATCTCGGAACACACTTCCGAGAAACATCTTCTTAACGCCAAGAGCAAACTGGGCGCAGCCAACCGGGTGCAGGCAGTCGCGGAGGCGATTAGGCGCGGCTATATTAGCTAGGTCGGCCGTGCCGACCTGGAAATTCTTGCCTGCGCGATCGCGCAATATTTTAAGGGACATCACGGCCGTATCTTCCTCTAAGCCCAGGAGACGGCTAATGCTTTTTGCCCTTACCACTCAGGAACTGATGGAACGTCCCGACCTGTGGGAGGCGGTCCATCGCTTGCGCTACAAGATCTTCGTCGAGGAGATGGGATGGACCGATCTTGATCGCCCGGACCACCTCGAGATCGACCAGTTCGATCATGACGAGGCCGAGCACCACCTCGTCATCCGCAATGGCGAACTGGCTGGCTACCAGCGAATGCTGCCGACCACACGGCCGCATCTTCTGACCGACGTGCTGTCGGACCTCTGCGAGGGGGCCTCCCCCTCGGGACCGAATGTCTGGGAACTGACCCGCTACGCGGTGGCTCCGGGCTTTCGCGACGGCAAACGCGGCGTCTCGACGGTCGGCACCGAATTGATCGCCGGCTTCGTCGAATGGGGCCTCAAGCGCAACGTCAACCAGGTCATCATCGAGTTCGAGCCGATGTGGGTGCTCAGAGCGCTGCAGCTGCACTTCCTGGCCAAGCCGCTCGGCTACCAGCGCACCTATGGCAACCAGCAGGTCGTGGCGACGCTGCTTACCTTCACCGAGCATACGCTCGATGTCGTGCGGGCGCGCCGCAACCACCACCTGCCGGTGCTGAACCGGGGCTATCCTGGTCTGCTGGGCCTCAAGCAGGCTTCGTGATGGAGGCGGTCATGAGTTTCCATCCCGAACCGGAACTGCGCGGCCATACGCTGGTCGTCACCGTGTCCTCGCATGACGGCCGGCCGGTGCTCGACAGGCATGCCTATGCGAGCCTTGCCAGGACCTTGCACGAGGCGGCGGTCGATGACGAGGTCCGCGTCGTCATGCTGCGCGGTCTTGCCGGATGCTTCTGCCTTGGCGGCGACTTCTCGGAGTTCCTCGACGCCACCAAGCACCGAGAGCTGATCGCCGCCGTCACTGACATGTTCCGCATGTTGGCGACCTTCCCCAAGCCGGTCCTTGCCTGTGTCGACGGCGATGCCGTCGGTGTCGGCTGCACCATCCTGTTCCACTGCGACATGGTGATCGCGTCCCGGGGCAGCACCTTCAGGGTGCCGTTTGTGGATTTCGGCCTGGTGCCGGACGCGGCGACCAGCATTCTGGCGCCCCAGAAGCTCGGCTACGCCGGCGCCTTCCGCTTCTTCTGCCTGGGCGATACGCTGGGCGTCGAGGACGCCAAGGCGCTCGGCCTTGTCGGCGAGATCGTGACGCAAGGCAGCGCCGAGGAGGCAACGCTGGCCAGGGCGAAACAGCTGGCCAAGAAGCCTGTGGCGGCACTGCTGCAGACGCGCAGCCTGCTCAAGGGCGATACGGACGTCTTGTGCGACCGCATCGACCACGAGATCACGCTGTTCCAGCAGGCGCTTCAGGATGACACCACGCTGAAGCGGCTGCAGCGCATCGCTCGCCTGGCCGCCTGAGCGCCTGGCTTAAACCTCAGCGCCGCGCAAGCCGAAAGGCGCGCGGCGCTGCAATTGATCCGGAACTGCATTACGGCACAGGTTGCGCAGGCCAGCGCTTCCTGGTGCAGGGCAACACAAGAGCAATTCCAGGAAAAGTGTGAGCGGTTTTCCGTCCGGAATTGCGTAAAAACAAAGAGATAGGGCGTTTCGCCGGTCCCGTGAAACGGTGAAACGCACTAGTCCTTCAGGAATTCCGGTCCCTCGCCGATGATCTTCTTGTCGGGCTTGCCGACAGCGTCGAGGTCGCGGCCGTCATAGGGCAGGGAGAGCAGGATACGCTGGATCACCGCGAGCCGGGCGCGGCGCTTGTCGTTGGCCCGCACGACGATCCAGGGCGAGAACTCCTTGTGCGTGCGCTCGATCATCTGGTCGCGTGCCTTGGTGTAGTCGTCCCACTTGCCGACGCCGGCGATGTCGATCGGCGAGAACTTCCAATTCTTCAACGGTGACCAGCGGCGGTCGTGGAACCGTTCGAGCTGCGTCTCGCGGCCGATGTTCAGCCAGAATTTGAAGAAATGGATGTTCTCGTTGCAGATCATCCGTTCGAAATGCGGTGTCTCATCGAGGAATTTCTCGTGCTGCTCCGGGGTGCAGAACCCCATGACCGGCTCGACGCCGGCACGGTTGTACCAGGAGCGGTCGAAGGTGACGAACTCGCCCGAAGTCGGGAAATGGTCGACATAGCGCTGGTAATACCATTGCCCCGCCTCGGTCGGCGTCGGCTTGGTCAGGGCGACGTTGCGCGCCGTGCGCGGGTTCATATATTGCCGCAGCACGAAGATCGTACCGCCCTTGCCGGCCGCGTCTCTGCCCTCGAAAAGCGCCATCACCCGCTTGCCTGTGGCCTGCAGCCAGGCCTGCGCCTTGACCAGTTCGATCTGCAGCCCCTCGAGCTCCTTTTCGTACTCCTCGCCTTTCATCTTCTTATCGTAAGGATAGCCGCCGGCGGTGAGCTTGTTGTCCTCGATCCAGTCCGGCAGCACCGGATCGTCGATGTCGAACTCGCGCTCCTTGCCGCCGATCTTGATCTTGATCGGTGCCGTGGCCGGCACCGCTTCAGCCGTTTCCTTGGCCTTTTTCATCCAGACGAACCTTCCCAGTTTGCGGACTCATGCTATGGAGCCTGTGTGCAGCGCAACGCGCATTCGGACGCAAAAACGCTGTAGCATTTTGATTTTGCGCATGAACCTTCGCGAAAATCGATCCTGATTTTCAGGGTCCCATGCGTCAGGCCGGTCCAGCGAGTTGCTGGCCGTTCGAACGGGATGCGCGGTGGCGCGGGCCTATGGCAGAGACGGGCGCGGGACAAGACAACAAGAGGCAAGCCTTGGCGGCGCGGCTGTCACGCAACCGCTGGCTGCTTGGCGCGGGTGTTCTCGCGGTCCTTGCCGTTTATTTCTTCGCCGGCGCCTCCTTCTATGTGCTGGTGCTGGCCCTGGCCGCGCTGGCGACCGCGGCGATGTTGCCCGCGGATGCCGAACGCCAGCCGGCCGATACGGGAGCAGCGATCGAGGCAAGCGGGCTGCAGCGGCTCTCCGGCGAGTATCTGGCGGCCGCGGTCGCCGATCCGCTCATCATCTTCGATCATTCAGCGGCCATGGTTCACGCCAATGCCGCCGCCTTCGCCGCCTTCGGCGGGCTGGCGCCCGGGATGTCGCTGGCTTTGAAGTTTCGCGCGCCGGAAATGCAGGCGCTGCTCGACGGCATCCTGTCAGGGCAGGTCGCCGCCGATGCGGTCGACTATACCGAGAAGCTGCCTGTGGAACGGACATATCGGGTCAGCGCATCCACGGTCGGCCATGCCACTGGCCTTTACGTGCTGGTGTTCAAGGACCAGAGCGAGACGCGGCGCATCGATCGCATGCGGGCCGATTTCATCGCCAATGCCAGCCATGAGCTGCGCACGCCGCTCGCCTCGATCGCCGGCTTCATCGAGACGCTGCGCGGGCCGGCCCGCAACGATCCGGCGGCGCGCGACCAGTTCCTGCAGATCATGCAGAACCAGACCGGCCGCATGGCCCGCCTGATCGACGATCTGCTTTCGCTGTCGCGGTTGGAGATGAAACCCTATCTGAGGCCGGGCACGGAGGTCGATCTTCGCCAGACGATCGACAGCGTCATCGATTCCCTCGCGCCGCTGGCCCGCGAGAACGGCATCGTCATCGAGCGGGAGTTCGCCGATGGGCCGCTCGTCGTTCCCGGCGACCGCGACGAACTGTTCCAGGTTTTCGAGAATCTCCTCGAGAACGCCTGCAAATACGGCCAGTCAGGCGGGCACGTCACCGTATCGATTGCCGGCGCTGAGGACGAGGAGCAGCCGGGCTTCGACGTCACGATAAGGGACTATGGTCCAGGCATTGCCGAAGAACACATCCCGCGCATCACCGAGCGCTTCTACCGCGTCGATGTCGAAAACAGCCGCACCCAGAAAGGCACCGGGCTTGGCCTTTCGATCGTCAAGCATATATTGACCCGTCATAACGCAAGATTGTCCATCAAGTCGGAAGTCGGCAAGGGCGCGGCGTTCACGGTTCATTTGCCGGCTCGCTGATCGTGTACAGGTTGCCAACCGGGATTTTCTTCTTTCTGTCATGCGGTTCGCGTATCAGCGACGGATTGAGGGAACGCACCAGCCGGTAAAAACCGGGAAGGCATATCCATGCAGTCCGTCCATATCGTCAGTGCCTATGATGAAGAGCTGAAGTTCCTGTCGAAGCGCATCGCCGCGATGGGCGGGCATGCCGAGCGCATGGTCGAACAGGCGGTCGCGGCGTTGGTGAATGTCGACCATGGCCTCGCCCAGAAGGTCATCCAGGACGATCTCGTCCTCGACGAGGGCCAGCGCGAGATCGACGACAAGGCCATCATCATCATCGCCAGGCGCCAGCCGATGGCGACCGACCTTCGCGAGATCGTCGGCGCGATCCGCATCTCGGCCGACATCGAGCGCGTCGGCGACTTGGGTAAGAACGTCGCCAAGCGCGTCGCTTCGGTCGACGGCCGCCAGCCGAACAGCCTTTTTCGCGGCCTGGAGGCGCTTGCCAACCTTGCGCTGACGCAGCTCAAGGAAGTGCTCGACGTCTATGCCTCGCGCTCGGTCGAGAGGATCGGCTTGGTGCGCGACCGCGACGACCAGATCGACGCCATGTACACCTCGCTGTTCCGCGAGCTTTTGACCTACATGATGGAAGATCCGCGCAACATCACGCCCTGCACGCATCTTCTGTTCTGCGCCAAGAACATCGAGCGCATCGGCGACCATGCCACCAACATCGCCGAGACGATCTATTACATCGTCACCGGCGATCAGATGCCGGCCGACCGGCCGAAAGGCGACAAGACCGACAAGGTCGTGCTTCCCGGCGCGGTGCCGGCTAAGTGAACGGGTGCCTCTCGAACGGCTTCCTGATTTAGGCTAAGCTCCTCCAGGCACGGCGATTTGTCAGTCGCAGTCTCGGGAGGTTTGCGATGGAACAAGTTCGGAACCTGACCCCGGCCCCAACGTCGGGCATCATTGCATCCAGCGTCTATTCGGGCGGCAAGCGCGTCGCCGATATCGCCGTCGAGCAGGCCGGCGAATGGGCGGCAAGACCCGGCCATGTCGTCTGGATCGGCCTGCTCGAGCCCGACCGCAACCTGCTGCTCAGGGTGCAGGCGCAGTTCCACCTGCATGACCTGGCGATCGAGGACGCCGAGCATCCGCATGCGCGCCCGAAGATCGAGCAATATGGCGACGCCCTCTTCATCGTCGCCCGCACCGCGCAATTGATCGACGGCCGCGTCACGTTCGGCGAGACGCATCTGTTCGTCGGCACCGGCTACATTGTCAGCGTCCGGCACGGCCCGTCGACCTCTTACGCCGCCGTGCGCCAGCACTGGGAGAGCTGCCCGCATTCGCTCGCCAAAGGCGAGGATTTCGTCCTCTACGCCATCCTCGATTTCATCGTCGACAATTATATGCCGGTGTTGGAGCAGATCGAGGACGAGGTCGAGGCGATCGAGGACAGGGTGCTTTTGAAGCCGATGACCGGCACCGATATCGAGCGGCTCTACATGCTGCGCCGCGATCTCTTGCGCCTGCGCAATGCGGCGCTGCCGCTGGTCGAGGTCTGCCGTCGGCTGACCAGCGCCGAGCTGCCGCAGATCCATGCCGCCATGCATCCGTTGTTCCGCGACGTGACCGACCACATCCGCACCGTGCAGGAAAAGATCGATAGCCTGCGCGAGGTTTTGGCCTTCGCTTTCGAAGCCAGCCTGCTCGTCGGACAGAGCCAGGAAACCGCTATCTCCAAGAAGCTCGCCTCATGGGCCGCCATCCTGGCGGTGCCCACGGCTTTCGCCGGCATCTACGGCATGAACTTCTCCGACATGCCGGAACTGAAGATGGAATATGGCTATCCCATCATCCTGCTGGTGATGGCCTCGATCTGCTCATTCCTGTACTGGCGGTTCAAGAAGAACGGGTGGCTGTGAGCGGCAGCGAATAGGGAGTAGCGAATAGGGAACAACGAAAAAACGGCTTGCTCCCAGTCACAGAAGCCAAGCCGTTCTATTCGCTATTCGCTATTCGCTATTCGCTCAGCGCGCCCTACGGCGCTCCCCCGCCGGCTGGAACGCAACACGGGAGTGGTACTTGCAGTACGGTCCCGTTTCGGCGGCGTCGTTGCCGCAGAAGTTGAAGTCTTCCGAGAGCGGATCGCCGTTCGGCCATTTGCAGGTGCGTTCGGTCAGCTCGACGAGCTGCAGATGCCGCGAGATCGGCACGACCACGTTCTCGACCGGGCGGATATAGTGGCGCGCGACCGGCTCGGCGTCGAACTGCACCTGCAGCGCGGTGGCGCCGATGGTGGCCGTCACATGACGCGTGGCGCTTGCGGCGCGGGTCACCGATTTCTGCATCGAGGCGCCTTGCGTCGCCTTTTTCTGGCGCGCCGGGGCGGCCGTCGCGCGGCCGCGGCCCGACAGCTTCAGGCGATGCACCTTGCCGATGACGGCATTGCGGCTCACTCCGCCAAGCTGTGCGGCAATCTGGCTGGCGCTCAGACCCTCCGACCACAATTTCCTGAGAAGTTCTACCCGCTCGTCAGTCCAGTTCATGAGACCGCGCTCCTGCTGAAGCGTGCGGCAGCCAGAATCCTTTCCCGAGCCGGCTCTCGCCGGGCAAACGACACCACATGTACCGGGTGATTTAGATCCGCCGCACGAAATATAGTTATTTCTCGACTACAATTACCTTATGCGCTGACTCGGTGACAAGAGTCCCCAGGGCAACACCGATTCGGTTTTTGCGGTTTTCCCCAACTTGCCTGACCACTGATGGGCCGGCATGTCGCCAGGAGTTGCCACGCGCTTGTGCGTGACGTTTTCGTTGACTTCATGGCCGAAAAACATGATAAGCCGCAAAGGCCGCCGCATTGGCGGCTTTTTTGATTTCCGGTTCCGGAGACGCATATAATGAGCGGTTCGGCGCTTTACGAGACCTTTGCTCGCGCACCCCTGGCTTTCGACCGCGGGGAGGGGACCTGGCTGGTCACCGACAAGGGCGAGCGATATCTCGACTTCGCGGGCGGCATCGCCGTGAATTCGTTGGGCCACAGCCATCCGCATCTGGTCGCGGCGCTCACCGAGCAGGCCGCCAAGCTGTGGCACGTCTCCAACCTCTATGAGATCCCGGAACAGCGCCGGCTGGGCGAGCGGCTGGCCGAAGCGACCTTTGCCGACAAGGTGTTCTTCACCAATTCCGGTGCCGAGGCGCTGGAATGCGCCATCAAGACGGCCAGGCGCTATCATTTCGTCAAGGGCCAGCCTGAGCGTTTCCGCATCATCACCTTCGAGGGCGCCTTCCACGGCCGCACGCTGGCGACGATCGCCGCCGGCGGCCAGTACAAATATCTCGAAGGCTTCGGCCCGAAGGTCGAAGGCTTCGACCAGGTGGCTTTCGACGACATCGACGCCGCTGAAAAGGCGATAACGCCGGAGACGGCGGCGATCCTGATTGAGCCGGTCCAGGGCGAGGGCGGTATCCGTCCGGTACCGACGCAATCGCTGAAGCGGCTGCGGCAACTCTGCGACAAGCATGGCCTGCTGTTGATCTTCGATGAGGTCCAGTGCGGCATCGGCCGCACCGGCAAGCTGTTCGCGCATGAGTGGACGGGCGTCACGCCCGATTTGATGGCGATCGCCAAGGGCATAGGCGGCGGCTTCCCGATGGGTGCCTGCCTTGCCACGGACGAGGCGGCGACCGGCATGACGGCCGGCGTGCACGGCACCACCTTCGGCGGCAATCCGCTGGCGATGGCGGTCGGCAACGCCGTGCTCGACGTCGTGCTGGCCGACGGCTTCCTCGAGGACGTGCAGCGCAAGGCGTTGCTTTTGAAACAGGGTCTGGCCGCGGTCGCGGACGAATTTCCCGATGTCGTCGAGGGCATCAGGGGAATCGGCCTGATGCTCGGCCTGAAATGCGCCATGCCCAACACCAAGGTGAACATGGCGCTGCGCGATCAGCACCTGCTTGCCGTGCCGGCGGGCGACAACGTCATTCGCCTCCTGCCGCCGCTCACCGTCACCGACGAGGAGATCGGCGAGGCGCTGAAGCGCATTCGCGGCGGCGCCAAGGGCCTGGCCGATGCGATTGCGGCCGAAGCCGCGAAATAACTTCTGGAACCTGCCGATGAGTGTTCGCCACTTCACCGATCTATCCGCCGTTTCCGCGGGCGACCTGCGCGTCATGCTCGACGACGCGGTGGCGCGAAAGACCAGGCTCAAGGCTGGCGAGCGTTCAAAACCGCTTGATGGCAAGGTGCTGGCCATGATCTTCGACAAGCCGTCGACGCGCACGCGCGTGTCGTTCGATGTCGGCATGCGCCAGCTCGGCGGCGAGACGATCATGCTGACCGGCACCGAGATGCAGCTCGGCCGTTCGGAGACCATCGCCGACACGGCAAAGGTGCTGTCGCGCTACGTCGACGCCATCATGATCCGCACCACCTCGCATGACCGGCTGCTGGAGCTCACCGAGAATGCCACCGTTCCGGTCATCAACGGGCTGACCGACGACACGCATCCCTGCCAGCTCATGGCCGACATCATGACCTATGAGGAGCATCGCGGTCCGGTGGCCGGCAAGACCTTCGCCTGGACCGGCGACGGCAACAATGTGCTGCATTCGCTGCTCGAAGCCTCGGCACGGTTCCGCTTCAATCTCAATGTCGCGGTGCCGGAGGGCAGCGAGCCTTTCGAGAAATATGTCGACTGGTCGAAAGCCAATGGCGGCAAGGTCCGGTTTTCCCGGTCCGCCGAGGAGGCCGTCGACCATGCCGACTGCGTCGTCACCGACAGCTGGGTCTCGATGGGCCAGGAGCATCGCGCCCGCGGCCACAACGTCTTCCTGCCCTATCAGGTGAATGCTGCGCTGATGGCGAAGGCCAAGCCCGATGCGTTGTTCATGCATTGCCTGCCGGCGCATCGCGGCGAGGAGGTCACCGACGAGGTGATCGACGGGCCGCATTCGGTGGTCTTCGACGAGGCCGAGAACCGGCTGCACGCCCAGAAGGCGGTGCTGGCCTGGTGCCTGGGCGCTTGAGAAGGGCCGACCTGACCGCTTCCGGCCCGATCGGGGTCAACTTGATCTGGGGATATGTGATGCCTATTTGCGGGCCATCACGTAAATTGAACGCGCTTCGACGCATGCGGCTCATCGGGTTGCATGGCTGCGCCCCGGAGTTTTGTCATGTTGGAAACCCTTACCTTGGCTGAGCATAGACCCCAACTCGGTGAATTCGGCTTCGCCGGCGACGATCACGTCGTACCTTACGAGGTCGCGCCGCTCGATGTGCGCGGCCGCACCGTGCAGCTCGGGCCGATGCTCGACGCTATCTTGAGCCGCCACGATTATCCCGAGCCGGTCGCCCGTCTTTTGGCGGAAGCCTGTGTGCTCACCGTGCTGCTCGGCACCTCGCTGAAGTTTGAAGGCAAGTTCATCCTGCAGACCCGTACCGACGGTCCGGTGGACATGCTGGTGGCTGATTTCTCGACCCCGCATGCGCTGCGCGCGTATGCGCGCTTCGACGCCGACCGGCTGCAGGCGCTGATCGCCGCCGGCGAGACCTCGCAGCAGACGCTGCTCGGCAACGGCGTCCTGGCGCTGACCATCGACCAGGGCGCGCATACGCAGCGCTACCAGGGCATCGTCCAGCTCGACGACACCTCGCTCGAGGATGCCGCGCGCACCTACTTCCGGCAGTCGGAGCAGATCCCGACCGAGATCAAGATGTCGGTCGCCAAGCTGGTCACGCCCGGCCCGGGCGGCGCGCGAGAGCAGTGGCGTGCCGGCGGCATCCTGGCGCAGTTCCTGCCGCAATCGCCGGAGCGCATGCGCGTTCCCGATATTTCCGGCGGCGACGGCGATCCGCGTGACGTCGCGGACCATCCGGCCGACAATTCCTGGCAGGAGTTGCTGGCGCTGCTAGGCACCATCGAGCCGACCGAGCTGATCGACCCGACGGTGGGCGCCGAACGCCTGCTCTACCGGCTGTTCCACGAACATGGCGTGCGCGTCTTCCGCGGCGTTCCGGTCGCCGACCAGTGCTCCTGCTCGCGCGAGAAGATCCACGGCATCCTCGAAGGCTTTTCGGCGCAGGAGATCGAGGACTCGACCGAGGACGGCGGCATCCACGTCGCTTGCGAGTTCTGCTCGACGCAGTACGACTTCGACCCGGCCGAATTCGTGAAGTAAGCCTTCCTTCTCCCCGTTTCACGGGGAGAAGGTGCCCGAAGGGCGGATGAGGGGCAGGGCCGTCATTGGTGAAGATGGTCACCGAGGCCGTCGTCTAAAGAAAATCTCGAACCTCGGCGCCGCCCCTCATTGCCCTGCCGGGCATTTCTCCATGTATACGGGGAGAAAGAAGCTAGTTCACCGTGCGCCTCGTCCCCGGCATATCGAGCGAGAAGGCCGGAATGGCGATATCGAACGTCTCGCCGCGGCCGTTGCGCATCGTGTAATGGCCGACCATGATGCCCGACGGCGTCGAGAGCGGGCAGCCCGAGGTATACTGATAGCTGTCGCCGGGATTGAGCTCCGGCTGGTCGCCGACGACGCCGGCGCCGCGCACCTCCTCGACCCGGCCCCGACCGTCGGTGATATGCCAGTAGCGCGACAGAAGCTGCACGAAATCGTCGGAGCGGTTGTCGATCGTCACCTGGTAGCCCCAGACATAGCGGTTCTCGGACGGATCGGATCGGTCCTCCAGGTAGAAGGGCCTGACCAGCACTTCGATGTTGCGCGTCACTGCGCGATACATGGGCCACTCCGGTTGCCGCCGCGGAATATATGTCACGCTCCGCTCTTAGTAGACGTAGCGCCGACCATCCTGCCAGCCTTGTAAGCGCAGGTGCCGAAAAACAATGTCATTTAAGTGACATACGACAATGTTGGTGTGCACAAACCGCGCCGGGCGACTCGGGCGCTCTGTCGACTGATGAAACGGCCGCATGCGGCCTTTCGGGAGTGACCAGATCTCGATGGAACTGACTATCGCAGCCGGCCTGGCTTCGTCAGCCCTTCTCCTTTCCAATCTCGCCAGCATCGTGCTCGCCTCCTCGCGGCTCGAACGGCGGCGTGTCATAGCGCCGCCCGCTGGCGCGCAGCCGGTCTCGATCATCGTGCCGGCGCGCGGCGTCGAGCCGTTCACGCAGGAGACCTTGCAGCGCGCCTTCTCGCTCGACTGGCCGCGCTATGAGCTGATCTTCTGCGTCGCGCATGCCGAAGACCCGGTGGTCAGGCTGATCGATGCGGCGATGGCGCGCTACCCGGAGGTTCCGGCGCGGCTGCTGATCGGCGACGACCGCATCAGCGCCAATCCCAAGCTCAACAACTGCGTCAAGGGCTGGCAGGCGGCCAGGCACGATTGGGTCATCCTTGCCGATTCCAACGTGCTGATGCCGAGGGACTACGTCCAGCAGCTGATGGCGGCATGGCGCGCGGACACCGGCCTCGTCTGCTCGACGCCGATCGGCTCGCGGCCGGACGGGTTTTGGGCCGAGGTCGAATGCGCTTTCCTCAACACGCTGCAAGCGCGCTGGCAGTATGCCGGCGAGGCGCTCGGCCTCGGCTTCGCCCAGGGCAAGAGCATGCTGTGGAACAAGCCGATGCTGGACGCCAATGGCGGCATCCAGGCTTTGGCCGCCGAGATCGCCGAGGATGCGGCAGCCACCAAGCTGGTCAACAGCCTGGGGCTCAACGTCAATCTCGTCGCTTCGCCTTTCGAGCAGCCGCTCGGCCAGCGCCGGTTCGCCGAGATCTGGTCGCGCCAGACGCGGTGGGCGCGGCTGCGCCGGGTCACGTTCCTGCTGTTCTTCGCGCCCGAGATCCTCACCGGCGCCGCGATGGCGCTGCTACTGGCGCTGATTGCCGCTGCAAGCGCCGGTGTCAGCCTGCCTTCAACGGCCTTGTGCGTGCTGGCGATAGCCTACCTGCCGGAATGCCTGCTGGCTTCGGCCAAGGGCTGGTACCTGTCGCCGCGCACCGTCACCGCGATGATCGTGCGCGACGCGATGCTGCCCGCCATCTGGGCGCGCGCCTGGTTCGGCGGCGCCGTCGAATGGCGCGGCAACGCCATGACCATCCGCACCAAGGCGGCGACCGAACTGGAAGAGCTCGCCTGAGCCGATTGCCGCTTAGGCGCGCTTAATCTAGCGCGAGGTGGGCTGTTACTTCGCCGCCTTCAGCGCCTGCTCGATGTCCTCCAGCAGATCGTCGGTGTCCTCCAGGCCAACCGAAAGCCTGAGCGTGCCTGGCCCGATGCCTAGCTCTGCCCGCGCGTCGTCGCTCAGGTTCTTGTGCGTGGTCGTCGCCGGGTGGGTGATCAGGCTCTTGGCGTCGCCGAGATTGTTCGAGATCAGCACGATATCGAGTGCGTTCTGGAAGGCGAAGGCCGCCTGTTTGCCGCCCTTGACGTCGAGGCAGATCAACGTCGAGCCGCCCGACATCTGCTTCCTGACGATGTCGGCCTGCGGATGGTCGGCCCGGCCCGGATAGATGACGCGGGCTATCTCCGATCGGCCGGCGAGGAAATCGGCGATCTTGCCGGCGCTCTCGGTCTGCTGGCGCACGCGCAGCGGCAGGGTCTCCAGCCCTTTCAACAGCGTCCAGGCGTTGAAGGGCGACAGGCTCGGGCCGGTGTGGCGGAAATAGTCGTGCAGGTTCTCGTCGATCCATTTCTTGTCGGACAGGATGACGCCGCCGAGGCAGCGGCCCTGGCCGTCTATGTGCTTCGTCGCCGAATAGACGACGATATGGGCGCCGAGCTGCAACGGCTTTTGCTGCAGCGGCGTGGCAAAGACATTGTCGACGATCAGCCTGGCGCCGATCGAATTGGCGAGCTTGGCGACCGCGGCGATGTCGACCACTTCCAGCGTCGGATTGGTCGGGCTCTCGAGGAAGAGCAGCTTGGTATTCGGCCTTACCGCCTTTTCCCAATTGGCGATGTCGGTGCCGTCGACCAGCGTTGCTTGGATGCCGTAGCGCGGCGCCAGCGTCTCGACCACCCAGCGACAGGAACCGAACAGCGCGCGGGCCGCGACGATATGGTCGCCGGCCTTGGCGCTGCAAAGCAGCGCCGCCGTTACAGCCGCCATGCCGGAGGCCGTGGCGCGGGCATCCTCGGCGCCTTCCAAAGCGCACATGCGCTTTTCGAACATGTCGACGGTCGGATTGGCGTAGCGCGAATAGATGAAGCCCGGCTCCTCACCCTTGAAGCGGGCCTCCGCCGCCTGGGCCGTCTCGTAGACATAGCCCTGCGTGAGATACATCGCCTCGGCGGTCTCGCCGAATTGGGAACGCAATGTCCCGCCATGCACGAGTGCCGTCTGAGGTTTCCAGTTACGCTTCTTGGTGCTCATAGCCCTGCTTCCAGACACAAAAAAACCGGCCGCGAAGTCGCAACCGGTCCATATAGCCTTGCGGCTCGACGGTCCTTTAGCGACTTGTTTAACGTGGCTGCAAGCCGACCGGCCAAATCACCACGGGATAACGACCCTTTAGACCCGCGCCGCGCTTGCGTCAATTGCCGGCTTCATTAAGAGGTTTGTACCAGCCGGGCGGCAAGAGCCTGCTTAGGTCCTCGCCCGGCCTTGTGAACGGAGCCAGCCTTTGCGGCAGACAGGCATTCTTCCGGATCAGGACATCGCGGCGCTGTTCGACGCGAAGGCGCTGAAGTCGCCGCGCTTGCTGGACACCGACCAGATCCAGCCGGCCAGCCTCGATCTCAGGCTCGGCGACAAGGCCTATCGCGTGCGCGCCTCCTTCCTGCCGGGACCCGATCATCTGGTCGCCGACAAGCTCGAACGGCTGAAGCTGCACGAGATCGACCTCACCGGGGGCGCGGTGCTGGAGACGGGCTGCGTCTACATCGTGCCGCTGATCGAAGGCCTGGCGTTGCCCTCGAATGTGTCTGCTTCCGCCAATCCGAAGAGCTCGACCGGGCGCCTCGACATCTTCACTCGGGTGATGACCGATCGCGGCCACGAGTTCGACAAGATTGCCGCCGGCTATCACGGCCCGCTCTATCTCGAAGTCAGTCCGCGCACCTTCCCGATCGTCGTGCGGGCCGGCTCGCGGCTGTCGCAGATCCGCTTCCGCACCGGCAACGCGGTGCTCTCGGAGAACGAGTTGCGCGACCTTCATCGCGCCGAGATGCTGGTCGCCACCGAGCCGCCCAATATTTCGGGCGGCGGCATTGCGCTTTCCATCGACCTCGACGGCGACAAGGACGGCCTCGTCGGCTACCGCGGCAAGCATCACACCGGGCTTGTCGATGTCGACAAGCGCGCCGCGCAGGATGTCGTCGATTTCTGGGAGCCGATCTACAAGAGCGGCGCTGGCGAACTGGTGCTCGATCCGGACGAATTCTACATCCTGGTCTCGCGCGAAGCCGTGCATGTGCCGCCGCTCTACGCCGCCGAGATGACGCCTTTCGATCCGCTGGTCGGCGAGTTCCGCGTCCACTATGCCGGCTTCTTCGATCCGGGCTTTGGCCACTCCGCCGCCGGCGGCAGCGGCAGCCGCGCCGTGCTCGAAGTGCGCAGCCACGAGGTGCCTTTCATCCTCGACCACGGCCAGATCGTCGGCCGTCTCGTCTACGAGCATATGCTGAAGCGGCCGCAGGCGCTTTACGGCACCGATCTCGGCTCGAACTATCAGGCGCAGGGCCTGAAGCTCTCCAAGCATTTCAAAGCAGCCCGCTGAAGCTGCCGATCTCCCCCACAAGGGGGGAGATCACCCAATCATAACGCCTTCACCGCCACCTTCACCGGCTTTTCGATCTCCAGTGGATTGCGCAGCGGCAGGCCGAAATCCGGCGCCTCGATCTCGAACGTATCGCCGGCCTCCGTCTGGACGCCGTCGGCGAAGGAGAGCGTCGCGGTGCCGAACATGTGCACATGCACGTCGCCCGGCTGGCGGAAGGCCGAATATTTGAAATGGTGGTGCTCGAGATTGGCGATGGTGTGCGACATGTTCGCTTCGCCCGACAGGAACGGCTTTTCCCACAGAAGCTTGCCGTCACGCCAGATGCGCGATGCGCCGCGGATGTCGGCCGGCAGGTCGCCGATCAGGATTTCGGGGCCGAACGAGGCGTTGCGGAGCTTGGAATGGGCGAGGAACAGATAGTTCACCCGCTCCGTCACATGGTCGGAGAACTCGTTCGACAGCGTGAAGCCGACGCGGAACGGCGCGCCGTCGTCGCCGATCACATAGATGCCGGCGATCTCCGGCTCCTCGCCGCCATCCTGCGCGAAGGCGGGCGACACCAAAGGCGCGCCGGGGGCCACCGCCATCGTGCCGTTGCCCTTGTAGAACCATTCCGGCTGCACGCCGACCTGGCCCTTGGCCGGCTTGCCGCCTTCGAGCCCCATGCGGAACATCTTCATGGAATCGGTGAGGTGCTCCTCGCCGTCATTGAGCTTCTTGTGCATGGAATCCCGCGTCGCCGCCGAGCCGAGATGCGTCAGCCCCGTGCCGGTGAGATGCAGATGCGCGGGATCTGGATGGTTGATCGGCGAGACCAGCCTGCCCCTCTTGTAGGCGGCATCGAGATCAACCGTCTCGCCATAGCCCTTGCGTTCGATCAGCGCCTCGAGGCCTGTGCCGGTGCGGGCGGCCTCCATCGCCAGCGAATAGACGCTGCGCGCGCCGTTGATGACCCTGGTTTTGCCGCCGCCGTTGCGGGCGACGACGCGGATCGTCTCGGCGTCGTCGAGGATCTGGGAGATCAGCATGTTTGAATCCTCTCTCATTTTGTCGGCCGCCTGTGGGCAAGCCTTACCCTGCGCGGCATGGAGAAATCCCCGCCACGGTTGAAATTCTTCGTCCGGATTGCGCTCGCGAGCACGGTCCTTGCCTGGACTTCCCGGCGCCGGCGGGTTTGCCGGCAGCCCCGCGATCTGGAACCCGTATGCCTCCTGAACTTTGTTCCGGCCCTTAAGCCCTGTTTTGATGCATGTCGTTTCCCCAAAACCGCTAAGCGCTTTTGGGCGACATGCACTAAGCCTTGTTCTTGTTGTAGACGTCGAAGATCACGGCGCCGAGCAGCACCAGGCCCTTGACCACCTGCTGCCAGTCGACATTGACGCCCATGATCGACATGCCGTTGTTCATCACGCCCATGATGAAGCCGCCGACCACCGCGCCGATCACCTGGCCGACGCCGCCCATTGCCGAGGCGCCGCCGATGAAGACGGCCGCGATGACGTCGAGCTCTGAGCCGAGACCCGCCGCCGGCACGGCCTGGCCGAGGCGCGCCGCGATGATCAGGCCGCCGAGCGCCGACAGCACGCCCATGTTGATGAACACCATCAGCGTCAACCGTTCGGTGTTGATGCCCGAGAGCTGCGCGGCCTTGGCGTTGCCGCCCATGGCGTAGATGCGGCGGCCGATGGTCATGCGCTTGGTGACGAAGACGAACAGCGAGATAAGCACGCCCATCACCAGCAGCACCACCGGGAAGCCCCTGTAGCTGGCGAACTGGAAGACCAGGAACAGCGCCAGCGCGCCGCCCACCAGCGTCTTGACGACGAACAGCGGGAAGGGCTCCGCCTCATAGCCGTGGCGCTCGCGCTTGCGCCGCGTCCTGAAGCCGAAATAGGCGTAGGCGAGCACCCCGACCAGGCCGAGCACGACCGTCGTCATATGCAGGGTGAGGCCGCTGCCGAGGATGGTCTTGCCGGCCGCGTTCACCGTCGGCGGGATCAACGTCAGCGGGCCGATGACGTCCGGGATGAAGCCGGAGCTCAGCGCCTTGAAGCTGTCCGGCAGCGGGCCGACCGACGAGCCGCCGCCAAGCAGTGCCTGGCAGATGCCGCGGAAGATCAGCATGCCGGCCAGCGTCACGATGAAGCTCGGTATCTTGTGATAGGCGATCCAGTAGCCTTGCGCCGCGCCGATAAGCGCGCCGACGACCAGGCAGACGATCGAGACCACCAGCGGATTCGAGAATATGCCGAGCGGCCAGATGACCATCATCATAGCCGCGAGCGCGCCGATGAAGCCGGCGACCGATCCCACGCTGAGGTCGATATAGCCGGAGACGATCACCAGGAGCATGCCGAGCGCCATCACGATGATGAACGAGTTCTGCTGCACCAGGTTCGAGAGGTTGACCGGTTTGAACAGCGTTCCCGACGTCGTGTACTGGAAGAACAGCATGATGACGATCAGCGCGATGATCAGGCCGTACTCGCGCAAATTCGTCGTCAGCGCCGAGACCGCGACGCGCGGACCCTGCTGCTTGACGTCTTCGGCGATGCCGCTCTGCGGCGCGGGAGAGGTCTCTGTGCTCATGATGCTTTTCCTTCTCCCCGAACGATGGCGCGCATGATCTTCTCCTGGCTGGCGTCGCTCGCCGCCATTTCGCCGACGATGCGCCCTTCGTTCATCACATAGATGCGGTCGGTGATGCCGAGCAATTCCGGCATTTCCGACGAGATGACGATGACCGCTTTGCCTTCGGCGGCAAGGCGGGCGATGATCGTATAGATTTCGTATTTGGCGCCGACGTCAATGCCGCGGGTCGGCTCGTCGAGGATCAGGACTTCGGGATCGGCGAACAGCCATTTCGACAGCACCACCTTCTGCTGGTTGCCGCCCGAGAGATTGCCGGTCAGCTGGTAGACACTGGAGGCGCGGATGTTGGTCTTCTTGCGATAGTCGTTGGCCACGCTCATCTCGCGCATGTCGTCGATGACGCCGCGGCTGGAAACACCGGACAAGTTGGCCAGGGTCACATTGTGCTTGATGTGGTCGATCAGGTTGAGGCCATAGGTCTTGCGGTCCTCGGTGACATAGGCGATGCGGTTTTCCACCGCCTTGCTCACCGATGAGAGGTCGATCGGCTTGCCTTCAAGCAAGACCTCGCCGGTGATGTGCCGGCCGTAGGTGCGGCCGAACAGGCTCATCGCAAATTCGGTACGACCGGCGCCCATCAGTCCGGCGATGCCGACCACCTCGCCCTTGCGCACATTGAGATTGATGTTCTTGATCACCTGCCGCCCGGCATGGATCGGGTGGTAGACGGACCAGTTCTTCACTTCGAAGACGACCTCGCCGATCTTCGGCTCGCGCGGCGGGTAGCGGTCGTCGAGCGAGCGGCCGACCATCGAGGTGATGATGCGGTCTTCCGAGATGTCTTTTCGCGGCAAGGTTTCGATGGTGCGTCCGTCGCGGATCACCGTCACCTTGTCGGCGACACGGTTCACCTCATTCAACTTGTGCGAGATCAGGATCGAGGTCATGCCCTGGCGCTTGAACTCGAGCAGGAGGTCGAGCAGCGCCTGGCTGTCCTTTTCGCTGAGTGAAGCCGTCGGCTCGTCGAGGATCAGGAGTTTCACTTCCTTGCTCAGCGCCTTGGCGATCTCGACCAGCTGCTGCTTGCCGACGCCGATATTGGTGATCAGCGTCTTGGGGTCTTCGTTGAGCCCGACCTTCTTGAGCAGGGCAGCCGTTCGCGTCTCGTTGGCGTCCCAGTCAATGACGCCGTAGGTGGCGTGCTCATTGCCGAGGAAGATGTTTTCCGCGATCGACAGCATCGGCACCAGCGCGAGCTCCTGGTGGATGATGACGATGCCGATATGCTCGCTGTCGTGGATGCCTTTGAAATTGCATTCCTGGCCGCGAAAAACGATCTGGCCGTCATAGGTGCCGGATGGATAGACGCCCGACAACACCTTCATCAGCGTCGACTTGCCGGCGCCGTTCTCGCCGACGACGGCGTGAATCTCACCTTCCTCGACGCTGAGATTGACGTTCGACAACGCCTTCACGCCGGGGAACGTCTTGGTGATGTCGCGCATCTCCAAAATCGTCGAGGCCATCAGGATCTGCTCCCTGGCGCATGGCTCCCAAATCGGCATCGATCGTGGAAAGGCCCATGCGCGAAATCAACATACTGCAGTCTGGTTCGCGCCGCGACGGCGCATCGCTGCAGAAGCCGGCAAAAACAATACCGGGCTCGCTTGTGAACGAAAAGGGGTCCTGCGGTCGCGCAGGACCCCTTCCTGTGGGCTGGATTACTTCAGCTCGTCGGCCTTGATGTAGCCGGAGTCGACGACCAGCTTCTGATAGTTCGACTTGTCGACCTCAACCGGCGTCAGGAGGATCGAGGGAACGACCTTGACGTCGTTGTTGTAGGTCTTGGTGTCGAGGCCCTCAGGCTTGCCGCCGGAGAGCACCTTGTCGACCAACTCCACGGTCGACTTGGCCAGCTCGCGGGTGTCCTTGAACACCGTCGAATACTGCTCGCCCGAGATGATCAGCTTGACCGAGGCGGTTTCGGCGTCCTGGCCGGTCACGATCGGCCAGGGCTGGGCGTCGGTGCCGTAGCCGACGGCGCGAAGCGAGGCGGTGATGCCGCGCGACAGGCCGTCATAGGGCGACAGAACGCCATCGACGCGGCTGCCGTCCGAGTAGTTGGCCGAAAGCAAATTGTCCATACGCGCCTGCGCGGTGGCGGCGAGCCAGCGCAGCGTGCCGACCTTGTCCATGCCCATCTGGCCGGACTTGATCTTGATCGAGCCGTCATCGATCAGCGGCTGCAGGACCGACATGGCGCCATTGTAGAAGAAGAAGGCGTTGTTGTCGTCCGGCGAGCCGCCGAACAGCTCGACGTTCCACGGCTTGGTGTTCGGGAAGCGCTCCTTGAGGCCCTTGACCAGCGAATTCGCCTGGATCACGCCGACGCCGAAATTGTCGAAGGTGGTGTAGTAGTCGACATTCTTGGTCTTCTTGATCAGGCGGTCATAGGCGACGACGACGACGCCGGCATCGTTGGCTTTCTGCAGCGCGTCGGCCATGGTGGTGCCGTCGATCGAAGCGATGATCAGCGCCTTCGGGCCCTTGGTGATTTCGTTTTCCAGCTGGCTGAGCTGGTTCGGGATGTCGTCCTGCGCATATTGCAGGTCGACGGTGTAGCCGAGCTTCTCGAGCTGAGACTTGACGGCGTCGCCGTCGTTGATCCAGCGCTGCGAGGTCTTGGTCGGCATCAGCACGCCTATGAGGCCCTTGTCGGCGGCGTGCGCCGAATAGCTCATGGCGGCAATGCCAAGGGCCGCCACGGCGGCCAGCGTCTTGATGATCTTCACGATTACTCTCCCTGGTTGATGGACGCGACACCTCGGGGCTTCGCGGGCCGCGCGGTCGGACAGGAGCGCTGGCGCGCCTCCGCCGACTTTATCGATCTCCGGTATCCTCCCAATCGGTCCCGCGACGCAGTTTCAATCGATACGAATTTGCTCGTTGCCGACTGCTGCGCCTCGGAACGCGGGAAGGGTGGGTCCCTTTGACATAACTGTCAAATGCGATCTTTGCTGGTTGCTATATCGAAGCTGATATAGCTTAAGGGACTGACAGCAACCCGGACAAGAGATCAAAAATAATGGCGGCATTGCGCGATCCCGATGCGATTTCAGGGAGTTACGAGAAGTTGCCGGGAGACGGCGAGACGCTGCTGCGCAGCGGCCTCAGTCTTCGCCATATGCGTATGATCGCCGCGCTGGACGATCACGGACGGGTAAGCGCCGCCGCCCAGGTCATGAACATCTCCCAGCCGGCCGCCTCGCGAATGATCGCCGAGATGGAGGCGGTGCTCGACGTGAAGTTGTGCGAGCGGCTGCCGCGCGGCGTGACGCTGACCCCTTACGGCCAGGCGCTCGCCCGGCGCGCCCGCTCGATTCTGCTCGAGATGCGGGAGGCCGATCGCGAGATTTCCGAGCTCAAGGCCGGCAAGGGTGGCTCGGTCTTCCTGGGCGCCGTGACGGCGCCGGCGATCGAATTGGCCGTGCCGGCGATCCGCGAGATCCGCCGCATCTATCCGCGCATCGAGATCACCATGCAGGTCGAGACCTCGAACGTGCTCGCCCGCGAGCTGATCGCGTCGCGCCACGATTTCATCATCGCCCGCATCCCCGACGACCTCAATCCGCGGCTCTTCGAATCGCGCGTCATCGGCGTCGAGAAGGCCTGCCTCATCGTGCGCCGCGGCCACCCCTTGGCGAGCGGCAGGATGGTGCGGCTGGAGGAGACGGCAAGCTATGACTGGGTGTTCCAGTCTGGCGGCTCGCCGCTGCGCCAGGCGATGGAAAGCAACTTTTTGAACCGCGACATCCCTTTGCCCGACCGCATCCTCAACACCTCCTCGCTGCTGCTCACCTTGGTGATGGTGGCGCAGTCGGATGCCATCGCACCTGTCTCGATCCAGGTCGCCAAGTTCATTCAAGGCGGCGATGGGCTCGCCGGCGCGATCGACGTCGTGCAGACCGAATTCGACATCGAAGTCCGGCCCTACAGCCTGATCACGGTCAAGAACCGCGTGCTCTCGCCCGCCGCGAAGATGCTGCACGACTTCATCTTGCGCGAAGTTGGGTAATGGAACGAGAATGCTACTTGTACGTTCAAACCGATCGGTCGCTCGCTGGAGCCCGTTGCGGGTAAGGGAAGAGCCGCCGATGCTCAACAGCTCGGGAGGTTTTGATGGAACGTCGATTGTTTCTGACTGGAATGCTTGGCGTTGCGGGGGCGGCGGCACTGGCAAGCCTGGCCGGACCTGGCAAGGCCGTTGCCGGTATTCCCGCCGACAACGGAATTCTGGACGAGCTCGACAAGCCGGACAATGCAGTCTTCGAAGGTGACGATCAGCCCGAGGTGGAGCTGGTTTCCCACCACCGTCACTATCACGGAGATTGGCGCTGGCGCCACCGCGGGCGTCGCCGTCGGCGCGGGTGGAGGCATGTCTGCCGCCGTGTCTGGCGTCATGGCCGCTGGCGCCGTCGCTGCTGGCGCGAGCGCTACTGGATCAACATCTGGCTGTAGTTCAGGCGCGCAATCGCCTTTGAGGGGATGGGTCTTGCACGATTATGCGCGACCCATCCCTGACAGTTATCGGCTGTTACCTGTTTCGCCGCCGTATTTCTCGGTTTTTCTCGGCTCAGCTTCGGAAACGATGCCCGTTCTTTCGATGTCGCATGGAGCTGTTGATTATTTACGCCGCCCGATACTTCGAGACGAATTCGGAGACCGAGGCGTGGAAATCGGGCATCGCCGCTTCGATTTGATTGTCGTTCCAATCCCACCAGCGGATGGCCAGAAGTCCTTCAACGATTTTCGGCTCAAATCGATGCCGGATTAACTTCGCAGGGTTACCTGCAACCACGGCATATGGCTCGACGTCCTTTGAGACCACTGCGCCGGCGCCAACGACTGCGCCGTCACCTATCTTTACACCCGACAAAACAATGGCGCGTGAACCGATCCATACGTCATTGCCTATCGTGATCGGCCCCTTTGCGATGTCCCGTGTGGGCGGTCCGAACTGGTCAGAGCCTGGAAAGGGATAGCTGGACACCAAAGACATCGGATGCTCGCCCGCAGCGATAAAAAGTACACCGGCAGCGATCGAGCAATAATTTCCAATGCTGACAGGCGCCTCAGCAGTCGCCTGGAAAATGTTTCCGAAGTCCACGCCATAGGTCCTTCGGCCTATAGTGACATGCCTGCCAGGGTACGGTTTTCGCAACCCCAGTCTTGTCCGAAGCTCTCTAAACATCGCCATGATGCGTCGATAGCGTGAACTGATCGACCAGTACAGTAACCCTGACCGTCTGGAGCAGTCGAATTATGCAGGCAGAGCCATCAAGGTATCCAGGATCCTGCGTCGCTTGAGTTCAAGCAACTGCCGGCGGCGCGCTGGCGCCATATCAATGTCGGTCGTGAAGCGGCTCTCATGAAGCCAGTTGTCGATGCGCTCGAAAAGCGCTTCGTCCATTGCCGTGTCGGCGGCGACGGCGATACGCTCATAGTCGGCCTTGCACAGGTCTTCGTTGCTGAGTTGACGGTATAGACGGCGCCAGTTCAGGCCGCCGGTATCAAACCCATCAAGCCAATCCCTGCCGAAGTTGAGCCGGTCTGTCGACAATCTGTCCATGTTGAAGAAGGCAAAGCCTGGCCATAGATACCAGCGCGCGCCCGGCGCGGTCCGAACCAATCCCGCGACGCTGGCCTGATCCAGCATGCGAAACGGGTCTGTCCTTTCGGTGGGGAAAATATCGTGATCCAGAAAACCGACCATCGAAGGCCGGTTTACAAGGACGATGTTCTTCCAAGCCCAATTCAGCGCATAGCCGTGCGATTTGCCTCCATCGATCTCTCGTACGATCCATGGGTTTGCCGGCACTGCCGCGAAAGCAACATTGGCCTTCGCGCAGATATCGCGAATAGCATCTCTTGCCGACAGGTCAGTTGAGTTGTCGGCAACCACATGGATCGCTTCCGGAACGTATCTTGCGACAAGTTTGGTTTGCCAATCGATCACTTGGGCATCGTTGAAACTGATCGTGACCAAGACTCTTCGGTTGCGGATAGTGGTAAGAGGCACCGGGCCAGCATTCCTGGCCAGCGCGATCCGCTCCCGAACCTGATAACGCGCATGATTCTTGCGGTCGACCAACGGTCGTAGTCTGAACCATTCCCGAATAGTGTATTTCGACAGGGCGCGCGGCATGCTTCGCTTTTATACTTCCGCGCAACAACCGCAAGCTGCTCCAACCGGCTCAGAGTTTCACTGCAAGTTGGAGCGGGTAGCGGGAATCGAACCCGCGCGTTCAGCTTGGGAAGCTGACAGGCTACCATTACATCATACCCGCGCGAGCCCTCGTTACCATGATGGCCGGGCCTCAAGCAATCGGCAAAGCGGAACCACTTACGACGGCAAGGTGGGCAGTTCCATGCGCACCCAGGCACCTGCCGATGCGCCGCTCAGTATCCTGACGCTACCGCCATGCAGCTCCGCGATCCGCCGGGCAAGGTTGAGGCCGAGGCCGGCGCCGCGCGACTGCGGCTGCAGCCGGTAGAAGGGCTGGAATACATTCTCCCGCTCTGCCGGCGGGATGCCCGGGCCTGCGTCGCGCACCTCCACGCCGCCGTTTTTATCGACCGCGACGGTGATCATGCCGGCCCCGCCGCCATGGTCGATGGCATTGCGCAATAAATTGGCCAGGGCGCGTTCGATCTGCGAGCTGTTCCCCCGGACATGAACCTTCTCTTGGGGCGCCGGCTCGAAGGCAAGGTCGTAGCCGGCCTCGATCGCGAGCGGCGCGAAATCGGCGGCGACCCGGCGGCCGAGTTCGACCAGATCGACGATCTGGCGCTCGTCGGCCGGGCGTTCCAGCATCTGATGATCGAGCAATTGCTGGGCAAGGTGCGACAGCCGCTCGATGTCCTGCAGCAGGCGCTCGCTTTGCGGCTCCTTCGTCAACAGTTCCGCCCGCGTGCGCAGGATAGCTATCGGCGTGCGCAATTCATGCGCGGCGTCCGTCAGGAAGCGGTTGTGCTGGTCATAGCCATGGGCAAGGCGCGCCAACGTCTGGTTGAAGGCCCGCACCAGCGGCGCGATCTCCTGCGGCACGCGCTGCACCGGCAATTGCAGGCCGCGCGTGTTGATGTCGATACGGGCAGCCTGCTCGGCGGTGTCGACGAGTCCGGCGAACGACCTGCGCACCACGGCCGGTGTCGTCACCAAAGTTGTGATGCCCATGACCACGATGATGGGCAAAAGCAACATGGCGATGATCAGCGCCAGCGCGGGCAGGGCTCGCTCCCAGTTCCGGCTGCCGTCGGGATTGTGAGCGACGTCGATCGTCGCCGATATATTGATATCGAGCCCGTCGGTCTCGCCGCGCGATGACCGTGTCGAGGTGATGACCTGCACCAGACCGGCCTTGGTGGCGACGTTTTCGACATAGGCTTCGGGCCGAGAATCGTCCTTGGCGAATTCAAGGGTCGCGCGGTCTACTCCATCCAGCAGATCGCCTGGCGTCTTGGTATAGACATCGGGAACGGCGCCTGCACGGAGGCTTTGGCCCTTGCTGTCGCGGATAATGTACCAGAGGTGGGGGAACCTCTCGCGGAATTGGCGAAGCTCTGCCGTTTCGCGCACCACCAGGCCACCCTCATCGTTGCGCTCGACAGCATTCTTCAACGCCGCGACGGCCGCCTCATTGTCGACCAGCCAGTGCGGATTGGAAATCCATAGCGCCGCAGCGCAAAGCGCGATGAAGATCGCAAGCATCGCCGCCTGCAGCAGGATCAACCGCCGCACCAGCACCCATTGCAGCGAACGTGTCCGCCGCTGCTTCACGGCAAGGTCCTGAGAAGATAGCCGATGTTGCGGATGGCGCGGATCTCGACCCCCGCGGCGGCCTCTTCCAGCTTGCGGCGCAGCCTGGAAATATGCGCGTCGAGCGCGTTCGAACCGATCTCGTCATCCAGCGAATAAACGGCCTCTTCCAGCGTCCGGCGCATCACCGCCCGGCCCGGCCGCCGGATCAGCGTTTCCAACACCAGCCGCTCGCGCCGGGGCAAGTCGAGAGCCTTGTCGTCCACCAGCGCTTCGCGGTCGCGAAAATCATAAATCAGGCGGCCGACCTCGATGCGGTCGGCGCGCAAGGTGAACTGGCGGCGGTGCAGCGCGCGCAGCCGCGCCACCAGCTCCTCGGTGGCGAAGGGTTTCACCATATAGTCGTCGGCGCCGGCGTTGAGCCCGACGACACGGTCGTTGATGCCGGCCAGCGCCGTCAGCGCGATCACCGGCGTATCGACATTCATCGCGCGCAGGCGCGGAATGAGATCGAGGCCCTCGCCATCCGGCAGACGGCGGTCGAGCACGATCGCATCATGCGTTCCGACCTTGGCCATGATCTCGGCGTCGGCCAGCGTCGCGGTGCGGTCGACGATGAAATCCTGTCGCTCCAGCGCCGTCTTGAGCACCGACGCCATCTCCGGCTCGTCCTCGATCAGCAGGATACGCATGTCCAGTCTCCGTCAGCGCGGCGGCAGCACCGCACGCGGCCATGGGGTGGGCTAGGGCCTTGAGCGTCGGTGGGCAAGAGCCAGCCAGCCGTTTGCGATCGCGTTACTCGCACTCCAGCTTCGGCTTGCGGAAATTCGTGATGAACCAGCGACCACCCGAGGAGCGCGCGTAGAAGGTGTAAAAGCATTCCTGACGCTCGACATAGCCGGGCGTCTCGGTCTCCTCATATTCGGTGCCGTGCTTGGTATGTCGGACCTCGCCGCTCGATGAGCTGGAGACCACGTTGGTAGAGACCTTGCGCCACTGATAGGCGCGCTCGCCCGGGCCGAGCTCGACGACGGTTGTCGGTGGGCCGTAATCGAGGACGACCGACTCGACTGGCTGTCCGACATAGTTCTTCATGATGTCGGAGGCGCAGGCCGACATGCCGATGAGGGCCGCGGCGAAGAAGGCCTTCAGCGCCAGGTTGAGGCCTCTGCTTGTCATGAACATGATCTGATTCCTGGGATAGTGATGCGCTCCGGCAGCTAGGCCACGAAAATTGCATCGACATTACGCGGGCGTCCGTTGGCTCCGGCCGCTTCTGCGATGGCGGAGAAAGGCAGTTTCCCGCGGTGGAGATCGGCGGGGATCGGGCCGCCGCGGAAAACTGGTCTCCGGCGTTCCCAGGCCCTAGAAGCGGTAGTTGATGCCGGCCTTCAGTTCCTGGCTGCCTATATCGGTCTTCGCTTTGCCGAAGGCCGATCTCGTTTCCACGTCGGGCGTGCGGATATAGTCGTATTCGATCTTGGCGGAGAGGCCGCCGGCGAAGGCCTGCTCGACGCCGGCACCGACCAGATAGCCGAGCTTGCGGCTGTCGGTGTCGCGTACGCCGCCTGCCTTGTCGAATGTCGTCATGGCCAGGCCGGCGGTGCCGAAGACCAATGTCTGGTCGAAGGCAAGGCCAGCCTTGGCCTTGGCGGCGGCGCGCCATTTCTCCTTGATCTTGCCGCCCTCGACATTGTGTTCGGCGCCGCCGAGATAAGAGCCTTCGAGCTCGGCGCCGAAGACGGCGGGCCCTGTCTGTATGTTGTAGCCGGCCTGCACGCCGCCGCTCCAGCCATTCCGGCCGGCGAACGGGTTGGGCATCTTGGTGAAGGCGGTTCCGCCATGGACGCCGACATAGGCGCCGCTCCACTGGAAAGCCGGCGGATCGTTGTAGGCGGGCGACAGGTCGGCGGCCATCGCCGCTCCACCGAGACAGGCGGCGAAAGCCGCCGCCAGGGCAATCTTGGTTCGATAAAACCTGCTCAATACTCCAAACGCATGCGCAGGACAGGGCCATGCGCGGATTGACCAGTGGAGCTGGCTCCTGGGATAGCCGCTCCGGTTCGCTTGTCTTTCGCGGGCAATGGAATCCCATGCCGCAAGGCGCCTGCCTTGCGACCCGAACTTCCGGTGCGACACGCTGCTCGAAAGACGGGACCTATCTGTCAGGTGAAAATTGCACGCACATTGCGCGGGCCGGATAAGTGAAGATTTTTCTGTTTATTTTCAGCAATTTGCTGAATGTTTGTTTACGCAAAATTAAGCACTGCCTGGCGGCCGCGCAGCTTGCTGGCGGACGACCGAGTGCGTATCTCTGGTAGCGCGCTGCCGAATCAGGCGGCTCGAACCGGAGAATGGCCTTGTCCGCACTGACGCGCTTTCTTGGCGACACGCCGCTCAGGGTGTTCCTGAAGCTGCTCGTGGTCTCCTTCCTCGTCGGCCTCGTCATGCATGCCTTCGGCTGGTCGCCGATGGACGTCTTCTATGGCATCCGCCAGTTCTTCGTCGATTTGTGGAATCTCGGCTTCCACGCCATCGACCGCTTCCTCGGCTATATCCTGCTCGGCGCGGCGATCGTCGTGCCGGTGTTCATCCTGCTTCGGATCGCCAGCTACAGGAAATAGCCCGGCCTGGCATCACGCGTATCGGGATGCGACCTCGAACAGGATGGCGTGGCGCGCCGCCAGCGCCGGCACGTCGGTCGAATAGCCGCCGCCGATGACGCCGCAAAGCGGCACGCCGTGGCCGCGAAAATGGCCGATGACCATGTCTTCGCGGGCGGTGAGGCCGTCGTCGCTCAGCGCCAGCCGGCCGAGCCTGTCCTCGGCATGAACGTCCACGCCGGCGTTGTAGAAGACGAGGTCCCAGCGCCTTTTCCCGGATAGTTCCGGCAGGATGGCGGCGAGCCGCTCGAGATAGGCGTCGTCGCCGGTGCCGTCCGGCAAGGCGACGTCGAGGTCGGAGGCGATCTTGCGCGCCGGGTAATTGCGCTCGCCATGCATGGAAAAAGTGAAGGCGCGCGGTTCGTCCTTGAGGATGTCGGCCGTGCCGTCGCCCTGGTGCACGTCGAGATCGATAGCCAGGACATTTTCGACGGCGCCTTCGGCCAGCAGCGCCAGCGAGGCGACGGCGACATCGTTGAAGGTGCAGAAGCCGGCGCCCTGCGCGCGCCTGGCATGATGGCTGCCGCCGGCGGCGTTGCAGGCAATGCCGTGTTTCAGCGCCAGCCTGGCGGCCAGCACCGTGCCCGCCGTAGCGAGCTGTGCCCTCAGCGACACGCGCGGACCGATAGGAAAGCCGATCTCGCGCTCTATCTTCTCCGGCACCCGGCAGGCGATCACCTGGTCGACATAGTCGGCCGCGTGCGCAAGCTTCAGCCCTGCTGCCGGTGCTGGTTCCGGCATCGAGAGCGCTTCCGGCATGGCCAGCCCGCGCATACGCAAGGCCGCCATCAAAAGCGGATATTTGCTCATCGGAAAGCGGTGGTTGACGGCGAAGCCGGCGTCATAGTCTGGGTGATGGACGATCTGCAGCGGCATGGATCGGGAGGTCTGAGCCAAGTCTGAAATTCGGTTGGCAGTCCGGCGGATGGCGGTTGCGTGACGCCGGCAAACTGGGGCACATCGGGTCCACGATCAAGCCGCAATCAGCCAGGCAGCAATGGACGCAACCCAAACCGGCGCCAGATCCTTCGCCGTCACCAACCGCTCAGTGCTGGCGATCGCCGTGCCGATGACGCTTGCCTATCTGACGACGCCGCTGCTCGGCATCGTCGACACGGCGGTGGTCGGCCAGTTCGGCGACGCGGCCTTGCTCGGCGGCCTGGCGGCGGGATCGCTGGTCTTCGACGTCGTCTTCACCACCTTCAACTTCCTGCGCTCCGGCACCACCGGCCTCGTCGCCCAGGCCTTCGGGCGCGGCGATCCGTTGGAGGAACAGGCGGTGCTCTGGCGCGCCGTGCTGATCGCGGTCGTCGCGGGCGTCATACTGGCCGCCCTTTCGCCGCTCTTTGCCGTGGCCGGCCAGTGGTTCATGGGCGCCGAGCCGCGCGTCAGCGCGGCGATGTCGGTCTATATCCGCATCAGGTTGCTCGCCGCGCCCTTCTCGCTGATCAACTACGCCATACTGGGCTACGTGCTGGGGCGCGGCGAAGGCGGGGTCGGGCTGATGCTGCAGGCCGTGCTCAACGGCATCAACATCGTGCTCTGCTTCCTGCTCGGCCTCGAGCTCGGCTGGGGCGTGGCCGGCGTCGCCTGGGCAACCGTCACCGGCGAGTTCCTGGCCATGCTGCTTGGCCTTGCCATCGTGCTCGCCCGCTTCCGCAAGCTGGAGCGGCCGTCGCGCCGCCGTATCCTCGATTTGCCGGCCTACCGGCGGATGCTGTCGCTCAACCGCGACATCATGATCCGTTCCTTCTCGTTGCTTGCCGCGTTCGCGCTGTTCACCCGGCAGGGCGCGCAGTTCGGCACGGTGACGCTCGCCGCCAACGCCGTGCTGATGAATTTCTTCCTCATCGCCGGCTATTTCCTCGACGGCTTCGCCACGGCGGCCGAGCAATTGGCAGGCCGCGCCATCGGCGCGCATGCGCCGGCTCCGTTCCGGCAGGCCGTGCGGCTGACGCTGATCTGGGGCTTTGGCCTCGCCGGCGCTGCCACGCTCATCCTGCTGACGGCGGGCGCAAACCTTGTGGCATTGGTGACGACGTCTCAAGAAGTCCGCACGATCGCCGACGCCTATCTACCCTGGGCGGCCTTCACCGCGCTGACCGGCGTGCTCGCCTTCCAGATGGACGGCGTCTTCATCGGCGCCACCTGGTCGCGCGACATGCGCAACATGATGCTGTTGTCGTTCCTCGTCTTCAGCGCCGCGCTCATCACGCTTGCGCCGGCCTTCGGCAACAACGGCCTGTGGGCATCGCTGCATGTCTTCCTGCTGGTGCGGGGAGTGAGCTTGCTTGCAGTGCTCAGGCTCAGGGTGCGCACGGCATTTTAGCGCCCATTGTTCGGCTCCGGTCGAGCGCCAGCTTTTCTCAGCTCCAGAGGTCGGTCGAGAGGTACTTCAGCCCGGAGTCGCAAATCACGACAGCGATCGTCTTGCCTGATTGATCGCCGCGCAGGAGACGCAGCGCGGCAGCCACATTCGCCCCGGAGGAAAAGCCGCCGAAGATACCTTCGCTGCGCGCGAGCAAGCGCGTCGCCTCTCGCGCTTCGTCGCCGGACACCTGGAGATAACCATCGACCGGCGCGTTGTTCAGGAATGCCAGGTCCGGCATGGCGTAGCCGCCGCCTTGAATGGGGTGTTCGGGCTGGGTGACCGTCTCTCCGGCTGCCGCCGCGGCGCCCTCAGGCTCGACGATGAAGCACTTGATCAGGGGATTGCGCTCCTTGAGCGCCCTCGCCACCCCGGCATATGTGCCGCCCGAGCCGATGAAGTCGACGAACGCGTCGACGGCGCCATGGCTGGCGTCCCAGATTTCCGGCCCGGTACCGTGATAATGCGCAAGCCAGTTGCCGTCGCGATGGAACTGGTCGGCGCGGTACGCGCCTCGTTGCGCCGTGACTGCTCTGGCCACCTGCTCGACGAGCGCCAGATCGCCACCCGAGACCTGTCCCGGCACCGACCCCGGCAACTGGTCTACGAGGATAACTTCCGCGCCGAGCGCCGTCATCATGCGTGCACGCTCTTCGGAGTTGCCCTTCGACATCACCGCGACGAAGGGGTAACCCCTGACGGCGCAGATGATCGCGAGCCCCGTTCCCATGTTTCCGGAGGTAAGCTCGACCACCGTTTGCCCCGGCTTGATGGCGCCGGACCTTTCGGCCTCCTCGACTATTCCAAGCGCCGCACGGTCCTTCTTGGAAAAGCCCGGATTGAGATATTCCAGCTTGGCGAGGATTGCGCCGTCGACGCCTGCCTGCGCCGTCAGCCTGTCGAGCCGGACCAATGGTGTTCCACCGATCGAGTCCACGACAGAGTTCAGAACCTCGGCCATCGTCTGTCCTCCCGGTTTGGCGGAAACTCGTCAGAGTCGTTCGGACCAGCTTGCGCAGCCGGTATCGCGCAACTCTCCGATGGATTTGAGACGCTCCTTCTCCACAAAGCGCGCCATGCCGGCAACGATGCGCCCCGGCAGCGTTGGTCCAGCGTAGATCATCCCGGTGTAGAGCTGGACGAGGTCGGCGCCGGCGCGGATCTTTTCCAATGCCGCCTCGGTGGAATCGACGCCGCCGACACCGATGATCGCGATCTGCGGGCCAAGCAGCCTGCGCATCCGGGCCAGAACCGCGGTCGAACGCTCGAACAATGGTTTCCCAGAGAGCCCGCCGGTTTCATTCGCGACGCCGCCGCTCCGCAACCCGGTCCGCGCCAGCGTCGTGTTGGAAACGATGACGCCATCGACTTCCTTCTCGGCGACCTCGGCGGCGATGTCTTCCAGCTCCGCCTCGACGAGATCCGGCGCGATCTTGAGGAAGACGGGCGGTTGCGCAAGAGCGGTGGCGCGCGCGGCCATCACCCGCGACAGCAATTCGCCGAGCTGCTCGCGCGCCTGCATGTTGCGCAGGCCCGGCGTGTTTGGCGAGGAGATGTTGACGGTCAGATAGCTCGCATAGGGCGCGAAGCGGGCGACGCCGCGCTCATAGTCGGCGATGCGGTCGGCGCTGTCCTTGTTGGCGCCGATATTGACGCCGACGATACCCGGCCGCCCCTTGCGCGCGGCAAGCCGCTTTTCCGCCGCCGCGTGACCCTCATTGTTGAAGCCCAGCCGGTTGATCACCGCCTCGTCCGCCATCAGCCGGAAGATGCGCGGCTTCGGATTGCCCGATTGCGGCTGCGGCGTGATGGTGCCGACCTCGGCAAAGCCGAAGCCGAGCCCCAGCAGCGCGTCCGGAACCTCGGCGTTCTTGTCGTAGCCGGCGGCCATGCCCAGCGGATTCGGGAAGTCGAGGCTGCAGAGGCGGGTTTTGAGACGCGCGTCGCGCGTCGTGGTCGCGCCGACCGGAAGCCCGCAGCGCAAAGCCGCGATCGACATGCCGTGCGCGGTTTCCGGATCGAAGGAGAAAAGCAGCTTCTGGCCGATCCGGTCGAGCACGCTCATTCGCCCTCCAGCGCCGGGAATTCGTGGCCGTTCGCGCCGAGCGGCAGCGGCTTGACCCAGAGGGCGGCATCGAGAGCGAGCGGAGCGTAAAGATGCGGGAACAGGGCGCCGCCGCGCGACACCTCGTATTTCAGCGCGTCGCCCAGCTTAGCCCCGTCGATGGCGATAAGCAGCAGATCGCTCTGGCCGGCGAAATGCCTGGCCGCGGTCTCGCGCACCTGGCCGGCGGTGGAGAAATGGATGAAGCCGTCGGCGATGTCGATCGGCGCGCCGATGAAGCGCCCGTTCCTCTCGGCTTCGCGCCAAAGCGCCTCGGGGGCGATCTTGTAGATAATCTGAGACATTGTCGCGCTATAGTCCGAACCGAAGGTGCGGGGAAGGCTCAAGCTCGACTCTTCCCCATTTCCGGCGCAAACCTGTGATAGCCCGCCTTCACTGGCTCATGGAGGACACTATGCGTCTGCAGCACATCCTGATCCCCGCGGCGCTCTGCTCGCTGGTTGCCGCTTCCGCCTATTCCGAGGAGACCGACCACTACCGTCTGGAGAAGTCCGCCGACGGTTATGTCCGCATGGACACAAGGACCGGCGCCATGTCGATCTGCGAGGAGCGCTCAGGCCAGCTCGTCTGCAAGATGGCGGCCGACGAGCGGGCCGCCTACCAGGACGAGATCGACCGGCTGGACAATTCGGTCAAGGCGCTCGACGCGCGCGTCGCCAAGCTCGAGAATTCGCTCTCGGCCCGGCTGGAATCGCAACTGCCGAGCCAGGAGGACTTCAACAAGACGATGGGCTATATGGAGCAGTTCTTCCGGACCTTCAAGGACATCGTCAAGGACATGGACAAGGAAGACGGCGACAGCGGCAAGCTGAACCAGAAGACCTGAACCGAGGGCGCAATTCCAGGAAAAGTGCATAGCGGTTTTCCGTCCGGAATTGCGCAAAACAAGAGCCGAACCGTTGGGGAAAACCCCGCGCGCGGCCTTTGCCGCTTGAAAACGCGCCGCGTCACCGCATAATCATTCCGGTCCCCGCAAGAAGCACACAATGATGATGGGATCGGGGGAGGAATATTTGCCGTCGGGCCACACTTTCGTCATTGCCGACGACCATCCGCTTTTTCGCGGCGCGCTGAAGGAGGCGCTGGCCGGCGTCGGCGACGTTGCCGCCATCCATGAGGCAGGGGATTTCGAAAGCGCCAAGGCGTTGGTGCTCGCGAACGAGGATGTCGACATGGTGCTGCTCGACCTGTCGATGCCGGGCGCCAGCGGCCTCTCCGGCCTGATCTCGCTGCGCGGTATCCATCCGGCGGTGCCGCTGGTGGTGGTGTCGGCGCATGACGATCCCGTCACCATCCGCCGCGCGCTCGATCTCGGAGCGTCCGGCTTCATCTCCAAATCGGCCAGCATGGAAGAAATCCGCGCCGCCGTGCAGGCGGTGCTTGCCGGCGATATCGCCGCGCCCGCCGGCATCGAGCTCGGCGTCGAGCGCGATCCGGAGATCTCCGACCTGATCAAGCGCCTGCAGGCGCTGACGCCGCAGCAGACGCGCGTGCTCGGCATGCTGGCGGAGGGCTTGCTCAACAAGCAGATCGCCTATGAGCTCGGCGTCTCCGAGGCCACCATCAAGGCGCATGTCTCGGCCATCCTGCAGAAGCTCGGTGTCGACAGCCGCACCCAGGCGGTGATCCAGCTGTCGAAGATCGGCGGCGACCCGCTGCAGCCGGTCGGCTGACCGTCCGTTTCAGTCCGGGCGCTGAACCGCTTCCTGCCGCGCCGGTCGTGCCCCGAAGATCGCAAAGCCGATCGCCGCCATGATCCATACGGCGACGCCGCCATAGAGCATCACCCAGCCAAAGCCGCTCGCCAGCGCGCCATGCGCGACGTCGTCCGGCAGGCTCGGCACCGGATTGCCGACCGCGATCGCCTCGGCGAACCGACGGAGTCTTGCGCTGTCGAGCTCGGGCAGCGCGGCCATGAGATGGAAGAGTACGCCGTTCGCCAGGATGAAGCCCATCACCGCGATGTTCACCGCAAGCGAGATCATGCGCGCGCTCATGTCGATGCCGGACGCCATCCCGGCGCGGTTGCGCGAAACCGAGCCGGTGGTCGTGTTGGTGACCGGCGTGTTGGTGATGCCGAGCCCAGCGCCCGCGATCAGGCAGCCCGGCAGCATGGTCTGCCAGCTGGCATGGGCCGCGGCGCTGCCCCATTTCATCAGGAAGAAACCGATGCCGATGATCGCGAGCCCCGCCGGGATGACGACGCCGGGCCGGTAGCGCAGCGACAGCCGCTCGGCCAAAGGCGGCATGACCAGCGTCGGCAGCGTGTAGGCGAGCAAGGCAAGGCCGGTGGCGAAGCTGTCGAGGCCGAGGCCTGTACGGAACCAGATCGGCAGATAGATCATGAACGGCCAGTAGCTGATATTCATCGCCGTCGAGCCGACGATCGCGCCGGAAAACGGGCGGATGCGAAACACCGAAAAGTCGAACATCGGCCGCTTGCTGAGCCTTTCGGCGACGAGGAACGCCACGAAGCTCGCGATCGACAGGCCAAGGATCGCCAGGGCGGCGGGGCTGGCAAATCCGAGCTCCGGTCCCTGCGTGATGTAGAAGACGAGGCAGAAGACGGAAGGCGACAAGGTCAGGATGCCGGCGAGATCCAGCCTGCCCGCTTGCGGATCCATCGATTCATGGACGCCTCCCAAGGCAAGCACGAAGGCGACGATCGCAACCGCCACATGGATGAGGAACACCCACTGCCAGCTCGACACGGCGACGATGCCGCCGCCGATGATCGGACCGAAGCCGAGGCCGATGCCGAAGACGACGCCCCACCAGCCCCAGGCCACGGCGCGCTCGCGCCCGTCCTGGAACTCATGCGACAGCACGGCGAGCTGGCAGATCAGCATCGCGCCGCCGCTCAACCCCTGCAGGAAGCGCGCGGCGATCAGCGTCGAGACGTTGCCCGCCAGGCCGCAGATCAGCGAGGCAAGCCCGAAGGCGGCGATCGAGACCAGGAAGACGCGCTTGCGCCCATAACGATCGGCAATGGTGCCGACCGCCATCAGCACGCTCGTGACGGCGATCGTATAGGCGTTCATCACCCATTGCAGTTGCCTGAAGTCCGCCTTGAGCACCTGCTCCAGCGTCGGCAGGATGGTGGGAACGCTCGATATCTCCAGCCCGAACATCAGGCAGGCAAGACATGCGGCGAACAGAACGACGATGCCCCGGCGGGTGAGGACAGGAGTCATGGTCAAACCTCTCGAATTTCTTGGGGCAGGGCGAAACCGGATGGTTTGCCGCTGTACGCCCAACGCAAGTTAAGGCAGGCTTGATCATTTTAGAATTGCATGGTTGGCTATTTCAGAGACAACAAAACAGGATAGCTGACATGACGCTGGACGTAGATGCGGTAAGAGCCTTCGTTACTGTCGCCGACCTACGCAGCTTCACCCGCGCCGCCGACGCCATTGGCAGCACCCAGGGCGCGATCAGCGTCAAGCTGAAGCGGCTGGAAGACCGGATCGGCGAAAGACTGATCGAGCGGACGCCGCGGCTGGTGCGGCTTTCAACGCGCGGTGCCGTCTTCCTGGAGCCGGCGCGCGAGCTGCTTGCCGCGCACGACCGCGCTGTCGCCAGTCTTACGGCTGTTCGCCGCCATTTTCGGCTCGGCATCGCCACCCATGTCGGCGGCGCCGAGGTGCCGACCTTGCTGGCGCGGCTCAGTGCGCATGACCCGGCGCTGACCATCGAGGTCAGGCTTGACGACACACGCGACCTGCTCGCCGCCTTCGATCGCGGCGATCTCGATGCGGCGATCGTGCGGCGTGGGGACGGCCGCCGTGACGGCGAGGTGCTGGCGCCCGAGCATTTCGGCTGGTACGCGACGCCGGACTTCGTCTACCGCGCTGGCGAGCCGCTGCGGCTGGCCGCCTCCTCGCCCTCCTGCAGCATCCGCGACGTCGTCACCGGCGCGCTCGACGCGGTCGGTATACCGTGGACACAAGTCTTCCTGGGCTGCGGCTCCTTCGCGGTTGCGGAGGCCGTGTCGGCGGGCCTTGCCGCCGGCGCCTTCTCGTCTCGCCTGGTTCCGCCCGGCACGATCGAGATCAGCCGCAAATTCGGCCTGCCGCCGCTGCCGGCATCGGAGATCGTGCTGTTGTCCACGCTCTCCGACGCCCAGTCGCGCGATGCGTTGCGCACCCTTGCCATGGCGTTTCGCGAGCACCGTCCGCCTGCTAGTGGCGCGAGGCCTCGGTTCCGCAATTCGCAAATGGCCGACAGCTCCATCTGAAGCTGCCGGTCCGAGAAGCGCTCGCCGACATGTTCTGCGCTTATCTGAGAGGTCTCGGACGTAGAGGTTGAAGCACCGGCCAGCGACTACTCCGCCGCCGGCGCCAGCGGCCTGACACGCGCCATCATCGAGCGCAGCACCGCTGGCTTCAGCGGCTTGTTGACGACGGGAATGTCGAGCCGGCCGGCAGCCGCGCGCACTTCGCTGGAGCGGTCGGCGGTGACCAGCACACAGGGCAGGTCCTGTCCGTAGGCGGCGCGCAGCGTGGCGACGGCATCGAGCCCGGTGCTGCCGTCGAGATGATAGTCGGCAAGCACCAGGTCCGGCTTTGGTGCGCCGGGTTTCACGAGATCGCCTGAACCAGAAGCCGTCTCGACATGGCATCCCCAGCCTTCGAGCAGCAGCCGCATGCCGTCGAGGATGCGCGCGTCATTGTCGATGCACAGCACATTGAGCCCGGCAAGCGTCGAGGCGGAGCGGGCCGGCGCCTTGCCGGCCTCGCGCGGCGGCGCCGCCACCGCCGCGACCGGCAGGATCACGGAAAAGCGCGTGCCCTTGCCGGGGTTGGAGAAGATCTGGATCTCGAGCCTCAGCACCCTGGCGATACGGTCGACGATGGAGAGACCCAGGCCAAGGCCTTCGGCCTCGCGCACGCCCTCGTCGAGGCGCGTAAACTCGTGAAAGACCGTGTTGAGCTTGTCGCCGGCAATGCCGATGCCGGTGTCGATCACCTGGATCTCGGCCAGCTCGCCGCGCCGCCGCACGCCAACCAGGATGCGGCCCTGGCGCGTGTATTTGATGGCGTTGGAAACGAGGTTCTGGATCAGCCGGCGCAGCAGGTTGCGGTCGGTCATGACGCCGAGCGAGGAGGGGATGATCGTGAGTTCGAGCTTCTTTTCAGCGGCCAAAGGGCGAAAATCGTTGCCGATCTGGCCGAGCAGTCCGCCGAGGTTGAAGGCGGCGTTCTCGGGCTTCATGGCGCCGGCGTCGAGCCGCGAGATATCGAGCACCGCGCCGAGGATGGTCTCGACCGATTCCAGGGAGGATTCGATGTTGACGGCGGCCTTCCCGGCCGGTCCCTTGCCGGCCTTCTCGATCAGCGACGAGCAATAGAGCCGCGCCGCGTTGAGCGGCTGCAGGATGTCGTGGCCGGCGGCGGCGAGGAAGCGCGTCTTGCCGAGATTGGCTTCCTCGGCCAGCATCTGCGCCTGCGCCAGTTCCTCGTTGACGCGGGTGAGCTCGATGGTGCGGGTCTTGACCCGCTGCTCCAGCGATTCATTGGCCCGCTTCAGCGCCAGGTCCTGCTCGACGCGGCCGGAAATGTCGGCATAGGTGGCGACGATGCCGCCATCGGGCATCGGGTTGGAGCGCAGCTCCAGGATGCGGCCGCTGGTCTTGAGCTCCATCTGCCACGGGCCGGCGAAGCTGGTCAGCCGGTTGAGCGTCGTCACGCGCTGGTCGGCGGGGATATCGCCGCGCTCGGCGAGATGGCGCAGGATCCGGTCGAGCGAGACGCCGACCTGGCCCATCTCGTCCGGCAGGTCGAACAGCAGCCGGTATTGCCGGTTCCAGCAGATCAGCCGGAAATCGCGGTCGAAGACAGTGATGCCTTGCTCCATCTGGTCGAGCGCGATCTGTAAGAGGTCGCGATTGTGTTGCAGCGCCTCGGTGGCGTCGTCGAGCAGCTTGAAGGCATCCTTGGAATCGCGATCGTTGCGGCGGAAGAGCAGCGACAGGATCAGCCGCGCCGAGGAAGAGCCGACGGCGCTCGCCAGCAGCTGCTCCGAGAAGCGGATGACATCCATGCTGGCCTGTTCGGTGCCGTGCAGGGAGACTTTCGCGTCCCTCTCGAAGGATTGGAACGAGCGCTCCGTGCGCTCGACGCCGAGATAGCGCGAGATCGTATCCTTCAGGTCGTTGACGGTGACGGCGGTGCGGAAGCGCCTGAGGCTCGGCATCGGGCCGGCCTCGCGCGGCACGAAGATCGCCGCCTGGATCCGCTCCAGCGGTACCGATGCTCGCGACAGAGATCCAAGCACGAAGAACAGGGCGTTGACCGAGAGGCTCCACAGCACGCCATGGTTCAGCGGCTCGCCGACGGTGCCGAACAGCGCCTGCGGCCTCAGCGCCTCGAAGCCGAACAGCCCATGGGCGACGATGCCGGAAGCGGGACCGACCAACGAGGGGAGTAGCAGCGTGTAGCTCCAGACGGCGATGCCGGCGACCATGCCGAGTGCTGCGCCCCGGCCATTGGCGCGGCGCCAGATCAGGCCGCCGATCAGCGCCGGCGCGAATTGCGCGATCGCGGCAAACGACATCAGGCCGATCGACGACAGCCGCGCGCTGTTGGTGCTCTCGCGATAATAGAGGAAGGCGATGAACAGCATGATGAAGATCGAGGCGCGGCGCACGTTGAGGATGAGCGTCGACCAGTCCTCGTTCTCCGAGGAACTGGTCTTGAGCACGCGCCGCACGAACAGCGGGATGACGAGATCGTTGGAGATCATGATCGACAGCGCGACGCTCTCGACGATCACCATGGCGGTCGCCGCCGACAGGCCGCCGACGAAGGCGACCATCGCCAGCAGGTCATGCCCGCTGAGCAGCGGCAGCGACAGCACGTAAAGGTCGCTGCTGGTCTTGGTGCCGACCAGCGACAAGCCGGCAAAGGCGATCGGCAGCACGAAGAGGTTGATCGCCACGAGATAGAGCGGGAACACCCAGGTCGCCGTGCGCAGTTCCGCCTCGCTGCGGTTCTCGACGATCGTGACGTAGAACTGCCGCGGCAGCATCAGCACGGCAAAGCCGCTGAGGCCAGTCAGCACCAGCCAGGTGGCCAGGGAGGTGCTGTAGCTCATGGCCTGGCGCACCTGGCCGTTTCCGGCGAGCTTGGCGAACATGTCGCCGGGGCCGCCGAAGATCAGGAACGTCACCATCAGGCCGATGGCGAGAAAGGCGGCGAGCTTGACCACGGTCTCGACCGCCACCGCGAGCACCAGCCCGTCCTGATGTTCGGTGGCGTCGGCATGGCGGGTGCCGAACAGCACCGCGAACAGCGCCAAAAGCATCGCCACCACCAGCGAGATATCGCTGACGAAGGGATCGAAGGAGGGCGGCGAGCCGGTATAGTGCTCGACCATCAGGCTGACGGAGCCCGAGATCGCCTTGAGCTGCAACGCGATGTAGGGCACCGCGCCGACGGTTGCGATCAGCGTCGCGATCGCCGCGACTGTGAAGCTCTTGCCGTAGCGGGCGCCGAGGAAGTCGGCGATCGAGGTGATCTTCTCGCTTTTTGCCAGCCGGATCATGCGGTTGAGCAGCGGGAAGCCGAACACGAAGACCAGCACCGGACCGGTATAGATGCCGAGGAATTCGAGGCCGCGCTCGGAGGAAAGGCCGACCGAGCCGAAAAAGGTCCAGGAAGTGCAGTAGATGGCCAGGCTGAGCGCATAGATGAAAGGCCGTGCCCGGCCCAGGCCGATGGTAGCCGAACGCCGGTCGCCGACGCTGGCGATGGCGAAAAGCAGCGTCACATAGGCGATCGCGATGATGACGACGAACCAGCCTTGCACGGTCCGCACTTCCTCCCTGGAGCATGATGCCGAAAAGTGGGAAGCGGTTTTCGGGCGACATCATGCTCTATTCTTGATTCAAAGTCGGTCTCCACCCTGGCCTGGGCTAGACGCAATCACAGCTTGGAGCCCAAGTCCATCGCGGCTTTCGGCGCATATGTGCTTGATGACGCTATGTAAACACAAACCGGTGCCTTGGCTCATTTTCTGGTTTTGCAACCGGGGGTTTTTGTTATTGTGAACCTTGGGTCGGCGTCGAAGGACACTGGAGAGGCGGCAGCGCGGCCCGTGATGCAAGGAGGGTCGAATGCTGAAAGAATTCCAGGAATTCATCTCCAAGGGCAATGTGATGGACTTGGCCGTCGGCGTCATCATCGGCGCCGCTTTCGGCAAGATCGTCGAATCGCTTGTCAATGACATCATCATGCCGATCGTCGGCGCGATCTTCGGCGGGCTGGACTTCAACAACTACTTCTTCGGACTGTCCTCGAACGTCCATTCGGCCACGCTGGCCGATGCCAAGAAAGAGGGCGCGGTCTTTGCCTATGGCAGCTTCATCACCGTGGTGCTGAACTTCCTGATCCTGGCCTTTATCATCTTCCTGATGGTCAAGGCCGTGAACAATATGCGCAGGCGGCTTGAGCGCGAAAAGCCGGCCCCTGCCGCCGCGCCGCCGCCTGCCGATGTGCAGCTTCTGACCGAAATCCGCGACCTGCTCGCCAAGAGATAACGCAGAGCGGGCGCTCTGGACCAAAACCCCGGCCGCCCGCGGCCGGGGTTTTCCGTTTGGCGATCTGGTAAGAGCGCTCACGAGACGAATATGGATTTTGCCCATGACCCTTATCGAGACCTTGCGCACCGAGGCCCGAGCTGCCCCTGAAAGCGGCATTGTCGCCGTCGTCAATCATGGCCGCCTGCGCGAAGGCCTGATCCCGCTCTGGGCCGGTGAGGGCGATCTGCCGACGCCGGCCTTCATCAGCGATGCCGCCGCCAAGGGACTGGCCGACGGCGAGACTTTCTACACCTGGCAGAGGGGCATTCCCGCGCTCAGGCAGGCGCTCGCCCGCTACTACGCCAGGCACTTCGGCAAGACCTTCGCCGAGGAAGAATTCATCGTCACCGGATCCGGCATGCATGCCATCCAGCTGGCTATCGACGCGATCGCCGGCAGCGGCGATGAGGTTATCTACCTCTCGCCCGCCTGGCCGAACTTCGCCGCGGCCGCCGGCGTGGCGGGCGCCGTGCCGGTGCCGGTCACCCTCGACCAGTCCGGCAATGGCTGGTCCTGCGACGTGGACAAGATCGCCGCCGCGATCACGTCACGCACGAAGCTGTTGTTCATCAACACGCCGTCCAACCCCACCGGCTGGACCGCCGATCGGGAGACGCTCCAGGCGATCCTCGATCTCGCCCGCCAAAAGGGCCTGTGGATCATTGCCGACGAAATCTATTCGCTGTTCCACTACGGCCATGGCCGCGCGCCGTCCTTCCTCGACATTGCCACGCCCGAGGACCGCATTCTGTTCGTCAACAGCTTTTCCAAGAACTGGGCGATGACCGGCTGGCGCGTCGGCTGGATCAAGACCCATCCCGCCTTGCAGCAGGTGTTCGAAAACCTGATCCAGTACTCGAACTCCGGCGTCGCCCAGTTCATGCAGCGCGGCGCGGTTGCCGCCCTCGACGAGGGTGACGGCTTCATCGCCGAACAGGTGGAGCGCGCGCATGCCGCCCGCGACCTCGTCTGCGGCATCCTGGGCGAAACCGGCAAGGCGCGTTTCACCGTGCCGCAGGGCGCCTTCTATCTGTTCTTCAGGGTCGACGGCCTCACCGATTCCCGAAAAGCCGCCTTCGACATCGTCGACAACGCCAATGTCGGCCTGGCGCCCGGCACCGCCTTCGGTCCCGGCGGCGAAGCCTTTCTCAGACTATGCTTCCACCGCCGCCTCGATCAGCTCGAGGAAGCGGCGCATCGCCTGGCGAAATGGATGAAGACGGTGTAGCCGAGCCGTCGACGAAGCCCGAATTGAAACTCGCTCCGGTGAGTCAAAGTTGCAGCGGATGGCTGCCGGAGTAGAGTTTGAAACGGCTTCAGCCGCCTGACTTCGGCACCAGCAGCGGAATGATCCGGTCGGTCTTGGCGACGGCGGGACGGCCGGAGCCGGCATAGGGAATGCCCAACGCATCCCAGGTCTCGACCAGCGCGTCCTGCAATTCGGCGATCAGCGCATCCGAATGGAACGGCGTCGGCGTGATGCGCAGCCGCTCGGTGCCGCGCGGCACCGTCGGGTAGTTGATCGGCTGGATGTAGATGCCGTGCACGCCAAGCAGGCGGTCGCTCGCCATCTTGCAAAGCTCGGGGTCGCCGACCAGCACCGG